>CAZGMC010000046.1:0-3983 GCA_964526565.1 uncultured Mycobacteriaceae bacterium
GTTGATATCGATGACGACGACCTTGCGGGCGATCCCGATGATCCCGATTGAAGACATCTGGCAGTCACTTCGGTCAAGCAGTCCCGGCCCTCTGGTCCGCCGGATCGACGAGACGCATCCGCTGGACCTCTATGCCGAGTACGAGCATCCGGACCGGCCCGGTCTGGTCCTGATCTGTCCGGAGGAGCCGCCACGGGCGCGCGGTCTGAAGGCTGTCCGGATCGATCATGGAGACCGGGCGGATGGCCGGTGGTGGGTGCGCCTCTCGCTGATGACACCGGATCTTTCCGCCGTGTTCCGGGAGCTCTGCCGCGACATCGTGACGTTCACGCGCCAGGGGATCACGCCACAGGCCGCTCCGGGAGCCGTCCTGGCCAGGGTCGATCGATGGCGACGGCTGCTGGAGGAGGCCCATGACGGCATGACCGCGACCGCACTGCGCGGCCTGATCGGGGAACTGCTTGTGCTTGAGACGGACGTGCTGCCGCATTTTCATTCCGATGCCGCTGTCAACAGCTGGCAGGGCCCGCTCGGGGCGCCACAGGACTTCCGATTGCCGTCTGGACGGCGGATCGAGGTCAAGGTCGTGCAGCCTGACGCCGAGGCGGTGCGGATCAACGGTCTTGCCCAGCTCGACGGTGAAGGCGAAGAGATTGCCTTGTTCGTCATCCGCCTTGAAGATGTTCACGCGGAGTCCGAGAACGCGACGACGGCGCCGGCCGTGATCCGCCGGCTGATGGGACGGCTCGAGTTCGAACCGTTGGCTGCCAACGAGCTGACGAGCCGGCTGGCCGCAGCCGGCTGGCATGAGCACCCGCACCACGAACAGGTGGCGGTCGTTCTCAAGGGCATACAAAGGTACGCCGTCGAGGCGTCGTTTCCGCGTCTCGTTCGGGCGACGGTCCCCGTTGGCGTGACAGAGGCGGACTATGTCATCGCCCTGACGCCCATGACGGCCGGGGATCGGGCCGCAGGGAAACCAGACACATGACGAATGACGAATTCAGGGCCGACCTCCTGGCCTCCGCGGCATCGCGTGCTGAGGCATCGTCCTGCACGATGCGAGACGCTTTCGTTGGAGAAACGCTGGAGCGCCTGCGGGAGGCAGGCGAGGTGCCGGATGCAGAGACCTGCCCCGAGACATTGACCGGACAGCGGGGCAGAAAACTGGAGATGGATGCTTTCGCCTTCGACGAAGCGGACGAGTCGCTGCACCTTTACATTGCGCTCCTGGATGGCGGTCCTCAGATGCCGGCGGCCCTCACTCTTTCCGAGGCGCGGGACCAGGGCTTCAATCGCATCCTGGCGGTATTCGAGCAGGCAAGGAGCGGGTGGCTGGCCAGAAGCATTGAGGAAAGCCGACCGCTTTGGGCCTTGGCGCGGCGCGTCGAACGCAATGCCCGACCTTCGCGTCTGCGGCTGCACATCGTCACTGACCGTCCGATCAGCGAGCGCATCCGCGAAATTCCCGCCACTGTTGCCGATGATGAAACACAGGTCACCTACCAGATCTGGGATCTCACTCGGTTCAAGAGAATACACGAGGCGCACAACGCTCGCGACGACCTTGTCGTGGACTTCAGCAGGATGTCGTTGGGTGGTCTTGAAGTCCTTCCGGCGGCCGTTGGTGATGCGGACTACGATGCATACTTGGCTGCAATTCCTGCGGAGACGCTTGCCGACATCTTCCTGCGATACGGCAGCCGCCTTCTTGAAGGGAACGTCCGAACATTTCTTGGCCGTCGAGGCAATGTCAACAAGGGCATGGCGAGAACCATCCAGCAACAGCCGGAAAGATTCTTTGCCTACAACAATGGCATAGCGGCGACCGCCTCCGAGGTGGCCCTCTCCCGGACCGCCGACGGTCGCCTGCTCGTCACCAGCGCCACCGACCTCCAGATTGTCAACGGCGCCCAGACGACGGCATCGGTCGCGATGGTGCGACGCGACGGCCGCATGTCCCTGTCCCGGGTCTTTGTGCCAATGAAACTCTCGGTCGTCGCGCCGGGCGTCAGCGAGGAAATCATTCCGCTCATCTCGCGTTATGCAAACAGTCAGAATACCGTAAGGTTGAGCGATTTCTTCGCAAACCACCCTTTCCATCGCAGGATTGAAGAATGCTCGCGACGCATTCTCGCACCGGCCATTGGAGGCTCGCAGATCCAGACCCACTGGTACTATGAGCGGGCGCGAGGTCAATACTTGAATGATCAGGCCGGGCTCACGCCGGCAAGGCGGCAGCAGTTTCAGTTGGCCAACCCCCGCAGTCAGGTCGTCACCAAGACGGATCTTGCGAAAGTCGAGAACTGCTTTGCAGGGCTGCCAGACATTGCCTGCAAGGGCGCCGAAAAGAGCTTCACAGAATTCGCCAACACCATCACGGCGCAATGGTCAATTGAAGCGCAGCGCAGTCGCTATGGCGACGACTGGTTCAGGGATGCGATTGCACGGATCATCCTGTTTCGTGCGGCAGAGCGCCTTGTAAGCGATGCTTCGTGGTATGAGGGCGGTTACAGAGCCCAGATCGTCGCCTATACAATGGCTCGATTGGCCCGCTTGGCCGCTGATGTTTCCGCAGGCGGGTCGCTTGATTTCCGCAGGATCTGGGCGGCACAGGTGCCCGGCGACACGCTGGAAAGACAGATGCTGTTGATCGGCGAGGTCATGGCTGCGGTCCTCCGGGACCCGCCACAGGCCGGCCAGAACGTCACGGAATGGGCGAAGGCGCAGGCATGCCGCAAGCGTGCTCTCGAAACGCAGGTGCCCGTGACCGCTGGAATGGAGCAGATGACTGTTACCAGCCATGACATGCGCTCTCAGGAAAAGCAGGCGCGTGCGGAAGGGAAGATTGATCGAGGCCTGAAAGCGATCCGCAACGTTATGGAGCGTGGTCCGTCGTACTGGCAGGCGTTGTCCGTGTTCGCGCGCCATCAACAGATTTTGACAATGGCAGACGAGCGCGCACTGTATCCTGCATTGAACGGCTCGGTGCCCAGCGACCGCCAGGCCGAGACACTTGTCAGCCTGAGCAGGCGGTGCGAGGATGCCGGTTTCGTGGCGGAAGCCCATCAGTCTGCGTCTGCTTGACGCGAGGGCTTCGCATGACGAGACAGAGGAGTCCAATATCAGCTGGTTGAACCTGCTCGCTTTCCTTTTCCGTAAGTTTGTTTCTAGAGTTCAACACGTCTGCAATCGCAGTGCTTCGGGGGCAGTAAGGCAGGCCACCATGGGCTTGAATGCCATCACGGACCTTGTGGTCTAGGATGTTGTTCCTGTATCCTGAATGGGATAAGACGGTCGTGGAGTGCGCGCGATGTGGTGGAGAGCGCGGGGGGCGTTTCTTGCGGCCGGTCTGCCTGATGGCATGGGCATCGCCGGTGATCCGCGCACGGCGGCACCAGCAGGGGGCAGCGCCGCGTTGGCTGTCGGGGCCCGACGGCGGGTCGGTGCAGCACCCGGCGTGCCCCGTTGCAGATGTTGCATATTGCCTGAAAGCCTCAGCAGATCAAAAGGTTGGGCTGCAACACCGCGGTTGCGCCGATGATGCAGAAGGGACGGGCGGTGCAACGTCCCGTGTGCACGATGCACATGCTGCATCCAGCCGGAAAGGGACTATGAGTCAACGGGTTGGCCCGCAACAGGCCGGTTGCAGGCGCTGCTGGGCCGGGCGGGCGTTCGGTCCACGCGCCTTGAGGGCGGGACCGCTACTCCGGGCTCGCCGGCGCCGTCCCGAATGCCTCATGTACCACGCGGTCGCCGGGGGTGATGCCGAGCATGGCGGACAGGCCGCCATTGATCTCCAGCACGGCGCGCACCGGGGCGGCGGAGCTGTGCGGGTCGTCGGTCTGGGGTGTCGTGCGCTCGGCGATGTTGACGATGCGCCCGTCGGCATCGATGAACAGCATGTCCAGCGAGATCAGGGTGTTGCGCATCCAGAACGAGGCCTCGCGCGGCGGGTCGAAAATGAACAGCATGCCGGCGTC
>CAZGMC010000046.1:4083-32188 GCA_964526565.1 uncultured Mycobacteriaceae bacterium
CGTCGCGTATAGGGCTGCGCGATCATGGCCGCAAGACGGCATCGATCAGGGCATGCACCGCCGGCCGCACCGGGCCGGGGCGGGCGGCGTCGGCGATGGTCGTGAACCAGTGCTCCGGCGGCGCGCGGCCGGCGGCGCGGTTCCAGGTCAGGCCGCGCAGCACCGCCTCCGCCGCGGCCGTCACCGGACCGGCCGGGTCGAGGCCGTTGAGCGTTGCCCACACCCCGGCCCAGCAGCGTCCCACTGACCAAGGGTTGTAGCCGCCGCCACCCAGCACCAGCAGCCGCGGCGCCAGCCCCGTCATCGCCGCCACCACCCGCCACAGCGCACCGTTCGACAGCGTCAGCCGGCTCAACGGGTCGTCGGCCAGGCCGTCGGCGCCGCACTGCAAGACCACGGCCTGGGGCCGGAACGCGCGGCCGAGCGGCACCAGCACGGTGTCGCGGATCAGGTCGAGCTCCGAATCGTTGAACTCCGGCGGCACCGGCAGGTTGCGCGCCATGCCGCCGGCGCGGTCGTGCACAGGGCCGCTGTTGGGCCAGCGCCCTGTCTCGTGCACCGACACGGTCAGCACGCGGTCGTCGTCGTGGAAGGCATCCTGGACGCCGTCGCCGTGATGGGCGTCGACATCGACGTAGTAGACGCGCTCCAGCCCGCCATCGAGCAGGCCGAGGATGGCCAGCACCGGGTCGTTGAAATAGCAGAAGCCGCTGGCCCGGTCGGGCCGGCCGTGGTGCGTGCCGCCGGCCGGGCTGTGCACGATGCCGCCGTCGGCGAGCAGCTCCGCCGCGCGCAGGGCGGCGCCCGAGGCGGTCGCCGGGCGGCGGAAGACCTCCGGGAAGATCGGGTTCTCGAACCGGCCGATGTTGTGGCGGGCGCGGCGCTCAGGATCGAGGCGCTGGTCGCGCTCGGCGTCGATCAGCGCGCGGATGTAGTCCGGGTCGTGGAAGCGGGCGAGCTGCTGCGGCGTGGCGCGCGGGCTGTCGACATAGGCCTCGTCGGGCAGCCAGCCCATGGCCCGGCACAGGTCGATCACCGTCGACACCCGCGGGATCGCCAGCGGGTGCTTCCGGCCATAACGGGAATGCCGGTAGATCTCGCTGCCGATGAAGAGCGGAGAGAGCGGGCGGTCGGGCATGCGCCATGACATAGGCCGCCGGATGCGCAGAGTCAGATTGGCGGGGCAAGCTCCGCGGCAAGCGCAGACGAAACGGGAAAAGAGGGAAAGTAGAGAAACCCCCTACGCAAAGAACCGTATGATCGCCAGGAACCCCGCGAGCGCGACGAGCATCGTGCCAGTGCGTATGGTGAGGTCGCGCTTGAGGAGTTCGAGGTCGTGCTTGGTGGCCAAGCGTTCGTCGATGAGCTTGGCCTGTTCTTCCGCCAAAGCTTCGGCCTGCTCGCGGGTGAACCCGACGGCTTCCAGACGGCGCGCGAAGGCCAGTGTGTCGAAGATAACGCCCATGGGGAAGATGTGCCGTCTCTTCTCGCAAATGGCAAGCTCTGCAGAAGGGCCGCGCGGCGGGCCTCGCTGCGCTCGGGCCGCTCTACGCCACGGGCTCCTCCTCCGACAGCGAGACCAGGGTGGCGTTGCCGCCGGCGGCGGTGGTGTTGATGGTCACCGTATGCTCGGTGGCGAAGCGGTAGAGATAGTGCGGGCCGCCGGCCTTGGGGCCGGTGCCGGACAGGCCGTGGCCGCCGAAGGGCTGCACGCCGACCACGGCGCCGACCATGTTGCGGTTGACGTAGGTGTTGCCGACCGCCAGCCGCCGCTGCACGTACCGCGCCGTGGAGTCGATGCGCGTGTGGATGCCCAGGGTCAGGCCGTAGCCGGTCGCGGCGATGGCGTCCAGCACCCGGTCCAGGTGGCCGGCGCGGTAGCGGATCACGTGCAGGATGGGCCCGAACACCTCGCGCTCCAGCCGGTCGAGCCGGTCGAGGGCGAAGGCGCGCGGCGCGAAGAACAGGCCGCGGGCCAGGCTGCCGTCCGGCGCGTCGTCAACCGGCACGGTGAACAGCGGCGCCGCCTCGTGGGCCATGCGTTCGGCATGCGCGCTGAGCATGGCGCGGGCGTCGGCGTCGATCACCGGCCCGACATCGGTGGCCAGCAGCGCCGGGTCGCCGACGGTCAGCGTCTCGGCCGCCCCGGCCAGCATGGCGAGCAGGCGGTCGGCGATCTCCTCCTGCACGAACAGGACGCGCAGCGCCGAACAGCGCTGGCCGGCGCTCTTGAAGGCGCTGTCGATCACGTCGACGACCACCTGCTCGGGCAGCGCGGTGGAGTCGACGATCATGGCGTTCTGGCCGCCGGTCTCGGCGACCAGCGGCACGATCGGGCCGGGACGCGCCGCCAGTGCCGCATTGATCGCCCGCGCCGTGTCGGTCGAGCCGGTGAAGGCGACCCCGGCCACCCGCGGGTCGGCGACCAGCCGGGCGCCCACCGCCGGGCCGTCGCCGGGCAGCACCTGCAGCACCTCCGGCGGCACTCCGGCGTTGCGGAACAGTGCGGCGGCGCGGCAGGCCAGGATCGGCGTCTGCTCGGCCGGCTTGGCGACCACGGCATTGCCCGCAGCCAGCGCCGCGGCGACCTGCCCCGTGAAGATCGCCAGCGGGAAGTTCCACGGGCTGATGCACACGAACGGCCCGCGCCCGCCCAGGGCCAGCACGTTGTCCTCGCCGGTCGGACCCGGCAGGCGGCGCGGCGCGGCGAACGCCTCGCGGGCGCGGGCGGCGTAGTAGCGGCAGAAGTCGGCCGCCTCGCGCACCTCGGCCAGGGCGTCCGGGAGGGTCTTGCCGGCCTCGCGCACGGCCATGGCCATCAGTTCGGCCCGGTGCGCCTCCAGCGCGTCGGCCATGGCGTCGAGCACGTCGGCGCGGTGGCCGCCGCCGCTCTCGCTCCAGCCGCGCCAGGCGCCGGCGGCAGTGGCCAGGGCGCGGTCGACCTCGGCCGGGGTGGCGTCGGCGACGCTGCCGATCTCGCGCGCCTGGTCGGCGGGGTCGAGCGCGGCCCGCGGCGCCCCGCCCTGCCCGTCCCCGTCACCCAGCAGCGGCCGCGCGTGCCACAGGGACTCGGCGGCGCGCGCCATGGCCTCCAGCTCCGGGCGCAGCGCCGTCGGGTCGCTGAAGTCCAGCCCGCGCGAGTTGGCGCGGTCCGGCCGGTACAGGTCGGCCGGCAGCGGGATGCGCGGGTGCGGCTTGCGCGGCAGAACGGCGACGCGCGCCACCGGGTCGGCGGCGATCGCCTCGACCGGCACCTGGTCGTCGTTGAGCCGGTTGACGAACGACGAATTGGCGCCGTTCTCCAGCAGCCGCCGGACCAGATAGGCGAGCAGCTCCTCGTGCCCGCCGACCGGGGCGTAGACCCGCACCGGCGCCTCCGGCCCGACCAGCTGGTCGTACAGCGGCTCGCCCATGCCGTGCAGGCGCTGGAACTCGTAGTCGCGCGGCGGCCCGCCCAGTTCCAGCACACAGGCCACCGAATGGGCGTTGTGCGTGGCGAACTGCGGATAGAACAGGTCGCGGCGCTCCAGCAGGAAGCGGGCGCAGGCCAGGTACGACACGTCGGTCGAGGCCTTGCGCGTGAACACGGGATAGCCGTCCAGGCCGCGCTCCTGGGTCAGCTTGATCTCGGTGTCCCAGTAGGCGCCCTTGACCAGCCGGACCATCAGCCGGCGGCCATGGCGCTCCACCAGCTCCGCCAGCCAGTCCAGCGTGGCGCGGGCGCGCTTCTGGTAGGCGGGCACGGCCAGGCCGAAGCCGTCCCACCCCTCCAGCGCCGGGTCGGCGTAGACCGCGGCGATCACGTCGAGCGACAGGTCGAAGCGGTCGGCCTCCTCGGAGTCGACTGTCAGGCCGATGCCGTGGGCGCGCGCCGCCAGCGCCAGCCGGCGCAGCCGGTCGGTCACGACCGCGCCGGCCTCCTCCCGCCGGCCCGGCTCGAAGCGCGGGTGCAGGGCGGAAAGCTTGACCGACATGCCCGGCGCGGCGACTGGCCCGCGGCCGCCGGCACGCCGCCCGATCGCCGCGATGGCATCCGCATAGGACCGGAAGAACCGCTCGGCGTCGCCGTGGGTGCGCGCCGCCTCGCCCAGCATGTCGTAGCTGTAGCGGTAGCCGCGCCGTTCGGCCTCGGCGGCGCGCTCGATGGCCTCGCCGATGGTGCGGCCGAGCACGAACTGGCGGCCCATGATGCGCATGGCGTGGCGGATGGCGCCGCGGATCACCGGCTCGCCGACACCGCGGACCAGCCGGTTGAGCAGGGCGCGCGGCCGGCGCATCTCGGCCGTGTCCAGTGTCAGCACCCGGCCGGTCAGCATCAGCGCCCAGGTCGAGGCGTTGACGAACAGGCTTTCACCGTGACCGAGATGGTCGTCCCAGCGGGCGCCGCCGATCTTGTCCTCGATCAGCCGGTCGGCCGTCTCGGCGTCGGGCACGCGCAGCAGCGCCTCGGCGACGCACATCAGGGCGACGCCCTCCCGCGACGACAGGCCGAACTCGTTCAGGAACGAGTCGAGCCCGCCGAACGATCGCCGGTTGCGCCGCACGCCGCGGACCAGCGCGGCGGCGCGTGCCTCGACCCGCCGCGCCTGCTCGTCGGGCAGGCGCGCCTGGGGCAGCAGGGCCGCGACCGCCGCCGTTTCGTCCATGCGGTAGGCGCGATCAATGGCGGCGCGGCGACCGTCGTGGCGTGGCTGGAGATTGGCGAGAAAGGTCATGGCCCCGGTTCTCCACCAAAGGCTTTGTCGAACCTGTGCATCAAGGAACTGGTGGCATGGCTGATCAAGGCCAGACCGTCGCGATCGATAGAGGCAATGACAGTCACCTGCCGAACAGACGGCTGAGCGCCCCGTGGACGGCCTCGGGATCGGTCAGCGGCTCGTCGAAGGCAAGGCGCGCGACCTTGCCGCCACGGCGGGCGTCGCAGCCGTCCGGGTCGATGCCGGTCAGCCGCCAGCCGCCGCTCCGATCGCCAGCGTCGCCGGTCCGTTCCGCCACGACGCGATCCAAGGCATCGCAGAACCGGTCGTTGACCTTGGCCAGCAGCCCGGCCTCCGCGGCAGCGAGAGGCGCCACGGCGTCGGCGTCGAGCAGCAGGTCGGCGGCACCGATCCGGTGGATCCGGCCGAACCCGGCGACCAGGTGTGCGGTCGTGACGGTGATCGCGTGCACGGCGAAGTCCGTGAAATTGGCATAGAGCGCCGCGTCGGGGTGGCGGGCCAGATAGCGGACGCGCAGGTGCGGGTCGGCGGCCGGTGCGGCGCGGCCGAGCACGGTCACCCGCGGCCCTTCCATGGGCTGCGCCAGCCCGGCGGTACCGTCGAACACCAGTGACACCCGGTCGTCGGCGGCAATGTTGCGGGTATGCTCGGCCAGCGTCGAGACGAGCAGGATCGGGGTCGCGTCAAGCCCCAGGGTGACCAGGACCAGCGATCCGTACGGCCAACCATCGTCGCCACGGCGCGTGGCCAGGACGGCACGGTCGACGGACCGCATGACGGTGCGGGCGAGGCGCACAGGCGGCTCTTGGGTTCTGGTCATGGGAGGCCTACTTTGTGGCGAGAACGCGGCGGCATCAAGGCATCGCGGCGGCCCGATGGCGATCTGCCGGCGTGCCGCTTCGGTCCTCGATACCAGCCGGCCGTTCAACAAGAACCGGCGCCCGAACGATCCGGCCAGATTGGTGCCACAGTGCATTTCCACTGTCGCGATGCCGCCGGGCACGGCGACGGCCGGCGTGGACGGGACGCGAGGCTTTAGGAGGCAAGACACGTGGCGCAGACCATCGCCCTGGTCGACGACGACCGCAACATCCTGACCTCGGTGTCGATAGCGCTCGAGGCTGAGGGCTTCGAGGTGCGCACCTATGCCGACGGCGACGAGGCCCTGCGCGGCATCACCACGCGCCCCGTCGATGTGGCGGTGCTGGACATCAAGATGCCGCGCATGGACGGCATGGAGCTGCTGCAGCGGCTGCGCCAGACCATGACCATCCCGGTCATCTTCCTTACCTCCAAGGACGACGAGGTGGACGAACTGCTCGGCCTGCGCATGGGCGCGGACGACTACATCAAGAAGCCGTTCTCGCAACGCCTGCTGGTCGAACGCATCCGCGCCGTCCTGCGCCGCAACGCGCCGGCGGACAAGGAGGGCGAGACCGACCCCGGCGCCATGATGGTCCGCGGCGAGCTGTCCCTCGATTCGCATCGCCACGCCTGCGACTGGCGGGGCCTGCCGATCGAGCTGACCGTGACGGAGTTCCTGCTGGTCAAGGCCCTGGCTGTCCGCCCCGGCCACGTCAAGAGCCGCGACCAGTTGATGGACGCGGCCTACGGCGAGCACATCTACGTCGACGACCGCACCATCGACAGCCACATCAAGCGCATCCGCAAGAAGTTCAAGGCGGTCGACCCGGAGTTCTCGCATATCGAGACGCTCTACGGCGTCGGCTACCGGTACAAGGAGGCCTGACGGCCAGCCGCTCAGAGAGGCCATGACCGACGGCGTCACCACCCGATCGCGCGCGATGCCGCCGCCGCCGGCGCGGCTGCTGGCGCGCGATGCCGGGCCCCAGGCGGCACCGGCGGCACGGCCGGCCCCGGCCAGGCGGGGTGACGACGGCAGCGAGGTCCCGCCGTCGCTGCCGTCGCGGCCATCGCCGCGGCTGCAACCCCGGCGATGGCCGCGACGGCGCCGCCGGCGCCCCTTCTCCAAGCTCACCGCCCGCGTGCTGGCGATCAACGTGCTGGCGTTGTTAATTCTGGTGGGCGGCGTGCTCTACCTGGGCCGCTACGAGGACCGGCTGATGCAGGCCGAGCTGGAGTCGCTGCGGGTCGAGGCCCAGACCTTCGCCGGTGCCCTGGCTGAGGGCGCCACCGTCGAGGGGCCCAACGAGGTGAGCCGACTCGACCCGGCGCGGGCGCGGGCCATGGTGCGCCGCCTGTACGAGACCACGGATACGCGGACGCGGCTGTTCGACGTGATGGACGGCTCACTGATCGCCGACAGCCGCCTCTTGGCCGGACCGGGCGGGACCGTGGAGATCCGGGCGCTGCCCGAGACGGAGGAGGAGTCGTGGCCGCGCCAGGCGTTCGATGCCGTCTATGCCTGGGTTACCACCCACCTGCCGCGGCGCAAGGAATGGCCGCCCTATGCCGAGGAACCGGTCCAGCATACCGCCGATTACATCTCGGTGCAGCGCGCCCTGCGCGGCGAGTTCGCCCGGCAGATCTGGACGCAGGAGGACAGCCAGCGGCTGCTGCTCGGCGTGGCGGTGCCGGTACAGCGGCTGCGCGTGGTCATCGGCGCCGTCCTGGTCACCCGCGACACCGCCGACATCGAAGCCGCCGTGCAGTCCACCCGCGAGGAGATCCTGCTGGTGTTCCTCGGCGCGCTGGGCATAACCGTGCTGCTGTCGCTGTACCTGGCGGGCACCATCACCCGGCCAATCCGGCGCCTGGCCGAGGCCGCCGAGCAGGTGCGCCGCGGCCACGGCCGCCAGTTCGACATCCCCGACTTCACCCGGCGGCGCGACGAGCTGGGCGAGCTGTCGGGCGTCCTGCGCGACATGACCGCCGCGCTGTGGAAGCGCATGGACGCCATCGAGCGGTTTGCGGCCGACGTGGCACACGAGATCAAGAACCCGCTGACCTCGGTGCGCAGCGCCGTGGAGACCGTGGTCCGCATCGACGATCCCGAGAAGCAGCGCCGGCTGCTGGCCATCATCGTCGACGACGTCGAGCGCCTGAACCGGCTGATCAGCGACATTTCCGACGCCTCGCGGCTCGATTCCGAATTGTCGCGCGCCCAGGCGCGGTCGGCGGACGTGCGGCGCATGCTGCAGATGCTGGTCGACATGCACAACGATACAAATGACGGCAGCAATGGCCCGCGCCTGGAGTTGCGCCTGGCCAGCGACAAGCCGCTGCTGGTGTCCGGCGTGGAGGACCGGCTGGTCCAGGTGTTCCGCAACATCGTCACCAACGCCATCACCTTCTCGCCGCCGGATGGCACGATCAGCCTGGCGGCGCGCCGCGACGGCCGCTGGATCGAGGTCACGATCGAGGACGAGGGCCCCGGCATTCCGGAGGGCAAGCTGGACGCCATCTTTGACCGCTTCTACAGCGAGCGGCCGGCCGGCGAGAAGTTCGGCACGCACTCGGGCCTGGGCCTCAGCATCTCGCGCCAGATCGTCGAGGCCCACCAGGGCCGCATCTTCGCCGAGAACCGCAAGGACCGCTCCGGGGCGCGATTCACCGTACGCATCCCGGCGGAGTGACGAGGCGGACGGCGCAACCGCCCGCCCGGCAAACGTACGTCCGTACGCGTGACGGCAGTGCCGTCAGGCCGTATCGGCCGCCTCGGACTCGGCACCGTGGAGCCGCGCCGCCAGTGCCGCCTCCAGGTACGGGTCCAGGTCGCCGTCGAGCACGCCCTGGGCGTTGCCGCGCTCGACGCCCGTGCGCAGGTCCTTGACCATCTGGTAGGGCTGCAGCACGTAGCTGCGGATCTGATGGCCCCAGCCGATGTCGGTCTTGGCGTCGGCCAGCGCCTGGGCCTCGGCCTCGCGCTTCTTCAGTTCGGTCTCGTACAGGCGGGCCTTGAGCATGCCCATGGCGGTGGCGCGGTTGCGGTGCTGCGAGCGGTCGTTCTGGCACTGCACGACGATGCCGGTGGGCATGTGGGTGATGCGCACGGCGCTGTCGGTGCGGTTGACATGCTGGCCGCCGGCGCCCGAGGCGCGGTAGGTGTCGACCCGCAGGTCCTTGTCCTCGATCACGATGTCGAACGACTCGTCGACGACCGGCGACACGGACACCGAGGCGAAGCTGGTGTGGCGCCGCGCCTGGCTGTCGAACGGGCTGATCCGCACCAGCCGGTGCACACCCGACTCGGTCTTCAGCCAGCCGTACGCGTTGTGCCCCTTGATGGTCACGGTGGCCGACTTGATCCCGGCCTCGTCGCCGGGGCTTTCCTCCAGCCACTCGACCTTGTAGCCGTGCGCCTCGGCCCAGCGCACGTACATGCGCAGCAGCATTTCCGCCCAGTCCTGGGCCTCGGTGCCGCCGGCACCGGCGTTGACCTCCAGGTAGCAGTCGTTGGCGTCGGCCTCGCCAGACAGCATGCTCTCCAGCTGCATCTTGGCGGCGCGGTCGCGCAGGCCCGCCAGCGTGCCGGCCGCCTCGCCGAGGACGACGTCATCGCCCTCATCCTCGGCCAGCTCGATCAATTCCAGCGTGTCGCGACAGCCCTGCTCAAGGTCGCGGTAGTGGCTCAGCCGGATGTCCAGGTGGGTGCGCTCGCGCATCACCGCCTGGGCGCGGTCCGGGTCGTTCCACAGATCCTGCTGCTCGGCGAGCGCATTCAGCTCGTCGAGCCGCCGGACAGATGCATCGTAGTCAAAGAGACCTCCTCAGCAGTCCCAGCGACTGCTCGATCTGATCCACAAGGTCCTGAAGTTCGGCACGCATTCTCCATGATCTCCTGGTTACCGCTGTCCTGGACCGGTCAGGACGACCGCCTTCGGCAAATCTCGTTGGCCTGTCTGAACTTGGGATCAGCCCCTGCGTCAATAAAGCCCGCCCGTGCCCAGCGTGGCGGCGGGCATGCTCTCACCGAACTGCATGTCGGGAGCGTCGGACCAGTTCGGCTCGGTGCCGGGGCGGAACGCCTCCAGGATGTACTCGCCGCCGGGGTCGGCCGGCATGCCGGTGTGCGGGTTGACGCGTACCATGGTGACGCCGGGCGGGATGCGGAACGGCGGCACGTCCTGCCCGTCCAGGGCCTCGCGCATGAAGGCGCCGAAGATCGGCGCTGCCGCAGTGCCGCCGGCCTCGCCGCGGCCCAGCGAGTGCGGGTCGTCGAAGCCGACATAGACACCGACGACCAGGTCGGGCGTGAAGCCGATGAACCAGGCATCGTGGTAGTCGTTGGTCGTGCCGGTCTTGCCGGCCAGCGAGATGCCCAGCGAGGCGAGCCGCCGCGCCGTGCCGCGCAGGATGACGCCTTCCATGATGTGGACGAGCTGATAGACACTGACCGGATCGGCGATCTGCTCGCGCTCGTCGGGCAGGTTCGGTGCGACCTGCCCCTGCCAGGCGACGTTGGTGCAGATCTCGCAGACTCGCTGCTCGTCATGACGGAATATGGTGGCGCCGGTGCGGTCCTGGATGCGGTCGATGAAGGTCGGCGTGATGCGCCGGCCGCCATTGGCGAGCATGGCATAGGCGGTGGCCAGCCGCAGCGGGGTCGTCTCGCCGGCCCCCAGCGCCATCGAGTAGAGCGGCGGCATCTCGTCGTAGATGCCGAAGTCCTGAGCGATTTCCTGAACCGGCTCCAGGCCGATGTCGACGAGCAGGCGCACCGTCATGATGTTGCGTGACCGTTCCAGCCCGACCCGGAGCGGCGTCGGCCCCAGGAAGTCACGCGAGTAGTTCGACGGCCGCCACAGCGCCAGGCCCGGCCCCTGGTCCACCGCCAGCGGCGAGTCGAGCACCGTCGTGCTGGGCGTATAACCATGGTTCAGGGCTGCCAGGTAGACGAACGGCTTGAAGGCCGAACCCGGCTGACGCAGCGCCTGCGTGGCGCGGTTGAACTCGCTCATCTCATAGGAAAAGCCGCCGGTCATGGCGAGCACCCGCCCGGTATGCGGGTCCATCGCCACCAGCGCACCCTGAACCTCCGGAATCTGGCGCAGGCCATAGGACGGCGGCGGCCCATCCCCGGCCGGCACCGCCCGACCGACGCCCGCCAGCGGCTCGACCAGGACCACGTCGCCCTGGGCCAGCGGTGGCCTGGCCCTGGCCAGCTCGTCGCCGGAAATCCGGCCGCGGCGGCGGTCGGCAAGGCCGATCAGCACGCCGTCTGGCTCGACCTCCAGCACCACGGCCAGCGCCCAGCCCGCCGTGCCGGCTCCGGCCGGCGTCTCGACCTCAGCCAGCCGCTCCGGCCAGTCCTCGAACGACTCCAGGCTGGCCACCGGGCCGCGCCAGCCGTGGCGGCGGTCGTAGGCGATCAGGCCCTCGCGCAGCGCCCGCTCGGCGATGTCCTGATAGCGCGGATCCATGCTGGTGCGGACCGACAGGCCGCCGCCGTACAGCACGTCGTCACCGTACCGGTCCACCAGCTCCCGCCGCACCTCCTCGGAAAAGTAGTCGGCGCTCAGCACCTCGGTCTCGTCCGGGTCATAGACTTCCAAAGGTTCGGCCCGGGCGGCGGCTGCCTCCTCCGCAGTGATGGCGCCGTCCTCCAGCATGCGGTCGATCACATAGTTGCGGCGGGCAATGGCGGCTTCGCGCCGATGGATCGGGTGGTAGTTGTTGGGCGCCTTGGGCAGGGCCGCCAGGTAGGCGGCCTGGGCCAGCGTCAGCTCCGGCAGCGACCGGTTGAAGTAGTTCAGCGCGGCGGCGGCGACGCCATAGGAATTGCGCCCGAGATAGATCTCGTTGAGGTACAATTCCAGGATCTGGTCCTTGGTCAGGGTCCGCTCGATGCGCAGGGCCAGCAGCGCCTCGCGGATCTTGCGGGTGAACGACACCTCGTTCGACAGCAGGAAATTCTTGGCCACCTGCTGGGTGATCGTCGAGGCCCCGACGAGGCGCCGCTCCGAGCCCAGGTTGCGCAGGTTCGTGAGTGCGGCTCGGGCAATGCCGATGAAGTCCACGCCCCAGTGGTGGTAGAAGTTGCGGTCCTCGGCCGAGATGAAGGCCTGCACGACGTGATCCGGGATCGCCTCGACCGGCACGAACAGCCGGTTCTCGCGGGCATACTCGGCGATCAAGCGGCCGTCGGCGGCGTGCAGGCGCGTCGTCACCGGCGGCCGGTAGTCGGCAAGTTGATGGTGGTCCGGCAGACCGCGGCTGAAGTAGGCGATGGCGCCGATGCCGGCGACGATCGCCACAACCACCAGCAGGATGATCGAAGAGGCGATCCAACCGAGAAGTCGCATTGCTGCTCCATGCCTGAAAAGCCGCACCCGTTGCGGACGTCTACGGGCTCGCCGGTCTTCCGATATAAGGTCTATCCTGCCGAAGGATCGACGGCTTTCTTGATCCATCCGGTTAATACATCACAATGTGTCGCGGAGATGGCCGGGGGCGCAAGGCCGTTAACGCAGCGCTGGACCGCCGCCGCCCGCGCCTCAGCCGCCGGCATCGTCCAGCCGCGCGAAGTAGTCGTCGATCGCCGCAGTGATGGCACCGGCCAGGCGCTCCTGGTGCCCGGCCGTGTTCAGCCGCCTTGCGTCGGCCGGGTTCGACAGATGGCCGAGCTCGACCAGCACCGACGGAACGTCGGGCGCCGTCAGCACGGCGAAGCCGGCCTGCCGATGGCTGCGGTTGAGCAGCGCGGTCTGCCCGCCGAGCCGCCGCACCAGCATTTCGGCCAGGATGTAGGACTCGTTGCGCGTCACCCGCTGGGCCAGGTCGATCAGGATCGTCGCCGTCACATCGTCCTGGACCGCCATTTCGACGCCGACCAGGGCGTCGACACGGTTCTCGCGCTGGGCCAGCAGGGCAGCCTCCCGGTCGCTGGCGCGGTCCGACAGCGTGTAGACCGAGGCGCCGTGCAGATCCGGGTCCGGGTTGCTGTCGGCGTGCAACGACAGGAACACGTCGGCCCCTGCCGCGCGGGCACGCCGCACCCGCTCCCGCAGCTGCAGCGACTCGTCGCCGTCGCGGATCATGACGACGCGGTATCGTCCGGCACTCTCGAGCAGGTCGCGCAGGCGGCGCGCCACCTGCAGCGTCACCGTCTTCTCGTACAGGCCGTCCGGCCCGATGGCGCCCGGATCGAAGCCGCCATGTCCGGCATCGATGGCCACCACAGGCAGGCGCGGCGGCCGCGGCCGCGGCGTCGGCAACGGGAATGGCGCTGCCGCCGCCACCGCCTGCACGCCGCTGCGCCGGGCAGCGGGGCCGCGCATCTCCGCGGCGAAGCCGGCGGCGTCGGTCGGCTCCAGATCCACGACGAATCGGTACGGCACATCGGCGGTGGCCGGCAGGTAGAACACGTCGCGCACCCGCGCCGGCCGGGTCAGGTCCAGCACGATACGCGTCGTGCCACCGTCCACTGCCGCGTAATAGTGCCCGGCAATCAGGCCGATGCCGCGACTCACGTCATCGCCGGCGCGCCACTCCGCCGGCGGAAAATCGATGACGATGCGGTACGGCCGGTCGAGCAGGAACAGGTTGAAGTCAAAAGGCGCTGTGGTTTCCACCACGAAACGCGTGCGATCGGAGTGATCGCCCAGGCGCACGTCGAGCACGGCGGGCGGGTCAGGCGCCTGGGCACACGCGACGCCGATGACAAGGGCGGCCAAGAAGACCGGCACCAGCCATCGGCAGACAATACCACTGAGTTGCATCGCACCTGGGACCGAGCCGACCATTCCTGGATAGTATGCACATAAAAATCAGCAGGTTCAACCAAAAAGGTCAGGCATTTTATCAACAAAGATGGACATCTCCGGCGCAACTTGCGGCCATGGCCGACGGTCGCGGAATCCGACGCCTTGGAAGCGGCCTTGCGTCGTCCCATCTTGGCGGTCAATCGGTCGTCATCGTGACAAGGCGATTGGGGCCGCCGAATTCAGCGATTGTCGATCCGGTATCGCACCGGTATCGTGAGTGCCGCGACATACCGTGTAGTTATCGGCCAATGGTGCGTCGGGCCGAATCGTATCAAGCTTCGGCGCTCGCGCCGGGCGGCGGAAACGCGTTGCGGGAGGACACCCTGCAGCACCGCACGACAGCTACACGGCGAAGGAGTTCAATCGTGAAGCCCGGTTTCGCCGACATGCGGCACGGATTCCATAGATCCGGCGATCCCCGATCTGGCCTGCTGGAAAGCGCCGTTGCGGGGCCATGGACCGTGGCGTGGCCGAGGCTTTGGAGCCAACGGACGACGCGTCGCCCGCTCGTATGTCGCGCGGGCCGGGAGGCGCCGTCACGAGGACGTCAGCATGACAAAAAGAATGCTTGTCGACGCGACCCACCCCGAAGAAACGCGGGTGGCCGTCGTGAGCGGCAACCGGCTTGAGGAATTCGATTTCGAGGCCGCCAGCAAGCAACAGCTCAAAGGCAACATCTATCTCGCCAAGGTGACCAGGGTCGAACCGTCGCTGCAGGCCGCCTTCGTGGAGTATGGCGGCAACCGGCACGGCTTTCTGGCCTTCTCCGAGGTCCATGCGGACTACTACCGGATCCCCGTTGCCGACCGCGAAGCGCTGATGGCCGAGGAGGCCCGGCGGCCACCGCGCGAAGACGATGAGTTCGGCGGGCCGGAGGAGGATCCGGGCGAGGACGAGGCTCCCGGCGGGCGCGAGGCCGGCGAGGAGCCCGACGAAGAGGATCGCCGGAGCCGAGCCGATCGCGAAGAGTTGGAAGAGGCCGGCGGCGCTGCCGCCGCTTCGGAACGTTGTGAGCCGGCGGCCGACGCAGAGGTCGAGGGCACGTTTCCTGCTCTGAGTCTCGACACCCTGATTCGGCCTGGAGCAGAAGAGGCACCCGTCCTGCCCGGTGGCCGCGACGATGCGGGCGCCGCCGTGGCGGAGCCGGGAGACGTCTGGCCGCCCCATGCCCTCGCCCTGGAGGCGTGGCGTCCCGAGACGATCGCCGAGCCCCCGGCGTCGTGGGAGGATGTCGGGCCGATGCCCGAGTCTGGGTCGGGTGCGTCTTCGACGATGGCGGATCGCAGCGGGGATGGCCGGAAGCCTGAACCAGAGTGCGGATCTGCCGCGGCGGCAGTGGAAACGGCGGACCAGGTTGATATCGCCGCGCGGCGGATCGATTACGTCGAGGCCGTCGGCGGGGGCATGCCGACCGAGGGCGGCGCGCCGGACGACGAGGCCGACCGCGCGGTGGCGCTGGAGTCCGGCCGCGTCGAGACCGTAGGCGGCAATGACGGCGTCGAAGAGGCGCAGCCGGCGGCGCCACGCCGGCCGCTGCGCAGCTACAGGATCCAAGAGGTGATCAAGCGCCGGCAGATCATGCTGGTGCAGGTCACCAAGGAGGAGCGCGGCAACAAGGGCGCGGCACTGACCACCTATTTGTCCCTGGCCGGGCGCTACTGCGTGCTGATGCCCAACACCCCGCGCGGCGGCGGGGTCAGCCGCAAGATCACCAGCCCCAAGGACCGCAAGCGCATGAAGTCCATCCTTGAGGACCTGGCGGTCCCCGAGGGCATGGCCGTCATCCTGCGCACCGCCGGGCTGGAGCGGACCAAGGCCGAGATCAAGCGCGATTTCGACTACCTGCTGCGGCTGTGGGACTCGATCCGCGAGATCACGCTGGAGTCGACGGCGCCATGCCTCATTCATGAGGAGGCCAACCTCATCAAGCGCGCCATCCGCGACCTGTACTCGAAGGACATCGACGAGGTGCTGGTCGCCGGCGAGGACGGGTACCGCACCGCCAAGGACTTCATGCGGATGCTGATGCCCTCCCACGCCAAGAAGGTGCAGCACTACCGCGAGAGCGTGCCGCTGTTCCACCGCTATCAGGTGGAAAGCCAGATCGAGGCGATGCACAGCCCCGAGTTGCAGCTCCGGTCGGGCGGCTACATCGTGATCAACCCGACCGAGGCACTGGTCGCCATCGACGTCAATTCGGGCCGCGCCACGCGCGAACGCAACATCGAAGAGACCGCCTACAAGACCAACATGGAAGCGGCCGAGGAGATCGCCCGCCAGCTGCGCCTGCGCGATCTGGCCGGATTGATCGTGATTGACTTCATCGACATGGAGGACGAACGGCACATCGTCGCGGTCGAACGCAAGCTGAAGGAATCGATGCGCACCGACCGGGCCCGCATCCAGCTCGGCCGGATCAGCCCGTTCGGGCTGCTCGAGCTGTCGCGCCAGCGGCTGCGTCCAAGCTTCTTCGAGACGCACTTCGAGACGTGCCCGCATTGCCGTGGGCGCGGCCTCGTGCGCTCCATCGGCTCGGCAGCGCTGCACGTGCTGCGCGCCATTGAGGACGAGGGCATCCGCAAACGCTCCAGCGAGATCACCGTTACGGTGCCGACCGACCTGGCGCTCTACATCCTCAACCAGAAACGTGACACGTTGGCCGAGATCGAGGCCCGCTACAACTTCCGGGTCCTGCTCGACCGCGACGACTCGCTGGTCACCCCCGACCTGCGGTTGGAGCGCGGCCGCAGCCGTGCCGAGGCGGAAGGCGCCGAGCCATCCATCGACACCGCCAGGCTGATGGCCGAGACCGATGCCGCGCTGGCCGCGGAAGCCGCCGAGGCCGAGCCCGAGGCGGACAGCGACGCCGAGGGCGCCGAGGCCGAGGGCGCCGAGGCCGAGGGCGCCGAGGCCGAGGGCGCCGAGGAGCGGACCGACGCCGGCAAGCGCCGCAAGCGCCCGCGTCGCCGCCGCAAGACGGACGAGGCGCGCGAGGCGGCCCCCGAGCAGGACGAAACAGAGACCGAGGAGGCAGCCTCCGACACCGGAGAGGAGGCCGAGACGGCGCCGTCAGCCGAGGACAAGCCCAACAAGAAGAAGCGCCGTCGCGGCAAGCGGGGCGGACGTCGCCGCGTCGGCGGCCCGGCCGAGGGCGAACTGCCGTCCGGCGAGCAGCCGGCTTTCCCGGCCGCCGCGGCCGGAGAGGAGTGGCCCGCCCCGTTCGCGGCACCGGCGGATCGGAGCCGCGGACCTGCGGACTGGCCGCAGGAGCAGCCGGCCCCCATGCCGCTGCCGCTCTCGTTCGGCGACGAAGAAGTTGCTGCGGAGGTGTTCCCGCCGCCGGTCGAGGTCGCCATGCCGCCATCCGCCGGGGAGCAGACGTTCGAGCCTCCAGCGCCGTCTCCGCCTGAGACGGAGCTGCCGGTCGAGCCGGCCGCAGCCGGGCCCGCACCGGCGCCGCCGCTCATGGAAGAGCCCGAGACCGCCGCTCCGGAACCGGGGCCGGTGGCTGAACCGATAGCAGCGGCAGAGCCGGTTCACGAGACGCCGGCTGAACCCGCTTCGGAAGCCGAGCACGGGACCCTGGAGCAAATTGCGCCCGCGCCCGCTCCGCAGCCCGAACCGGACTCTGCAGAGACCACGGCACCGGTTCCCGAGGCATCGCCGGCACCGCCCCAGGAGGAGGTCCCGCCGGCTCTGCCCCAGGCGGAGGTCCCGGGTGCCGCTGCGGCCGGGGACGAACCGGCCCAGGCCGAGGAGCGGATGCCTGCCATGGCCGAAGGCTCCGACCAGCCGCAACGGCCGTCGGAAGGCGAAACATCGCCGGCCACGGCAGCCTACGAGGTGGTCAACCAGCCCCCGGAAAAGCCCCGCCGCGGCTGGTGGCAAAGGCTGGTGCAGGGCTGAGGAGGCAGATGCCGGCTGTCAGATGCCAGGGATCAGTCGCCTGATCCCTGGTCGCCTGACATTACAGTGATGCCGGAAGCCGGCGTCAGCCGCGGCAGCCATCGGCGTCAGCCCTTGTCATCCAGCAGCAGGGCCAGGGCCGTCTGGGTGGCGATGATGGTCATCACCGGGATGTCGCTCACCGGGGTGTCGCCGTACAGCGCGCGGGCCAGCAGCAGGAAGTCCTGCCACGGCGGCACCTGCCCGCGCTTGCCGTGACGCGCCCACCGCGCCAGCCAGTAGAACCGCTCCGCCCATTTGGCGCGGCGCTTGTCGAGCAGGGTGTAGACCCGCGCGATCGCCTTGCTGAGGTCGTCGAAGGTCAGCCCCGACAGCAGGTCCAGGACCTCGGCGTCCTCTTCGAACCACGACTGTACGATTTCATACCGCTGCAGCCAGTCCTCGCTGCGGCGCAGGGTGCGCTTGACCGCGGCCGGGGCCAGCGTCTTCTCGGGCAGCTCGGCGACCAGTGCCGCCGTCGCAGCCTGCGGGTCCAGATGGGGATCGCGCCACTCCCGGGCGCCCACCGACTCGGCGACCTGCAGCAGTCCGGCCGGCGGTACGCGCCCAGCCTGCAGGCCGCGCCCCAGCAGGTAGCCGACGCGCTCGTCGATGAAATCCGCCGCCACCTGCAGCGTCGTGACGGAAGCCTCCACCTCCTCCATCATGGCGCGCTGCTCCGCCTTGGAGCGGGTCTGCACGGTCCAGGCCTCGGCGATCCCTTCCGCCTCCTTCAGCAACACGCTGGCGACGTAGGCGCGGCGCCCCTCCTGCCACGTGCCGAACAGGCTCTGCGCGCCGGAGCCGTCGATGGCCGTGGCCCGGAAGGTGACGGATGGCGCCTCCGGCCACATGGCCGGCTCCAGGCCGCGCGACCGTGCCGTCTTGACGGCGCGGTCCAGGGCCGGGCGCTCCGCCTCCGGCAGCCATGAGCGGATGGCGATCAGGCGGCGCAGCGAGTCGGCCGTCAGCGTGCCGGCGCCGGCCATCTGCTCGACGGCCTGGGTCGCTCCCTCGCGCGCCTTGGCATTGTCGTCGAGCACCATCAGCACGGTCACGTCGCGCATCTGCGGGTGCGGCGACAGGGCAAGCTCGATGGCCACGAAGGCGCGGAACTCGGCAGGCATGACGCCGATGGTCTCGTTGATCACCTCGACCACCTCGAACGGGTCGGCCTTGCCGCCGGCCGCCAGCTCCTCGATCACCTCGCTCAACTGCGCACGCAGCGCCTCGGTCGAACCGGCCGCCTCGTCCATCGCCGGATGTTCCATCAGCGCCGACATCAGGTCGTCGCGGACCGGCAGTCTGGCCTCCTTGAGCAGCGCAGCCAGGCGCATCCACTCGTGCGGGTCGATCTCGCGGGCCAGTTCCATCAGGCGTTCCTGGACCTCGTCCGAGAGCCTTGCCGCCCAGTCGCGGCCCCGCTCGATCCGGTAGCGGATGAACTCGAGCTGCATCCGGAACAGGATCGCCAGCGCCTCGACCAGCGCCTCGTCGCGCTCGTCCTTCTTCAGCTCGCCGATCAGCTGGTCGAGCAGCGGCCAGACGGATTCGGGCGTGGCCTCGATGAAATCGCGATCCTCGTCGCTGACCTCCAGGCCGCGCTGCTGCCGCAAGGCGGCGGCAGCGGACTTCGCAATGCTCGCGATGCGCTGCTTGTGCTGCATGGCGGCGGACGTCTCCACGGGTTGCGGCAAAGCCTCTTTTTGTCACAGCGGCCGGGATGCGGCGCCGATCGATTTTCGATCCCTGCACGGCCATGCTAGGCCAAGCGCTGCAGCCAAGGCGAGCGCAAACGAACCGGCCCGGCCGCGGCCGCGCCTTCTCAGGCCTCGCCGAACAGCGACTTCAGGCCGACGAAGGCGGGATAGGGGTGAACGGCGACATAGGCAGGAATCGGCTCCAGGTACGCGCGCAGGCGGCCCTTGGCCTCGAACCGCGCCCGGAAGCCCGAGCAGTCGAACCGTTCCCCCAGGCGCGGCACGATGCCGCCGGCGACGAACACGCCGCCGCGCGCGCCCAGGGTCAGCGCCAGATTGCCGGCAACGGTACCGAGCATGGCACAGAACATGTCCACCGCCGCCCCGGACACCGGACACGAGCCGTCGAGCGCGGCGCCGGTGATGCCGGCGGGGTCGCGCGCCGGCACCTCGCGGCCGTCGACCTCGGCCAGCGCCCGGTACAGCTCGACCAGGCCCATGCCCGACAGCACCCGCTCGGCCGATACGTGCTCATGGCGTCGGCGCAGCGCCGCCAGCACCGCCGCCTCGCGGTCGTCGGCGGCCGGCATGGTGACGTGGCCGCCCTCGCCGGGCAGCGCCACCCAGGCCCTGCCGGTCGGCACCACCGACGACACGCCGAGCCCGGTGCCCGGCCCCAGCACGCCGATCGGCGTGTCCGGCTCGGACCGGATGCCGCCGACCTGGCGGCGGTCGCGGCTGCCCAGGTGCGGCACGGCCAGGGCCACGGCCACGAAGTCGTTGAGCACGATCAGCCGCTCCAGCCCCAGGTTGCGCTGCAGGGCCGCCTGCGAGAACGCCCACGGGCAGTTGGTCATCGCCACATGGTCGCCGGCAACGGGACAGGCGATGGCGACCGCCGCCTGCCGCGGCGGCCGCGGCGAGCCGATGCCGTCCAGATAGTCGCGCATGGCCTCGGCCGGGCCGGGATAGTCGGCACAGGCCAGCACCCGCACGTCGCCGATGCCGTCGGGACGGGCCATGGCGAAGCGGGCATTGGTGGCACCGATGTCGGCGATCAGGGCGGGATACGGGTCGGTGGCGGTCATGACATCAGGGAGACGCGCGGGCACGGACCTTCGATCCTAGCACCGGACCCGCTGCGACAGAAAGCCCCCGTGGCCCGCTGGCGGCCGTCCTGCCGACAAGCCGCGCGTTCCTGTCCGTGCCTCACCCGTGCACCAGCCGGTCGTCCAGGCGCTCGTCGTTCAGGCCGGCCGGCTCCTGGTGGATGATGATTTCCGCGGTGGGGAAGGCCTCGCGCAGTGCCGCCTCGACGCTGTCGGCGATCTCGTGCGCGGTGTCCAGCGACAGGGCGCCGTCGATCTCCAGGTGCAGCTCGATGAAGATGTGGGTGCCGGCGCTGCGCGTGCGCAGGTCGTGCATGCCCTCGACGTCGCTGCGCGCCAGGACGATGTCCTTGATGCGCTCGCGTTCCGCCGGCGGCAGTTCGCGGTCGAGCAGCATGCCGATGGCGCCGCGGCCGATGGCCACGGCGTTGCGCAGCAGATAGGCGGCCACGGCCAGGCCGACCACCGGATCGAGCCACAGCGCACCGGTCATGTTGATCAGCACCAGCGTGAGCAACACCGAGGTGCCCGTCACCAGGTCGCCCAAATAGTTCATGCTGTCGGCCTCGATGGCCGGCGAGCCGGTCAGCCGCACGACGCGGCGCTGGAAGGCGACCAGCGCCCCGGTCAGGACCAGCGCCAGCACCATCACGGCAATGCCGATGTGGGTGGCACCCAGCGGTTGCGGCTGGATCAGCCGCAGCACGGCCTCGATCACGATGAACAGCCCGGACCCGCCAATGAAGGCGGACTGGCCCAGGGCGCTCAGCGGCTCGGCCTTGCCGCGGCCGAACCGGAAGGCGCGGTCGGGCGGCTGCACCGACATGCGCACGCACAGCACGGTGATCAGGGCGGCGGCCAGATCGGCGGCGCTGTCCAGCAGCGTCGACAGGACGGCCACGGACTCGGTGGCCAGGACCGCGAACAGCTTGGCCACGACCAGCGTGCCGGCCAGCCCGAAGCTGCCGGCCGCGGCCAGCCGGCGCAGCCGGATCGAACGCTGCTCGTCGTGCATCGGCCCTTCGCCGGCACGTACAGTCACCTCGGCGGCGCCGCGGGCAGGCGGCACGTCGCCGTCGTCAACGGCATGGTGGATCATGATTGACAGCGCCCCGCGGCACGTGATCAGGGCAGGCGTTGCTGCCGACGAAGAGTCTAGGAACAGATGGCGATGCTGTCATCCATTTTGTGCCGCGCCGCCGCTATCCCAGCCGCCCGGCCGACCCGTTGTCGTTCGCGGTCGGGGCGCCGGGGAAGGCGCGGTGTGCCGGGGCGAACACCTCCTCCGGCGCCGGCACGCCACGCAGCCGGTGCTGGCCGCGCGACACCAGCCGCACCGGCGAGGCGCGGGCGAAGGCCTGCGAGGTCAGGATCGGTGCACCGAGGTCGCGGCACAGCCCCTCGATGCGTGCCGCCCGGTTGACCGCCGGCCCGATCACGGTGAAGTCGAGCCGGTCGCCGGCGCCGATATTGCCGTAGATCACGTCGCCGACGTGCAGTGCCATGCCGGACTGCACCTCCGCACGACGGTCGCCGCGGCGCGCCGCATTGACCTGATCGAGGGCCGCCGCCGCCTCCAGCGCGGCGATCAGGCCGCGGGCGCAGGCCTCGTCCTGCGGCTCGCCGTCGCCGACGCGGAAGATCGCCAGCAGCCCGTCGCCCATGAACTTCAGCACCTCGCCGCCGGCCCGCTCCACCGCCGGTACGACACAACCGAAATAGTCACCCAGCAGCGCCAGCAGGCCGTCGCGCGGCAGCGCCTCGGACAGCGCCGTGAAGCCGCGCAGGTCGGCGAACAGGACGACGGCCCGGATCGACCGCCCGGTGCCAACGACGACATCGCCGCTGAGGATGCGTGCGGCGGCCTCGCGCCCGACATAGCAGTTGAGCAGGCCGAGCGTCAGGTCGCGGCCGGCAATGATGTCGGCCACCGCGCTCAGCGCCGGCAGCACCGCCTCGATCGTGGCGACGTCGGTCGGCGAGAACCCGGCCGGGTCGCGGGTGGTGGCACCGAACGCCGCCCCCTGACCAAGGCTCAAGGGCATCGGCAGCAGCAGATAGTCGGTGCCGCCCTGTCCCTGGAGTTGCTCCAGCAGGGGAAAGTCGAGCTCGGCGTCGGGCCCGGTCAGGCGGCGCCGCACCGGCCGACCGGTCCGGTGCAGCAGCCCCATCGGACTGTGCAGATAGCGCAGCCTGCTGCCGCGGACGCGCGGGATGCGCAGCTCCTCGACGCCGTCGCCGGGTGCGTCGCTGTGCCACAAGCACATGACCGAGGCCAGCTGCGGCAACTGCGCCGGCACGGCGAGCATGGTCCGCCACAGCGGCACGCCCGCCGTGGTCAGCCGCCGGCTCAGCGCGGCCAGCAGCGCCGCCGGGCCCGGCAGCTGCCGCGCCGGTCCGAGCAGCCAGGCGGCGAGCCCGGCCGCCGCCGGCGGGGTCTCCGATGGCATCATCTCAGGGCAGGAAGGGTCGGGCATGGCGATCCAGGGTTGCGGGCGGTGCCTGACCGCGAAACAATAGCATTCTATCGGACGTGACTCACCGGACACGACCGACCGGACATGATCCCCGGTCGACAGCGGAGGGACGGGCGGATGCGTGCAGTGCTGTTGGTGTGCGTGGCGGCGGTGGCGCTGACCGGCTGCCAGGCGACGCGGGATCCGGCGCCGCGGCCGCCCCCGCCCCCGCCGGTCGAGGTGGTCGAGCCGAACATGATCCTGGCGCTGGAGCTGCGCCGCTGCGGCGCGCCGCCCTGCCCGATGGGCACCGCCGAGGACCTGCGCAGCGGCCGCACCACCATCATCTACGATTTCGACCTGCTGCCGGCCGGCCTCAACGACCGGGAACGCGGCGAGGTGGCCCGCCGCCTGTGGGAGGAGCCGTTCGCCGTCGAGGGCTACATTGAGCAGCGCTACGGCTTCCTGGGTGTCCAGCGGCCGGTGGAGGTGGCGGTGGTTACCGGCGTCGCCGGTCCGCTCGACACGTGGCGTGCCACGCACCCGACCGCCCGCCCCCGACAGTAGACCCGCGCCGGCGCGGGCCGACACCGCCGTCGCCCAGCCATCACATGCGGGCGGCGGTGCCGGTGCTGGCGGCCTTGCTGCGCATGTACAGGTTGTCGAGCGCCTCGGCGATCAGGTCGGCGCGGTAGGCCGGCGGCACGCCTTCGAACTTGCAGGCGGCCAGCACCTGGTCGGTGATGAACCTGGGCTGGTAGTAGGCCAGCGACACCCCCTTCTGCGACAGCGCGGTCAGCACCGCCGTGAAGGCGTCGTCGGCCAGCTGCAGCCCGGCGCCGCGGGCCACCAGGGAGAACACCAGCCGGTAGTCCTCGGCCGACGGGTTCTCGATCTCCAGCTTGTAGGGGATGCGGCGCAGGAAGGCGGGGTCCACCAGGTCCTGCGGCGTCAGGTTGGTCGAGAAGATCACGAACGCGTCGAAAGGGATCTGGAAGCTGTTGCCGGTGTGCAGCTTCAGATAGTCGACGCGGCTCTCCAGCGGCACGATCCAGCGGTTGAGCAGGTCCTGCGGCCGGACCAGCTGGCGGCCGAAGTCGTCGATGATGAAGGTGCCATTGAGGGCCTTGACGTGCAGCGGCGCCTCGTAGAAGCGCGACTGCGCGTTGAACTGCAGGTCAAGCATCTCCAGCGTCAGCTCGCCACCGACCACGACCACCGGGCGCCGGCACGGCACCCAGCGCTGGTCGACGTCGCCCTCGCGCAGCCGCTGCATGCCGGCGGGGCGCGCCGCGGCGCCGTTGCCGGGCTGCATCGCCTTGTGCAGGCTGGGGTCGTACAATTTCATGATCTGGCCGCCGACCTCGACGGCATACGGAATGAAGACGACGTCGCCGAACATCTTGCCGATCTTCTCGGCGATGGTCGTCTTGCCGTTGCCGGGGGGCCCGTACAGCAGCATGGCGCGCATGGCATTGATCGCCGGCCCCAGCTTGCGGATCAGGCCGTCCGGCACCACCAGGTTGCTGAACGATTCCTCCAGCTGGCCGCGGTCGATGCGCTCGCGGGCGATGCGCTGGCGCTGGATCTGGGCGCAGAACCGGTCGTGCGGCACCGGCGCCGGACCGACGTACAGGTTCTGGTCGAGCGCCTCCGCCGCCCAGCGCCGGCCGCTGGTGCTCAGGCCATAGCGCAGTTCGGTGGCGCGCAGGCCGCCGGCGCCCAGCGCCTCGACGAGCTGGCGCTCGGTAGAGAGGCGCAGCAGCTCGGTGACGACGCCATAGGGCAGCTTGAGGCGGTCAACCAGCTCGGTCGGCGTCTCGAAGCCGTCGACCAGCATGGACTTCAGCAGCAGCCGCAGCAGCGTGGTGACGGTCAGCCCGGTCTCGGCGATGCCGCGCGGCCCCGCCGGCACCTGCTGCACGACGCGGTCCAACTGCGCCGCATCGACCAGGCCGAGCGCCGCCAGGGTGTCGGCCAGGGTGCCGCCGCGCACCGCCTGGCGCTCCAGCGCCCGCCCCAGGCCGTCGGCATCGATCAGGCCCTGGGCGATCAGCAGGTCCCCGAGCTGCATCGGCGCTCCCCTCCGTCGTCCTCCCGCTTCGGCCGGACAGGCTAGCGGCGATTCCTTACCGAAGGGTGTGTTCCGCCAGCCGCCGCTCCAGCCACGCCAGGACTGCGTCGACGCCGGTCACCGTGTCGCCCGCCGGGGTCGGCGGGCGGCTGATCATCACGACCGGGATGCCGCGGGCGCGGGCGGCAGCGATCTTCGGGTAGGTGGCGCCGCCGCCGCTGTTCTTGCTGACGATCAGGTCGATGCCGTGGCGGTCGAGCAGCGCCGCCTCGTCCGCTGGCGAGAACGGCCCGCGCGCCAGCAGCAGTTCGTACCTGTCCAACGGCAAGGGGTCCGGCGGCGGCTCGATCATGCGCACCAGGAACCAGGTCTGTGGGTGACCGGCGAAGACGGCCAGTTCGCGCCGGCCGACCGTCAGGAACACACGCCGGCCGGGGTGCCCGGCCAGGTCCGCCGCCGCCGCGGTTGCCGCCGCCGGCAGCCAGCGGTCGCCAGGCTCGGGCTGCCATGGCGGGCGCAGCACCAGCACCCGCGGCACGGCGGCGGCGGCGCAGGCTTCAGCAGCGTGGCAGGAGATCGTGGCGGCGAACGGGTGGGTGGCGTCGATCACGGCCTCGACCGCCTCGGCGCGCAGATAGTCGAGCAGGCCGCGGGTGCCGCCGAAGCCGCCGACCCGCACGTCGCCGGCCGGCAGCCGGTGGCCCGCCGTGCGTCCGGCCAGCGAGGTGGTGAGCGCGATGCCCGGATCCCCGGCCAGCCGCGCCGCCAGGCTGAGCGCCTCACCGGTGCCGCCGAGCAGCAGCACCCGCCGCGGCACCGGTCCGCCGGCTGGGGTCATGACGGTCTCCGCCGTGGCCTAGCCACTGCCGCCGCGGCCGGCATCGGCCAGCATGGCCAGGCAGGCGGCGATCAGGGCCGCCGTGCCGACCACGGCGATGGTGTCGTCATAGACGGCAAGCCCGACGAACAGGGCCACCGCCAGCGCCGTGTTGACCAGGGTGCGTCCAGTTGCCGTCAGCCCGGCCCGCTCCAGCCAGTCGTTGACCACGGCGAAGCCGACCAGCACGCCGAAGGCGCCGATCGCCGTCAGCAGTGTCCAGGCGATGCCGAGCTGGCCGGTTGCCCAGGCGGCCAGGAACAGCAGGCCGACCCCGACCAGCAACCCCAGCGGCACGCCATAGTCCACCCGTGCCCGTCCGCCCATGGTCTGACGCCTTTCAAAGCCGATCCGACCGGCGCCGCCGGGCGCGGCGCGATCGGGCTGTCAATCTAGCGCGCCGCCGGCCCCCGCGGCAATCGCAAGATCAACGCTGACAGATCAACGGTGACAGTTTACTTGTCTTGCCTCAGGGCGCCGGCTCGTCATCGAGAAAAGTAAACTGTCCCCATTAGCTAGACACGGCTGAAGCCGCACGGCTGGCCGTCGCGGTCGACGGCCAGCACCTCGACGGCGACCGCAGTGCCGGCCACCGGCTGGGCCACGGCGCGGGCGCGGGCCGCCACCGCGTCGCCCAGCGGCAGGCCGGCGGCCTGGGCCAGGATCAGCACCTCGCGCGCCGTATTGGCCTGCGCCGCCGCCGCGGTCAGGTCCGGCGGCGCGCCCAGCCCGCCGAGCACCTGGGCCAGCCAGGCGGTGTCGACGCGGCTGCGGCCCGAGTGCAGGTCGAGGTGGCCGGCGGCCAGCTTGGCCAGCTTGGCGAAGCCGCCGGCCAGGGTCAGCCGCGGGATCGGTCGCCGGCGCAGGTACTTGAGCAACCCGCCGGCGAAGTCGCCCATGTCGAGCAGGGCCACGTCGGGCAGGTCGTAGAGCCGCCGCACGGCGGCCTCCGAGGCCGCTCCGGTGGTCGCCGCGGCGTGGGCGACACCGGCGGCGCGGGCCACGTCGACGCCGCGCTGGATGGTCTGGATCCAGGCCGAGCACGAGTATGGCACCACCACGCCGGTGGTGCCGAGGATGGACAGGCCGCCGACGATGCCCAGGCGGGGGTTCAGGGTGCCCTGCGCCAGCGCCGCGCCGCCGGGCACGGCGATCTCCACCTCGGCATCGGCGGCGGTACCATGGGCCTCGGCCAGGGCGGCCAGGCTGGCCCGGATCATGGTCCGTGGTGCCGGGTTGATCGCCGGCTCGCCCACCGGCAGCACCAGGCCGGCGCGGGTGACGGTGCCGACCCCCTCCCCCGCCCGGAAGGAAATCCCCGTACCGGCCGGCCGCGGCCGCACCGTGGCCAGGATCAGGGCGCCGTGGGTCACGTCCGGGTCGTCGCCGGCGTCCTTGACCACCCCCGCCGTGGCGCCGTCGGCCAGCACCACCCTGTGCGCCAGCGGGAAGCTGGGCCGGCGGCCGCGCGGCAGGTCGATGGTCACCGGGTCGGCGAACCGCCCGGTCAGCGCCGCCGCGTACGCCGCCGCCGCCGCCGCCGTGGCGCAGGCCCCGGTGGTCCAGCCGCGCCGCAGCGGTCCCGTCGGGCGCTCGTCAATGCGGGTGGCCATCAGGGAGCGGCCCGGCCGGCGGACGGGAGGCGGTCCTGCAGGGGCAAAGCGCGCATCCGGTGCACCTTCGTTGCAACCTTCGTGCACCCGCCGCGTTGCGTGGCAACTTTTTGAAATTGTTCGGCTTCTGGCCGTGGTGCAACATCTGCAGCGGGCCATGCGGATGTTGCAGTCTGGTCCGGCGCCACGGGTGGCGCGGTCAGAGCGGGTGCCCGCCGCCGCCAGGCCGATGAGGTGCAGTCGCCAAGACCCATCCCGAAGTCCCCTCCGATACGCAATCCCCGAGACCTTCGTTTACCGGATTTTGTTCCTATAGGCGAGCCTCCTTGTGGGGATCGCGGGCCGCGACGCATGATCCCGGACGCTGGACCATGCCGCACGACTGCCGGCCCTGCCAACCGTCGACAATGCTCCGCTGGATGGGCTTTGCTGGATGGGCTTTGTCCCTGAGGCGCTCGCGAAGCTGATCATCAAGGGCGAGCGACGGTTTGCGCGGGGGCCGCGGCAGGGGCATGAACGTGGACACCTCCTCGCTGCCTGCAACGACGCGCTCATATCGGCCCGTAATGCGTTTCATGCCGTGTCCCGTCCCGCCTGCGTGAAGCGAAATCCGATGCCGATCCGGCGAGGAAAGGCACGGCATCGTTCCCAGGCGCGCCTGCACGGAACGTTCCCTTTACCAATGGCGCCACGCAGTCAAGAGATTGTTGTTTGCGGGGTTGATGCCGTGCGGCCGGCCCAGGGACAATGTCGTCACGGTGATTGGGCAGCACAGGCCGCTCAAGCATTGCCGGACGTGCTCCGCGATCCGCGTCGGGAGACTTGGCTCCAAAACATCGGAGAATGATACTCGCGCGCAGCCGGCATGACCTGCCGCTGCGCGCATGTCCACGCCCGCACCGGGCTGGTCCGGTAAAAACGTGACG
>CAZGMC010000047.1:0-5330 GCA_964526565.1 uncultured Mycobacteriaceae bacterium
CCCGGCACCACGCCCCCGGCACCGCACCCCCGGCACCGCGCCCCCTGCACCGCGCCCCCTGCGCCTCAATGTCGCGGGACCGTCACAACTCCGCCGAAGCCAGCACCACCCCGCCCAGGCCGGTGAGCGTCATCTGCGTGCCGGCGGTCAGCCCGCTGAAATAGCCCAGGTCGACGCGGCCGCCGTCGGCGGTGGCGTCGTGCACCGTGCCGACCGCCGCCTGCGACTGGGTGAAGTCGGCCGTGACCATGTCGGTCAGGGTCAGCGGCGCCGTGGCGCTGTAGGCCGGCGCCGCGCGCATGCCGGGATGGACCAGCGACATCTGCACGTTACTGGCCGAGTTGGCCCGCCCGCTGCCGGCCGCAATGCGCTGCAGATACCGCCGGCACAGCGCCGCCTCCACCCCCACCGGCCGCGGCCGGACCGGCACCGCCGCGCTGCCGGCCGCGAGCTGCAGGTCGGCGATCAGGAATACAGCTCCGGCGACCGCGCCGCACGCCGCGGTGACGATCACCTCCACGCCGTTGGCGCAGGCGCCCATGTCGGGCACGGTCAGGCCGAGCGCCGCGTCGGTGCCGCTCGCCACATCGACCGGCGCGGTCGAGGCGGCGATGGCCGTGACGGCAGCAAAGTCGTCGGCGGCATCCGCAGCGTTGACGGCGATCGTGTACCCGACCGCCGTGTCGGCGTCATGGCGCACGCGGCAGGCGACCATCGCCGGGCCGCCGGCCAGCATCGCCGCGTCACGCGCCTCGATCCGGCAGCGCCACGCCACTGCCGGCGCCGCGCCCGACAGGGTGACGCCGCTCAGCGCGCAGGCATGCCCGGTGGTGCCGAGGCCGGCGGCGGCCTGGCCGATCGTCCCGGCCTCGACCGTGCCGTCGGCGCGGGCGGCGATGCCGTCCACGGCGCCGTACCGGAAGGCATTGGCGAGCGCCACGGGATCGCGCTGGGCGACGGCACACCCGCCGTTGACGATCAGGTTCGGCCAGGCGGCCGCCAGAACCGCATCGCGGACCGCGGCGACGCTGGCGCGGCGGGCGCTGCCGCCCTGCACCACCGCCACCACGTCGGCCTCGGCGAGTGGATCGGCCGCGGCCAGGTCGCCGGCCCCGGCCAGCACACCGTCGCGGAGCTGCGTGAAGCCGGCGCGGCGGGCGCTGCCGCCCTGCACCACCGCCACCGCGTCGGCCTCGGCGAGGGGATCGGCCGCCGTCAGCTCGGCGGCCCCGGCCAGCACCGCGTCGCGGATCTGGACGACGCTGGCGCGGCGGGTGCCGCCGACCTGGACGACGGGCACGATGTCAACCGCGGCCAGCGCGTCGGCGGCGGCGAGGTCGCTGATTCGGACATTGGGCATGGGGAGATCACTCCGCGATCAGGGGGAAGTCGTCGTCGCCGGCGAGCGGCCGGCCGTCCTCGGCCAGCAGCAGCGGCGGCAGCGCGTAGCCGGGCGCCGTGGGTATCGGCGCCAGCCCGCGTCCCGGGTCGACCAGCATCATTCCTTCTCCGACACGTACAGGGTGCCGTCGCCGTCGGCGCGCAGCACGGCGATGTGGCTGTGGCGGTCGCCCTTGGGGCCGCCGAGCGACAGGTCGCAGTAGACGCCGGCCGGGAAGAAGTGGTCGGCGGCGGTCGCCGTCACGTCGGCGCCGCCGGTGCGCACGTAGACCGGCACGGTCGCGAACAGCCCGATCACACGGGTGTCGGCGGCGAACGCCACGCCATTGCGGTTTGAAACCGCGCTGACGGCCAGCGCATGGGCGCCGCCGGGGCGCAGGCGCAGGGCCGGGATCGGAATATTGTCATCGTCGCGGGGCATCATGGTCGCCATCTGCATCTCCCAGAAACCGGCGTGGCCGCCGGTCGACAGAACCCGGAAACGAAAAACGCCCGCGGCAGGCAGCCGCGGGCGCACGTCGGGCAGGACAAAGAATCCTGTACCAGGAATAATTGCCCGGATCAAGCCCGCCCTGCCGGGCTGATCACGGATCGGCGGAGCTCCCTCATGACCAGCCGCACGGCCCGGTCCCGGCTTCGGTCCCGGCTTCGGTCCCGGCTTCGGTCCAGGCTTCGGTCCAGGCTTCGGTCCCGGCTTCGGTGGCGGCTTCGGTTGCGGCTCCGATCCCGGGCGCCAAACCGCTCACGGCAGGGTCGACTCCCTGGATTCTTGCCCGCTCATGCTGTACAGGCTCGCCGACGGCGCGGCATGTGTGTGTTGACGGGCAGTTCATCGCCTTGGTGCGCGCAACCGCTGGGGCGATCAGGGCGTCATGATGGACATGCTCAGTTGCCGTTCCCGACGCTGCCTATCTTTTAATTTGCATTGAACGAGGCCTGTCATGGTGCAGAAAGTAGCGGAAGGCCACGGATCTCCCCAGGACGTTGCCGAGGCGATCGCCGACAGCCACGCTGCAGCGGTCGAGTTCCCGCAGATGCTCGTTTCGGGAGAGGCGCCCGTCGCAAGCATCGCGCAGCGAATGGTGGACGGTCGGTTCGACAAGGCATTCCTGGTCGACGAGATCGCGCGCTTCACCGACGTCACGGTCGACATTCCCGAGACGCCCGGGAGGATCCTCGTGATGATCCCGCAGCACGGTTACTGGGCCGCCGAACTGACGCTGCCCGACCAGGTGTTCCGCGCCGCCGGCTACGACGTGGACTACGTCACCCCGCGCGGGCAGCGGCCGTTCGTGTTCGGCGTGAGCCTGGACACCAGCTTCCGGGATCAGGCGTGGAACGCTCTTCAGGTATCACCGGGCGAGGCGACGCTGGGCACGCGCTACAACGACCGGACAAGGACCGAGGGGCAGCGCCTGAACGAGCCGCGCGATCTCAACGCGTGGCTGCCGCCGACGCCGCGGCCGCAGCACGGCGAAGCATCGCGGGAACCGTTCCGCACCCAACTGGCCGAGGCTCTGCGCGACGCGGCCCAGTACGCGGGGCTGGTCATTGTCGGCGGCGCCGGCGCCTACATGGACCTGGGCGGCAACACCTCGGTCCGCCCGCTGATCCAGCTGTTCGCTGCGCTCGGGCGACCCGTGGCGGCGATCTGCTACGGCGTGCAGGTCCTCATCCAGGCCACGGACCCCGAGACCAAGGTGCCGCTCGTCTGGGGCCGGCTGGCCACCGGTCACTCCGAGCAGGACGACTACACCGACGGCACCACGGACGTTCCGGTCGAGGGCGGCTACGGTCCCAACTACGGCTCGGCCCCGATCACCCTCGAGCAGATGATCAAGCAGTACACCGGGCCCAAGGGCGGCTTCATCTCGAGGAACGGCAGCCCGTACATGGCCGTCGCCGACGGCCCCTTCATCACCGCGCGCACCACGCCCGACGGCTATCCGGCCGCCCTGCTGGCCCTGGCGCAACTGCACGGAGCCGGCCGGCTGCCCGCGAAATATGTGATCGACGGGGACGGCCGCGGCCACGAGCCGGGCGATGCCGAGGTGCGGCGCAGCGGTGCGTGAGCCGGCGGCAGTGCGTGAGCCGGCAGCGGTGCGTGAGCCGGCAGCGGTGCGTGAGCCGGCAGCGCGACACCGGGAACGACGCGGGATGTGGCCATCAGCAGGGTGAGTCCGCGGTCGCGCAACCACCGGGCCATGCCGCCGCCTTCCCTCGCCGTGCCTGCCGGCACGGCCGGGTCATCGCGGCGGCAGCGGCCGGTGCATGGGCCGCGGCACCTCGGGCGAGCCGATGTCGTCCAGCGTCGCCTCGAGCGGGCGGCGCGACGGCAGCGGCAGCTCGACGACATTGCCGCTGTTGACGGCGGTCACCGGTGCGGTGGCCAGCGCCGGCGCTGCACCGCTGCCCGGCCGGCGCGGCGGCAACGGCAGGCGCGGCGCGCCGGACAGTTCCAGCGCCGTGCTGGCCGGGGCCGGGGGCGGTACATCGCCCGGCCGGCGCTCCGGCAGCGGCACGTCGATCAGCTCGCCAGCCACGGTCAGCACGGCGATGGCCGGCTCGCTGCCGGGCTCGCGCGGCGGCAGCGGGGCCGTGGGAACATCGGACAGGGCGAGCACCTCGGGCCTCGCATCGGCCGGCGACTCCGCGTCAGGCGACTCCGCGTCGGGCGACTCCGCGTCGGGCGACTCCGCGTCGGGCGGCGACTCCGCGTCGGGCGGCGACTCCGCGTCGGCCGGTCCGGGCGCGGCGGCGGCGATGGCCATGGCCGCCGCGTCTTCGCTGTCGGTGGCCGGCGCCTGCGGTGCCGCATCAGCCACGGCCGCCTCTTCCGGCGCGGCCGCCGGTGCCTCGGGCGCGGCTGCGACTGCGCCGCCGGCCGCAGCCGCCTCGCCCGCTTCGGCAATTTCGAGCAGGCTTTCGACGCGCACCGGCGGCCGGCCCGGCATCGGCACGCCGCGCATGGGCTCGGGCGCGGCGGCCAGCGGAATGACCGCGCCGGGCCGCCGTCCGGGCCGCGGAAACTCCGGCTCCGGTGTCGCCGCGGCCAGCGCCTGCGCCATCGGCGCTGCCGGCGCCGCCGGCGCCGCCGGCGCCGGGGCGGTCGAGACGACCGGGCGCTCCGGCGTGGTTGGCGCCGGCCCCGAAGGGATGGGCCGGGTCGGCTGCGGCGTCACCGGCGCATCGATAATGCTCAGGCGCCACTGCCGGTTGCCGATGCGGCAGCCCTTGGCCTGGCCGCCCGTCACCCCGGCCCCGGACACCGAGAAGAACCGGCAGATGCGCGGCTGGGTCTCGGTGCGGATGATGATCACGGTGGCGCCGGAGGCCGGCAGCCGGTGCGGCTGGTTGGTCTGCTCGAACTCCAGGATCTGCTGGATGAACGCGCGGTCGGCGGCGGGCAGGTTGTTGGGATCGAACGCCTGGGCCGCCGCGCCGTACGAAGCCAGCGCAAACAGCAACAGCAGGCCGTACGCGACAGAGCGGACCCGTCCCCAACGGCTGGCACCGTCCTTCATCAGCGTCGGCCTCCGTGCATGGACCGGGTACACAATCCGTTGCACCCGTACAGGCAGCATAGGGTCACGCGCCGTCCGCCCTCAACAAGAGAGCCATTCTCATCCGGGACTGCGGCAACACTGTGGCAATACTGCACGCAACCAGGTGGTGGCAGCCGCAGAGTCGCGACAGCCGCCGGGTCGCGACCCTTGACGCGGGCGGGTCCGATGCGTACGGTCCACCGTGTGATGGGTACCTTTCGGATCTCGCGGCGAATTACGAGCCCGGTCCTCGCGTGAGGGCCGGGACAGACGCGTTTTCTTGCCGACATGGCGCAAGCCGAAAGGATTTCTCCCATGCTGCCGCATGACGCCGCCCCTGTCGGGGCCGCTCGCCCCGACACCGCATCCGCCCCCGTCTCTGCC
>CAZGMC010000047.1:5430-14484 GCA_964526565.1 uncultured Mycobacteriaceae bacterium
CGCCGAAGCGGCGCCGCCTGCCGACAGCTATGTCATCAGCGCCGACGCCGATCCCGGCCTGCTGCCGCGGGTCCTGGACCTGGTCGCCAAACGCGGGCTGGTCCCGGCCGAATGCCACGCCTTCACCCGCCGCACCGCCGCGCCGGACGCCGCCGTCCGGCTGACGGTGGAGCTGCGCGTCGAGGGGCTGGAGCGCCGTGCCGCCGACCATGTCGCCGCCTGCCTGCGCCAGCTCCGGCCGGTGCATTCGGTGCTGCACCTGACCGGCTGCTGACGACTTGCCGGCCGCCCCTTGGGCCTGCGCAATCGGCGGGAACTGCAACACGGGTTGCGCCGCCACCGCCGCGGCGGTACATGGCGGCCCATGAGCTATCTCCGCCATATCCGGGCGTGCAACAGCCACGACCCGGACGCGTTCCGGCCGTTCCTGATCGGCCGGACGCGGGTCGGCAGCGTGCGCCACGGCCTCGCCCGCCGGCTGGCCGACTTCCCCGCCGTGTTCGCCGTCGGCGACGGGGCGGTGCGGCTCGCTCCGGGCCTCGACGGCTTCGAGGCCCGCAGCGAGGCCGTGGCCGGGGTGGTCGGCCGGCTGGTCGAGGCCGGCGACATCGCCCGACTCAAGCACGAGACCTATCCGGTCACGCCGGACTGGGGCGTGCCGCCGCTGATGGCCATCGACCGCGGCGCCGTGCCGGCCTTCGGCGTCACCGCCTTCGGCATCCACGTCAACGGCTTCGTGCGCACCGCCAACGGCATCGAGATGTGGGTCGGGCGCCGTGCTGCCGATCGCCGGGTGGCGCCGAACCGGCTGGACAACCTGGTCGGCGGCGGCCAGCCCCTGGGCCTCAGCCTGCGCGACAACCTGGCCAAGGAGGGCGCGGAAGAGGCCGGCCTGACGCCGCAGCAGGCGGCGGCGTGCCTGGCCGTCGGCGCCGTGACCTACACCCTGGATACGCCGGAGGGCGTCAAGCGCGACGTGCTGTTCGACTACGACCTGGATCTGCCGGCCGATTTTGTGCCGCGCAACACCGATGGCGAGGTGGCCGAGTTCTGCCGCTGGCCGCTGGACGCAGTGGCAGCGCGGGTGCGCGACACCGACGACTTCAAGTTCAACGTCAACCTGGTGGTGATCGACTTCCTGATCCGCCACGGCCACCTGACCCCCGACGAGCCCGAGTACCTGGCCATCGTCAAGGGGCTGCGCCAGTAGGCAGCAGGTGAAAGGGCCGACCGGCCTTGACAGGGCAAAAAGCCGCTCATTATGTTGCGCAGCATCACAGGCGCGGCTTCGGCTGCCGGCGAGAGTGTTCCCGCTGCCGTGACCCAGGACGACCCAGACACCCGACCGCCGCCGACGGACTTCGACGAGAGGCTGAAGGCGGCGCGGCGTGGCCTTGAACGCCCGGAGTCGCGGTCGGAAGGCATGGGCGCGGGCATGCGCATCGCCGTCGAGCTGGCGGCCGCGGTCCTGGTGGGGGCGGGGATCGGTATCGTTCTGGATCGCTGGCTCGGCACGTCGCCGTGGCTGCTGATTCTGTTTTTCGTGGTCGGCGCCACCGCCGGGTTCCTTAATGTGTACCGCATCGGCCAGGAGCTGGACAGGCGCGCCAAGGCGGCGCGCGCCGCGGCCGAAGAAAAAGACAAGAAGGCCGGCCGGTCCGGCAACCGCTAGGTCGGGAGTGAAGAACGTGGCGAGCCCCCTGGAGCAGTTCGAAGTCAACCCGATCGTGCCGATCTACATCGGCAACCTCGACCTGTCGTTCACCAACTCGGCGCTGTTCATGGTGATCGTCGTCGCCGCGGTCACCGGACTGCTCGCCTACAGCACGCAGGGGCGCGCCCTGGTGCCGACGCGATGGCAATCCTTGGCCGAGGTCTTCTATGAAGTCATAGCGAACATGATACGCGACAATGTCGGCTCCGAGGGCCGGCGGTACTTCCCGTTCATCTTCACGCTGTTCATGTTTGTCCTGTTCGGCAACGCGATCGGTCTGATCCCCGGCAGCTTCACCATTACCAGCCACATCATCGTGACGTTCGCGCTGGCTTCGTTCATCTTTGTCGCCGTCACGATCATCGGCTTCGCCCGTCACGGCGCCGGCTATCTGCGCATGTTCTTCCCGCACGGCGCGCCGTGGTGGACGGGAATCATCCTGATCCCGGTCGAGCTCGTCTCCTACCTGTCGCGCCCGATCAGCCTGTCGGTGCGTCTGTTCGCCAACATGACCGTCGGCCACGTGCTGCTGAAGGTCATGGCCGGCTTCGTCACCGCACTCGGCGTGTTCGGCATCATTCCGCTGGCCGGGCTTGTCGTCATCACGGCGCTGGAGATCATGATCGCGGTGATCCAGGCCTACGTGTTCACCATCCTGACCTGCGTCTACCTCAACGACGCGCTCAACCTGCACTGATCCCATCCCCCGCCCGTCGGGCCGGCGCCGCCAGCGCGCGGCCGGCCCGCACCCCCAAACCGCACCAGAAAGGACGATCAAATGGAAGTCGAAGCGGCCAAATTCATCGGTGCCGGCCTTGCCGCCATCGGCATGATCGGCGCCGGTCTCGGCGTCGGCAACGTGTGGGCCAGCTACTTTGCTGCACTGGCGCGCAACCCCGCCTGCAAGGACGACATTGGCGGCACCATCTGGATCGGCTTTGCGGTGACCGAGGCCATTGCGCTGTTCGCGCTGATCATCGGCCTGATCGCGCTGTTCGCCTGAGGCCGTACCGTCAAGGGTGCGTCAACCGGGGGCACCGGGGCCGAGCCGGGCGCGCCGGCCCCGGGCCGGAGAGCATCGAGATGCCGATATCGAGTCTTTCGACCATTGCCAGTCGCACCTTCTGTCTGGCCGTGGTGTTCGCCGTCCTGTACGTCCTGATGGCGCGGGACGTCCAGCCACATGTTGCGGAAGCGGTTGAGGAGCGGCCGGAACGGCTCGTCACTTTGGTTCAGCCCGGGTCCCTTGACTGGATGGCCGATGCCGTCGCCGGCCAGCCCGAGTCGGCGCTGACCAAGACTGGCGATGAGGCTGCCAAGATACTGACTCAGGCCGGACAGGAGCCTGTTCAGCCGCCCCAAGCACGGGAGGCTGCGGAAACCGCCGAAGAGCATGAAGCTGGCCAACCCTCCAGCGGAATGCCGCAGTTCGATCCGTCGACATTCACCAGCCAGATCTTCTGGCTGATTGTGACGTTTATTACTCTGTACTTCCTGATGGCGCGAATCGTGCTGCCGCGTATCGGTGAGGTGCTTGAGGAACGATCCGAACGCCTTGCTGCCGACCTGGACAAGGCCCAGGCCCTGAAGAAGGAGGCCGACGCCGTCGTTGCCCAGTACGAGGCGGCGCTGGCCAGGGCGCGCGACGAGGCCACCAGGGTGCTGACCGAGGCCGGGCAGGAGATCAGCGAGGAGTCGAACCGGCGCCAGCAGGAGTTCAGCGCCGAGTTGGCCCGCAAGACGGCCGATGCCGAGGCGCGCATCGACGCGGCCAAGGAGGCGGCCAAGACCCAGGTGCGTGACATCGCCCAGGCCGCCGCCGGCGACATCGTCGAGAAGCTGACCGGGTCGTCGCCGGCCGACCAGACAGTCACGCGCAACGTCGATGCCGTCATGAAGGAGACCGTGTGATGGAGCCCCTGGCCGAACAGCCGTTCCTGGTCGCCCAGGCGGAGCCTGAAACCGGGGCCGGGGAGGAGCCGTTCGCCGAGGCGCCGGTCCCCTATGATGGGCTGGCCGAGACGATCGAAGAGGGCGTAGCCGGCCCCGAGCATGCGGCCGAGCACGAGGGAGGCCTGCCCTTGGCCGAGATCTGGATGCTGCTGGCGCTGGGCATCCTGATCGCGCTGGCCTACCGGCCGGCCAAGCGGGCCATTCTCGGCGCCCTGGACGCTCGCGCCATCAAGATCAAGGCCGACCTTGACGAGGCGCAGCGCCTGCGCGAGGAGGCCCAGGCGACCCTGGCCAACTTCCAGCGCCGCCAGCGCGACGCCATGGCCGAGGCGGAGCAGATCGTCGCCCATGCCCGCCAGGATGCCGAGCGGCGGCGCGAGCAGGCGGCGCGCGACCTGGAGCACACCCTGGAGCGGCGCGAGCAGCTTTCGATGGACCGCATTGCCCAGGCCGAAGCGGCCGCCGTCGCCGAGATCCGCGCCGTTGCCGTGGACATGGCGGTGGAGGCGGCGCGGCGCATGATCCGGCAGCAGGTCAAGGGCCAGAAGGCGGCTGCCCTGATCGACAGCTCGATCGAATCGCTGCCGGGCAATCTGCACTAGGACCGCCGCAAGGCCGTTCCTCTGCCGCAATTCCGGCCGATCCTTTCGTTCCGCGGGCGCCGCCGGGCGCTCAAGGTGATCGTTCGGGCGAGGCCATGGTCATGACGGTTGCTGCTGACATCCTGCCGCTGCTGCGACGCTGGCGCCTGGTCCTGCCGGGAATGGCCGTGACGGCGTCCCTGGCAGCGGGGCTTGCCTCCCCTGCCCTCGCCACCGCGGACGAGGTGCCGGAGGCGCGCGGCGTCGCGGGCGAACACGCGCCCGGCCAGGAGACAGCGGACCAGGAGACAGCGGACCAGGAGACAGCGGACCGGGACTCGGCCGGCACGTTCACGCTGATCTTCGAGAACGACCTGCTGGCCAACACCGACCGGCACTACACCAACGGCATCCGCCTGTCCTGGATCCCGGCCGGGGAGGCGCCGCGCTGGGCCGAGGCCGTTGCCGATTTCCTGCCGATCTTCCCCGAAGAGCGCGACGTGCACGTAACCTGGTCGCTCGGTCAGAGCATGTTCACGCCCGAGAACATCAGCATCAGCCCGCCCCTCCCCGATGACCGGCCCTATGCCGGCTGGCTGCATGGCACGGCGACCCTGGTCTCGGTGTCGGAGGCCCATGTCGATGCGCTGGAGCTGGCCCTGGGCGTGGTCGGCCCGGCCTCGCTGGCCGCCGAGACGCAGAAGTTGGTCCACGAGATCATCGGCTCACAGGACCCCAAGGGCTGGGAGTTCCAGCTGGAGAACGAACCCGGCGTCGTGCTCAGCTACGAGCGGCGCTTCGTCGGCCTGCCGCAATGGCAGCTCGGCCCGGTCCAGGTCGACGCCGTCCCCTATGCCGGCGGTGCGCTGGGCAACATCATCACGCAGGCCTATGCCGGCGGCGTGGTACGGCTGGGCCAGAACATGCCCGGCGACTTCGGGCCGCCGCGCATCCGCCTGGGCGCCCCGAACATCGACCTCTTCGAGCCGAGCGCGGGGTTCGGCTGGTACCTGTTCTTCGGCACCGAGGGCCGGGCCGTGGCGCGCAACATCTTCCTCGACGGCAACACGTTCCGCGACAGCCCCGGCGTCGACCGCAAGCCGCTGGTCGGCGACCTGGCGGCCGGGGCGGCCATTACCTATAACGGCTTGCGGCTGTCCTACACCCACGTCATGCGCAGCGAGGAATTCGACGGCCAGGACGATCCCGACTCGTTCGGCTCGATCAGCCTGTCCATCGAGTTCTGAGCGCGCCTCCGGCACTGTCCGGCCCGGCACTCTTCCGGCCGGCACTGTCCCGGCGGGCATCGATGCCGACCAATGGACGAAGCCGTAGAGCCTGACGGACAGGTTGAAGCATCGCGCCCGCCTCCGTATGCAGGACAGCGATGGTTCCCTTCTCTCGGCTTGGAGGTCCGGTGATGCGGCGTTTCCCCCAGCACGACCGGGACGGCGCCGGGCGGCGCGCCGACTGCGGCCCGGCCAGGCATCCTCTCTCGCGCCGCACGGTGCTGGCGGCCGGCACCGCGGCGGCAGCTTCGCTGGCGGCCCTGCCGGTCCTGCGGCCGGGCTCCGCGCACGCCCAGGACGAGGCGGAGCGGGTGATCGATGTCGGCCCCGACCAGTTCTATCAGTCGCCGAGCGAGGCCGCCAACGTGGTCCAGGACGGCTACACCGTGCGGATCGCGCCGGGCGAATACGTCGACTGCGCCAGCTGGAACGCCAACAACCTGACCATCATCGCGCCGGAAGGCGGCGTGCACGTCCGCGACCGCACCTGCGAGCGCAAGGGCATCTGGGTGGTCTCCGGCAACGACATCGTCGTCGAGGGCATCACCTTCTCCGGCGCCCGCGTGCCCGACAACAACGGCGCCGGCATCCGCGGCCAGGGCCGCAATCTGACGGTGCGCGGCTGCACGTTCATCGACAACCAGCTCGGCATGCTGATCAACCCGGACCGCGACAGCACGGTCATCATCGACGGCTGCACGTTCGAGCGCAACGGCCGCTCGCACGGCGTCTATGCCCTGGAGATCGGGCGACTGCGGGTGGAGAATTCGACCTTCCGCGCCCACCAGATCAGCCACAACATCAAATCGCGGGCGCTGGTCACGGAGGTGGTCAACAACGTCATCGAGGACGGCCAGGAAGGCTCGAGCAGCTACATGGTCGACATTCCCTTCGGCGGCACCGTGACCATCACCGGCAACACCATGCAGAAGGGCCCCAACACGGACAACGCCAGCACCGCCATCTTCATCGGCGCCGAGGGCATCCGCCAGCCGAGCGAGGAGATCTTTGTTGCCGAAAACGTGTTCCGGAACGACGGCCCGGTCCGCTGCGTCTTTGTTCGCAACCGTGCGGACACGCCGGCCATCCTGCAGCGCAACCGCCTGATCGGCGCCGTGAACCCGCTCGAAGGACCGGGCGAGCTGGTGCCTTGACACCGCCGGCAGCATCCGGCCGGTGGCCGGCCCATCCGGTCACCGCGTCGTGATGCGCCGTCATTTGGCACCCTGCCGACACCGCACCATCTCGTTCCGGGAGTGGGGAAACGGATGGAAGGTCAGCATGCATCGGCGGATGCTCCTCGGCACGGCAGGTGCCATTGCGCTGCTCGGATATGCCAGCCCTGCGCCGGGACAACTTTTTGGTGCACCCCGAGCCGAGCCTTGGCCGCGCTGGCAGGCCCATGACCCCTCCAACACCGGGCGTATCGACCACGGGGCCTGGGACACGCTTGTGGCGCGCTACGTGTCGTCCCATCGCGACGGCATCAACCGTGTCGACTATGCCGGCTGGGCCGCCAGCGGCCGCGCCGAACTGCGCGCCTACCTGGAGGCCCTGGCGGCAATCCCGGTCAGCGGCCATGCCCGGCCGGATCAGTTCGCCTACTGGGTCAACCTCTATAATGCGCTGACGGTGGACATCGTCCTGGAGCACTATCCGGTCGACAGCATTCTCGACATCGACATCTCGCCGGGCCTGTTCTCGGTCGGCCCGTGGGGTCGTGAGCTGATCAGCGTCGAGGGCGTGGCGCTGACCCTGGACGACATAGAGCACCGCATCCTGCGGCCGATCTGGCGCGACCCGCGCATTCACTATGCCGTGAACTGCGCCTCCCTGGGCTGCCCCAACCTGCAGCGCCAAGCCTTCACCGCCGCCACCGCCGGCCGCCAGCTCGACGCGGGCGCGCGGGCCTATGTCAACCATCCCCGCGGCGCCGCGGTCCGCGACGGGCGCCTCCACGTCGCCAGCATCTACGAATGGTTCAAGGCGGACTTCGGCGGCAGCGACAGCGGCGTGATTGCCCACCTGCGGCGCCATGCCGAACCGGCACTGGCCGCGGAGCTGACCGGCATTACCCGCATCCACGACGATTCCTACGACTGGAGCTTGAACGGCACGGCGGAGAGCGGCGCCGGATAGGCGCTTGGCCGCGTTGACACGGCGCGGACGGCAGGGCCATAACGGCTGTCATGACTGCCGCCCTCAAGGCCATCCACCGCTATCCCGTCAAAGGCCTGGCCGCCGAGCCGCTGGACCGGGTGACGCTGGAGCCCGGTCACGGCGTACCGCACGACCGCCGCTTTGCCATTTCCCACGGCGCCAGCCGGTACGATCCGTTTGCCCCTGCCTGGCAACCCAAGCAGCAGTTCCTCAACCTGATGAAGCACGAGTGGCTGGCGCAGATCGGCGTCGGCTTCGACGAAGCGACCGGCGTGCTGACGATCAGCCGTCACGGCCGGCCCGTGGCCGCCGCCGACGCGACGACGCCCATGGGGCGCGAGATCATCAACCAGTTCCTGGCCGGCTTCGTGCGCGACCGGGCGCCGGGGCCGTGCCGGCTGGTCGAGACGCCGGGCCTGTCGTTCACCGACACGAAGGAGAACTTCGTGTCGATCATCAGCATGGCGTCGCTGGCCGACCTGGAACGGGTCACGCGCCGGCCCGTCGACCCGCGGCGCTTCCGCGGCAACCTGCTGATCGGCGACCTGCCGCCGTGGACCGAGGTGTCGTGGGTGGGCCGCACCGTCGAGGCGGGTGCGGCACGCCTTAGGGTTGTCGAACCCATCGCCCGCTGCGCCGCGACGACCGTCAACCCGGACACCGCGGAACGAGATCTCAATGTGCTGAAGGCCTTGTGCACCGGGTTCGACCACAATGAATGCGGCGTCTATGCCGAGGTCGTGACCGGCGGCACACTGACAATCGGCGACCGGATCGCGCCTGCTTGAACGTGCCACCCGACATGCCGCCCGGCCAAGCGCATATCCTGGAGGCCGTCCCGTATCGCGATCGGCTACTCGCCGTCGGCCTCGCCGACCGAAACGTCCGTCCCCTCGGCGCTGCCGTTGCCGGTGGTGCGGCGCTGACGCGGCATGCGGCGTCGCGGCCGCGTCGGCCGTGCGCCTTCCTGATCGTCGCCCTCGCCGGCCGGGGCACCGACCGGTGCCAGCTCCGTGATGGGGCTGGAGTCGCCTTCGAGATCGCTCTCGGCGTCGTCCGTCTGGCGCGGATCTTCGCCGAATTCCAGCTCGGGCGGCGGCAGATCACGCGGATCGAGATCTCGATGGCTGCGCTCGCGCTGGCCACCTTCACGCTGGCCGTTGTCGCGCTGGCCGCCATCGCGCTGGCCGCCTTCGCGCTGGCCGCCTTCGCGCTGGCCGTTGTCGCGGGATGCGGCGTCCCTGGCGGCACCTTCGCGCTGGCCACCGTCGTGCTGGCCGCCTTCGCGCTGGCCGTTGTCGCGCTGGCCGCCTTCGCGCTGGCCGTTGTCGCGCTGGCCGCCTTCGCGCTGGCCGTT
>CAZGMC010000047.1:14584-31676 GCA_964526565.1 uncultured Mycobacteriaceae bacterium
GCTGGCCGCCTTCGCGCTGGCCGTTGTCGCGCTGGCCGCCTTCGCGCTGGCCGTTGTCGCGCTGGCCGCCTTCGCGCGTGGCGCTCTCCCGCGGCTGCTCGTACTGCGGCCGCTCTGCCTGATTGTACGCTTCGTTGATGGCGTTGATGATCCGATAGTAGTGTTCCGCATGCTGGAGGTAGTTCTCCGACATGATGCGGTCACCGGCGGCCGAGGCATCGCGCGCCAGGGTCAGGTATCTTTCGTGCACCTGATAGGCGTTGCCCCTGATCCGCACCTCCGGACCATTGCTGTCGAAGGTCTGGTTCCGATTGGGCAGGTTCGGACGGCGGTTGGGACTGCTGCTGCGCCCGCGTGCTCGCCTCGAGTTCGGTCCTTGTCTCATTAACGTCCAGCTTCGCCTAGTTGAGGTATGGGTGCGCTAATGTGCTTTCCCGACCCGGCACGTGGCGCACACCGGCCTGCCAGCAGAAACCGAGGTTCTGCAAACAATTCAATGCCGGGGCCGACCTGGAATCGCCACGCTCATCCGGATAGTGCCTGCTATCCGGGCTTGCTATGGTTGACCCTACCGGCAACGCGGGGCGATTCCAACTTTTTTTTGGCGTTGCCAAAGCGAACGATTAAGCATCTTACCGTTCCCGCGAGGTCACGTCGTTCGCCCACAGGCTCGGCGCCGCAGGCCGACAGCAGCGCCGCGACGGCGGCTGCCTGACCGGCGCCAATCTCCAGTACGGCATGCCCGCCCGGTCGCACCACCGCCGGCAGCGCCGCCGCCAGGGCCCGGTGGGCGTCCAACCCGTCGGTCCCGCCGGCCAGGGCCAGCCGTGGATCGAAATCCGTCACCTCGGGCGCCAGCCGCGCCAGATCGCCATCCGCCACATAGGGCGGATTGGCCACCACCACGTCGAACCGGTCGGCGCAGAACGTCGTCGCCCAGTCGCCGACGACGAACGCCGCCCGGTCTGCCAGTCCCAGGCGCACCGCATTGCGCCGCGCCGTCGCCGCCGCCATGAAGCTGCGGTCGACACCGGTGCCCCGCGCCTGCGGTCGCTCCGACAGGATGGCCAGCAGCAGGCAGCCGGTGCCGGTGCCGATGTCGAGCATCTCGACCCGCGCCTGCCGCTGCGGCATCAGCTCCAGTGCCGCCTCGACCACCGTCTCGCTGTCCGGCCGCGGATCGAGCGTCGCCGGCGACAGGTCGAACGTCAGACTCCAGAACTCGCGCTGCTGGAGAATTCGCGATACCGGCTCGCGGCCGGCGCGGCGCGTCACCAGCCGCGCATAGACAGCCAGGTCCGGCTGCGTCAGGCGCCGATCACGCGCCGCCAGCAGGCCGGCACGGTCAACGCCCAGCACGTGCTGGGCCAGCAGCCGCGCGTCGGTGCGCGCATCGGCAATGCCGATGCGGGCCAGGGCGGCCGCCGCGGCGGCCACCGCCTGCCCCACCGTCGGAAGCTGGGCAGCGACAAGCGGCGCGGTCAATGCTGGACCGCCAGGCGGGCTGCCTGGTCCTCGGCGACGAGGGCATCGATGACCTCGTCCAGGGCCTCCCCGGCCAGGACCCGGTCCAGCTTGTACAGGGTCAGGTTGATCCGGTGGTCGGTGACCCGGCCCTGCGGGAAATTGTAGGTGCGGACCCGCTCGGAGCGGTCGCCACTGCCCACCTGGGAGCGCCGGTCGGCGGCCCGTTCGGCAGCCCGTGCCGACCGCTCCTGTTCGTACAGTCGGGCGCGGAGGATCTTCATGGCCTTGGCGCGGTTCTTGTGCTGCGATTTCTCGTCCTGCTGCGAGACGACAATGCCGCTCGGCAGGTGCGTGACGCGGACGGCGCTCTCGGTCTTGTTGACATGCTGACCGCCGGCACCGGAGGCGCGGAACACGTCGACCCGCAGATCGCCCTCGTCGATGTCGACGTCGACCTCCTCCGCCTCGGGCAGCACGGCCACGGTCGCGGCCGAGGTGTGGATGCGGCCGCCGGCCTCGGTCTCGGGCACGCGTTGGACGCGATGGACGCCGCTCTCGAACTTGAGCCGCGCATACACGTTTCGCCCGCTGATCTCGGCGGTCGCCTCCTTCAGGCCGCCGATCCCGGTCTCACTGGCCGACAGCACCTCGAACCGCCAGCCGCGGACGGCGGCATAGCGCTGGTACATGGCGAACAGGTCGCCAGCGAACAGGCCGGCCTCCTCGCCGCCGGTGCCGGCCCGCACCTCGAGGATGACGTTCTTTTCGTCAGCCTCGTCCCTGGGCAGCATCAACAGCTTGAGCTCGTGCTCCAGCTCCGGCAGTCGGCTCTTCAGGTCTTCGTATTCCGCCCTGGCCAGGGCACGCATCTCGACCTCCGTGGCGGGGTCGTCAGCCATCTGGCGCAGGTCGGCCAGCTCCGCGCGGGCCGCATCCAGCGCCTGTACGCGGCCGGCGATCGGCTCCAGGTCGGCAAATTCCTTCGACACCGTCGCGAACATCTCGGGTGCCAGATCGCCCCGCGCCATGGCGTCACGCAGCTCGTCGACGCGCCGCAGCACCTTGGCAAAACTGTCTTCGGAACTCACCGGTGTTCTTTCCCCCGATCCGGGACCGCAATCCGACCCGTCGCTTCGGCGTCACGTCAAATGTGACCGCGCGAGTCCGGATCCTGCCTGCTCGCTTCTTATATCGTTTTACGGAAGCCGAGCCCCGGCCGCCGCTGAAAAGACGGAGTAACAAACCTTGGCTGGTATCGGCTTGCCGCCGGGCGGGTGCGCAGCACCCGGCTGTGCCTAGATATCGGGCGCTCTGCCGCCAATTCAAGCCGAAGCGCGACGGCCACCAGTCAGCCGCCGCAATCAACACCCGCCCTGTTCAGTTGCCGGCGGACGACGCCGCCAGGGAGGTCACGGACGTCACGGATGATTCGAGCGGCTCGATCGAGCCCATGATCCGCCCCCCGGCCTCGACCATCAGCTCGCCATAGCGCACGGTCCCCGACACCGTGCCGCTGCCGCGCAGCTCCAGCCGGCCGCGCACGCTGAGGTCGCCTTCGAAACGGCCGGCAATGTCGGCCTCCTGGATGTCGGCGCTGCCCTTGAAGACGCCGGTGTCGGCGATGTCGATGCGCCGGCAGTCCTTGAGCTTCGCCTCGATGCGGCCTTCCACGACCAGGTGGTCGCAGGCGCTGATCTCGCCGCTAAGGCCGATGCCACGCCCGACGATGAGCTTGCGGCCGGTGTCGCCGACGCCCCGCGTCTGGGCCTCCGTGCCCGCGCCCTGCTGCGACCCGATCGCATCGGGACTGCGGCTGGGGATGCCGAGTACGGAAGGCTTCGACGGGATCCTCGGATTGGTGGCCATGCTCGGGTCCTTCATCGGCGGTCGGAACGGGGGCGGTCGGAACGGGGGCGGCGAGAACGGGTCGGAGACGGCGGGTTCGCCTGCCGGCGGTGCGGTCGGCTGGGGTTCGGTTTCCGACGGCGGCGCCTCGGACACGGATCTGCGCGTGAACACGGTCGAAACTCCTTCCAGCTTCGATTCGCTTGCACGAGGCAAGGTTACGCCATCTTTTTCAAGTGGAATAGCAGCTCCGGCGCGGCACCGGGTGTGCAAAAGCTGTGACAACCCGACTTTGCGGTTGACCGGCGGCCGCGGCGACAGTGGGACATGCTGCGCATATAATGCTATTACGTTGACACCAAAACAACCGCGCTCTAGCTTCACGTCGGTCCCGTCGTCGGCCGCCCGGCGCCCCTGCATGGCAGGCTGCCTTGCGCCCGGTCGTGGCGCAGGCCCATTTTCGTCACATGACGATGGCTTTGGTGACCACGTCAGGAGCGTTCCGGCCAGTCCGGGGCTTGAGCGGCCCCTGTGCAGCGCCGGCAATCGAAATGCGATGCAACGATCAACCTTTGGTTCCTGCAGGGCGTGCGCGGCAACCGTATGGACCGGTTCGGCCAAGCAGTACCGGCGTCCACCCATACGGACCTCCGTCGGGACGCTGCCTGCAATGACCCGCTCGGGCGCCGCCGCCATTCTACTGCTGGTCGTGGTGGCAATGGCGGTTTCCGGCTGCGGCCTGATCCAGCCGCGCGGCGCGCTGCCGGCACAACCGCACGGTCCGACGATCACGGTGCGGGAGGGCGACACGCTGGACGCACTTGCCTTGCGTTATGGCGTGCCGGTGCCGGACATCGTGGCGCTGAACGACCTGCAGCCGCCCTATGCCCTGGCGCCGGGCAGCGTTCTTGTGCTGCCGACCACGCGACGCTATGTGGTCCGCGCCAACGACACGTTGTCCGGCATTGCGCATCACTTCGGCGTACCCTACGTCGAGGTGGCGCGGCGCAACGACCGCGGCCCGCCATACACCATTTATGTCGACGAGGCCTTGCGCGTCCCCATCGCCACCGACGACTCCGGCGCCGCCTTGCCGATGCCGTCCGGCCAGCCGGCGCGCACGGCGGCTCCCGTGCAGACCGCGCGGGCCGTGCCGGGTCCGCCGCCTGACGACGAAGAATCGGAGAACCTGGAGGAACCGGAAGGGACTGTCAGCCCGGCGGACGAATCAGCCAACGAACGCGCGGACGATCTGGCGGACGACGAATCGCGGGACGATGAAGCGACAGAGCCCGCAGCCGAGCGTGTCGAACTCTCCGGACCCGCCGACGAGACCGCCAAGCATGAAGCACCCGGCGCACCCGGCGCGGCAGCATTCGTCACCCTCAATACGCTCGTCGGTTATGACGAGCAGAACGTGACCCGGCTTCTGGGCGAGCCCAACCGCCGTGAAGATGACCCACCGGCACAGGTCTGGCACTACGCATCCGGGAACTGCGCCCTGGACCTTTATTTCTACATGGAACTGTCGACCCGGACATACAGAGTCTTGTCGTACGAGGTGACAAGTGACCATGATGCCAGGGATGTCCAGCAGCAATGCATCGCCGAATTGTTCGCCGACCGTCGCCCTTGAGGAGGCGGTGGCCGCGCGCGTGGCGCTGGTCGACGATGACCCGCTGTTCGTCGCCGCCCTGGGCCAGAACCTGGCCGACTCCCGGTTCGACGTGGTGACCTTCGGCAACGGACCGGCAGCCCTGGCCTATTTCGACGGCGGCGGCACGGCCGACCTGATCCTGCTGGACTGGCGCATGCCGGAACTGGACGGCATCGACGTGCTGCATCGGCTGCGCCAGCGCGGCAACGACGTGCCGGTCATCTTCCTGACGGTGCTCAGCGACCAGATCTACGAGGAGGCGGCCCTGGCCGGCGGCGCCATCGACTTCGTTGAGAAGTCGCGCAGCTTCTCCATCCTGTTGCGGCGCATCCAGCTGATCCTGGCCGGGCGCAAGGGCGCCGGCGAGACGGCGCCGGAGGACACCGAGGCGCGGTCGGACAACCGGCTGACGCTGGATGGCCTGGATCTGGATCTGGAGGCCTGCCGCGCCCTTTGGCAGGGCCGGCGCGTCGACCTGACGCTGACCGAGTTCAACATCGTCAAGGCGATGGCCACGCGGCCCAACCAGGATCTGTCATACCGGGCGATCTACGACCTCGTCCGCGGCGCCGGGTTCGTGGCCGGCTACGGGACCGTCGGCTACCGGTCCAATGTACGCCAGTTCATCAAGCGCATCCGGCAGAAGTTCCGCGCAGTCGATGGCGACTTCGACAATATCGAGAACTATCCGGGCTTCGGCTACCGGTGGCGGCGCGAGACCGACTAGGGTCGTGGCCGATACCAGCACCATGCCACCATCCGGGCCGCCGTCGCAGTTTCTCCAGTCGCTGGCGTTGCGGCTGGTGGTGCTCGTCGTCGTGTTCATCACGGTGCCGATCCTGATCTATCAGCAGTTCCACGCCGCCGATCAGGAAAAGCGCGAACTGCTGCTGCAGAGCGCCCAGCTGCAGGGCGAGCTGCTGGCCCGCGCCCTGGCCTCGCTGCTCGACGACGCCGAGGGGAGCATTCCCGCCGACCTGTCCGAGCGCCTGGCCGCGCTGGCCGAGGGCGACGCCCGCGTCCGGCTGCTGCTGCGGCCGCGCGGCGTCAGCGGCGCCTACGGGTTCTTTTATGTCGCCGCGGCGCCGGAGGTGACGACGGCGCCGCTGGAGCGGGAGCGCCAGGAGCTCATCGAGCAGGGCATTCTCGGCCGCCTCGGCCTGACCTGCAGCGGCAACGTGCCCGTCGCCCTGAGGCTGCCCGACGGCGACGCGGGTGCCGAGCTGATCACCTCGATCACGCCGCTCAACACCGATTTCGGCTGCTGGGCGATTGTCATCTCGCAGGTGTCGGAGGACTATCTCGGCGCATCCATCGACCGGCCCTACTGGAAGACCCCGGAGGTTCGCGTCGCAGCCATGATCTACCTGGCCATGGCCGTGCTGGTGCTGCTGGTGTTTGTCAGCATCTGGCGCAACCTGCTGCGGTTCGGCCGCGTCGCCCGCCAGATCGGCACGGACGCCGGCGCCGGCGGCTCGTTCGCCGCACAGAACACCGTGCCCGAGCTGCATCCTGTCGCGCACGAGTTCGACCGGCTGGTCGCCGTGCTGCGCCGCTCGTCCGAGAGCATCCGACGCGCCGCCGAGGACAATGCCCATGCCTTCAAGACACCGATCGCGGTGATCCGGCAGGCGGTGGAACCGCTGCGGCGCCTGACCGGGGCCGAGCCGCGCGGCCGTCAGGCCGTCGACATGATCGACCAGGCGCTGTCCCGGCTCGATGTGCTGGTCTCGGCCGCGCGGCAGATGGACGAAGCCACCGCCGACCTGCAGGAGAACCCGGTGACCGGCGTCGGGCTGGCCGAGCTGCTGCAGCGCACGCTGAGCGGCTATGACGCGGTCGAGGCGGCGCGGCGCGTGCGCTTCCGTCTGGTCGTGCGGGCCCGGCCCAGCGTGCGGGCTGCGGAGGACCAGCTCGTCACGGTCATCGAGAACGTCATCGACAACGCCGTGCGTTTCTCGCCGGTGGGCGGCACCATCGATATCGCACTGGCCCGCCATGAGGGCATGGCCGAGCTGTCGATTGCCGACCAGGGACCGGGCGTGGCACCGGAGAACCTGGACCGCATCTTCGAGCGCTACTTCTCGGAATCGACAACCAACGGCCCGGCCGGCAATGGCGAGTTCGCCGAGACCGGCGGTACCGGTGGCACCGGCGGCACCAATGACACGACCGGCAGCAACGGCGCCGGTGGCACCGGCAGCACCGGCGGCACCGAAGGCGGTGACGGCGAGCCGCATTTCGGCATCGGCCTGTGGATCGTACGCCGCCACGTCGAGACCCTGGGCGGCCGGGTGCGCGCCGAGAACCGCCCAGAGGGCGGCCTGCGGGTGGTGCTGGATCTGCCGCGCGCCACCTGAGGCGGGTCGGGTGTCCGGCGATCGAGGCCCAACCGGTGACCGCACCGATGGCACGAGGATCGCATGCGACACCACAAAGGCATGATGCGAGCGTGTAACAGTAATCTTGTGTCACAGGATTGATACAACCGTTCCTTCCTGCCGCCCCTATCCTGAAAGTCGCTGACGGTGGCCGGCAGCGGCGGCGGTTGAACCGTCGACCCGATCGGCCGGACCAATGCCCTGGTCCCATGGCATCGGTCAAGGCGGACGGGTCGCAACGGGGCGGCCGGACGGCCCCCCTCCGGCCGGTCGCCCCGGTTGCCCAGGTTGCCGTCGCCTGCCATGCGGAACGTCAGCCCATGCACATGTCGGTCAAGGAACGGAATGGACATCGGCCGTGCGGCACGCTGGCCCGCTCGATCGGGCTGCTGCGCGGCACGCGTCTGTGGCTGTCGCTGTTTTGCTTCCGTTTCAGCGGCCTGACGGACGATGCCGCCGCGGGGCTGGTGAACGACCTGTTCGAGGGCCGGGGCCTGGTGCAGCGGACCCGCGACAGCGCATTCCTGCTGCTGGTGCCGCGCTTCGAGCCTGACGAGACCGCCGTCGTGCGGTCGGTGGAGCAGGCGCTGCGCGCTGCCGTTACTGTGCCCTGCGCCGGCACTGCCGCCGACGCCGCCGTCGAGGTGGTGGATCTGCATTGTCGGGCCGACGCTGTCGGCAGCGCCGACGACCTGCTGCTGGAGCTTGGCGTGCTCTCGCCCCGCCTGATCGTCCCGCCCCGGCACTAGCGTGCCCCCCATCCTTGCAAATACCCAGGCGCCGCCCTATGTTGGCCCATCGGCGCCGAAGTAGCTCAGCGGTAGAGCAACTGATTCGTAATCAGTAGGTCCGCGGTTCGAATCCGCGCTTCGGCATCGGCACAGGAACTGCGCGCAAGGCTTCGCAGAATTGGGGCGCAGTCGGGCGGCGCCGTAACGCGCGGGGACCATGCAAAGGCCGGGGCGGCCACCACTCTGACTCTTGCGCGTGACTGCAGTGTTCACGGTGAGCAGCCCTGAACCGTCTCGCTGACGGTCAACAGGACAGTTCCGTATTATCGGCATCCGTATTTTCAGCATCCGTATTTTCGGCACTCGTCCTGTGCCCGCCTCTCCGGTGCCGCCAGAGCATCATTGATCAGGGCAACCGGGCCGCTTCGGCCAGACAGGTGCATTCGCAGTCTTCGCGCGTTACGGCAACATGGCGTGGACCGCACAGACCTCTACGTTCCGCACAGAGGCGCGGCCAGGCCCAGACCGGTCGATCCGAGCCGGGCCCGCCGCAGCAACAGCCCCGCCGCGCCGACAAGGCGGGCCGCAACGTCCGCTGCCCGTGCGGCTCGGGGAAGAAATACAAGCGATGCTGCGGGGCGTGGTGATCCTCGGCCAGGCCGCGATCCGGTCGGGCCATGGCGAGCTTTAGGCCGTCATCCGGACCGCAGGCCGCCCCACTCATCGCTTCTTCCGCAGACGCCTGGCATTGGCCGTGGCACGGTGGTGCCACGGCGCCAGAATGGCCGCCGGGCCGACTTTGCCGCGGGAACGTGCCAGGGCCGTACCCGCAAGCCGAGCCGCGTCCGCCTTCTCCGTGACCATGCGCCGGTAGACGTTCTCCAGCACAACGATGGCGTCGTCGACGACCAGGCCGATGGCCAGCACCATGGCCAGAAGGGTCAGCAGGTTGATCGAGAAGCCGAGCAGATTGAGCACCATGCAGGTGCCGATCATCGACACCGGCACGGTGACGGCCGGGATCAGCGTGGCCCGCGCACTGCCCAGGAACAGGTAGATGACCAGGGTGACCAGGACGATGGCGATGGCCAGCGTCTTGCAGACCTCGGCGATGGCGTTCTCGATGAACACGCTGCTGTCGTAGCTCTGGCGCAGCTCCATGCCCTCGGGCAGGGTGGTGCCGATCCGCTCGGCCAGCGCCCGCGCGGCCCGGGCCACGTCCAGCGTGTTGGCCTGGGCCTGCTTGATGACGCCGATGCCGACCATGGGCTCGCCGTTGCCGCGGAAAAAGGTCCGGGTTTCCTCCGCCGCCAGCGCCGTGCGGTCGAGCCAGACCCGCATGGCGTAGCGCTGCTGTCCGCCGATGCGCACCCGCGCAACGCCATCCAGAGTGGCGAAGCGGTCGACCAGATAGCGGTCGGCATAGCCGGTCAGCTCGAGCACGCTCATCCGGTCGCTGACCAGGTTGAACCAGATGATCACGTCGTCGCTGGAGTCCGCCTTGCGGATGTCCGGCGGGTCGGCGTCGGCCGGCAGGTTGTCGACGACGCCGGCGACGCGGTCACGGATATCGTTGGCGGCGGCATCGACATCGCGGCCACTGCGGAACTCGATGGTGATCTCCGACTCGCCGTCCTCGCTGGCGGACTCGATGAAGGCGATGCCTCGATGCCGGCGATGCGCTCCTCGATGACCTCGGTGATCCGGGTCTCGACCACCTCGGCCGCGGCGCCGGGATACTCCGTCTCGATCGTGACGACCGGCGGGTCGATGTCGGGGTATTCGCGCAGCGGCAGGCGATCGAAGGCGACCAGCCCGAAGGCGACGATCAGCAGCGACAGGACTGCCGCGATGACCGGCCGGCGGACCGAGATGTCGGAGAGCACCATGCGGCTCTGTCCCTTCGCTCAGCGGTGGTCGCGCAAGATGTCGGCGACCGTGGTCTCGCCGTCGGTTACGCCGAGCACGCGCACCGCATCGTTGTCTTCCAGGTTGAGCGTGCCGTGCACCACGACCTGCTCGCCCGGCGCCAGTCCCTCAAGGATCTCCACCGTGCCGGGCCGGCGCGTGCCGATGCTGATCTCGCGGCGTTCGACCGCGGCCTCGCCGTCCGCGCCTGCGGCAACGAACACGAAATTGCGCCGGTCCAGCGGCACCAGCGCCTCCTCCGGCACGATCAGGGCGGTGCGCGGGTTGGCCAGCCGGTTCGCCGTCATCAGCAGGCCGGGCCGCAGCCGGCCGAGCTGTCGGGCAGCGGGGCCGCCGCCGTCCGGCTGGCCACCGGCGGCGACCGGGATGGCCCGCGGCGCACGGTCAAGGCCTTCCACCGCGCCTTGTGCGAGACGCGGGTGCTGGACCCGGCCTGCGGCACCGGCAACTTCCTGTACGTCGCCCTGGAACTGATGAAACAGCTCGAGGGCGAGGTGCTGGCCCAGCTCGACGACCTGGGCGAGGGCGAGGCGGCGCTGGAGATGGAGCGCTTCACCGTCGGCCCGCGCCCGCTGCCCGACCGCCTGCCCGACCGCACCGCCGCCATCCGCGAGGCCCTGGACGCCCTGGGCGTCACCGCCGAGCTGCGCGCCATCGCCCACACCTTCAAGGGCCGCCGCATCGCCGCCATCCGCGACGCCCTGTCCGCCCTGGTCACCCTCGGCCTCGCCGAATCCGCCGGCGACCTGTATGCGCTCGCCGAGCGGCGGAAGATGCGGATTGCGGTGCAGGTCGGCCCGCGCGCAGCGAGGCCCGGCGCCCGGCGGCATGCCGATAAATAATCAACAGAATATCGGGCCAATCTCTCTATAGAAGCGCGACATCCAAGAAACACCGTCATGTATGGACGGTTAGGATTTTGCCTGGCATGGTCCGCGCCGAACTTGAACCACTGGCTGCTTCGTGTCGCGGCGGCTGCGCAAGTACCACACCGACCGGCTGCCGTTCCCGGCCGGCCCGTGCCGTGCTATGAAGGATTGGAGAAGGGTTGGGCAACGCAGGGGGGGCAGGCCGTCATGCCGGAGTGGAACCGGGCCGATGCCGAGATGGCGATCGCGCTCAAGCGGCAGGAGATCAACAAGGCGCTGGGCTACAGGAAGGCCTATGACGCTGAAGGGCACAATCTGTGCCTGGCCCTGATCAACTTCACCGATGGCAACTGGGACGTGATCGGCGCCTATTCCGACAGCGCCGCCCTGCCGCGCTCGCTGCTGCTCGGCCTGGGGCTGATCCCCGACGTGTCCTACGCCATGGACAAGCGCAGCCGGCTGGGCTGCAACGGCATGGGCCTCTACCACACCGAGCCCAAGCTGCTGAACTGGCTGACCGCGCGGCCGGAGATCAGGGTTCGCGCCATCGAGAAGATCCGCCTGCCGACGCCGCGCTCCATGCCGCTGGCCACCTACCACGCCGTGCTCAGGGCGCAGAAGGAGGATGCGATCAAGGCGGCGCGGCGCCTGCCGGTGGTGGGGAGCGTGGGGGGCGACCTGGTCAAGTTCGTCGACGACGTGGCCGACATCACCCTGGTCACCGAGATCGACTGCTGCAAGACCTGCGAGGACTACGCGATCAAGGAGTTCCGCAAGCGCTTCCCGCGCATCCACCTCTACAAGATCGAACTGGGCAAGCAGGTCAGCGCCGGCATCGGGCCGCACTATGCCACCGTCAGGGTGACGCTGGCCTGAGCCCCGCTGGCCTGAGTCCTGCTGGCCCGAGTCCTGCCGGCCCGGGCCCTGTACGTCCGTCGCCGGACTGGGCCTGACCTTCAGGCACCCGGACGCCAAGCATTGCGCAGTCTCCTGGCAGCATGCACGGCACGGAACCCGGCCGCCCGGTCCGTCGTTCAAGTGGCGAGTGCGCGTAACCGGAGGCGGTGCGGGCAGCCTTCCCTTTCAACAGACCGAGGGGTCGCCATGACCGAGCGCAACCCGACCGGGACGACGGACACCACAACCGAGCCATCCAACCAGGGCGATCTGCCGTTCCGGACACCGAAGCCGCACGAGAGCGAGCCGCCGCCCGAGGGCGAACGGGTCGAGCAGCCTGCCAAGGACCAGGGCCACCGCCATCGCCCCACGCCCGGCGGCGCCGGCTTCTCGGGCGCCTATGTCAGCACGCCCGTCAGCGACACCAACGAGGATGAAAGCCTGATCAAGCCGAAGGACAGCCAGCGCTGACCGGCCGGCAGCCGGCTGCCGCCGCCGCGGCGGCAGCCGGTGCGGCGCGCCGCGTGTCGCACCGCGGCAATCGAACGATCACTTGAATTCCTTGCACCGGCAGTCGATGCTGCACTGCCGCATACGCATGTGCGCGCAGCCCGCGTATCCGCTGCGATGCGACCGAGGCCGGCTCGACAGCGACCGAGGCCGGCTCGACAGCGACGGAGGTTTGCCCCCATGTTCCGCCCCTATCCCCTGGAGGGCCGCAAGGGCCTGGTCGTCGGCATCGCCAACGAATCGAGCGTCGCCTGGGGCTGCGCCCAGGCCTACAAGGCCCGCGGCGCCGAGCTGGCCATCACCTATCTGAACGACAAGGCCGAGCGCCATGTCCGGCCGCTGGCCGAGCAGGTCGAGGCGCCGATCGTCATGCCGCTGGACGTCACCAGGCCGGGCCAGGTCGAGGCGGTGTTCGACGCCATCCGCGACACCTGGGGCCGGCTCGACTTCCTGCTGCACTCGATCGCCTACGCCCCGATGAGCGACCTGCACGGCCGCGTCACCGACTGTTCGCTCGAGGGCTTCCAGACGGCCATGGACGTGTCGTGCCACTCGTTCATCCGCCTGGCACGGGCGGCCGAGCCGCTGATGAGCAATGGCGGCTGCCTGACCACGATGACCTACATCGGCAGCCAGCGGGTCGTGCAGAACTACAACATGATGGGGCCGGTCAAGGCGGCGCTGGAGAGCGTGGTGCGCTACCTGGCCGCCGAGCTGGGGCCGAAGGGCATCCGTGTCCACGCCGTCTCGCCGGGACCGATCCAGACCCGCGCCGCCTCCGGCATCGCCGAGTTCGACCACCTGATGAAGGACGTGATCCAGCGCGCGCCGGTGACCCGGCCGGTGTCGATCGAGGAGGTCGGCGCCGCCACCGCCGCCCTGGCCAGCGACGCCGCGGCCACCATCACCGGCAGCATCGTCTACGTCGACTCCGGCTTCAACATCATGGCGTGAGCCGCCGGCCCGCGCCCTTTTCCGAACCCCGCGGCACCAGGGCAGGCCATGAACGACAACGACACGGTCGAGAACCGCACGTTCGATGAGATCGCAGTCGGCGACACGGCGAAGCTGGACAGCACCCTGACCGAGGACGACGTCTCGGTGCTGGCCGCGCTGTGCGGCGACATGACGCCCAGCACCATCGACGAGGACACCCGCGAGGGCATCCAGTCGCGGGTGATCCGCCACGGCATGTGGGGCAGCACCCTGATCGCCAAGGTGCTCGGCACCCGCCTGCCAGGCCCCGGCACGCTGCTGACCGGCGAGACCCTGCGCTTCGTCGGCCCGGTCGGACCCGGCGACCACGTCACGGTGACGCTGACGGTGCGCGACAAGCAGGCTGATACCCGTACCGTCGCGCTCGACTGCCGCGTCGTCAACCAGCTCGACCAGGCGGTCATCGAAGGCAGCGTCGAGGTGATCGCCCCGGCCAACAAGATCCGCCGGCCGCGCGGCGAGCTGCCGAACCTGGAGCTGCGCCGCAGCAGCGGCTATGACCGCCTGATGGCGAACGGCGTGGCCAGGGAGGCGGTGGCCACGGCAGTCGCCCACCCGTGCGACGACTCCTCGCTGTCGGCGGCGGTGGACGCGGCGGAGCAGGGTTTCATCGTGCCGATCCTGGTCGGCCCGGAAGAACGCATCCGCACGGTCGCCGAGGAGTACGACATCGACATTTCCGGCCTGGAGATCGTCGGCACCGAGCACAGCCACGAGTCCGCCGCCCGCGCCGTCGAGCTGGTCCGCAGCGGCCGCGCCGAGGCCCTGATGAAGGGCAGCCTGCACACCGACGAGCTGATGGAGGCGGTCGTCGACAAGGCGACCGGGCTGCGCACCGAGCGGCGCATCAGCCACGCCTTCATCATGGACGTGTCAACCTATGGCGACGTGCTGATCGTCACCGACGGCGCGATCAACATCGCGCCCAACCTGGAGGCCAAGCGCGACATCTGCCAGAACGCCATCGACCTGGCCCACGCCATCGGCATCGAGACGCCGAAAGTGGCGATCCTGTCGGCGGTGGAGACCGTGACAGGGCGCATTCCCTCGACCCTCGATGCCGCCAGCCTGTGCAAGATGGCCGACCGCGGCCAGATCACCGGCGGCCTGCTCGACGGGCCGCTGGCCTTCGACAACGCCATCAGCAAGGAGGCGGCGCGGATCAAGGGCATCAAGTCGCCGGTCGCCGGCCAAGCCAACATCCTGGTGGTGCCCGACCTGGAGGCCGGCAACATCCTGGCCAAGCAGGTGACCTTCATGGCCAAGGCGGACGCCGCCGGCATCGTGCTGGGCGCGCGCGTGCCGATCATCCTGACCAGCCGCGCCGACAGCCACCGCACCAAGCTGGCCTCGTGCGCCATCGCCGCCATCGTGGCCCGCTACGCCCGCGAGCGCCTGCCCAAGGTGCCGAAAGGGGTGCCCCAATGAGCGACGCCGTCCTGGTCCTCAACGCCGGCTCGTCCAGCATCAAGGTCTCGGTGTTCACCGTCGGCGACGGGGACGCCGTGCCCAGGCTGCACCTCGATGGCCAGATCTCCGGCATCGGCAACCACCCGCACTTCGTCGCCAAGGATGCCGACGGCAACACCCTGGAGGACGAACATTGGGAGTCCGGCGGCGGCCACGCCGCGGCGCTGCAGCGGCTCAGCGACTGGTTCGCCGGCCGGCCGTCGGCCGAAGCGCTGATCGCCGTCGGCCACCGCGTCGTCCACGGCGGGCCGGACCATTCAGCGCCGGTGGTGGTCGACCGCGACATCCTGGCGAAACTGGACGCGTTCGTACCGCTGGCGCCATTGCACCAGCCGCACAACCTGGCGCCGATCCGCATCATCGCCGAACGGCAGCCGGACCTGCCGCAGGTCGCCTGCTTCGACACCGCCTTCCACCGCGGCCACCCGGAGGTGGCCGACCGCTACGCCCTGCCGCCCGACTACTACGACCGCGGCGTGCGCCGCTACGGCTTCCACGGCCTGTCCTACGAGTACATCGCCCGGTCGCTGCCGCGGGTCGCGCCAGATCTGGCCGAGGGCCGGGTGGTGGTCGCCCATCTGGGCAACGGCGCCAGCATGTGCGCCATCCGCGCCGGGCGCAGCGTCGAGAGCACCATGGGCTTCACCGCCGTGGACGGCCTGCCCATGGGCACGCGCTGCGGCTCGCTCGATCCCGGCGTGGTGCTCTATTGCATCCAGCAGCTCGGCATGGGCGCGGCCCAGGTGGAGGACCTGCTCTACAGGCAGTCGGGCCTGCTCGGCGTGTCCGGCATCAGCAACGACATGCGCGAGCTGCTGTCCAGCGACGACCCGCGCGCCCACCTGGCGCTGTCGCTGTACGTCTACCGCATCAACCAGGAGCTGGGCCGGCTGGCGGCCAGCCTGGGCGGGCTCGACGGGCTGGTCTTCACCGCCGGCATCGGCGAGAACGCCGCGCCGATCCGCGCCCGCGTCTGCGAGGGCGCCCGCTGGCTGGGCGTCGATCTGGACGAACAGGCCAATCAGGCCGGCGGCCCGCGGCTGACCACCGCCGGCAGCCGCGTCTCCGCCTGGGTCATCCCCACCGACGAGGAGCGCATGATCGCGCTCCACACCCTGGCGGCGATCGGCCGAGCGGCAGCGGGCTGAACCTTTCGCCTTTCTCCCGCCGCGCCACAGCGTCGGCGTGCAGCACCGCCGCTGCACGCCCTTGACGTGTGCCCCGTTCTGTGCTGATGAATAAATGACGGTTGCGGCGCCGGGCGCTTTCAAGTCGACGCGCGCCGGCCGCAGAATAGAACGCGATCGTATGCAGGACGGGACGGGTGCGCCGCCATGAACAGGACCGTTCGGGTCATCGTGGCGCGCCTCATCCGGGCGTTCGACCTTGTCCTGTCGCCGCTGGTACTGGCCATGGCGCCACTGCTTTATGTCATCGCCCACCTGAACTATCTGGCGCCGGTATCGCGGCGCGTCCTGGATGCGTTCCGGATCGCCCTGGTCCCCCATCACTACCACTCGCCCGTCGTCCTGCCCGGCGACATCACCGGCGACCTCGGCCGCGAGCGGCCGCTGCCGGGCCTCGACCTCAACGAGGCGGGCCAGCTGGCCTTCCTCGACCAGCTCCGTTGCCGCGAGGAGCTGCTGGCCATCCCGCGCGACCGGCCCGGCCCCGGCGCCTTCGGCTACCGCAACGGCTTCTTTGAGGCGGGCGATGCGGAGGTGCTCTATGGCGTCATCCGCGCCTTTCGGCCCGCGCGGATCATCGAGATCGGCGGCGGCAACTCCACCCTGGTCGTGCGGCTGGCCATCGCCCGGAACGTGCAGGAGGACGCCGCCTGGCGCTGCGCGCACACCTGCATCGAGCCGTTCGCCAGGCCGTGGCTGGAGGCAACGGGGGCGACGGTGCTGCGCAGCAAGGTCGAGGACTGCCCGGTCGACCTGTTCCGCAGCCTGGAGGAGAACGACGTCCTGTTCATCGACTCCTCCCACGTCACGCGGCCGCAGGGCGACGTGGTGTTCGAGTACCTTTACCTGCTGAGCCGGATCCGGCCCGGCGTGCTGATCCACGTCCACGACGTCTTCACGCCCCGCGACTATCCGGAGCGGTGGGTCGTCAAGGAGCGCCGGCTGTGGAACGAGCAGTACCTGCTGGAGGCCTTCCTGAGCTTCAACCGCGATTTCGAGGTCGTCGCCGCGCTCAACTGGCTGTGGCACAGCCATCGCGACAGGCTGGCCGACGCCTGTCCGGTGCTGTGCGAAGGCGGCCACCGCGCGCCGCAGTCCTTCTGGTTCCGCCGGGTATCGTGACCCGGCTCGCGGGGCCGCACCGGCTGTGACG
>CAZGMC010000048.1:0-4129 GCA_964526565.1 uncultured Mycobacteriaceae bacterium
CGCAGCGCGGCATCGTCTACATCGACGAGGTCGACAAGATCAGCCGCAAGTCGGACAACCCCTCGATCACCCGCGACGTGTCGGGCGAGGGCGTGCAGCAGGCGCTGCTGAAGATCATGGAGGGCACGATCGCTTCGGTGCCGCCGCAGGGTGGCCGCAAGCATCCGCAGCAGGAGTTCCTGCAGGTCGATACGACCAACATCCTGTTCATCTGCGGCGGCGCCTTTGCCGGGCTGGAGAAGATCATTGCCCAGCGGGGGCGCGGCACGGCCATCGGGTTCGGCGCCGACGTGCGGGCGCCAGAGGAGCGGCAGACCGGCGAGGTCCTGCGCGATGTCGAGCCGGAGGACCTGCTCAAGTTTGGTCTGATCCCGGAATTCGTCGGCCGGCTGCCGGTCGTGGCGACGTTGACGGACCTGGATGAAAGCGCCCTGATCGATATCCTGACCAAGCCGAAGAACGCCCTGGTCAAGCAGTATCAGCGCCTGTTCGAGATGGAAGACGTGTCGCTGTCGTTCTCCGAGGATGCGTTGCGCAGCATTTCGAAGAAGGCGATCCAGCGCAAGACCGGCGCGCGCGGCCTGCGATCCATCATGGAGAGCATCCTGCTTGAGCCGATGTTCGACCTGCCTGGCCTGGACGGCGTTGAAGAGATTGTCATCAATCGTGAGGTCGTCGAAGGTCGGGCAAGGCCGCTGATGATCTATGCGGAGAAGCGGGGCGATCTGGCTCCCGGTGCGTGACGGATTCCGGGCCGGCGCGGCGCCGGGCGCCGGCTCCGGGACTCTGGCACCCGCTTGAACCGGCTCTTCCCAGGGCCACCTTAGTTCACGTACCCCGAACGCTGGTTCCGTGCCCGACGTCTCCAGGGGACTGCCGGGCCGGCACGCTGAAGAGGCTCGTTGCCTGATGCTCGATCTCCATCGCGGTAGCATCTTTCCGGTTCTTCCCTTGCGGGACATTGTCGTCTTTCCGCACATGATCGTGCCGCTGTTCGTCGGGCGCGAAAAGTCGGTGCGCGCACTGGAAGACGTCATGAAGGATGACAAGCAGATCCTTCTCGTGACGCAGAAGAATGCCGCGCAGGATGATCCAAGCCCTTCGGACATCTACTCGGTTGGCACTGTCGGCACGGTCCTGCAATTGCTGAAACTGCCCGACGGCACGGTCAAGGTGCTGGTCGAAGGCAACCAGCGTGCCAGCATCTCGCAGTTCGCGCCGAACCCGCAATTCTTCCAGGCCTATGCCGACCTGATCGCCGACATGGAGGGCGAGCGGCAGGAGTTGGAGGCGCTGAGCCGTGCGGCGATCACACAGTTCGAACAGTACATCAAGCTGAACAAGAAGATTCCGCCAGAGGTGCTGGTCTCGATCAACCAGATCGAGGAGCCGAGCAAGCTGGCCGACACGATCGCCTCGCACCTGTCGCTGAAGATTCCGGAGAAGCAGCAGCTGCTGGAGACGTCCACCGTGGCCGAACGCCTGGAGAAGGTGTTCGCCTACATGGAGAACGAGATCGGCGTGCTGCAGGTGGAAAAGCGCATCCGCAACCGCGTCAAGCGGCAGATGGAAAAGACGCAGCGCGAGTACTACCTGAACGAACAGCTCAAGGCCATCCAGAAGGAGCTCGGGGAAAGCGAGGACGGCCGCGACGAGGTCCAGGAGCTGGAGGATCGCGTCAACAAGACCAGGCTGTCCAAGGAGGCTCGTGACAAGGCCCTGGCGGAGCTGAAGAAGCTTCGCAACATGAGCCCGATGTCGGCGGAAGCGACAGTGGTGCGCAACTACCTCGACTGGATGCTGTCGATCCCGTGGAAGAAGCGCACCAAGGTCAAGAAGGACATCAAGCTGGCCCAGAAGGTCCTGGACGAGGACCATTATGGGCTGGAGAAGGTCAAGGAGCGCATCCTGGAATACCTTGCCGTGCAGCAGCGCATGAACAAGCTGCGCGGCCCGATCCTGTGCCTGGTCGGCCCGCCGGGCGTCGGCAAGACGTCGCTCGGCAAGTCTGTCGGCCGCGCCACCGGCCGGAACTTCGTGCGCATGTCCCTGGGCGGCGTGCGCGACGAGGCCGAGGTTCGCGGCCACCGGCGCACCTATATCGGCTCAATGCCCGGCAAGGTCATCCAGGGCATGAAGAAGGCCAAGTCGTCGAACCCGCTGTTCCTGCTCGACGAGGTGGACAAGCTGGGGGCCGACTGGCGCGGTGATCCGTCGTCGGCGCTGCTCGAGGTGCTCGATCCGGAGCAGAACCACACCTTCCAGGATCATTATCTCGAGGTCGACTACGACCTGTCCGATGTCATGTTCATCTGCACAGCGAACACGCTGCGCATGCCGCAGCCGCTGCTCGACCGAATGGAGATCATCCGCATTCCGGGCTACACCGAGGATGAGAAGGTCGAGATCTCCAAGCGCCACCTGATCGGCAAGCAGATGAAGGCGCACGGCCTCAGAAAGGGCGAGTGGTCAATCTCGGACGACGCCCTGCGCGACCTGATTCGCTACTACACGCGTGAGGCCGGCGTCCGCAACCTGGAGCGGGAGATCGCCGGCCTGACCCGCAAGGCCGTCAAGGAAATCCTGATGAAGGGCGGCGAGCGCATCGCCATCACCCGCCGCAATCTGGAAAAGTACGCCGGCGTGCGCCGGTTCCGCTTTGGCGAGGCGGAGCTGACCGATCTGGTCGGGGTGACCACCGGCCTGGCCTGGACCGAGGTGGGCGGCGAGCTGCTCTCGGTTGAGGCGGTCATGGTGCCCGGCAAGGGCAAGGTGACAACCACCGGCAAGCTCGGCGACGTGATGCGCGAATCGGTGCAGGCCGCGGAGAGCTATGTGAAGTCCCGCGCCGCCGCGTTCGGCATCAAGCCAACCGTGTTCGCCCGCCGGGACATTCATGTGCATGTGCCGGAGGGTGCGACACCGAAGGACGGCCCCAGTGCCGGCGTCGCCATGGTCACGTCGATCGTGTCCGTGCTGACCGGAAACCCGGTGCGCAAGGACATTGCCATGACCGGCGAGATCACCCTGCGTGGCCGCGTTCTGCCGATCGGTGGCGTGAAGGAAAAAATGCTGGCGGCGCTCCGCGGCGGCCTGACGACAGTGTTGATTCCAAAGGACAATGAGAAGGACATCGCCGACATCCCGGACAACGTCAAGCGGGGCCTGAAGATCGTCGCGGTCGGTAACCTGGATGAGGTGCTGGCAGAGGCGCTGGTGCATCCGCTCAAGCCAATCGAGTGGGAGGAGCCGGCCGAGGTGGACGGCGTTGCCGTGCCGCCGGAGGGCGATGAGGAGGAGGCGGTGATTCGTCACTAATGCCGCACATCCACAACAAAGGTAGAATAGTCACGTGGTGTGTATTCTTGGGCGATTGACCCAAACGCGTGGTTGCGCATAGACTCTCGCACCGCGGTCAGCCGGTCGTCGTCGCCGACGTTGTCTTTCTGCCTGCACGCTGGGCAAGGCGTTTCAAGAGCGGCCGCTGCGCGAATGCTGCTTGCTAACTATTCTTGGGGGGCAAAGCGTGAACAAGAATGATCTGGCCGCGTACGTGGCCGATGAGACGGGTCTGGCCAAGGCGGACGCGTCGAGGGCTGTCGATGCGGTGCTCGAGGGGATCACGGCAGCGTTGAAGGATGGAGATGAGGTCCGTCTCGTCGGTTTCGGGACGTTTTCCGTGGCCGAGCGGGCGGCGTCGGAGGGACGGAATCCCCGTACCGGCGAGAAGATCGACATTCCGGCGTCGCGGCAGCCGAAGTTCAAGGCGGGCAAGGCGCTCAAGGATTCGGTCAACTGACCACCGCTGTCGGGGCGCGTTCGACATGGCTGGCCGGTTGGCGCGGGCCGGTTGGCGCGGACCAGTCAAACGGGTGACATGCCGGCCCCACGTTCTTGCTTTGCGGCGGCGGGCATGGTCTGTGTTCCTCGTGATCTGACACTGTGCGGCCGGCCGTCACAACACCGGCCGGTCGTGCGCCGTCACGCTGGCGGGCGGTTAGCTCAGCGGTAGAGCATTCGGTTTACACCCGAAAGGCCGCAGGTTCGAACCCTGCACCGCCCATGACGAGCCGGCCATGACGAGCCGGCCATGACGAGCCGGCCATGACGAGCCGGCCATGACGAGCCG
>CAZGMC010000048.1:4229-31312 GCA_964526565.1 uncultured Mycobacteriaceae bacterium
GCCATGACGGGCCGGGTCCGGCTTCGGGGAGACCCCAATGCCTCGTCGCGCCGATCGGGCAAGATGGATCGACCGCCAACTCGGCATTGAAGCGCGGATGTGGCGCCATATGTAGGGATCAGGGTGGGTGTCGGGATGCACGCTGCCGGTCCCCGCGAACCGTCCCCGCGAAAGGGATCGTACAGAGCCAGTCTTGCAGGGTGTCACGTCCTTGACACTTCGGTCGCGAGCCGGTAACAGACCGTCTCGAAGCGTCGATCGGCTTCGAGCAGATGCGGGTGTAGCTCAGTTGGTTAGAGCGCCGGCCTGTCACGCCGGAGGCCGCGGGTTCAAGTCCCGTCACTCGCGCCATTTCCCCTGTCGCTGTTGATTTTGAATCGCGTCCCGGTCGCCGCCCGGCCTTGGCACGTGGAGGTAGCCGTGCGCGTTGATCGGCGGTGGCCGGAGGGTGTTCGGCCGTGCTGCATTGCCGCAGGCGTGGTGCCGGGAGGGGCGAATTCCCTTTCCAACGGGCGTGTCCGGCCTATATAGTCTCCCGACGAAGGCGCCGGCAGACTGCCCTTAACTCTATGAATGACATAAGTTTTTCGGGCGGCTCCGGCGATCCGGTCGAACCCGTCACGCCGAGGCGCCGATGGTCAGCTCGCTCGTCACGGACTATTTTCCGATACTGATGTTTCTGGCCATCGCCGTGGTGATGGCCGGGGCCATGATTGCCATGTCGTACATGCTGGGCCCGCAAAAGCCCGACACGGAAAAGGTGTCGCCTTACGAGTGCGGCTTTGAGGCATTCGAGGACGCACGGTCGAAGTTCGACGTGCGGTTCTACCTTGTATCGATCCTGTTCATCATCTTCGATCTTGAGGTGGCCTTCCTGTTCCCGTGGTCAACATCGCTTGGCGCGATCGGCATGTTCGGCTTCTGGTCGATGATCGTGTTCCTCGGCATCCTGACCATCGGGTTCATCTACGAGTGGAAGAAGGGAGCGCTGGAATGGGAGTGACCGCTGCCCGCAGCCTGGCCGAGGTCGGCGAGCCGATCCCGCCGGGGCCGGATCAGGACGCCATCATCCGGGCGGCCACCCAGGAAATGCAGAACAAGGGGTTCCTGCTGTCCAGGTACGAGGCGCTGGTCAACTGGGCGCGCACCGGGTCGCTGTGGCCGATGACCTTCGGCCTCGCCTGCTGTGCGATCGAGATGATTCACTCGTACATGCCGCGCTACGACCTGGACCGGTTCGGCGTCATCCCGCGGCCCAGCCCGCGGCAGTCGGACGTGATGATCGTCGCCGGCACCCTGTGCAACAAGATGGCACCGGCGCTGCGCAAGGTGTACGACCAGATGCCGGAGCCGCGCTGGGTCATCTCCATGGGCTCGTGCGCGAACGGCGGCGGCTACTACCATTATTCCTATTCGGTGGTGCGCGGCTGCGACCGTGTGGTGCCGGTGGACATCTATGTGCCCGGCTGCCCGCCGACGGCGGAAGCGTTGGTCTATGGCGTGTTGCAGTTGCAGAAGAAGATCATGCGCGGCGACGTCATCGCCCGCTGACCCTGAAGGCGGAGCCAGCCCATGGCCTTTGCGACGCTCGACGAGCTTGGCGACTATCTGGTGCGCAGCCTGGACCCTGACGTGGCGCGCTGGGAGATGCAGCACGGCCAGCTGATCGTCTGGGCGCGGCGCGGCGCCGTCGCCAAGGTGATCATGTTTCTGCGTGACGACTCGAACTGCCAGTTCCAGCAACTCATGGACGTGACCGCCGCCGACTTCGCGGACCGGGAGGAGCGGTTCGAGGTGGTCTATCAGCTGCTCAGCCTGAAGCACAACCAGCGCGTCCGGGTGAAGATCACCACCGACGAGGATACGCCGGTGCCGTCGGTGACCGGCATCTATCCCGCGGCCGTCTGGTATGAGCGCGAGGTGTGGGACATGTTCGGGGTGTTCTTTTCCGATCATCCCGACCTGCGCCGCATCCTGACCGACTACGGCTTCGAGGGGCATCCGCTGCGCAAGGACTTCCCGCTGACCGGCTACGTCGAGGTCCGTTACGACGACGAGCAGAAGCGGGTCGTCTACGAGCCGGTCAAGCTGACCCAGGATTTCCGGTCCTGGGATTTCCTGAGTCCCTGGGAGGGAATGACCCGCCAGATCCTGCCGGGCGACGAAAAGGCGGGCTGAAGGACGTAACGCGTCATGGCCGAGATCGAGATCAAGCCGTTCACCATGAACTTCGGGCCGCAGCATCCGGCGGCCCACGGGGTTCTGCGCCTGGTGCTGGAGCTGGACGGCGAGGTGATCACGCGCGCCGATCCGCACATCGGCCTGCTCCATCGCGGCACCGAGAAGCTGATCGAATACAAGACCTATCTGCAGGCGGTTCCGTATTTCGACCGGCTGGACTACGTCGCGCCGATGAACCAGGAGCACGCCTATGCCCTGGCGGTGGAAAAGCTGCTCGGCATCAGCGTGCCGGAGCGCGCCCAGTACATCCGCGTGCTCTATTCCGAGATGACGCGCATCCTCAACCACCTGCTCAATGTCACGACCTTCGCGCTCGACGCCGGCGCCATCACGCCGTCGCTGTGGGGCTTCGAGCAGCGCGAGGTGCTGATGGAGTTCTACGAACGGGTCTGCGGCGCGCGCATGCACGCCGCCTATTTCCGCCCCGGCGGGGTGCACCAGGATCTGCCGGCTGGCCTGGCCGACGACATCTGGGCGTGGACCGAGGACTTTCCGAAGTTCATCGACGACCTGGAGGATCTGCTTACCGAGAACCGCATCTGGAAGCAGCGGACCGTCGACATCGGCATTATTTCCACCGACCAGGCGCTGGCCTGGGCCTTCAGCGGCCCCATGCTGCGCGCCTCCAACGTTGCCTGGGACCTGCGCAAGGCGCAGCCCTACGACGTCTACGACCGCATGGACTTCGACGTGCCGGTCGGCCTGACCGGCGACTGCTATGCCCGTTATCTGGTGCGAATGGAGGAGATGCGGCAGTCCAACCGCATCATGCGCCAGTGCCTGCAGGAGATGCCCAAGCATGGGCCGATCAAGGTTGCTGACCACAAGATCGCGCCGCCGCCCCGCGCCGAAATGAAGCGGTCGATGGAGGCGCTGATCCACCACTTCAAGCTCTACACCGAGGGCTATCACGTGCCGCCGGGCGAATACTACGGCGTGGTGGAGGCACCGAAGGGCGAGTTCGGCGTGTACATCATGGCCGACGGCACGAACCGGCCCTATCGCTGCCGCATCCGGGGCCCCGGCTTTGCCCACCTGCAGGGGCTGGACCTCATGTCGCGCGGTCACATGCTGGCCGATACCGTGGCGATCATCGGCGCCATGGACATCGTGTTTGGAGACATTGATCGATGAGCTTCGGCGAACCGGCGACCGAGAACGCGCAGCCCGCGCACTTCGAATTCACGCCCGAGAACGTGGAGCGGGCCAGGCGCATCATTGCCAGGTACCCGCCAGGCAAGGAGCAGAGCGCGGTGCTGCCGCTGCTCGACCTGGCCCAGCGTCAGAACGACAACTGGCTGCCCCGCGCGGCGATGGACCATGTCGCCGACGTCCTGGAGATGCCGCGCATCCGGGTTTACGAGGTGGCCAGCTTCTACACCATGCTGAACAAGGCGCCGGTGGGGAAACACCTGGTCCAGGTGTGCACGACCACGCCGTGCTGGCTGTGCGGATCCGATGACATCCTGCGCGCCATTCACGACAAGACCGGCACGACACCGGGGCACACCAGCGCCGACGGCGACTTCACGGTGATGGAGGTCGAATGCCTCGGCGCCTGCGTGAACGCCCCCATGGTCCAGGTCAACGACGACTACTACGAAGACCTGAACTACGACCGCATGTGTGACGTGATCGACATGCTGAGGCGTGGTGAGAAGCCGGTCGTCGGGTCGCAGGTCCACCGGAAGGGCAGCCAGGCGCTGGGGGGACCCACCAGCCTGCTCGGCGAACCGCCTTGGGCCCGCAAGCCGGCGCCGGCAACCGAGCCTTCGCCGGCGGCCGAGCCTTCGCCGGCGCAGCCCGCCGAAGCGCAGCCCGCCGAAGCGCAGCCCGAAGAGGCGGCCGGGGCCGAATCACCGCCGCCGGCCGCCGCGTCCGAACGCGGTGAACCGATTGCTGCGGAGACGCCGGCACAGGCGCGCCAGCCGGCCAGGCCGCCGCTGAGCACGTCGCCGATTGAACCGCAGCTGCCGGCTGCCGCGGCCGAGCCTGCCCCAGCGGCCGAGCCTGCCCCAGCGGCCGAGCCTGCCGAGGCAGAGGAGCAGCCCAGGAGACGGACCAGGGCGCTGCGCCGTTCGACGGCGAACAAGTCGGATGGCACCAGGACTGGCGGCACCAGGAAGTCGCCCCGGTCCGGCAAGTCGTCGTCCGCCAAGAAGGAATGACCATGCTGCGCGATCAGGACCGAGTATTCACCAACCTGTACGGCTGGCATGACTGGCGGCTGCCGGGTGCGCGCGAGCGCGGCATCTGGGACAACACCCGGAAGCTGATCGAACTGGGCCGCGATCGCATTATTGACGAGGTCAAGACGTCCGGCCTGCGCGGGCGCGGCGGTGCCGGCTTCCCCACCGGGCTGAAATGGTCGTTCATGCCCAAGGAGCCGAAGACAGAGCGGCCGCACTACCTGGTCATCAACGCCGACGAATCGGAGCCGGGTACCTGCAAGGACCGCGACATCCTGCGCTTCGAGCCGCACCGGCTGCTGGAAGGGGCGCTGATGTCCAGCTTCGCCATGAGCGCCCACGCCTGCTACATCTACATCCGTGGCGAGTTCTACAACGAGGCATCCAACGTTCAGGTCGCCATCGACGAAGCCTATGAGGCCGGTCTGCTGGGGAAGAATGCCGCCGGCTCCGGCTGGGACTTCGACGTGTACCTCCACCGCGGCGCCGGCGCCTATATCTGCGGCGAGGAGACGGCGCTGCTGGAGAGCGTCGAGGGCAAGAAGGGCATGCCGCGCAACAAGCCGCCGTTCCCGGCCAATGCCGGGCTGTGGGGCTGCCCGACCACGGTCAACAACGTTGAGACGATCGCCTGCGTGCCCGACATCGTGCGCCGCGGCGGCGACTGGTTCGGCGCGCTCGGCCGGCCGAAGAACACCGGCACGAAGATCTTCTGCATTTCGGGTCATGTCAACCAGCCGTGCAACGTCGAGGAGATCATGGGCATCCCGCTCCGGGAGCTCATCGAGAAACACGCCGGCGGCGTACGCGGCGGCTGGAACAACCTTCTGGCGGTGATTCCCGGCGGCTCGTCGGTGCCGGTCCTGCCGAAGTCGATCTGCGACGACGTGCTGATGGACTTCGACAGCCTGAAGGAGGTGAAGTCGGGCCTGGGCACGGCCGGCGTGATCGTCATGGACCGGTCGACCGACATCATCTACGCCATCGCCCGCCTGTCGCATTTCTACATGCACGAGAGCTGCGGCCAGTGCACGCCGTGCCGCGAGGGCACCGGCTGGTTGTGGCGGGTCATGCAGCGCATGGTCAAGGGCAACGCCCGCGTCGAGGAGATCGACATGCTGCTCGACGTGACCCGCGAGATCGAGGGCCACACCATCTGCGCCCACGGCGACGCGGCGGCCTGGCCGGTGCAGGGCCTGATCCGGCACTTCCGGCCCGAGATGGAGAAGCGCATCGCCGAGTACCGCAGCCAAGCGGTGCGGGCGGCGGCCGAGTGACATGCCGCAACTGGAGCTCACATATCTGATCCTGTTCGTGGCCTTCGTGCTGCCGGGGGCCATGTCGATGTATGTGTATGGGCTGCTGGTACCGCAGGGGGATCATGCCTTGAAGGACAGGATTTTGGAGGCTATCTGTTTCAGCCTGATAAATTTTGTCCTGTTGTTTTGGCTGATAGAAATATTGATGCGGGAGGGTTTTATTGGGGATCATCCCGCGCTGTCATGGAGCATAGGCGTAATCTCGTTCCTGCTGGCTCCAGCGGCTTGGCCGATACTGCTGGTCATGGTCCTCAAGGTGCTTGCTCTAAGGCGCTTGGTCCTGTTTCGTGCGAAGACAGGATGGGACCATTTTTTCCATAATAGACAAGAGGGTTGCTTCGTTGTGGCGCGCCTGGTGGACGGAAAAACGGTCGGCGGTCGGTATGGCCGCAAGTCGTTTGCAAGCGCCTATCCGAATCCGGGACATATCTTCATTGAAGAGCTTTGGGAGATTGGTGAGGATGGAGCATTCACGGGAAATCCATTGCCTGGAAATGAAGGCATCATTCTAAGACCGGGGGACTATCAGTACATTCGCGTTATGGGAGGGTAACCATGGGATGGCTTCATGCGCTTGGGTTGCCCGTATTGATCATCGAGAAGGGCGGGTACCAGCCCGAAACAGACGGACCGGCCTGTCCGCCGACGGGATGGATGGGGGAAGCGGTGCCCAACGGAGAGGGTAAACAGGAGGGCAATGTTCCTCTGGGTGAAGCGAACACCGAGAGGCATCGGCCCGGCACGGACCCGCATGGCACCAGGGAGTGAGTGATGCCGAAGCTGACCATCGATGGACTGGAGATCGAGGTGGAGCCGGGGGTCTCGGTGCTGCAGGCCTGCGAGCGGCTCGGCATCGAGATTCCCCGGTTCTGCTATCATGATCGCCTCAGCGTGCCGGCCAACTGCCGCATGTGCCTGGTGGAGATGGAGCGATCGCCAAAGCCGATCGCCTCGTGTGCCATGCCCTGTGCCGATGGCATGGTCATCCACACCAACACAGAGATGGTGCACAAGGCGCGCCGCGGTGTGATGGAATTCCTGCTGATCAACCACCCGCTGGACTGCCCGATCTGCGACCAGGGCGGCGAGTGTGACCTGCAGGACCAGGCCATGGGTTACGGCTTCGACCGCAGCCGCTACACCGAGGTGAAGCGGGCGGTGAAGGAGAAGTACCTGGGCCCGCTGATCAAGACGTTCATGACGCGGTGCATCCATTGCACCCGCTGCATCCGCTTCGCCGACGAGATCGCCGGCATGCCCGAACTGGGCGCCACCGGCCGCGGCGAGCACATGGAGATCGGCACCTATATCGAACACGCCATTGCGTCCGAACTGTCCGGCAACATGATCGACATCTGCCCGGTCGGGGCGCTGACCTCCAAGCCCTATGCCTTCGAGGCGCGACCGTGGGAGCTGCGCAAGACCGAATCGATCGATGTGCTGGATGCGGTCGGCTGCAGCATCCGCGTGGATGCCCGCGGCGGCGAGGTGATGCGGGTGCTGCCGCGGCTGCACGAGGACGTGAACGAAGAGTGGATCAACGACAAGACCCGATTCGCCTGTGACGGCCTGCGCCGCCAGCGCCTTGACCGTCCCTACGTGCGCCGCGACGGCCGGCTGCACCAGGCCACCTGGGGCGAGGCCTTTGCCGCCATCGCCCGGCGCCTGCAGGGGGTGAGCGGCGACCGGATCGCTGCCGTCGCCGGTGACCTGTGCGACGCCGAATCAATGCTGCTGCTCAAGGAGCTGATGACCGCCCTCGGCTCGCCGCACATCGACTGCCGCCAGGACGGGGCGCCGCTCGATGCCGCGCATCGGGCCGGTTACATCTTCAACACCGGCATCGCCGGCATCGAGGATGCCGACGCCATCCTGATCGTGGGCTCGAACCCGCGGCTCGAGGCGACCATGGTCAACGCGCGCATCCGCAAGCGCTGGCTGATGGGCAGGCTCAAGGTCGGCGTCATCGGGCCGCAGGCCGACCTGACCTACCGCACAGAGTACCTGGGCGCCGGCCCGCAGACCCTGGACGAGATTGCGCAGGGTCGCCACGGCTTCGGGGCGGTGCTGGACCGGGCCGAGCGGCCGATGATCATTGTCGGCATGGGCGCGCTGGCGCGGCGCGATGGCGCCCGCGTGCTCGGCGCCTGTCGCCAGGTCGCCGAGCGCCATGGCATGAGTCGCGACGGCTGGAACGGGTTCAACGTTCTGCACACGGCGGCGGCACGGGTCGGCGGGCTCGACCTCGGCTTCGTCCCGGGGGAGCACGGCCGCGATGTCGCAGGGATTCTTGAAGGAGCCGGCAAGGGGGAGATCGACGTCGTCTGGCTGCACGGCGCCGACGAGATCGACACGACCGCACTGGGTGAGGCCTTCGTCATCTATCAGGGTCACCATGGCGACCGTGGCGCCCATCACGCCAGCGTGATCCTGCCGGGCGCGGCGTACACCGAGAAGAACGCCACGTACGTCAACACCGAAGGCCGCGTGCAGCAGGCCCGCATGGCCGTGTTCCCGCCGGGCGAGGCACGCGAGGACTGGACGATCCTGCGCGCCTTCAGCGAGCAGATCGGCCGGACACTGCCCTATGATTCGCTGCGCGACGTGCGCGCGCGGCTGGCCGGGGTCAATCCGGTGTTCGGCGCCATCGATACGCTGCAGCCGGCGCCATGGGCCGAGTTCGGCACGACGCAGGGCGGCATGGACCCCGCGCCGTTTGTGTCGCCGATCGAAAACTTCTATATGACCGATCCCATCAGCCGCGCCTCGATCACCATGGCCAAGTGCGTGGACGAGATCCTGGGCCGCGGCGACACCGGCAAGACGGGCACCCATGGATAACGGCTTCTGGACGGGATACGCGTGGCCGACGATCTGGGTCGTCATCCAGATCATGGTCGTCATCGCGCCGCTGCTGCTGGCAGTGGCCTATCTCACCTATGCCGAGCGCAAGATCCTGGGTGCCCTGCAGCTCCGCCAGGGACCGATCACGGTCGGTCCGTTCGGCCTGCTGCAGCCCATCGCCGACGGCATGAAGCTGTTCTTCAAGGAGACCATCATCCCCAGCGGTGCCAACCGGGTGGTGTTCATCATCGCGCCGATGGTCACCTTCCTGTTGAGCCTGGTCGCCTGGGCGGTGATTCCCTTCGGCGAGGGCCTGGTCATCGCCGACATCAATGTCGGCATCCTCTATCTGTTCGCGATCTCGTCGCTGGGCGTGTACGGCATCGTCATGGCCGGCTGGGCCTCGAATTCGCGCTACGCCTTCCTTGGCGGCCTGCGCTCGGCGGCGCAGATGGTGTCGTACGAGGTGTCGATCGGCTTCATTATCGTCTCGGTGCTGCTCTCCGTCGGCTCGCTGAACCTGAGCGACATCGTGCGCGCCCAGGAGACCGTCTGGTTCATCATTCCGCACTTCCCGATGGCGGTCGTGTTCTTCATCTCGGCGCTGGCCGAGACCAACCGGGCGCCGTTCGACCTGCCCGAGGGCGAATCGGAGATCACCGGCGGGTTCATGGTGGAATATTCCGCCATGACGTACGCGCTGTTCTTCCTCGGCGAGTACGCCAACATGATCCTGATGAGCGCGATGACGACCATCCTGTTCCTGGGCGGCTGGCTGCCGCCGTTCGGGGTGGTGCCGTTCACCTGGATCCCCGGCCCGATCTGGCTGATTCTGAAAATCTGCTTCTGCCTGTTCCTGTTCATCTGGGTTCGCGGCACCATGCCTCGGTTCCGCTACGACCAGCTGATGCGGCTCGGTTGGAAGGTGTTCCTGCCGCTGTCGCTGTTCTGGGTGGTGTTGACGGCGGGCGTGCTGATGGCGACCGGCTGGCTGCCGGGCGAGACCATGTGAGACGAGGACAAGGACAAGGACAAGGGCAAGGGTAGGAGGCCATGGCGTTCATCGATCGCGCGGCGCGCAGCCTGCTGCTCAGCGAACTGCTGACAGGCATGGCGCTGACCTTCCGGTACATGTTCAAGCCGAAGGTGACTCTCAACTACCCCTTCGAGAAGGGGCCCATCAGCCCCCGTTTTCGCGGCGAGCACGCGTTGCGGCGCTACCCCAATGGCGAGGAGCGCTGCATCGCCTGCAAGCTGTGCGAGGCGATCTGCCCGGCGCTGGCCATCACCATCGAGGCCGAGCCGCGCGAAGATGGCAGCCGGCGCACGACGCGCTACGATATCGACATGACCAAGTGCATCTACTGCGGCTTCTGCCAGGAGGCGTGCCCGGTGGATGCCATCGTCGAAGGGCCGAACTTCGAATTCTCTACCGAAACGCGGCAGGAGCTGTACTACAACAAGGAAAAGCTGCTGGCCAACGGCGATCGCTGGGAGGCGCAGCTCGCCGCGAACATTGCGGCCGACGCGCCTTACCGCTAAAAAGCCCCCGTACGCCGCGGCGACCCGTGCGTCAGCCGGGACGCAGCGCTCAGTGGCGCGGCCCTGCGGCCGCCGCCGCGCCCTCCTTCGGACCCGTGACGCCGCGCCGGCACAGCCGCGCGGCGGGAGCGTTTCGGCATGATTGTTGGGGCCCTGGCCTTCTACCTGTTTTCCGCCGTGGCCATCGCCTCGGCGGTGATGGTGATCGCGGCGCGGAACCCCGTGCACTCGGTGCTGTTCCTGATCCTGGCCTTCTTCAACGCCGCCGGCCTGTTCGTGCTGATGGGCGCGGAGTTCCTGGCCATGATCCTGGTCGTGGTCTATGTCGGCGCCGTGGCAGTGCTGTTCCTGTTCGTGGTCATGATGCTCGACATCAATTTCGCCGAGCTGCGCCAGGGCCTTCTGCAGTACCTGCCGTTCGGCGTGCTGATCGGCGTCATCCTGCTGGTTGAGCTGCTGTTCGTCATCGGCGCCTGGACGCTGGTGCCCGCGGCCGAACTGGCCGCCGCGGCGCCGGCGGCGACGCCGGTCCTGGACCCCGACGTTACCAATACCGAGGCGCTCGGCCTGCTGCTGTACACCGAATACCTGTACCTGTTCCAGGCGGCCGGCCTGGTGCTGCTGGTCGCCATGATCGGTGCGATCGTGCTGACGCTGCGCCAGCGCGTCGGCGTCCGCCGGCAGGACGTCGCCGCGCAGATCAACCGCCGGCGCGAGGAGGTCCTGACGGTGCGCAAGGTCGAGCCCGGGGGAGGGGTATCGTAATGGAGATCGGGCTCTCGCATTACCTGACGGTCGCCGCAGTCCTGTTCACGATCGGCATCGCCGGCATCTTCCTGAACCGGAAGAACGTGATCATCATCCTGATGTCGATCGAGCTGATCCTGCTCGCCGTCAACATCAACCTGGTCGCGTTCTCCGTGCAGCTGGGCGACATGACCGGGCAGGTCTTCGCCATGTTCGTGCTCACCGTGGCGGCGGCGGAGGCGGCCATCGGCCTTGCCATCCTCGTCGTCTACTTCCGCAACCGCGGCTCCATCGCGGTTGAGGACATCAACGTGATGAGAGGCTAGGACGCCCCGCCATGGAAGTCGCCGCCATCTTCCTGCCGCTGCTGGGGTGCATCGTCGCCGGGCTGTTCGCCAGCCGGATCGGCGAGCGCGGCGCCATGGCGGTGACCTGCATCGCCGTGAACGCGGCCCTGCTGATCTCCATCTGGCTGTTCGTCGATGTCGCCATCCTCGACAACACGCGCACGGTGACCCTGTTCACCTTCCTCGACAGCGGCAGTTTCGAGGCCGACTGGGCGCTGCGCATGGACACGCTGACCGTGGTCATGCTGCTGGTCGTCAACGGCGTCTCGGGCATGGTGCACATCTACTCCATCGGCTACATGGAGCATGACCCGGACAAGGCGCGGTTCTTCTCGTTCCTCAGCCTGTTCACCTTTGCCATGCTGCTGCTGGTCAGCGCCGACAACCTGATCCAGCTGTTCGTCGGCTGGGAGGGCGTCGGCCTGGCCTCCTACCTGCTGATCGGCTTCTGGCACGAGCGCGAGTCGGCCCGTGCCGCCGCAGTGAAGGCATTCGTCGTCAACCGCGTCGGCGACTTCGGGTTTATCCTCGGCATCATTGCCGTGTTCCTGCTGTTCGACTCGGTGCAGTTCGAGACCATTTTCGCACTGGCCGGCGAGCCGGGCTACGCCGATGCCACGTTCCCGTTCCTGGGCATGGAGGTGAACCACCTGACCACGGCGTGCCTGCTGCTGTTCATCGGCGCCATGGGCAAGTCGGCGCAGCTCGGCCTGCACACCTGGCTGCCCGACGCGATGGAAGGACCGACCCCGGTCTCTGCCCTGATCCACGCGGCGACCATGGTGACGGCGGGGGTGTTCATGGTCTGCCGGCTGTCGCCGCTGTTCGAATATGCACCGGCAGCGCTGATGGTGGTCACCGTGGTCGGCGCACTGACGGCCATCGTCGCCGCCACGATCGGCCTCACCCCGTTCGACATCAAGCGGGTGATCGCCTATTCGACGATGAGCCAGCTCGGCTACATGTTCTTCGCGGCGGGCGTGTCGGCCTATTCGGCGGCGATGTTCCACCTGGCCACCCACGCCGCCTTCAAGGCGCTGCTGTTCCTCGGCGCCGGCTCGGTGATCCACGCGCTGTCGGGCGAACAGGACATGCGCAAGATGGGCGGCCTGTGGCGCCATATCCCCTGGACGTACGGCCTGATGTGGATCGGCTCGCTGGCCCTGGCCGGCATCGGCATCTACGGCGTGTTCGGCTTTGCCGGGTACTACTCCAAGGATATCGTCATCGAGGCCGCCTTCGCGGCGCACAGCTGGGACGGCATGCTGGCGTACTGGCTGGGCGTGACCGCCGCGCTGCTCACCGCCATCTACAGCTTCCGCCTGATCTTCCTGACGTTCCACCGCCAGCCGCGGGCCGACGAGCACGTCATGTCGCACGTCCACGAATCGCCCTGGACCATGCTGGGGCCGTGCGTGGTGCTCGCCGTCGGAGCCGTGTTCCTCGGCGCCATCGGCTACGGGTCCTTCGTCGGCGCGTACCGCGAGGACTTCTGGCAGGATGCGATCCTGGTACTGGCCGCCCGCGACACGATCGAGGCCGCGCATCACCTGCCGCTGTGGGTCAAGCTGCTGCCGGTGCTGATGGGCTTTGCCGGCATTGCGATCGCGTACCTGGCCTACATGGTCGAGCCCGGCCTGCCCGGCCGGATCGCGGCGGCGGTGCGGCCCCTGTACACGCTGTTTTTCAACAAGTGGTACTTCGACGAGCTGTACCGATGGCTCTTCGTACGGCCGGTCCATGTGCTGGGCCGCGGCCTGTGGCAGACCGGCGACATGGCCATCATCGACGGCTTCGGCCCCGACGGCATCGCGCGCGTCTCGCGCGGGCTGGCGCAGAGGTTCAGCCGCTTTCAGACGGGTTACGTCTACCACTATGCCTTCGTCATGCTGATCGGCATTGTGGTGTTCGTCACCTGGTACCTGTACGCGATCTAGGCGGGAGTCCGAGGCCGACATGGTCAACATGCCGCTGTTGTCGCTGGTCACGTTCCTGCCGGTCGTCGGCGCCGCGATCATCTTCCTGATCGCCCGCGGCCCCGACGACGTGGTGGCGCGCAATGCGCGCTACATGGCGCTGTGGACGACGCTGGCGACCTTCCTGCTGTCGCTGTTCATCTGGTTCAACTTCGAGACCGGCACGGCGGCCTTCCAGTTCGAGGAGCGGGTCGAGTGGTTCCCCGGCCTCGGCATCTCCTACCGCATGGGCGTCGACGGCATCTCCATGATGTTCGTCCTGCTGTCGACGCTGCTCATGCCGATCTGCATTCTGGCAAGCTGGGATGCCATCCAGGACCGGGTGAAGGAATACATGATCGCCTTCCTCATCCTGGAAACGATGATGGTCGGCATGTTCTGCGCCCTCGACTACGTCCTGTTCTACGTATTCTTCGAGGGCGTACTGATTCCGATGTTCATCATCATTGGCGTCTGGGGGCACGGCGAGCGCCGGGTCTACGCGGCGTTCAAGTTCTTCCTGTTCACGCTGACCGGCTCGGTGCTGATGCTGGTCGCCATGCTGACCATGTACCTTCAGGCCGGCACCACCGACGTACTCGTCCTGCTCGGCCGCGAGGCAGGCCCGAACGGGCTGGTCGCCTTCCCCTACGACATGCAGTTCTGGCTGTGGCTGGCGCTGTTCGCCTCGTTCGCCGTCAAGGTGCCGATGTGGCCGGTGCACACGTGGCTGCCGGACGCGCACGTACAGGCACCGACGGCGGGGTCGGTGATCCTGGCCGGCGTGCTGCTGAAGATGGGCGGCTACGGGTTCCTGCGCTTCTCCATCCCGATGCTGCCGGAGGCGACGGCCTTCTTCGCGCCGCTGGTGTTTGCGCTCAGCGTCATCGCCATCATCTACACGTCGCTGGTCGCCCTGGCCCAGAACAACATGAAGAAGCTGATCGCGTATTCGTCGATCGCCCACATGGGCTTCGCGACGCTCGGCATGTTCACCATCACGACCCAGGGCATCCAGGGCTCGATCTTCCAGATGCTCAGCCACGGCATCGTCTCGGCGGCGCTGTTCCTCATCGTCGGCGTCGTCTACGACCGGCTGCACACGCTGGAGATCGACCGCTATGGCGGCCTGATCAACAACATGCCGAAATATGCCTTCTTCTTCATGGTGTTCATGCTGGCCTCGGCGGGCCTGCCGGGGACGAGCGGCTATGTCGGCGAGTTCCTCAGCCTGGTCGGTGCCTTCATCGTCTCGAGCTGGGTCGCCGTCCTGGCGGCGACCGGCGTCATCCTGGGCGCGGTCTACATGCTGTCGCTCTACCGCCGCGTCGTGTTCGGGCAGATCACCAAGGACGACGTCAGGACCATGGTCGATCTCAACACCCGCGAGATTGCCATATTCGTGCCGCTGCTCTTGATGGTGCTGTGGATGGGCATCCATCCGTCGAGCTTCATCGACGTGATGGACGCATCGGTCGAAAACCTGATCGAAAGCTATCAGCTGGCGCTGGCGCGGGCCGACGCCGTAACCGTGGCCGCGCAGTGACGGCGGAAGGCTGAGCCACCATGACCGAGTTTCCCAACCTGCTGCCGGCCCTGCCGGAGATCTTCCTGGCCTGTGCCGGCATGGCCCTGCTGATGCTTGGCGTGTTCCGCGGCGATGACTCGACCCGCCTGGTGTCCGGCCTGGCGGTGGGCGCCTTCGCCGTCGCATGCATCATGGTGCTGGCTATCGGCGGCGGCCAGACGAGAACCTTCAACGGCCTGTTCATCGTCGACGGCTTCGCCGTTTTCATGAAGGCGCTGGTCCTGTTCGGCGCCGGGTTCACACTGGTCATGTCGCAGGGCTACATCGAGCGCGAGCAGATGCGGCGGTTCGAGTATCCGATCCTGTTCGTGTTCGCGACGGTTGGCATGATGATGATGATCAGCGCCAACGACCTGATCTCGCTCTATGTCGGGCTGGAGCTGCAGAGCCTGGCGCTGTACGTGATCGCCGCCTTCCGCCGCGACAGCGTGCGCTCGTCCGAGGCCGGCCTGAAATACTTCCTGCTCAGCGCGCTGTCGTCGGGCATGCTGCTGTACGGCGCCTCGCTGATCTACGGCTTCTCCGGCACAACCAACTTCGATGTGCTGGCCCAGGCGTCGCTGGGCCTGCGCGAGGCGCCGGAGCTGGGTCTGATCATCGGCATCGTGTTCGTATCGGCCGGTCTGGCCTTCAAGGTGTCGGCGGTGCCGTTCCACATGTGGACGCCTGATGTCTATGAAGGCGCACCGACGCCGGTAACGGCGTTCTTCGCCGTGGCGCCAAAGGTGGCGGCCATGGCGCTGTTCGTGCGCGTCCTGATGGGGCCGTTCGGCGAGCTGTCCGATCAGTGGCGGCAGATCATCATCGTCGCCTCGGTCCTGTCGATGGTCCTGGGCGCCTTCGCCGCCATCAACCAGCGCAACATCAAGCGGCTGATGGCGTATTCGTCGATCAGCCATGTCGGCTTCATCCTGGTCGGGCTGGCGGCGGCGACATCCGAAGGCGTGCGCGGTGTCATCGTATACATGACCATCTACCTGGCCATGAACGTCGGCACCTTCGCCTGCATCCTGTGCATGCGCGTCAACGGCCGCATGGTCGAGCGCATCGACGACCTGGCCGGCCTGAGCCGCACCAACCCGCTGCTGGCCCTGGTCCTGGCCGTGTTCATGTTCTCGCTGGCCGGCATCCCGCCGCTGGCCGGGTTCTTCGCCAAGGTCTATGTGTTCATGGCGGCGGTCGGCGCAGGTCTGTACGCGGTTGCAGTGATCGCCGTGCTGTCCAGCGTGGTGGCGGCTTTCTACTACATCCGCATCGTCAAGCTGATGTATTTCGATGAACCCGTCGAGGCCCTGGACCGCCCGATCGGCAAGGAGATGGCGGCAGTCCTTGTTGCCACCGGTCTTTTCGTTGCGTTTTTCTTTGCGCTGCCGGCACCGATCGTCGACGCTGCGGGCACCGCCGCGGCGGCCCTGTTCGCGCCCGGACCGATCGAGGCGACGGTTGCCGCGCCGCCGCCCGGCTAGGCCCGGATTGGCCCGGGATAGGCCCGGGATAGGCCCGGATAGGCAATGAGCGCCGACCCCGCCATGACCAGCCCGGCGCAGCCGACCGTCCTCGCCGCCAGTCTGCCGCCCGGCTGGACACTGGCCGCCTTCAACACCGTCGACAGCACCAACGCGGTGGCGCGAACGCTGGCGGAGGAGGGGGCGGCGGCCGGCACGGTCGTCTGGGCGCTGCGCCAGGAGGCCGGCCGCGGCCGCTGGCGGCGCCACTGGGAGTCGCCCGAGGGCAACCTGTACTGCTCTGCAGTGTTGCGCCCCACGGTGGCGGCAGCCATGGCCGGGCAGCTTGCCTTTGTCGCGGCGTTGGCACTGGCCGACGCGGTGGAGGAACTGGCGCCGGGGCTCGAACTGGGACTCAAATGGCCGAACGATGTACTCGCCAACCGGCGCAAGATCTCAGGCATCCTGCTGGAGTCGAGCGTGACGTCGGGCGGGGCGCTGCCCTGGGTGGTTCTCGGCACCGGGCTCAACCTGGTCAGCCATCCCGACGGAACACCGTACCCGGCAACCGACCTGAAGGCCGAGAGCGGCCGTGAGGTGCGGCCGGCGGCGGCGCTGGAGGCCTATGTCGCGGCCCTGGACGACTGGCTGGCCCGTTGGCTGCGTGACGGCTTCAATGCCGTGCGCCATGCCTGGCTGGACCGCGCCGTGGGCATGGGCGGGCCGTTGGTCGTGCGGTTGCATTCCGAAGCCCTGTCCGGCCGCTTCCACGGTCTCGACGGTGGCGGCGCGTTGGTGCTGGAAACGGCCGACGGCGAGCGTCACCTTGTTTCCGCCGGCGACGTTTTCTTCGGGGACGCCGATGCTGCTGACCATTGATGCCGGCAACACCAACGTCGTATTCGCCGTCTACGACAATGGCGTGCAGCGCGGCAAGTGGCGCATCTCGACCGACGGCCGGCGCACCTCTGACCAGTATGCCGTGTGGCTGATCCAGATCATGAGCATGACCGGTCTGCGCCGCGAAGACATCACCGAAGCCATCTTCGCCAGCGTCGTACCGGCGGTGTCGTTCAACCTGCTGCGCCTGTGCCGGGACATTTTCGGCTGCGAGCCGATGGTGGTCGGCCAGCCCGGCGTCGACCTGGGCATCCGGGTGCTGCTGGACAACCCGGGGGAGGTCGGCGCCGACCGGCTGGTCAACGCCATCGCCGCCCGGGTGACGCACCGGCCGCCGCTGATCGTGATCGACTTCGGCACGGCCACGACCTTCGATGTCATCGACGCCGACGGCAACTATTGCGGTGGCGCCATCGCTCCCGGCATCTACCTGTCCATCGAGGCGCTGCACAATGCCGCGGCGCTGCTGCCCAAGGTCGATGTCGTCCAGACTGACCGGGTCATCGGCACCTCCACGGCCACGGCCATGCAGTCGGGCGTCTTCTGGGGCTATATCGGCCTGATCGAGGGCCTGGTTGGCCATATCAAGCGGGAGTACGGGGCGCCGATGATGGTGGTTGCCACCGGCGGCCTGGCTGGTCTTTTCAGCCGCGCCACCGATATGATCGACGATACCGACGGTGAGCTCACCCTGCGTGGGCTCCTCCTCATCCACGAACGCAACAGGGCACGATGACGGATGCCGCTGGCGCGGATGGCGCCCTTTACTTCCTGCCGCTCGGCGGTACCGACGAAATCGGCATGAATCTCTATCTGTACGGGGTCGACGGGCACTGGCTGATGGTCGACCTCGGCATCACCTTCGGCGACGAGACGACGCCGGGGATCGAGATCATCATGCCGGACCCCGACTTCATCGCCGAACGGTCCGAGGACCTCGTCGGCATCGTCCTGACCCATGCGCACGAGGACCACTTCGGGGCAATCCAGTACCTGTGGCCGCAGCTGAAGTGCCCTGTCTATGCCACGCCGTTCACGGCCCGGTTCCTGCGCCTCAAGCTGGCCGAGACCGACTTCGGCGACCGGGTGCAGATCATCGAGGTGCCGCTCGGCGGCCGTGTCGACCTGGGACCGTTCCAGGTCGAGTTCGTCTCGATGACGCACTCGATCCCTGAGCCGAATGCGGTGGCCATCCGCACCCGGCACGGCACGGTCGTCCATTCCGGTGACTGGAAGCTGGACCCGCAGCCGCTGCTGGGCGGACCGACCGATGTCGACGGGCTGCGGCGCCTGGGCGGCGACGGCGTGCTGGCGCTGATCTGCGACAGCACCAATGCGCTGGAGCCCGGCCATTCGGGCTCCGAGGGTGAGGTGCGCGACACCCTCGTGCGGCTGATCGGGACCCAGCCGCACCGTGTGGCCGTGACCTGCTTCGCCACCAATGTCGCCCGGCTGCAGAGCATCGCCCATGCCGCCCACGTCAACGGGCGGCACTGCGCACTGGTGGGCAGGTCGCTGTGGCGCATCCGTCAGGCGGCCGAGCAGAGCGGCTATCTGGACGTGCCCGAGCCGTTCCTGACCGAGGACGATGTCGGGTACATCCCACGTGACAAGGTCGTGGTGATCTGCACCGGCAGCCAGGGCGAGCCGCGCGCCGCGCTGACCCGCATCGCCCAGGACGACCACCCGCGGATCAGCCTGGAGGCCGGCGACACGGTCATCTTCTCCTCGCGCGAGATTCCCGGCAACGAGAAAGCCATCGGCCGCACCCAGAACGCGCTGGCCAGGCGCGGCATCGACATCATCACGCCGCACCAGGAGCACGGCGTCCACGTCTCCGGCCATCCGGCCCGGGACGAGCTGACGCAGTTGTACCAGTGGCTGCGGCCACGCATCGCCGTACCGATGCATGGGGAACCCCGCCATTTGCTGGCGCATGCCGAACTGGCGCGGGACTGCCAGGTCCCCGATGTGGTGGTGCCGGAGAACGGCGCCATGATCCGGCTGGCGCCGGGCCGCGCCGGGATCGCCGATCGCGTCCCGGCGGGCCGGCTGGCCATCGACGGCAGCCGGATCATCCGGCTCGACGGCGGCGCGGTGCGCAGCCGGCGGCGCGTGATTCACAACGGCGCTGCCGTCGTCACGGTGGCGCTGAACGGCGACGGCGGCCTGGCCGGGGCGCCGCAGGTCTCGCTGATCGGCCTGGACGATGCGGACGAGGTCACCGAGACCCAGGAGGCGGTTGCGGGCGAGGTCAGTGAAGCGGTACAAACCCTGACCAGAGCGCAAAGACGCGACGACGGGATCGTGCGGGAAACGGCTCGCGTAGCGGTGCGCCGCGCGCTCAGGGAATGGCACGGCAAGCGGCCGCTGACCGAAGTGCATCTCATTCGCGTACAGGGAGACGTGGCATGATCGGACGACTGAACCATGTCGCCATCGCGGTCCCCGACCTCGAGGCGTCCATGAAGATCTACCGGGAGAAGCTGGGCGCAAAGGTATCGGAGCCGCAGGATGAGCCGGATCATGGCGTGACCGTGGTCTTCATCGAGCTGCCCAACACCAAGGTCGAATTGCTGTATCCGCTTGGCGAGAACTCGCCGATCAAGGGCTTCCTGGAAAAGAACCCCAAGGGCGGCATCCATCACGTCTGCTACGAGGTCGACGACGTGGTCGCCGCCAAGGAGGCGCTGGGCTCCGCCGGCGTGCGGGTCCTGGGTGAGCCCAAGCTGGGCGCCCACCACAACCCGGTGATCTTCCTCCACCCCGGCGACTTCAACGGCACGCTGGTCGAGCTGGAGCAGGTACCGCAGAAGGCCGCCGAATAGTCCCGCGCATGGGCTGGGTCTCCGGCATCGTCGTCTACCTGATCACCTGGTGGGTGGTGCTCTTTGCGGTGCTGCCATGGGGGGTGCGCCCGCCCGACGAGCCGGAGCCCGGTCATGCCGTCGGCGCCCCCGCGCAGCCGCGGATCTGGATGAAGTTCGCCGTCACCACCGTGGTGTCGGCGGTGATCTGGGTCGGCATCTATGCGCTGGCCGAGTCCGGCTGGATCTCGTTCCGGGAGATGGCGGAGCGGTTGCCGTTGTAGGGGCGGGAGCACAGGTGTCTACAGACGAGGGCTTTCTTGTTCGCAGGGTGACATGTCCCACCGGGCCCGGTACGAAGAGGATCTGAATCTTTGGGCGCAGCAGCAGGCGGCGGGCCTGCGGGCGGCGGCAGCGGCGCGGGTCAATCTGGACCTCGATTTCGAAAACATCGCCGAAGAGATCGAGTCGTTGTCCCGGAGTGATCGGCGCGAGCTCTCTAGCCGATTGACAGTGTTGATTGTGCATTTGATCAAGCTCGCGGAGTCGCCGGATCCCGACCCGCGCCGCGGTTGGCTGCTGACGGTTCGCGAGCAGCGCAAGGGAATCATGAATATTTTTCGCGAAAGCCCAAGCCTGAAGACGTACCCGGCGCAAATCCTTACAGACTGCTACGACACGGCTCGGGCGCGCGCCGCGTGTGACCTCTGCATCGCAGAGTCAGTGCTGTCGCCGGACTGCCCGTTCGACCTCGATCAGGTGCTCCGTCGGGACTGGTACCCCGTGAACCGGCACGGTCTGGAATAGCCTACGTGCTCATTTGAGGCGTTGCGCTGTGGCTCTGCCGGGCGGTTTCGAGTTGTCCAAGGAAGCCATTGTTCAATGTCCTATTGCCGCCTCTGCACCGACCCCGGCACCGATCCCCTGCACCGCGCCTATCACGACAGCGAGTACGGCTTCCCGGCGCGCGACGACGCGGTGCTGTTCGAGCGGCTGGTGCTGGAGATCCAGCAGGCCGGGCTGTCGTGGCTGACCGTGCTGCGCAAGCGGGCGGCGCTGCAGGTCGCCTTCGACGGATTCGACATCGACCGCGTTGCCGCCTATGGCGAGGCGGAGCGGGCGCGGCTGCTGGCCGACGCGGCGATCATCCGCAACAGGCGAAAGATCGACGCCGCCATCGAGAACGCCAGGCGCCTGCAGGCGATCCGGACCGTTCACGGCGGGTTCGCCGCCTGGCTGGACGCCCATCATCCGCGGTGCCACGCCGACTGGGTCGGCCTGTTCAAGCGCACCTTCGTGTTCACCGGCGCCGAGATCGTCCGCGAGTTCCTGCTCAGCCTGGGCTACCTGCCGGGAGCGCACGAGGCGGCGTGCCCGGTCCATGCCCGGATCGAGGCGCTGGACCCGCCTTGGCGCCGGATCCAGGCTGAGCCCGGCGAAACAATTGCCTAGATCTTATGCAAATCATGCGATTTTTCTAGGCATATGCTTATAAATAAGGCAGAAACGCACGAAAATGGGCAAAAAATGAAGGCAAGCGATGTTTTGCGCTTGCCTTGTGCCAGGAGAGTTATTTTACTGGTTGGTGATCGAGAGGTTGGTCCTCTCTGATCGTCGCCTGGTGGCGATTCCTCCCTAGACTTGGGCCGCGCCGATGCCCCGGCGCGGTCCTTTTTTCATTTCGGCCCCGACTGTACAAAAGTGACAATCCGGAGTCACCCTCTTTTTGCACGGATTCCAATGGGTTTACAGCCTTTGCGCAGTGCAGCATGGGCGCGGGCCGCCGGTCAGGCGGTGCCCAGATAGTAGAACTTCAGGCAGAACAGCACCGCCAGCACCACCACCGTCGCGTGGGCAACGGCCAGTCGCCCGCTCAGCAGCTTGATCGCCGCATAGGTGATGAAACCGAAGGCGATGCCGTGGGCGATCGAGAAGGTCAGGGGCATGGCCACCGCGGTGACCAGCGCCGGGGCGTATTCGGTCGGGTCGTCCCATTCCACCTCGACCAGCCCGCGCGCCATCAGGCAGGCGACGAAGATCAGCGCCGGCGCCGTCGCATAGGCCGGGATCGACTGGGCCAGCGGCGCCAGGAACAGGGCCAGCAGGAACAGGCCGGCGACCGTGACCGCGGTCAGGCCGGTGCGGCCGCCGGCATTGATGCCGGCCGCGCTCTCGATATAGCTGGTCGTCGTCGAGGTGCCGAGGCAGGCGCCGACCACGCTGGCCGTGCTGTCGGCCATCAGTGCCTGGCGCAGGCGCGGCAGCCGCCCTTCGCTGTCGAGCAGTCCGGCCCGCGCCGAGACGCCGATCAGCGTGCCGGCGGTGTCGAACAGGTCGACGAACAGGAAGGCGAACACGATCGTCAGCAGGCCCATCTCCAGCGCCGCCATGATGTCGAGCTGGAGCAGCGTCGGCGACGGGTCGGGCGGCACGTCGACAACGCCCTGGAACGCGCTGACACCGAGCAGCATGCCGATCACGCTGACGGCCAGGATGGCGATGACGATGGCGCCCGGCACGCGTCGCGCCGCCATCGCCGCCGTGGCCACGAACCCCAGTGCGGCCAGGACCGGCGGCCACTGCGTCAGGTCGCCGATGGTCACCAGGGTCGCCTCGCTGGCCTGGATGATCCCGGCGTTCTTCAGCCCGATGATGGCCAGGAACAGGCCGATGCCGGCCGAGATGGCCATTTTCAGCGAGCGGGGTATGGCATTGATGATGGCCTCGCGCACCGGCAGCACGCTGAGAATCAGGAACAGCACACCGGACACGAACACCGCACCCAGCGCCGTCTGCCACGGATGGCCCATGGTCAGCACGACAGTATAGGTAAAGTACGCGTTCAGCCCCATGCCCGGCGCCAGGGCGACGGGATAGTTGGCATACAGCCCCATGATCGCCGTCCCCACCGCCGCAGCCAGGCAGGTGGCGACGAACACCGCGCCGTGGTCCATGCCGGCATCGGCCAGGATCAGCGGGTTGACGAAGATGATGTACGCCATGGTCAGGAAGGTGGTCAGGCCGGCCAGCACCTCGGTGCGGACCGTTGTGCCGTGTTCCCTGAGCTGGAAATAGCGGTCGAGCATGTGCCTCGCTCCCGTGCAGCGGCGGCCAACAGGGCCTGGATCCCGGCGGCGCACTTCTGCAACCTTCGTGCCGAGCGTGCAAGGATCTCATCGCCGTTCCCGTGCGGGGCGTGGTTGCCAGCGGCGCGGCGATGGGGTAGGGGTCGTGTCATGGCTGCCGTTCGGACCCCTGCCGAGCCCGCCGGTGCCGCCCCGGCCGCCGCCGAGACCGGAACCGGCCGGGCCGGCATGCCGCAGCTGTTGCCCTATGCCCTGCTCACCCTGACCGTCCTGTTCTGGGCCGGCAACTTCATCGTCGGCCGGGCGGTGCGGTATGATGTGGCTCCGGTGTCGCTGGCGTTCTGGCGCTGGGTGGTGGCGCTGGCGCTGCTGCTGCCGGTGGCGGGGCCCGACCTGTGGCGCTGCCGGATGGTCGTGGTGCGGCACTGGCGGCTGCTGGCGCTGCTCGGCCTGACCGGCATCACCGGCTTCCACCTGTGCGTCTACATCGCGCTGCAGTCGACCCAGGCGGTCAACGCGGCGCTCTATCTGGCGACGACGCCGCTGGCCATCGTCGTCGTCGCCTGGGCGATGTTCGGCGACCGGATCGCGGCGCGCGCCGGCATCGGCATTGCCGCCTCGATGGCCGGGGCGGCGGTGGTGGTGACGCGCGGCGATCCGGCCGTCGTGCTGCACCTGCAGTTCAACATCGGCGACCTGTGGATGCTGCTGGCGGTGCCGCTGTGGGCGCTCTACTCGGTGCTGCTCAAGCACCGCCCGGCGACGCTGCCGCCGCTGGCGCTGCTGACGGCCACCATGGCCTTCGGGCTGATGCCGCTGACGCTGCTGTACCTGTGGCGGGCCGGGCAGGGCGAGGCCATGGCCTGGACCGTGGACAGCGCTGCCGCCGTCGCCTACGTCGCCGTGTGCGCCTCGGTCATCGCCTATATCTGCTGGAACCACGGCGTGCGCGAGGTGGGGCCGACCCGCGCCGGCGTCTTCATCAACCTGATCCCCGTGTTCGCCGCGGTGCTCGCCGTCGTGTTCCTCGACGAGCGCATCGCCGGCTACCACCTTGTCGGCGCCGCCCTGGTGTTCGGCGGGCTGCTGCTGGTCAGCCGCGGACGCCGTTAACGCGCCGTCAAGGGCGATCGGCTAAAGGGGGGGCATGACCAGATCGTGTCCTGCCTTGGCCCGTCTTGTTCCCCTGGCCGTGGCCGTCCTGGCCGCGGCGCCGGTGCCGGCGGCGGGCCAGCCCGGCGACACGGTCCCGGTGCGCCTGACCGAGGCCGACTGCCGGGCCGTGGTGGTGCACGAGCCGGCGCCCGATGTGGCCTTCACGCCGGGCGTCGACGTGCGCGGCCGGCCGGTGGCGCCGGCGGACCTGCCCGGCACCGTCCGCATCGAGGTCCCCGACGAGGTCGTCATCCCCATCACCATCGACCTGGCCCGCCGCCTGGGCATCCCGCACGCGCTGTTCGAGGCCGACGCCTATGTCGGCACCGTCACCGTGGTCGACGGGCGCCCCTATTTCGACGGCCAGCCCCTGTTCGACGCCGACCAGGCCGCCCTGGCCGCAGCGTGCCGGCAGGCGTTTCCTTAGAACTGCGGCTCTGCTCGGATCGGCGCTGCCGGGCACGGCCTGTTGCTGTTCGCGACAAGGCACCTTTGGCTTTCCGGTCCAGTGCGGCCCGGTCTATGGCTCTGTCGGTTCGCCGCCCCGTTCGCCGCCCCGTTCGTCGCCCGGTTCGTCGCCCTTGACCGGCGGATTGCCCTTGCCGGCACGGGAGAGAATGTCGAGCGCCCTGCCAATATCGGCGCGGGCGGCGCGTTCCTTGAAATAGCTCTCGGTCCGGAGCGCCGAAAGCTTCTCGGCCACCGCCACATTGATGAACTGGTTCAATGCCACGCCCTCCGCCTCGGCCACTTTGCGAGCCTCATCAAGGAGTGACGACTGAAGCCTCAGGGCAAAATTGCTCTTCCTCATCTGCCTGCCTCCACACGGCGCCAAGCTCCGCCCGGCAACAGGATCTCGATGCCGAAGCGGGACGCGGCCTGTCCGAAGTCGCGCAGGTTGAACGTGACGATGGCCTCCGCCCCGCCATTCACCGCCGCCTCCAGCACCATGTCGTCGTCCGGATCGCGCAGGGCCGGTCGCCAAAGGAAGGCAAGCCGCACCGGTTCGGCGACCGCCGCCACCGCATCGAGCAAGGCATCCACGTCCTCCGCCACCAGGCCGGCAGCGTCCAGATGCTCCGGCCGCATCATCACCGCCTGATACTCGATCATCAGCGGCACGGAGGCGAGCAGCGTCAACCGTCGTTCCAATGCCGCCACCAGCAGGCGGCGGGACGCTCCGGCATCGCTGCGGATGGCCGCGACCATTGCCGCCGTGTCGAGAACCAGCCTCATGCGGCCATATTGGCACGGCGGTTCGATATTGCAAGCAATATTGCGCCGCAAGCAGAGTCCGAGCTTGGCAGGACGACCTGAAGGACGCGCAACACCCTTCGACGGACTCGCGCCGGATGCTAAGGCGGCGAACCTCGAAGCGTTTCTGCGCCAGCGTCGCGGTTAAAGCAAACCGATGGCGCGGGCACCTACCGCTGCGGCCGGTCGTCGGTCAGCCAGAGTGTCAGTCCGACGCCGATCGTGATCAGGCTCACGGTCACCGTCAGGCCGTACGTCACGCGCGTCCCCTCGAACAACAGGTACATCTGGAACAGGCTGCCCAGGACGCCAAGCTCGGCATGGAAGCCGCGCATCGACGGAAAAGCGATCAAAGGGAGCAGCGCACCCCAGATGACCAGAATCTTACCGACCGTTCGCATGGCGCCGAAGCCCGAGCAGGGTCCAGAATCCGTATTTTTATCAGTGCAAACCAGAAAATATACCGTTTCCGCTCGGTGTTCAAGAACGGTTCCTGGGATGACACTCCGGGTATGGACCCTAGGCACCGCATTGCGCTCCGTCTCCGCGTCTTGCGCACCGGGCATGGCCTGACGCAGGAACAGTTCGCGGAGGCCATCGATCGGTCGGTCGACGCGGTATCGAACCTGGAACGCGGTCTGAGTCTGCCGGGCCTCGATACGCTGATCCGGATCAGCGAGCGCTTCGCGGTGCCGTTGACGGACCTTGTTGCGTCGGTCGACCCGACGGCGCCGCCGGACCCGGAACGATTGGCGTTGGAGGCGGCGCTGACCGACCTGTGCCGTCGCCTCTCCGGCCGCGACCTCGCCCGCGCCGTTGCCCTGGTCCGCGTCCTGGCCGACACGGCAACGGCATAGGTCGCGTCAGCCTCCGGCCGCCGTGGACAGGGCCGCGGGTAGACAGGGCCGCCGCCTGCCCCGCTATCTGATGCCGACGATGAAGGAGACCCCCAGTGAGGCGCAGATCGTCTCGCACCGGCTCATGCGGCGCGCCGGCATAAGCCGGGCTCAGAAAATGTCTCTCAGCTTGTGACCAGCGCCCGCCTTGCGGCTTCACGAATGAACTGTGACCGAGTAACGTCATGATCGCGTACATACGAATCGATCGCATTGAGCTCAGCCTTCGGCATTGGCACATCAACGTGAACAGTATTGCCCTCAATCCCTTTTATATCGACCAAGAATGGTACCGCATCGTCGTTGAACGGATCCGCCATGATCGTTTCAAGGGAGGAGGGGTCCGGCAGCTGTTCACCGTCCTCCAGCATGCAGGCAATATGCCCGGCCAGTGCCTCGGCCGCCATTGTCCTGGCTTCTGCGAGCGTTTCGCCGGCCGTGATGCAGCCGGGAAAATCCGGGAAATCAACACCAAAATCGCTATCCGGATCTTTGCGGAGCAGTGCGATATAGACGACCATGTCTGCCTCACAGAAGTTTGACACCTGATTGTCTTTCAATGCTGCGCAGCGTTCCTTTCGACCCCAGGTTCGGCGAGGTGCGGCAGCCGTCTGCCAAGCCCTCCGGCCGCCCTCCGGCCGCCGTGGACAGGGCCGCGGGGTTTGCCTAAAGTCCTGCGGCGTTCCTGCCCCCGTAAAACATGTGCCGAGCCGCCGTCATGCGCCTGTCCCGTTATCTGATGCCGACGATGAAGGAGACCCCCAGCGA
>CAZGMC010000049.1:0-6331 GCA_964526565.1 uncultured Mycobacteriaceae bacterium
GCCAGCAGCAGCGGGCGCCATGCCCGATCGCAAGGGGCAGCAGGAGACGGGTCAAGTGTTTGGCCCGCTGCTATGACTGCCGATCCGCGCCCTGCCGGGGGGCGCTCCCGGCAACCCTTGCGGATTTGCGTTGCACGCGTTGCACAACGCGGAAAGATAATTCTTTCCAACAGGTTGACACGCAACACGGAGGTTGCCCGGTGTTGCAGCGGACGCCGCGCATGTGGCACCGGCGGGCGTCCCCGTCGACGTCGGGCACCAGGACCAAGGTCCTAGAACACGGTGCGGATCGGGTAGACGTAGACCAGGTACAGATAGAAGAACGCCAGCGAGATGGTCAGGACGATCACGCCCAGCACCGGCGAGCGCACCTTGAAGCCCTTCAGCGACAGGGCGATCTCGGACGGCTCCTCGTACGGGTGGTAGGCGTCCGGCGGCAGGCCGGGGCCGGGCGGCGGGCGCCGGCGCAGGCCGACGTGGAACTGGATGGCGGCGAAATACATGCCGAGGAACACCAGCACCAGCACGACGGTGAAGATGATCTTGGTCGACAGATCCTGCCACTGGAACACGGCCAGCCGGTGTTCGTAGCCGGCCATCCGATAGTCGTAATAGGCGCGCAGGGCCTCTTCGTACGCTGCCGCCGTCTCCCGCGACAGCGCGTCCGGGGCCGGCGCCGCGGGAATGCCCGGCGTGGTGCCGAGGTCCGGCTCGAACCCGGCGAGCCGCTCCTGGGCCTGCGACGCCGACACGGGCGGACCGCCGGACCCCACGTCCTGCTGGGCGAGGACGCCGTGGCCGGCGGCAAGCAGCATTGCCAGCACCAGCGCCAGGACCAGGGCCAAGGCCAGCGCCAGCCGGGCCGCCCGGGTCGCCCCGCCGCGGCCGCCGCCCTGCCCTGCCTGTCGCCGGCCGCGGCGCGGCATTACGGCTGCACCAGCCATTGGATGGCCTGGGCGCGCGAATCGATGCGCTGATAGGGCGTCAGGCTCGGCCCCTCCTGCTCCAGATAGTTCTGGATCGACGGTTCGTGGTGGCCGACGAGCTGGCGCAGGATGTCGAGCAGCCGCCCGCTGACGTGGTCGAGCCAGACCGAGTGGGTCGAGTCCGGCGGGGCCGGCGGCGGCGTCGGCGGCGGAGCGTCCTGGAACAACATCATCCGCTCCGGTTCGCCGGGCCGCGTCTCGACGATCCGGCCCTCGGATATCCGTACCACCCGGCCATCAGGGTAGCGGACCTCGACCGAGCCGTCCGGCAGGATGCGCCGCTCCGGCGCTCCCGACGCCGCCCCGCCGGAGCCGCCGCCGGGCAGGGCGATCTCCTCATCCGGACCGCCCGGCGGCACCCGCCGCAGCACCGGCTGCAGAGTCGCGCCGGGCCGGCTCCAGGTCTTGGGATAGCGGAAGGTCCGCGTCAGGAACGGGTCGCCGCCGTCGACATACATCGCCACGCGGATCTGGTCGGTGGAGAAGATGTCCGGCGCCCGCTCGTTCATGCCCAGCGTCACGCGGGCGCGGTGGCGGCCCCGTTCGACCCGGCCGGGGCCGTAGGCGTAGTAGGGCGAGGGCTCGCCCCCGTCGGCCATGACCGCGGACAGGAACACCCGCTCGCCGTGGTTGCCGGAATAGGTGTACTCGACCGCCAGGACGAGCTCGTCGCGGCTCTCGCCATGGACCGCGACCCGGTCGATGCTGTTGTCCTGGGCCTGGGCCTGTGCCTGGGCCGCTGCGGGCAGCGCCACTGCTGCCAGCACGGCCCAGGCAACGAAGGCTGCGATCCGGCGGCCGGAACCCGCGGTCTCTCGAATCGATTGCAGCATGGTCCTCTCCCGCTGCGGCAGAGGCACCGTGCAGGTGCCGGGACGGAGAGAGTAGCGCAGCCCGCATCGGCGATGCCATGAGACTTGCGACGGACCATGCAAGATCCGGCCGATCCCGCGCCGCATCCTCAGGCGGCGGCGGACCGGGTCGGCAGGTCGGTCCAGGGCGTGACCTCGGCCTCGATTCTGGCGCCCGCTGCCGCTACTCTGCCCGCACCAAAGCATGCCGCTTCTTCCCCGCCGACAGCTTGATCACGCCCTCGGCGCTCAGGTCGGCGGCGCCGATGCGGCGGTCGGCGTCGTCCAGGCGGATGTCGTTGAGGCGGGCGCCGCCCTGGCTGATCAGGCGGCGGGCCTCGCCGTTCGAGGCGGCCAGGCCGGCGCGGCGCAGCAGGGCGAAGGCGGGGATGCCGGCACCGAGCTCGTCGCGCGGCACCCCGATGGTCGGCAGGCCGGTCGCGGCCCGCCCCTGCTCGAAGGTGCGGCGGGCGGTCTCCTCCGCCTCCAGCGCGGCGGCGCGGCCGTGGACCAGGGCGGTCGCCTCGGTGGCCAGCACCTTCTTGGCCTCGTTGATCTCCGCCCCCTCCAGCCGCTCCAGGCGGGTGATCCCGTCCTCGGGCAGGTCGGTGAACAGGCGCAGGAAGCGGCCGACATCGGCGTCCTCGGTGTTGCGCCAGTACTGCCAGTAGTCCCATGGCGACAGCCGGTCGGGGCTGAGCCAGACGGCGCCGGCCGCCGTCTTGCCCATCTTGGCGCCCGAGGCGGTGGTGATCAGCGGCGTGGTCAGGCCGAACGCCTCGCCGCCGTCGATCCGGCGGATCAGCTCGACGCCGTTGACGATGTTGCCCCACTGGTCGGAGCCGCCCATCTGCAGCACACAACCCAGGCGCCGGCCCAGCTCCAGGAAGTCATAGGCCTGGAGGATCATGTAGTTGAATTCGAGGAAGGTGAGCGGCTGCTCGCGGTCCAGCCGCAGCCGGACCGAGTCGAAGGTCAGCATGCGGTTGATGGTGAAGTGCCGCCCGACCTCGCGCAGGAACGGGATGTAGGCCAGCCCGTCCAGCCAGTCGGCGTTGTTGACCAGCACCGCCCCGGCCGGCCCGTCGCCGAAGTCCAGCAGGTTGCGGAAGGTGCGCGCGATGGCCTGGATGTTGGCGGCGATCTGCGCGTCCGACAGCAGCTGGCGGGTCTCGTCCTTGCCGGACGGGTCGCCGACCTTGGTCGTGCCACCGCCCATCAGCACGACCGGCCTGTGGCCGCTCTGCTGCATGCGCCGCAGCAGCATGATCGACACCAGGTGACCGACGTGCAGGCTGTCGGCCGTGGCGTCGAAGCCGACATAGGCGACCAGGGGCCGGCCCTCGCGCTCACGCCCGGCGGCAAGCGCATCGAGCCCGTCCGGGTCGGTGCACTGGTGGATGTAGCCGCGCGCCGCGAGGGTGCGCAGCAGCGCCGAACGGAATGCCGTCATGTACCTGCCTGCCGTGCCTGCGCCCTGGGCTACTCGGCCACCTGCGGCAGCCGGGCCGCCAGCGCCTGGCCCAGATAGGTGTCCACGATGGCGGAGAGTTCGTCGAGGCGGTGATGGAAGAAGTGGTTGGCACCGCATATGGTGCGGTGGTCGACGACGATGTCGCGCTGATGGGCCAGCTTGTGGGCCAGCTTGGCCACCGCTTCGGACGGCACCATGGCATCGCGGTCGCCGTGCACGATCAGGCCCGACGATGGGCACGGCGCCAGAAAGCTGAAATCGTACTGGTTGGCCTGCGGCGCCACGGTGATGAAGCTCTCGATCTCCGGCCGGCGCATCAGCAGCTGCATGCCGATCCAGGCGCCGAACGAGTAGCCGGCCACCCAGAAGGCCGAGGCGTTCGGGTTGATCGTCTGCAGCCAGTCCAGCGCCGCCGCCGCATCGGCCAGTTCGCCCTCGCCGCGGTCATAGCTGCCCTGGCTGCGGCCAACGCCGCGGAAATTGAAGCGCAGCGTGGAGAAGCCGCGCCGGATGAAGGTCTGGTAGAGGGTGAACACAACCTTGTTGTTCATGGTGCCGCCGTGCTGCGGGTGCGGATGCAGCAGCAGCGCCATGGGCGCGTCGGGCCGCTTGATGTGGTGGTAGCGTCCTTCCAGCCGGCCTTCCGGTCCGGCGATGATCACTTCCGGCATGTGTCTTGTCCGTTCTCGTTGTCTCGTTCCCGGTCGCTGCCTTCCGCTTTACCCTATCGCCCTGTTGGGTTTTTGCCGCCCGGCACGGGCTTTGGTTCGGTGTCTATTCTTGACCCAGCAACTCAGCCTTCTATATATCACCGCGGCAGGCTTCGGTTCAGCCGTTTGCCGGGCCGCTGATCGAAGGCGCGTTATCTACCATAGGGGTAGGCCCAATGTTCAAGCGTCTTCGCTGGTCTGACGGAGCAGCCGTGCCGCCGCGCGGCAGGGGACGGATCGGGCCGACCGGCGCGAAGACGGACTCGGTCCAAAACGCTTCGCCAAGCCGGGCGATACAGTGCGTCGCGCTATCTGCTTAACGGCCACCTGCGCTACATGTGCAGGCCGCCAACCAGAGAAAGCCATGCGCGACAATCGGCCGCTGCGGCCTGACGCGCACCGCCGGCAAGGAGCAAACGGGGACGGGGCGCAAACGGGGATGGGGCGCAACGGGCACGAGACCCGCCCGCACTGTCTCCGGAACAGGACGGGGAGGATCGACGGAGACCGGTACCAGGCAATCCGGTTGCCGACCGATACCACATCTGGATGGGGAGTACTGACGTGAGACTGAGCACGAAGGGACGCTACGCCGTGATGGCCATGGTCGATCTGGCCAGGCACAGCCACGGCAACCCGGTTTCCCTGGCCGAGATTGCGGAGCGCCAGGAGATCTCCCTGTCGTACCTTGAGCAGTTGTTTGCCAAGCTGCGCCGCGGCGGCATGGTCAAGAGCGTGCGCGGCCCCGGCGGCGGCTATCTGCTGGCACGGTCCATGGATGCGACGCGCGTGTCCGACATCATCCTGGCCGTGGACGAGCCGATCCGGGCGACGCGCTGCACACCGGGATCGCCGGCCGGCTGCCATTCAGACAAGAGTCGCTGCCTGACCCACGACCTTTGGGAGGAGCTGGGCAACCAGATCCACAAGTTCCTGAGCTCGGTGACGCTGGAGGATGTGGTCGAGCGACGCATCCTGGGCTCCGGCCGGCGCATGTTCGCCACAGCGGTCCGCACCGAGGATGCCGGCCGCGATGCGCGCGAAGAACAGATTGCAGCCGAATAGCCCACGGACGAGCAGCTTGGCGGCCGGCGGCGGAACCGGGTAGTTTGCGCGAGTGATGACGCAGGCCGTCTACATGGACTACAACGCCACAGCGCCGCTGCGCCCCGAGGCGCGGCAGGCGATGCTGGCGGCGCTTGATCGGATCGGCAACCCGTCATCGGTGCATGGCTTCGGCCGCCGGGCCCGGCAGGAGGTGGAGCGGGCGCGGGCCGCCGTCGCCACCCTCGCCGGAGCGCGTCCCGCCGAGGTGATCTTCACCAGTGGCGCCACCGAGGCCAACACCCTGGCGTTGACCGGCGCCGGCCGCGCGCGGTGCATCGTCTCGGCGATCGAGCACGACTCGGTGCTGGCCGCGATGCCGGCGGCGCAGCGGGTGCCGGTCGCCGCCGACGGGCGCATCGACGCAGACGCGCTGGACCGGCTGCTCGGCACCGATGCGCGGCCGGCCCTGGTCGCCGTCATGGCCGTGAACAACGAGACCGGCGTGATCCAGCCGGTGGCCGAGGCGGCGGCCGTGGCGCGGCGGCGCGGTGCACTGATCCACTGCGATGCCGTGCAGGCGGCCGGGAAGATCGCCATCGACATGGCCGCCTGGGACGTCGACACGCTCAGCCTGTCGGCACACAAGATCGGCGGGCCGCAGGGCGTGGGCGCGCTGATCGTCCGCGACGGGGTGTCCGTCGCGCCCCTGTTCAGGGGCGGCGGCCAGGAGCGCCGGCGCCGCGCCGGGACGGAGAACGTCGCCGGGATCGCCGGCTTCGGTGCCGCCGCCCGCTGCGCCGCCGCCGGCCTGGATGACCAGGCGCGGCTGGCGACCCTGCGCGACGGGCTGGAGCGACGCATCACGGCAGCCTGCCCGGAGGCGACGGTGTTCGGCGCCACGGCGCCGCGGGTCGGCAACACGAGCTGCCTGACCATGCCCGGCGTGGCGGCTGACACCCAGCTGATGGGCTTCGACCTGGCCGGCGTCGCCGTCAGCGCCGGCGCCGCCTGCTCGTCGGGCAAGGTCACGGCCAGCCATGTGCTGCTGGCCATGGGCGCCGGCGAAGCGCAGGCCGGCTCGGCGATCCGCGTCAGCCTGGGCTGGGGCTCGCGGCCCGACGACGTGGACCGGTTCGTCGCAGCATGGCAGGCGCTCTACGCCCGGGCCGGGGCTTGGGCCGGGGCTTGGGCCGGGGCTTGGGCCGGGGCCGGGGCCGGCCGGGCGCCGACCGCCGGCGGCGGCTAGATCCCGGCGCGCCGGAA
>CAZGMC010000049.1:6431-30930 GCA_964526565.1 uncultured Mycobacteriaceae bacterium
GACGGGGCTTCGGGAGACGGGGCTTCGGGAGACGGGGCTTCGGGAGACGGGGCTTCGGGAGACGGGGCTTTGGGAGAAGGGGCTTCGGGAGGTGCCGCACGCGCGGCCACGGCCGGCCCGCAGGACGGCAGAGAAACGGCCGGCCCGCAGGACGGCAGAAAAACGTTGCCCGGCAACCGCGCCGGCCGCAGCGGGAAACGACGCAACGAGGTTTGGAGCCACGCAGACGATGCCGAGGGTCACGTTCATCGATCCCGATGGAACCCGCCATGAGGTCGACGCACCGGCCGGCCTGTCCGTGCTGGAGATCGCGCACCGCAACGACATCGACCTGGAGGGGGCGTGCGAGGGCTCGCTGGCCTGCTCCACGTGCCACGTCATCGTCGATCCGGCCTGGCACAAGCGGCTGGAGCCGGCCTCCGAGGACGAGGAGGACATGCTCGACCTCGCCTTCGGGCTGGAGAAGACGTCGCGGCTCGGCTGCCAGATCATCGTCACCGACGAGCTGGACGGCCTGACCCTGCGACTGCCGGCGGGGAGCAACAACATGATGCTGGGCTGACCGTCAGCGCCGCCCGGCCGGCGGTCTTCAGGCACCAATCGTTTACCGCTCCACTCGGATAAACGGCCCTGGCGTCCGGCGCGAACGGCCCGGTTCCCTCAAGTCTCAGCCTGCGGGCCGTCAAGAGTTCATGGCGGCGGAGTGTAGGATTGTTTACGCAAGGCCTTGTCAGGAACCTGACAGCCTGTGTCAAGACAGCGACAGGCTGCTGTAAAGGCTGAGTATCTGCTGCGGCCGGCGATCCTGCCGCGGATGCCGCCGCACCGGCCGACCAACTGCGACAAACGCCCACAAAGCGGCATGAACTGGTGCCATACGCCACAAGCCGGAGATTTCCCGGGCGTTCCGGCACGCGGCATGAATGGCGGCCTGGACCGGGTGTTTCCGTTCGGTTGATGTGGGCATTCAGTCCGGTTCGGCGTCAATAAATACTGGACCTCGCCAATGCAGCACCTATATTGTGATCTGAAATCTTCCCCCATCCCATGGCACCATCCGAAGGCAAGGCAGGATGGTCGGGTGCGGGGATAGTTGAGAGTACAGCTTGGTCTTGGGGGTCCGGCCATGAGCCGCCTCCCCGGCCACGTCGGCCGACCCGGCCATGCCGGCCAACCCGGCCGAACGGACAAGAGGACGGCAACGCACGAGCCACGAAGGAGCGAAGGATGGCTGCGGTTGAACAGACGATGGAGCAGGTCGAGCAGGCCACCCAGCAGCGCTACAAGTACGGCTTCGTGACCGACATCGAGCAGGAACGGGCGCCGAAAGGCCTGAACGAGGACATCGTCCGCTTCATCTCCGCCAAGAAGGACGAGCCGGAGTGGCTGCTGGCCTGGCGGCTCAAGGCGTACCAGGCATGGCTGGCCATGCCGGAGCCGGAATGGGCCAAGGTCGGGTTTCCGCCGATCGACTACCAGGACTCCTACTACTACGCCGCGCCGAAGAAGAAGGACGGCCCGAAGAGCCTGGACGAGGTCGATCCCGAGCTGATCGAGACCTACAAGAAGCTCGGCATCCCGATCGAGGAACAGAAGATGCTGGCCGGCGTCGTCGCCGTCGACGCCGTGTTCGACAGCGTCTCGGTCGCGACCACCTTCAAGGCCAAGCTGTTCGAGGCCGGCGTGATCTTCTGCTCGATCTCCGAGGCCGTGCGCGAACATCCGGAGCTGGTGCGCAAGTACCTGGGCTCGGTGGTGCCGTACAACGACAACAAGCACGCCTGCCTGAACTCGGCCGTGTACACCGACGGGTCGTTCGTGTACGTGCCGCCGGGCGTGCGCTGTCCGATGGAGCTGTCCACCTATTTCCGGATCAATGCCGACAAGACCGGCCAGTTCGAGCGCACGCTGATCATCGCCGACAGGGGGGCCTACGTCAGCTATCTGGAGGGCTGCACGGCGCCGCAGCGCGACGAGAACCAGCTTCACGCCGCGGTGGTCGAGCTCGTCGCCCTGGACGACGCCGAGATCAAGTACTCCACGGTGCAGAACTGGTACCCCGGCGACGAACAGGGCCGCGGCGGCATCTACAACTTCGTCACCAAGCGCGGCGCCTGCCGCGGCCGCAACTCGAAGATCTCCTGGACGCAGGTGGAGACCGGCTCGGCCATCACCTGGAAGTACCCGTCGTGCATCCTGCAGGGTGACAACTCGGTCGGCGAATTCTACTCGGTTGCTATCACCAACAACATGCAGCAGGCCGACACCGGCACCAAGATGATCCACCTGGGCAAGAACACGCGCAGCCGGATCGTCTCCAAGGGCATCTCGGCCGGCCGGTCGAACAACACCTATCGCGGCCTGGTGCGGATCATGCCGGGAGCGGACAACGCCCGGAACTACACCCAGTGCGACAGCCTGCTGATCGGCGACCAGTGCGGCGCCCACACGGTGCCGTACATCGAAACGCGCAACCGCACCGCCAATGTCGAGCACGAGGCGACCACCTCCAAGGTCAGCGACGCGCAGCTGTTCTACTGCCGCCAGCGCGGCATCCCCGAGGAGGAGGCACTGGGCCTGATCGTCAACGGCTTCTGCCGCCAGGTGCTGCAGGAGCTGCCCATGGAGTTCGCCGTGGAAGCGCAGAAGCTGGTCGGCATCAGCCTGGAAGGGAGCGTCGGGTAACGGCCATGGCGCTGCGGGTGGACCACAAGGGCTACGTTCTCACCTCCGATTCGCAGATTCTACCCGACAAACGCTGGCTGCCGCGCGTGCTGATCGTCCAGTACCAGGGTCCCGAGGCCCGCGAACGGCTGATCGACGGTGCCGAGCCGGTCGACACCATGGTCAATGCCGACGAGGTGTCGATCGAGATCGGCAAGCGCTGGATCGACGAGCACACCGACCGGTTTGCCTGACGCCGCCGCGGGCCGCCAGGGGCCGCCACGGATTGAACAAGAGATACACGCTCATGCTGCACATCAAGGACCTGCACGTCACCGTCGAGAGCCAGGAGATCCTCAAGGGCCTGTCGCTGGACATCGCGGCCGGCGAGGTGCACGCCATCATGGGCCCGAACGGATCGGGCAAGAGCACGCTGTCGCACGTGCTGGCCGGTCGCGAGGGTTATAAGGTCACGGCCGGCGAGGTCGTCTTCCGCGGCGAGAACATCCTGGACCTGGAGCCGGAGGAGCGCGCCCACCTGGGCCTGTTCCTGGCCTTCCAGTATCCGGTGGAGATCGCCGGCGTGACCATGAGCACCTTCCTGCGCACCGCCGTGAACGCCCTGCGCAAGCACCGCGAGGAACCGGAGCTGGACCCGCTGCAGTTCGTCAAGCTGCTGCGCAGCAGGACCAAGGCACTCGGCATCGCCGACGAGATGCTCAAGCGGCCGGTCAATGTCGGCTTCTCCGGCGGCGAGAAGAAGCGCAACGAGGTCCTGCAGATGGCGTTGCTTGAGCCGGCGCTGGCGGTGCTGGACGAGACCGATTCCGGCCTCGACATCGACGCGCTGAAGGTGGTGGCCGACGGCGTCAACGCGCTGCGCGGCCCGGAGAAGTCGGCGCTGGTCATCACCCACTACCAGCGCCTGCTCGACTACATCGTGCCGGACCAGGTGCACGTGCTGGCCGGCGGCCGCATCGTCCGCTCCGGCGGCCAGGAGCTGGCCCACGAGCTGGAGGCCAAGGGCTACGCCGACATCATCGCGGCCGCAGCGTAAGGGAGGCGACATGGCAACCCTGGCAGCACTGGCCGAAGCCCCCGATGGCGCCGTCCTGGCGCGGTTCCTGGCCGGCTTCGCCGACGCCCCGCCGGCCCTGCCCGGCGCCGGCCGGCCGTGGGTCGAGGCGCTGCGCGCGGCGGGGCGGCAGACGTTCGCCCGCCTCGGCGTGCCGACGCGCAAGGTGGAGGCCTGGAAGTACACCGACCTGCGCCGGCTGTCCAACCTGTCCCTGGCCCCGGCGCCGGCCATCGCCGCCGGCGTGCCGGCCGGGCTGGTGGCGCTGCTCGCCGCGGCCGGCGAGGGCCATCGCGTGGTGTTCGTCAACGGCTGGCTGCGGCCGGACCTGTCGCGCCTGGCCGACCTGCCGGCCGGCGTACGGCTGGACAGCCTGGCGGCGCTGATCGAGGCCGACGACCCGCTGGTCGCCGAGCGCCTGGGCCGGATGGTGCCGCAGGCGCCGGACGCCGATCCGCGGCCGTTCCTGGCGCTCAACGCGGCGCTGATGCAGGACGGCTACGTGCTGGCGCTGGCCCCCGGCGCGGTGGTCGACCGGCCGATCCACGCGGTGTTCTGGACCGAGCCGGGCGGCGTGCCGGTTGCCACCCTCCCCCGCCACCTGCTCGTCGCCGGCGCCAACAGCCAGGCGACCGTGGTCGAGCACCATGGCGGCGCCAACGATACGCCCTACCTGACCGTCGCCGCCTACGAGGCCGCGGTCGATCGGGGGGCGAAGCTGCGCCACTACCGGCTGCAGCGGGAAGGTGCCCAGGCCGTCCACCTGTCCCACGTGCTGGCCGCCGTAGCTGCCGACGCCGCATACGAAAGCTTCGTGCTGACCCTGGGCGGCGCGCTGACCCGCAACGAGGGTGCGGCCGTGCTGGCCGGCCGCAATGCCGACCTGCACCTGAACGGCGCCTATCTGGGCCAGGCCGATCAGGTGATCGACAACACCACCGTGATCGACCACGCCGAGCCCGACGGGCGCAGCCGCGAGGTGTTCCGCGGTGTCCTGGACGACAAGGCGCGCGGCGTCTTCCAGGGCCGCATCCAGGTCCGTCGCAACGCCCAGCGCACCGACGGCCACCAGCTCAGCCAGGTCATGCTGCTGTCGCCCGCCGCCGAGGCCGACAACAAGCCGGAGCTTGAGATCTTCGCCGATGACGTCAAGTGCAGCCACGGCGCCACGGCCGGCGAAATCGATCACGACGCGCTGTTCTACCTCCGGGCGCGCGGCATTCCCCAGGACGAGGCACGCGGCCTGCTGGTCGAGGCCTTCATCAACGAGACCATTGCCGAGATCGCCGACGAACCGGTGCGCGAGCGGTTCCTCGAGGCGGTGCGCGTCTGGCTGATCGCCCATGGCGAGAGGATACCGACATGAACCTTCAGGTCGAGCCGATCATCACCCGGCCCCGCCCGGCCGCCGACCGCTACGATGTGGACCTGGTGCGCCAGGATTTCCCGATCCTGACGCGCTCCGTCCACGACCGGCCGAAAAAGCCGGGCCGGCCGCTGGTCTACCTGGACAGCGCCGCCTCGGCGCAGAAGCCGCGCCAGGTTATCGACGCGGTGCGGCGCTGCTATGCCGACGAGTACGCCAACGTCCACCGCGGCCTGCACTACCTCAGCATGCTGGCCACCGACCGCTACGAGGCGGCACGGGCCACGGTGCGCACGTTCCTCAATGCCGCGTCCGACCGCGAGATCATCTTCACGAAGAGCGCCACGGAGGCGATCAACCTGATTGCCTCGTCGTTCGGCAGTGTCCTGCGCGACGGTGACGAGGTCATCCTGTCGCAGATGGAGCACCACGCCAACATCGTGCCGTGGCAGTTGCTGCGCGCCCGCACCGGCATCAAGATCAAGGTCGCGCCGATCGACCGGGACGGCAACTTCCTGCTCGACGAGTTCGAAAGGCTGCTCGGGCCGCGCACCAGGCTGGTCGCCGTCACGCACTGCTCCAACGTGCTCGGCACGGTGACGCCGGCGAAGGAGATCGTGCGCCGCGCCCATGCCCACGGCGTGCCGGTGATGTTCGACGGCTCGCAGGGCGTGGTCCACCTGCCCGTCGACGTGCGCGACCTGGACGCCGACTTCTACGTGTTCACCGGGCACAAGCTGTACGGCCCGTCCGGCATCGGCGTGGTCTACGGCAAGGAGGACCTGCTCGACCGCATGCCGCCCTACCAGGGCGGCGGCGAGATGATCCATACGGTCAGCTTCGAGGAGACCACCTTCGCCGAGCTGCCGAACAAGTTCGAGGCCGGCACGCCGCCGATCGCCCAGGCCATCGGCCTCGGCGCGGCGATCGATTATGTCACCGCGCTCGGCCGTGACACCATCGCCGCGCACGAGCACGACCTGCTGACCTACGCCACCGAACGGCTGTCGGCGATTCCCGGCCTGACCATCCACGGCCACGCGCCGGGCAAGGCGGCAATCGTGTCGTTCACCATGGACTGCGCCCACCCGCACGACATCGGTACGGTCATCGACCAGACGGGCGTGGCAGTGCGCGCCGGGCACCATTGCGCGCAGCCCCTGATGGATTGGCTGGGCACCCCGGCCACCGCGCGAGCCTCGTTCGGTCTTTACAATACGCGGGCCGAGGTCGATATCCTGACCGAGGCGCTTACCTTTGTGCGGGAGTTGTTCGGCTGATGCTCGACGATCTGCGCGAACTGTACCAGGACATCATCCTGGAGCACGGCCGGCACCCCCGCAACCGGCGCCACCCGGAGGACTTCAACCGCGAGGCGCTGGGCAAGAACCCGCTGTGCGGCGACATGCTGGTCGTCTATGTGAAGGTGGACGGTGCCGGCCTCGTGCAGGACTGCGCCTTCATGGGCGAGGGCTGCGCCATCTCCATGGCCTCGGCGTCGCTGATGACCGAAATGGTGCGCGGCAAGACCGTCAAGGAGGCCGAGGCGCTGATGAGCGCCTTCCACGACCTGGCCACCGGCGAGGACGGCATGGCGCCGGATGGCCTGAGCGAGGACGACCTGGACCGGCTGGCCGCGTTGTCGGGGGTCCGCCAGTTCCCGATCCGCGTGAAGTGCGCGACACTGGCCTGGCACACGCTGCACGCCGCGATCGAGGGCGAGGAGATCGTGAGCACGGAATAACCGGATAACGGAATAACGGGGTTGAGGGAGAATCGCATGAACATGATGTCGATGGACCTCGTCCGCCTGATCCGCGAGGAACGGGGCGAGGATGATCGTGCCGACGCGGCGGCCGGCGCGCCGCTGAATGATCAGGTCGTGGCCGCACTGCGCACCGTGCATGACCCCGAGATTCCGGTGAACATCTACGACCTGGGGCTGATCTACCGGCTCGACATCGACGACAAGGGCAATGTCGACATCGACATGACCCTGACGGCGCCGAACTGCCCGGTCGCCGACATGATGCCCCAGATGGTCACCGATGCGGTCGAGGCGCTCGACGACGTCAAGTGGGTGACCGTGAACCTGGTCTGGGATCCGCCATGGGATCCCTCGAAGATGTCCGACGACGCGCGCATGGCGCTCGACATGTTCGGCTGAGCCCGACTGCCACCGAAGGGGAGAAGGAGAAGACACATGGCCACCGCCCTACCGCCGCCGGTCCGCCTGACCGATCGCGCCGCCGAGCGGGTCAGGGAGTTGATTGCCAAGGCCGACAAGCCGATCCTGGGCCTGCGCGTCGGTGTGCGCAGCCGCGGCTGCTCGGGCCTGACCTATTTCATCGAATACGCAGAAGAGCAGAAGAAGTTCGAGGACCGGATCGAGGAGAAGGGCGTGACGGTGTTCATCGACCCGACCGCGTCCATGTTCCTGATCGGTACCGAGATGGACTATGTGCAGGAGGATCTCGGCGCCCGCTTCGTCTTCAACAACCCCAACGAGACCAGCCGCTGCGGCTGCGGCGAGAGCTTCAATGTCGCCAAACAGCAGGACGCTGCCCCGGCACAGTGATGACTTGATGGGCTGATGGGCTGATGGGCTGATTGCCCGATGGTCTGATGGTGTTTTGAAAGGGCTTGTTCTGCAGTGCGGCGACCATCGCCTCGATCGTGCCGTCCTGGGCCAAGATCACGTCTTCGACGACACCCCACGGCTCGCCCGCGGCGGCGCCGTTGGGTTGCCGCAGGCGGCACCGACAACCCCACTTGCCTTGCCGCCGGCACGGCCCTAGGGTGCCGCCGCATGCGTACGGCAACACGGAGGAGGTCATGCCGTTCCTCGCCCAGGCGCTCGGCCGGATCAAGCCGTCGCCCACCATCGCGGTCACCACCAAGGCGCGGGAGCTCAAGGCCGCCGGACGGGACGTCATCGGCCTCGGCGCCGGTGAGCCTGACTTCGACACGCCGGACTCCATCAAGGAGGCGGCCATTGCCGCCATCCGCGCCGGCCAGACCAAGTACACCGCCGTCGACGGCACGCCCGAGCTGAAGGCCGCCATCGCCGGCAAGTTCAAGCGCGAGAACGGCCTGGACTACACAGCCGACCAGATCACCGTCGGGGCCGGCGGCAAGCACGTCATCTACAATGCCATCGTCGCCACCCTCGACCCCGGCGACGAGGTCGTCATCCCGGCGCCCTACTGGGTGTCGTACCCCGACATCGTCCTGCTGTGCGGCGGCACGCCGGTGATCGTCGACTGCCCGGAAGAGACCGGGTTCAAGCTGCAGCCGACCGACCTGGACCGGGCGATCACGGCGAAGACCAAGTGGGTGATCCTGAATTCGCCGAACAACCCGACCGGCGCCGCCTATACGCGCGACGAGCTGAAGGCGCTGACCGAGGTGCTGGTGCACCACCCGCACGTGCACGTGCTGACCGACGACATGTACGAGCACCTGACCTATGACGGGTTCGCCTTCACCACCGTCGCCCAGGTGGAGCCGGCGCTGTACGACCGCACGCTGACCATGAACGGCGTGTCCAAGGCGTACGCCATGACCGGCTGGCGGATCGGCTATGCCGGCGGCCCGAAGGACCTGATCAAGGCCATCGCCAAGGTGCAGAGCCAGAGCACCACCAACCCCTGCTCGATCAGCCAGGCGGCGGCGGTGGAGGCGCTCAACGGCCCGCAGCATTTCATCGCCGAGCGCAACGCCGTGTTCAACGAGCGCCGCGACCTGGTCGTCGCCATGATGAACGAGGCGCCGGGGATCACCTGCCACAGGCCGGAGGGCGCGTTCTACGTCTACCCCTCGTGCGCCGGCCTGATCGGCCGCACCACCCCGGACGGGAAGACCCTGGCCGGCGACGGCGACGTGGCCACCTACCTGCTGGAGGCGGAGGGCGTCGCCGTGGTCCACGGCGAGGCGTTCGGCATGTCGCCCTATTTCCGCATCTCCTACGCCACCTCGACCGAGGCTTTGCGCGAGGCCTGCACCCGCATCCAGCGCGCCGCCGCGGCCGTGCGGTGATCGCGGCGCTGTGGTGACAGTTTGGTGATTGAAAAACGCAAACCGTCACCGAGTCATTATACCAGCGGTCGTTCTGCTTGACCTGGTGATGGCAGCAGATGACATCAGGCCAGGCTCCCAGGTAACGGTTCAATCGCAAACGTCATGATATAATTCTTGGCTTTTGTAGGAAGTCAATTTTTAATAAAACCGTCATTGCGAGCGAAGCCAAGCAACCCCGTCCCGCCGCTGCCGATTGAGCAGATCATGGATGGCGCTTGCGGCGCCACTGGGGTGCTTCGCTTCGCTCGCAATGACGAGCATTCTTGCATTTACAATCGCGCTCCAGTCTATAGTACTGCTCAGTGTGCCGGCACAAGTTGGCACTCCGGCTGATCGCCATTCTGAAAGCGGCTGCCGTACGGCCGAGGGACGTCGCAGGATACACGTCAACCTCCTTGGCCGTTGGTATTAATCGGTGACGGCCTGCTGAACTTTACGGAACGGTTGTCGTCCCCTGCACCGCGCGCCTATCCCTCCAGCGGCGCGAACAGCTGGTCCAGGTCCTCCTCGGACAGGGCGGTGCCGGCCTTGGCCTCGGGGTCGAACAGGCCGTCGGCCAGTTCGCGCTTGTGCTGCTGCAGGGCCTGGATCTTCTCCTCGACTGTGCCGGTCGTGAGCAGCTTGAACACGAACACCGCCTTGTCCTGGCCGATGCGGTGGGCGCGGTCGGTGGCCTGGTTTTCCACCGCCGGGTTCCACCAAGGGTCGTAGTGGATGACCGTGTCGGCGGCGGTCAGGTTCAGGCCGGTGCCGCCGGCCTTCAGGCTGATCAGGAACAGCGGCGCCTCGCCGTCCTGGAAACGGCCGATCGGCGTCTCGCGGTCGCGGCTCTGGCCGGTCAGCTTGACGCAGCCGATGCGCTGCCGGTCCAGCGCCTCCTCGATCAGCGCCAGCATGCTGGTGAACTGCGAGAACAGCAGGATCCGCCGGCCCTCCGCCACCAGCTCCGGCACCATGTCCATCAGCCGCTCCAGCTTGGCCGACTGCCTGACCTTGGCCGCCGCGGCCATCTTCAGCAGCCGCGGGTCGCAGCAGATCTGGCGCAGCTTGAGCAGGGCATCCAGGATGGTGATGTGGCTCTGGGCCAGGCCGCGGCGCGCCACCTCGCGGCGCACCTTGTCGTGCATCGACAGCCGCACGCTTTCGTAGAGGTCCCGTTGCGGCCCGTCCAGGTCGACGTACTCGACCAGCTCCGTCTTCGGCGGCAGCTCGGCGGCGACCTGGTCCTTGGTCCGGCGCAGCAGGAACGGCGCCACCCGCCGCGCCAGCAGCGCCTGCCTTTCGGCGTCGCGGCCACGCTCGATGGGGCGGCGGAAGACGCGCGAGAAGCGCCTGGAATCACCCAGGAAGCCGGGCATCAGCACGTGGAACAGCGACCACAGCTCGCCAAGGTGGTTCTCCAGCGGCGTGCCGGTCAGGCACAGCCGGTGGCGGGCCGACAGCTGCTGCACCACCTGAGTCGCCTGCGCCTGCGGGTTCTTGATCATCTGCGCCTCGTCGAGGATCAGCAGATGCCACTGATGGGCCAGCAGCGTGTCCCTGTCGCGCGGCAGCAGGGCATAGGTGGTCAGCACCAGGTCGTGCTCCGCGACCGCCTCGAACCGCGCCGCGCGGTCGGGGCCGTGCAGGGTCAGCACGCGCAACTCCGGCGCGAACCGCGCCGCCTCGCGCCGCCAGTTGGCCATCAGGCTGGTCGGGGCGACGATCAGCGCCGGCCGCTCGAGCCGCCCTGCCTCCTTCTCGGCAGCAATATGGGCCAGCGCCTGGACCGTCTTGCCCAGGCCCATGTCATCGGCCAGGATGCCGCCCAGGTCGGCGTCGCGCAGGAACTGCAGCCAGTGATAGCCGGCGCGCTGGTAGTCGCGCAGCGTGCCGTGGAAGCCCGCCGGCACCGGCACCTCCGGCATCGCCGTCAGGCCGCGCAGCCGCTGCCCGACCTCGCGCAGCCGCTCCGCCCCCATCCAGCGCAGGCCGGCGGCGGCGGTGGCGGCCTCAAGCTCGGCCAGGTCGGCGGCCTGCTCCCGCGTCACGCGCAACGTGCCGTCAGCGGCGATCCCGTCCAGCCCGTACAGCTCGTACAGCGCCTGCAGGATGGGCCGGACCCGGTCGGCCGGCAGGGCCAGGTGGCGGCCGCCCTCCAGCGGCACGAACAGCGGTGGTGCCGTCTCGCCCGCGGCCGGCTCCGGCGGCAGGCCGCCGGGCGTGCTGCGCAGCAGACCCAGCAGGATGGGCAGCAGGCTGAGGCGCTCGCCGTTTACGGTGACACCCAGGTCGACCCCGAACCAGTCGGTGCCGGAGCTCTCGGTCACCTCCATCGACCAGTCGTCCGCATCGGGGATGGCCACCTGGAACGGATAGTCGGGGTCGATGTCCACCCGCCAGCCCTCGGCGCGCAGCTTCGGCACCTCGCGGTAGGCGAAGGTGATCAGCGCCTCCTCCGAGGCCAGCGGCGTCAGGTCGGGGTTGGGCCGGATCAGCGCCAGGTCGTTGGTATGGTCGGGTGGGACATTGTAAAGGTAGAGCTGCGGCACCGGGGCATAGCCGTAGTCGGTCAGGCGCTTGTAGGCCGCCCGCTCCACCTTCGTGCTGCGTACGATCGGCGTCAGCCTGTCGCCGTCGACCACGGCCAGCTCGCGCCGGCGGTCGGCATGGGAGACCTCGACCCCGTCGTAGTCGAAGCTCAGCCGGGCCAGCGCCACCTGCTCGAAACGGCCGGCGTCGGGCTCGTACCGCCTGCCGCCGCCCGGCCAGTGGCCGCCGTAGTAGTATTTCGGCAGGGACTCGGCGAACAGCCGCAGGTGCGGCACCGGCTGCGTCCTCCGCTTTTCGGTCCGCCGGAACACCCGCGGCACCAGCTGTGGCGAGCCGGGGAAGCGCTCGGCCAGGGCGGTGCCGACCGCTTCCGCCTCGGCCGCCGGCACCGGCGGCACCTCCAGCAGCGCCGCGGCGACGGTATCGGTCAGCCCCGTGTCGACCGGGCCGCACAGTCCGGCCGCAACATCGACATAGTGCGGCGGCGCGAGCGGCAGGATGTCATCCATGTCGCCCTCCATCGCCAGGCTGAAGCGCTGGCTGCCGTCCTCGGTCGCCTGCCAGCGCGGTTCGGCGCGCCGCGCCGCGCCGGGCGCCAGCGCCGGGCCGTGGACGTGGCGCCAGCGGCAGCGGCCGGTCTCCAGGATTGCCCACAGGATCCCGGTGCCCTCGCGGCCGTGCAACGGGCAGGCATGCGGGGCACGGGCCTGGCCGCGCTGGTTCAGGGAAAGTCGCCGCAGGATCGTCAGGTCGCTGTCGCGCAGGAACCTGGCCGGGTTCGCGTTCCAGGCGTTCTCGGCGTTGTAGCGGCTGGGGTTCGGCTCCAGGCGGTCGTCCTTGAGCAGGCGCGCATTGTACAGCTCGACGCCGACACCCGGCATCATGGTCGCGGCCGGAGATGGCTGCAGGACATAGATCAGGCGGTGACGGACCTGCGCGGGGTATTCGTTGCCGCGCTCCGGCCGGGTTGCGGCGTCGAGCGACGCCAGCCAGTCCTGCAGCGGCTGCGACAGGGCGGGCTTCGCCTTGTCCATGGCCGGCGCCACCGCCGTCCAGTGCGCCGGCGCCCTGACCAGCGCCTCGAGCAGCAGCGCCGCCACATGCTTGCAGTTGAAGCCGATCGGGCACGTACACTCGCCCATGATGTCGACCCCGTGACCGTTCTGCTGCACCTCGACGGTCTGCCGGTACGGGCGCCGTTCCGTCCCCTGGACGCTGCCGATCAGCAGGCCGTCGTCGTTCATGGCCAGCTTAAGGACCCGCCTCAGCCGCTGATAGCCGGAGCCGCGCGAGAACGCGTGCGCGCCACAGGCCCGCCGGATGTCGTCTTCCGAAAAGTCCATCGTCATCGTTCGACGTTGCCAGACGCACCGCCTGCATCGGCGACGCCACCGCCCCCCTTGCAGGGCCCACCCTGTAGCAGGGGGTTGCACGGAACTGTCATATCTGCTCGCGTGGTCGGCACTCGCACGTGTTCCCATATGAGTGGTCTCGATCGGCCACGGCCATCCAGGTCCCCACCGCCATGCGTACAGTCTCCGTTGGCCGTGACGGGCCAATCCTCTGTGCCACAAGATAGCGATGCTCGTCGACGTTCTCTACACCATAGGCGGGCTCGTCCTGCTGCTGGCCGGCGCCGACCATCTGGTGCGGGGATCCGTGGCGCTGGCCCGCAGGTGCGGCCTGTCGCCCCTGATGATCGGCCTGACCATCGTCGCCCTGGGCACGTCCCTTCCGGAGCTCGTCGTGACGTTGCGCGCTGCGTTCGGCGATGCGGTCGGGCTGGCCGTCGGCAACATCGTCGGCAGCAACATCGCCAACATCCTGCTGATCCTGGGCGCCGGGGCAATGGTGCACCCGATCGCCTGCGGCCATCGGACGATGTCGCGCGACGCCATGGCGATGCTGGGCGCGACGGCCCTGTTCATCGGTTTCGGTCTGGCCGGGACACTCGGCGTCTGGCACGGAATCGGCGCGATTACCCTGCTGTGTGCGTACCTGTATGCGTCGTATCGCAGCGACGACGGCATTCTTCCCCATGCTGATACGGAAGACGTACAGCCGACTTCCGGCTCATGGACGTACATCCTTCTGGCCGTGGGCGGTGGTCTGGCCGCCGTGCCGCTCGGGGCGGAACTGCTGGTCACCGGCGCTGTCGGCATCGCCCGCGACGCCGGGGTATCGGAGGAGGTCATCGGGCTGACCCTGGTCGCCTTCGGCACGTCGGTGCCGGAGCTGGCCACCACGGTCGTGGCCGGCCTGCGCCGTCATGCCGACGTGGCCCTGGGCAACGTGCTGGGCAGCAACCTGTTCAACACCCTGGGCATCATGGGTGTGGTGACACTGTTCGTGCCGGTCGACCTGCCGCCGCAGATCGCCCGTTTCGACCTGTGGGCCATGCTCGGCGCCAGCCTGCTGGTCGTCGTCTTCCTGCGCACCCAGTGGCGCCTGACCCGGCCCGAGGCCGCGGTCATGCTGACGTTGTACCTGGCCTTCATCGTTGCCCAGTTCATCGGTGTCGGTGACAGGGTGCTGGCCGCGGCCACGGGTTGAATGTCAACCGCGAGCCCCTATCCTCACCGGTCATGTCGGAGTCTGTCTTGAAGCCGCCCCCGCAGGCCGCCCTGGTGACCGGTGCCGCAAGACGCATCGGCCGGGCCATCGCCCTCGACCTGGCCCGGCACGGCTGGGCCGTGGCCGTGCACCATCGCGACTCCGGCGAGGAGGCCGACGCGGTCGTCGCCGAGATCCGCGCCGCAGGCGGCCGCGCGGTCGCCCTGCAGGCGGACCTGCGCAACGAGCCCCGGACCACGGCACTGCTGCCGGAAGCCGTTGAGGCATTGGGGCCGATCGGGCTGCTGGTCAACAGCGCCGCGGTGTTCGTGAACGACACGATCGCCGACGTGAGCCGCGACAGCTGGAACCTCCACGTCGAGACCAACCTGCGCGCGCCGCTGGTGCTGACCCAGGCCTTTGCCAGGGCCCTGCCCGATGATATGTCGGGCGCCGTGATCAACATCCTGGATGAGCGGGTGTGGAATCTGACGCCGTACTTCCTGTCCTACACGGTCAGCAAGACGGGCCTGTGGACGCTGACGCAGACGCTGGCCCTGGCGCTGGCGCCGCGCATCCGCGTCAACGCCATCGGACCCGGCCCGACGCTGCGCAGCCCGCGCCAGACCGAGGAGCAGTTCGCCGCGCACTGGCAGAGCCTGCCCTTGCGCCGCCCCACCGCCCCGGCCGAGATCGCCGAGGCCGTCCGCTTCATCGTGGCAGCACCCGCCCTGACCGGGCAGATGATCGCTCTGGACGGCGGGGAGCACCTCGCCTGGGCACAACCCAAACGCGGATTTGTCCCGGATGAATAAGAGGGGCGCCGCGACTGGTGCACCGCGCATTCGTTAACACTCGTTTACTCCCTTATGACACAATAGCGACGATAGCTCCGGCCGGAACAATACGACGGCACCACTTGCATGCCTCTCATTCCGAAATCGAGAAAAATTGCCGGAAGTTTTGCACAGCGGCAATTCGCCCTTGCACCTCTGCGGCACGAACGGACGTGCGCTGGTACAATGGCTGCACGCGAGCCGATCAATGGCGGATGGCCTTAGAGAATCAATGACTTATATGTTTGCCTATTATGTGGGCAAAACCGCGAAACCCGCGGTGGCTGGCGAGTCGCCTGCTTCATCAAGACTGTTGCCCACAGACTTGTTCACACGCTTCGTGGATATCACGAAAGGTTCGTCAAAAGGTCGTGAAAACAGGTCTGCCATCCGGCGTCATTGAAACGTTAACAATGCAGCGTCACATCGGCTGGCGGGATGACGCAACCTGAAGGTACCACACCATCCTCAGAAGAGGGCTCCGGCCGGCACCGCACCGGCCTGGATCGCGGTGTTGGCGTCATCCAGGAACATCTGAAGACCCTGCCCAATGCACCGGGCGTGTACCGCATGCTCGACGCCGCCGGCAACGCGCTCTACGTCGGCAAGGCACGCAGCCTGCGCAAGCGGGTCGCCACCTATGCCCAGACCGGCAAGCATTCCACGCGGCTGCTGCGCATGATCGCCGACACGGCGGCCATGGAGTTCGTCGTCACCCGCTCCGAGGTCGAGGCGCTGCTGCTCGAGGCCAACCTGATCAAGCGCCTCAAGCCGCGCTACAACATCGTCCTGCGCGACGACAAGACGTTCCCGCAGATCCTGATCACTGGCGATCATCCCTATCCGCGCGTCGCCAAGCACCGTGGCGCGGAGAGCACGCCGGGCCGCTATTTCGGGCCGTTCGCCTCGGCCGGGGCGGTCAACCGCACGATCACGGCGCTGCAGCGCGGCTTCCTGCTGCGCAACTGCTCCGACACGGTGTTCGCCCAGCGCACCCGGCCCTGCCTGCAGTACCAGATCAAGCGCTGCACCGCACCGTGCGTCGGCTATGTCGACGAGCCGGCCTATGCCGAGCAGGTCGCCCAGGCGGCGGCGTTCCTCAGCGGCGAGAGCCGCGAGATCCAGGACCGCCTCGGCGCCGAGATGACCGCCGCGGCGGACCGCCTCGACTTCGAGGCGGCGGCGCGCTACCGCGACCGCATCCGCGCCCTGGCCGCCATCCAGTCCCACCAGGACATCAACGTCGAGGACATCGACGACGCCGACGTGATGGCCGCCCACCTGGACGGCGGCCAGACCTGCATCCAGGTCTACTTCATCCGCGGCGGGCGCAACTACGGCACCCGCGCCTACTTCCCCAGCCACGAGAAGGTCGACGACGCGGCCGCCGTGCTGGCTGCCTTTGTCGCCCAGTTCTACGACGACAAGCCGCCGCCGAAGCTGATCATGCTCAGCCACGAGCCGGCCGAGGCCGGCCTGATCGCCGAGGCGCTGTCGCTCAACCGTCGCTACCGGGTGCACCTCGCCACGCCGCAGCGCGGCGACAAGCGCCGCCTCGTCGAGCATGCCCTCGACAATGCCCGCGAGGCCCTGGCCCGGCGATTGGCCGAACGGTCGACGCATGCGCGGCTGCTGGAGGGCTGCGCCGCGACGTTCGGGCTGGACGCGCCGCCGCGGCGCATCGAGGTCTACGACAACAGCCACATCGGCGGCACCAATCCCTATGGCGCCATGATCGTTGCCGGGCCGGAGGGCTTCGTGAAGACCGCCTACCGCAAGTTCACGATCAAGAGCGCCGTGACACCGGGCGACGACTACGCCATGCTGCGCGAGGTGCTGACCCGCCGCTTCGCCCGCGCGCTCAAGGAGGATCCGGACCGCGCCACCGGGACGTGGCCCGACCTGGTCCTGATCGACGGCGGCCAGGGGCAGCTCGGTGTTGCCTGCGAGGTGTTCGCCGACCTGGGCATCGACGACGTGGCCCTGGCGGCGATCGCCAAGGGCCCGGACCGCGACGCCGGCCGCGAGCGCTTGTTCCGGCCCGGCCGCGAGGCGTTCCGCCTGGAGCCGCGCGACCCGGTGCTGTACTACCTGCAGCGGCTGCGCGACGAGGCGCACCGCTTTGCCATCGGCAGCCACCGTGCGGGGCGGACGAAGCAGCTCGGCACCTCGCCGCTCGATGCCGTGCCCGGCATCGGCCCGCGCCGCAAGAAGGCCCTGCTGATGCACTTCGGCTCGGCCAAGGCCGTGGCCCGCGCCAGCCTCGCCGACCTGGAGGCGGTCGACGGTATCAGCCGGTCGGTGGCGGAGAAGGTCTACCGGCACCTGCACGGGGACAGTTGAACAGGCACCGCCGATCGGCGCATCCGGTCAACGCCTGCCTCCGGCATCCGCGGTCAGTGACCTCCCCCGAACACCAGAGTCTGCACCGGCAGCAGCAGCGCCTGGATGCGCAGGATCATCGCATGCAGCAGGCCGACCGTATCGACCACGTGCAGGAACACCGATCTGCCTGTACTCAGGTCCTCCGTGGCCAAAATTTCATGATTGCTCGTATATGCATTCACAATACAGGTGCTGGCCGGAACCACCCCCTCGAGCCCGCCCTCGAATAGCGGCTCGAGAAACACCGTGAGAGATCCAGGATCCTCAACTTGCCGTGCATCGATCAGCTGATCCGTGGGCCCGACCTGACCCGCCGCTATGACATTCTGCACCTCGGTCACGACCAGCGGAATGATGGTGAAGGGCCGCGAGTTGCACGCGGCTTCGCCGATCATGCCGACACGCAGCACCTGGGCCTCGATCTGCCCGAACCCGGCCAATATGGTGAACTGCCCGGCTACCGCGACGACGCCGCCGCCCTGTACGGCTGCCTGGACGTGTTCACCCTGCCGTCGCGCCGCGAGGGCGTGTCCAACACGGTGCTGGAGGCCATGGCCAGCGGCCTGCCGGTGGTCGCCACCGCCGTCGGCGGCAATCCGGAGATCGTCGTCGCGGGCGAGACCGGCCGGCTGGTGCCGCCGGCCGACCCCGACGCCATGGCCGCGGCGCTGGCCGGCTATGTCGATGCGCCGCAGGCCGCACAGGCCCACGGCACAGCCGGCCGCCGCCGCGCCGAACAGACCTTCAGCCTCGACGCCATGGTCGCCGGCTACCTGGCGGTCTACGACGCCCTCACCGGTCCGCCGGGTCCATAGCGGGCGCCGGCCGCCCATCGCAGCGGGTGTTCCTCAAATCCTCCACAGGATATGGTTTGGGCGTGGTGGTCCTGGGTTCTACTATAACGGACCAGTGGGAGATCATGCTAAACGGCGTGCCTATGCCACGACAGTGAAATATTACTATGCAGTATCGATGAATTTTAAAATAAATGACATTTTTCGCATTTACGATACAAGTGTTGGTTTTGGCCTGCGATCCTTTTTTGACGGGCACCACAAATGAACAAGGGTTGTTCAAAAAACATATATTGAGCCCGTGTGCGCGTTAGGCCATCGATCTCCGCCAGCAAATGAGCCTAGACCTACGTCATGCCGGAAGCTCAACGCAGGATTGTCCAAATGCCTCAGTTCGTCCAGTCCCATGGCGGTGTCGGACAGCTTACCAATACGCCGCTGGTCGATGCATTGGCCGCCTGTGCCAAGCTCACAAACGTCTCTTTCCATGCGCTGCCTATTGGGCGGGAGCGTCTTCTTGAGCACTCGAAATTTGCGAAAAAATACCAGATTATTTTCGAGAATCGCTTGACACATGAGGTTACGATCACCTCACCCTTCTTTGATACGTTCATTGCCCCGGACAGCTTCATTTCTCAGGCCGAAGCCCTGTGCGCTCAGGCCTTTGATGCCGACGATACCCTGTTCGTCACCGGCGGCTCGACTCTGGCCAATCAGATCGTCATCGACGCGCTGGTCGAGGGCCGAAACACACGTGTCCTGGTCGATAAAGGCTGCCATCAGTCGATCCATTTTTCCCTCGATGCACGGGGTGCCGAGACCGATTACGTCAATCAAATTGAGTACTGTCGCCACTCGGAACGCTCGGCCCTGGATCTGGAGACGCTCGTCGGACGGCTTCGCCAAGCCGAAATGCGAAATCGCCCTTACGATCTGGTTATTCTCAACGGCCAGTCGTATGACGGCACGATCCAAGACATCACCGCCGTTACGGCCGCCTTGATCGAGGCGAGCCCTTCGCTGCACACAATCTACATTGACGAGGCGTGGGGCGCATGGTGCACCTTCCACCCCGTCACCCGGCGCCATACGACCATGGCGGCGGCGCGCACGCTGAGCGCCGACTGCGGCATCACCTTCGTTGCCACACATTCGGCGCATAAGTCCCTGAATGCGCTGCGCCAAGCGTCCTACATCCATGTGACCGGAAGTGCTGCGGTCGCCGAACGGCTGCGCATGGCGCGCTACCGGCTCCACACCACATCGCCGAGCTACGCCATCCTGGCCAGTCTCGATCTTGCACGGGCACAGATGGTCGAGGAGGGCGAGGCGATGATCGGACAGTGCATCGCCCTGGCCCAAACGCTGTGCGGGGCGATCCGGGCGGATCCCGAACTGCATGGCTTCGGCCTGAATCCCCATGCGCCGCCGGCCGCCTTGCAGCATTACGTTCATATCGACCCGACGAAGGTGTCCCTGCGCATCCTCGGGCTGTCGTTGACAGCGGCGCAGCTGCGCGAGCGGCTGTTCCAGGATCACGGCATCTATGTCAGCCGCTGCACGTCGGACAGCGTCCTGCTCAACGTGCACATCGGGGTCACGGGCGGCGACATCGAACTCCTGCTGGCCGCGCTTCGCAATATCCAGAAGGCCTTCCTGGCGGATACCGGGGTGTCCGCTCGGTCCAACGCCTTCATCATCTCCTACCCGCCGGGCGTGCCCCTGATCGTGCCGGGCGAAACGATCAATCGGGAGAAGCAACGCGAGCTCGAAATGAAGCGGAGTACCGGGGTCAAGCTGATCACGGTCGAAGGAAAACTTGAAAACAAGGGAAGGCTTCGAGATGATCCCGTTGTCGCAGATTGAAGAGAAATCCCGCGCCCGCGGCGATCAGGTGGCAATCGTGTCGCAGCAAGGGAGCATGACTTGGCACGATCTTGCGCGTACCGTACCGCAGGTGGTGGAGGGCATGGTCCGCACCGTGGACGTCAATGATCTTGCTACGGTATGCTTCGTTTCGCCGAACCGGCTGGAGCTGGTCCTTGCCGCCGCGGCGGCCGCCACACTGAAGATCACGTTCTGCGGGCTTGACTACTCGCTGCCGGCCGAGACCCTCGCCGGCATGGTCGAGGCAGCGGAGGCCGACTGCCTGATTGTGTCGTCCGCTTACCTCAATGGCCGCGGCATCGATGTGCGCACCGTGGCCGGCTCCTGCCCTGTCATCGATCTTGACGACAGGCTGCCGGGGGCGGCGCGGTTCTCCGATTTCCATGCGCTGGAGGCGACGGGGGTCCCCACGCCTGTGCTCCGGCCGTTCCGTGCCATCTCCTTTACGTCGGGCACCTCCGGTCAGCCGAAGCTGGTCGTCCGCAACGCCTCGTTCGACAGCCGCCGCTTCGCCTATTTCACAACCCGTTATGGGTTCTGCTCGGAAGACCGCCACCTGGTGACCATTCCGCTCTATCATGCCGCCGGCAACGGCTGGGCACGGCTGTTCCTGCACCTCGGCGCAACCGTCGTCCTGGCTCCGCCCGACGATCCGGAGGCAGCGGCCGACGTGATCCGCTCGGAATGGATCACGACCGCGGCCATGACACCGCCGATCCTGGCCGCGATCGTGAACCACGCGCGCTACAACGGCGGCCGGCTCCGGCCCAATCAGCTCAAGTTCGTGCTCGTCGGCGGCAAGCACTTTCCCGTTCCGGACAAGCTGGCGGCAATCCGCATGCTGGGGCCGGTCATCTACGAATACTACGGTACGACCGAGACGGGGGTGAACACGATTGCCGAGCCCTGTGATCTGATGGCCAACCCGGCCAGCGTTGGGCGGACATTTGAAGGCAATCGCATCCTTGTCGTGGATGCCCAGATGAAGCCGCTGCCCGTCGGTCACGTCGGCCGCATCGCGGTGTCGAGCTACATGAACATGGATTGCTACAAGGGCGTGCCCATGGAGCGCATGTCCGTGAATGGCGACCGTTACCTCGTCACGCCCGAATACGGTCATCTGGACCAGGACGGATACCTCTTCCTGATGAACCGTTCGCAAGGGACAAACTCTATCAATCTGTACGAGCTCGAAAACGCCATCGGCAAACTGGCGTGCGTGAAGGACGTCGCGCTGATCCCCGCCGGGGCCACCGGCGCGAGGACGGTTGATTGCGCCCTGGTGCTGAAGCCGGCCGCCACGGCGACGAGGGAACAAATGACGGCTCTGGTCCGCGACCTCCTTAAAAGGGAGCGGGTCGAGCTGAAGCGGCTGAGCATCCTCAAGAGCATCCCCTATTCGCCGTCAGGCAAGGTTCGGGTCCCGGAGCTTCGCGCCGCCATCGAGCGTGGCGAGGAAAGTCCGTCGGCCCGCGCCGCGAACGAACCGGCAAGGCAGAAGAAGTCCGCCGCAACAGCCGCTGCCGCATCCGGCGGCCCGCCCGGACCAGCTGGCACGATCCTGACCGGCATCCTCTGCCTGCTGGGGACCGCGTTGGCCTGGGGCGCCATGTTCCCCATCACCAAGGGGGCGCTCGACACCATGGACGCCTTCCACATCACGCTCATGCGGTACGGCATGGCTTCGGTCCTGTTCCTGGTCATACTTGCGGTCAAGGAGGGGCCCGCGGCGTTGTGGCCCGGTCGCCAGGCGCTGAAGCTGTTTGGTTTCGGATCGCTCGGATTTGCCGGTTTCAGCATCCTTGCCTTCGAGGGTCTGGCCCATACCCGACCGGAGCACGCCGCGATCATCGTCGCGCTGATGCCGCTGATCACCGCCTTGATGACCTGGGCCCTGCGTGGCGTCAGACCGAGCGGTATCACGTTCGGCTGCATCTTTATAGCCCTGCTGGGCGTCGGGATAGTTGTAACGCGTGGCGACATTACCTCTCTTTCCGGCGGAGCCGTGGTTCCCAGTCTGGTCATCATGGCTGGCGCCTTTTGCTGGGTGACCTACACCATCGGCGCGAGCTTCGTGAGTGACGTCTCGCCAATCCGCTACACGGCGCTCAGTGCGGCGCTGGGAACGATGACGATCGGCGTGGCGACGCTTGGGGCGACCTGGGTCGGCTACATCGAGACGCCATCGGCAGCGACCGTCTGGAACGTCAAGTGGGAGCTGGCCTATCTGATCGTCATCGCTGGCGTCATGGCCGTCATCAGTTGGAACATGGGAATCCGGCGGCTGGGGGCGGTCAACGGCGTGCTGTTCATCAATCTGGTGCCGATCACGGCCTTCCTGATCGGCTTCCTGATGGGCAACCGGTTCACGGCGGCCGAGCTCTATGGCGTGGCGATTACCATCGGGGCGCTTATCGTCAACAATCTAAATGCGCGCGGCCTGCTGAAACCGGGCCGACTGCAGCCCTCGGGAGTCGCGCCGCTGACCCAGGCCAGCCGTGGCTCAGCATAGGCCGGGCGGACTCGCCGGGCACAAGGCACCCCGGTCACGGCCGGGGTGCCGCCGTTTCCGGTCACGTCGGCGGACCGGCTCCGGCGTTCGGCTCAGCCGTATCGGGCGGGTGCTCGAGCAGGGCACGGTTCTCGCCGAAAAGGCCGACCAGGTAGTCGATGACGACCCGCAGCCGTGCGATGCGCGCCAGATCGCGGCGGATCAGCAGCCACACTTCGCGGGTCGGCGGCGTGATCCCCAGGTCGATCGGGCACAGACCGGTCGACTGCCGGGCCAGGAAATGCGGCAACAGCGCGATGCCGATGCCCGCCTCGGCGGCGGCAAGCTGGCTGCCGAGCGAATTCGAGCGAAAGATGATCCTGTCGACACTCAGGTGACTGTACAGCCATTCGGCTTCCGGAATGGTGTCCATATCGCTCGAGTAGGCAATGAACCGGGGCTCGGCCACGGTCCCGGCGTCAAGGCTGCCGGTCCTGGCCGTGTAGAAGCCATGAACGATCAGGCCGATGCGCCGCCCGATCATGTCGCCGTCGCTGGGGCGGGCCAGGCGCAACGCGATATCGGCCTCACGCCGCGCCAGGCTCATGTTGCGCGACTCCGTGATCAGGTCGATCCCGATGCCAGGGTGCTGAGCCAGCAGCGGAGCGAGTCGGGGCGCGACGAAGAAGTCCGCCAGCGACCGCGTCATGGTCAGGCGCACCACCCCGGTCATGCCGCGTTCCTCATCGGCACGGCTGGCGATGGCGTCGGCATTGTCCCGCATGGCGACGGCCCGCGCATGGACGATACTGCCGTCAGCGGTCAAATGATAACCGTCGGCCCGCCGGTCGAACAGCGTGATGCCAAGGTCGGTTTCCAACCGGTCCAGTCTTCGCGAAACCGTCGCGTGATTGACGTTCAGGCTTCGCGCGGCACCGGACAGGGTGCCGATCTCGGCAAGGCGGAGGAAGTACCGGATGTCCTCCCAGTCGAAATGCATTGATCTTTTTTTCACAGCCTTTGTGCCGCAATGGGGGGTCTCGTGATGGGCGCCCAGCCGATACGATGCGACAGGGACGCTGGATTTCCCAGGCCATCCAGCGGCAAGGCCGACGACTTCCATGCCAGAGGATCAATCGATGAGCGAGACTCCAAAGACGCTGCTCGAACTGGCCGGTGCGCCGACGCACCCGGGCTCTTTCGCCGATGCGGCGCTCCTGCTAATAGATTACCAGAAGGAGTATACGGAGGGAAGCCTGCAGCTTCAAGCCGTTTCCGAGGCAATCGCTGAAGCCGCATCTCTTCTCTATATGGCCCGCGAAGCGGGTGCGCCGGTTTTCCACATCGTCCATCACGGCCGGCCCGGAGCGGCGCTTTTCAACCCAGAGTCATCAATGGTTGAGATCGTCCCGGAACTGCTGCCCATCCCGGGCGAGACGGTCGTGACCAAAGGCCTGCCGAACGCCTTCGCCAGGACCAACCTTCAGGAGCTGCTGCAGGCGACCGGCTGCAAGGAGCTGATCGTGAGCGGCTTCATGAGCCATCTTTGCGTCAGTTCGACCGTCCGTGCCGCCCTCGATCTTGGTTACCGCTCGACCGTTGTCGCCTCGGCGTGCGCCACCCGGCCGCTGCCGATCGACAACAACGACAGCGTGCCGGCGACGGACCTGCACCGCGCTGAACTTGCGGCGTTGGGCGACCGTTTCGCCGTGATCTGTCGTTCGGTAGCAGATCTGCGCTCGGTTGCGTGACAGCACGCCGTTCCCGACCGCGATCATCGCGCATGCACGCCTTGGCCACCCTGACACATGCCAAGCGCGGTCGGGAACGGGCCAA
>CAZGMC010000050.1:0-30437 GCA_964526565.1 uncultured Mycobacteriaceae bacterium
CTTCTTCCTGACGGCCGGCTTCCTGGGCATGATGTACTACTACATCCCGAAGCGGGCCAACCGGCCAGTCTATTCGTACCGGCTGTCGATCGTCCACTTCTGGGCGCTGATCTTCCTGTACATCTGGGCCGGGCCGCACCACCTGCACTACACGGCACTGCCGGAATGGGCGCAGACGCTGGGCATGACCTTCTCGATCATGCTGTGGATGCCGTCCTGGGGCGGCATGATCAACGGCATCATGACGTTGTCCGGCGCCTGGGACAAGCTGCGCACCGACGCCGTGCTGCGCTTCATGGTCGTGTCGGTGGCGTTCTACGGCATGAGCACGTTCGAGGGGCCGCTGATGTCGGTGCGGCCGGTCAACGCGCTCAGCCACTATACCGACTGGACCATCGGCCATGTCCATTCCGGCGCGCTGGGCTGGGTCGCGTTCATCTCGTTCGGCGCGATCTATTTCCTGGTGCCGCGCCTGTGGAACCGGCCGCGGCTGTACTCCGACAAGCTGGTCGAGTGGCACTTCTGGGTCGCCACCCTGGGCATCGTCCTCTACATCACCGCGATGTGGGTCTCCGGCATCATGCAGGGGCTGATGTGGCGGTCCTACGACTCGCTGGGTTTCCTCCAGTATTCGTTCATCGAGACGGTCGAGGCGATGCACCCGTTCTACGTGATCCGGGCGCTGGGCGGCATCCTGTTCCTGGCCGGCGCGCTGATCATGGTCTACAACCTGTGGATGACGGTGCGCGGCCGCGTCGCCGTGGAGCCGACCGCCACGGTCCCGGCGCGGGCCGCCGCCCGGCCGGCCGAATAGGGGAGGCCACGAGCCATGCACTGGCACGGCCGCATCGAGCGCAATGCCATCGTCCTGTCGATCCTGATCCTGATCGTGGTCGCCATTGGCGGCCTGGTCGAGATCGTGCCGCTGTTCACCATCGAGAGCACGATCGAGGAGGTCGAGGGCGTGCGCCCGTACTCGCCGCTGGAGCTGATCGGCCGGCGCATCTACATCCGCGAGGGCTGCTACACCTGCCACAGCCAGATGGTCCGCCCGTTCCGCGACGAGGCGGAACGCTACGGCCACTACTCCATCGCCGCGGAGAGCATGTACGACCACCCGTTCCAATGGGGCTCGAAACGCACCGGGCCCGACCTGGCACGGGTCGGCGGCAAGTATTCCGACGAATGGCACGTTGCCCACCTGGTCGACCCGCGGTCGGTGGTGCCGGGCTCGGTCATGCCGCCGTACGCTTTCATGCTCGACCGGCCGCTGCGCATCAGCAACATCGAGGGCCATCTCCGCGCCAACATCGCTGTCGGCGTGCCCTATACCGCCGACATGGTGACGAACGCCGCCGCCGACCTGCACGCCCAGGCCGATCCCGACGGCGACTGGGGCGGGCTGCTGGAGCGCTACCCGAACGCCGCAGTCGGCGACTTCGACGGCCAGCCGGAGCGGCTGACCGAAATGGACGCGCTGATCGCCTACCTGCAGATCCTGGGGCGCATGGTCGACTTCTCCGAGTACACGACCGAGGACCTGCGGCAGTAGCCGCGCGGGCGAAGGGCAAAGGCCATGTACGAGGTCTTTTCGACGGTCTGGCTGCTGGTGCTGGTGGTCCTGTTCGCGGCCATCGTCGTCTGGGTGTTCTGGCCCAAGCGCAACAAGAAACTGGAAGAGCACGGTCGCATCCCGCTGCGGGACGACGAGGAGAAGTGACCCATGCCGACAAAGGTCGAGAAGGATTCGGTCACCGGCACCGAGACGACCGGCCACGAGTGGGACGGCATCAAGGAGCTGAACACCCCGCTGCCCAAGTGGTGGGTCTACGTCTTCTACGCCACCGTGATCTGGTCGGTGATCTATCTCTTCCTCTATCCAGCCATTCCCCTGGGCGTGACCTACACGCGCGGCCTGCTCGGCTATGACCAGCGTGCCACGCTGGACGGCATCCTGGCCGAGGCGCGCGCCGCCCAGGCCGTCTTCCGCGACCGCATCGAGCAGGCCACGACCGGCGAGATCCGCGCCGACCCGGAACTGCTGCAGTTCGCGCTGGCCGGCGGGCAGGCGTCCTTCGCCGACAACTGTGCGCCGTGCCACGGCCTGGGCGGGGCCGGCAACCCCGGCGGCTTCCCGGTGCTGGCCGACGACGAATGGCTGTGGGGCGGCTCGCTCGACGCCATCCAGTTCACGATCCGCCATGGCGTGCGCAACGACGACGACCCGGACGCGCGGCTCTCAACCATGCCCGCCTACGGCCGCGACGGCCTGCTGACCCGCGCGGAGATCGAGGACACGGCGGCCTATGTGCTGGCCCTGTCCGGTCAGGCGCACGACGAGGCGGCGGCCGGCCGCGGCGCGGCGATCTTCGAGCAGCAGTGCGCCTCGTGCCACGCCGTCGACGGCACCGGCCTGCACGAGTTGGGCGCGCCCAACCTGACCGACGCCATCTGGCTCTACGGCGGCACGCGCGCCGACATCATGGCCCAGCTGCAGAACCCGCAACTGGGCGTCATGCCCCCCTGGACCGGCCGCCTCGACGAGTCCACCGTCAAGATGCTGACCGTCTACGTTCACGGCCTGGGCGGCGGGCAGTAGGCGGCGCGGAACCGGTCGAGCACCGCGCGCAGCGGGTCGTCCAGGCGGGTGCGGGCCTCGGCGGCGATCCAGGCGGGGATGCCGTACAGCGGCTCGGCGATGCTGCCGGCCATGGCGGCGATGGTGTCGGCGTCGCCGCCCAGGCTGACGGCGCTGCGCACCGCATCCTCGAAGTCGGCGGCGGCCAGGGCGCAGACGATGGCCGGCGGCACCGAGCCCATGCACGACACCCCGCAGTCATAGACCTGCGGCAGGTCGGCCACGGCGGGGCTCAGGTCGTAGCCGAAATGGCGCTGGATCTCGTGGCGGATGGCATCGGCAGCCACGCCCTCGCGGGCCAGCCAGACGGCGGCGGCGATAGCCTGGGCGCCGCGGATGCCCTCCGGGTGGTTGTGCGACACGGCGGCGGAGCGTTCGGCCAGCACCAGCACCTCGCGCAGGTCGGAAGCGGCGCAGGCGCAGGGGCTGACCCGCATGGCCGAGCCGTTGCCCCAGCTGTCATAGGCCGGCATGTCGTCGCTCAAGCCCCAGTGGATGAAGGTGCCACCGTAGCCGGCGCGCGGGTAGTGCCGCACGTATCGCCGCAGGTAATCGGCAAAGTCGCCATGATCGAGCAGGCACTCGGCCACCGCCACCGTGCATACCGTGTCGTCGGTGAACCGGCAGCCGGGGCCGAACAGCTCGAAGTCCTTCGTGCCGGCGCCGAACCCTTCGTAGATGGACCCGACGATATCGCCGACGATGGCCCCCAGCATGCCGTGCCTCCCTCTGCCGTTGTCGCTGCCGTCAGGCGATGATGTCGGGCAGCAGTTCGCTCTCGATCCGGGCGATCTGGTCCTTCAGGGCCAGCTTGCGCTTCTTCAGGCGGCTCAGCCGCAGCTGGTCGAACGGTTTCTCCTCGGACAGGCGAGCGATCACCACGTCGAGGTCGCGATGCTCCATGCGCAGCGCGATCAGCCGTTCCCGCAGGGTGTCGATGTCGTCCATGAGTCCCGGCATACCGAAATCGCGATCGTGGAACCATAACGGCAATGCCATGTGAGCCGGAATGTCCCAAACGCCCCGGCCGGACTGTCTCGAACGCCGCCGCCGGCCGGCCCTTGTCGGCAGGGCGCCCGGCGTCCGCTACCACCAGGGATGGCCGATCCGGGAAATTGCACCGCCGGCTGCGACGCTCTTGATTGCTTCCCCGTTTCGTCACAAGTGTGATACACTAGCATGTTCTCGACAAGGCGAGACACTAGGCGAGACGTCGTCTGCAAGAGAGGAGTTCGACATGTCGCTGACCGACCGGATCGATTCGTTGCGCGCCAAGCATGCTGCCCTCGACAGGGAGTTGGAGGACCAGATCCGCCGCCCGCTCCCGAGTATGGATGAGGTGAGCCGGTTGAAGCGAATGAAGCTCCGCGTGAAGGATGAACTCTACCGTCTGGGTTGCCAGGCCCAGTCGGCCTGACAGTGTCGGCCTGACAGTGTCGGCCTGACATCGGGCCCATGACCGCGGCGCGCCCGCCAGCGGGCGCGCCGATCATCGCCGCGGGTCGCATCATCCCTCGACCGGCGATACCGTCTCCGTTGCGATATCCACATCCTCCTCCGTTTCGCCGTCCTCGTGCTGCTCTTCCGGCGGCATCGTGCGCTTCACCTTGCTCAGGGCATACTCGAGGTCCGCCTGGGTGCACAGGCCGAGCAGCACCGGGCTGCGCGGCTTGATGTTCTGCGCGTTCCAGTGGGTCTTGTCGCGGACCGCGCTGATCGTCGGCTTGGTCGTGCCGATCAGGCGCGAGACGGCAGCATCGCTCAGCTCCGGATGGTTCTTGAGCAGCCAGGCGATGGCGTCCGGCTTGTCGCCGCGCTTGGTCACCGGGGTGTAGCGCGGTCCCTTGCTGCGCGCCGCCGGCATCGGGAAGTCCGGCGTGGCCATGCGCAGCCGCGCCGACGGATCCTTCGAGCAGCGGTCGATCTCTGCCTGGGTGAGCTGCCCGGCGGCCACCGGATCCATGCCGACCATGCCTGCGGCGACCTCGCCGTCGGCGATCGCCTGCACCTCCAGCTCATGCAGACCGCAGAAGTCGGCGATCTGGTCGAAGCCGAGCGACGTGTTCTCGATCAACCAGACGGCGGTGGCCTTGGGCATCAAGGGCTGCGCCATCGTTCCTCCTCTTGAACCGAACATGCTTTCTGAACAGAGACGCCGGCCGCCGCGGCCGTCCCCGCGGCGCCGGCGGTCCCGGCATCCCTTCCCCCTGTCAAGGGGTTTACTCCTGGATATAGGCGATCACCCGCACCAACCAAATATCACTTTACGTCAACAATACAATCTTGCCGATATGCTGGCCCGATTCCATCAGGGCGTGGGCGGCGGCCGCCTCGGCCAGGGGGAAGGTCTTGTGGATGACCGGCCTGACCCGGCCCTCGGCAAGCAGCGGCCAGACCTTGTCGTGCAGCGCCCGGGCGATCGCCGCCTTGTCGGCCACCGGCCGCGCCCTGAGCGTCGAGCCGGTCAGCGTCAGGCGCTTGAGCATGACCGGCATCATGTTGAGCGTGATCTTGGGGCCCTTGAGGAAGGCGATCGAGACGTGGCGGCCCGCCACGGCCAGCGCCTCGATATCGCGCGCGATGTAGTCGCCGCCGACCATGTCCAGGATCACGTCGACGCCGCGCCCTTCGGTGAACTCCCGCACCGCCTGAACGAAGTCCTCGTCGGTGTAGTTGACGGCGCGGTCGGCGCCCAGCTCGCGGCAGGCCCCGCACTTGATGTCGCTGCCGGCCGTGGTGATGACGCGGGCGCCGAAGGCCTTGCACAGCTGGATGGCGGTCGTGCCGATGCCGCTGGTGCCGCCGTGGACCAGGATCGACTCGCCGGGCTTGAGGCCGGCGCGGTCGAACACGTTGCTCCACACGGTGAAGAAGGTCTCCGGCACGGCGCCGGCCTCGGTCATCGACAGCCCGGCCGGCACCGGCAGGCACTGCGGTGCCGGCGCCGCGCAGTATTCGGCATAGCCGCCGCCGGCGATCAGCGCACAGACCGCATCGCCTTCCGTCCATCCGGTCACGCCGGGACCCAGCGCGGCGATGGTGCCGGCGACCTCCAGCCCTGGCAGGACCGAGGCGCCCGGCGGCGGCGGGTAGACGCCCTTGCGCTGCAGCACGTCGGGCCGGTTGACGCCGGCGACGGCGACCTTGATCAGCATTTCGCCCTCGGCCGGGTGCGGCACCGGCACTGTGGCCGGGCGCAGCACGTCGGGGCCGCCGGGCTCGGCGATCTCGATGGCGGTCATGCTGGCGGGCACGTCGCTGGCCATGGCTCCTCCTTGCGTCCGGTGTCGGGCGCGGGCGACGATGTTGCATCGTGTAGCGGGCCGGGGCAACACTGGCAAGCTGCCGCGCTTGTGCCGATCGGAGGAGGAAGGAGGACCGCCATGAACCCCGAGGACCTGGAGCCGCGCCGCGCCACGCCGGCGCCCAAGTCCCTGGATACCATGGGCGTGGCCGAGCTGGAGGCGTACATCGCCGACCTGGAGGCGGAGATCGCCCGCGCCCGCGAGGTGATCGCCGCCAAGCTGGGCCACCGCAGTGCCGCCGAGGCGCTGTTCAAGGCCGGGGGCTGATCCCGATAACGCCACGACTCAAGGGAGATTTGCCATGCTCAAGGGCAGGAGCGCCGTGATCACCGGATCGACCAGCGGCATCGGCCTGGCCTATGCCAGGGCGCTGGCCGCCGAGGGGTGCGACATCTGCCTCAACGGTTTCGGCGACCCGGCCGAGATCGAGTCGATCCGCACCGGGCTGGAACGCGACCACGGCGTCCGCGCCCTGTACCACGGCGCCGACATGGCCAGGCCGGACGAGATCGCGGCGCTGGTCGAGGCGGCGACCGCAGCGCTCGGCCGGATCGACATCATGATCCACAACGCCGGCATCCAGCACACCGATCGGATCGAGGACTTCCCCGCCGAGCAGTGGGACGCGCTGCTGGCCATCCACCTGTCGGCGGCGTTCCATCTGACGCGGCTGGTGCTGCCGCCGATGAAGGCGCGCGACTGGGGCCGGATCCTCTACACGGCCTCCGCCCACGGCCTGGTCGCCTCGCCGTTCAAGGCCGGCTACGTTGCCGCCAAGCACGGCCTGGTTGGCCTGTGCAAGGTGGTCGCCCTGGAGACGGCGGAGACCGGGATCACCTGCAACGCCATCTGCCCCGGCTGGGTGCGCACGCCGCTGGTTGAACGCCAGATCGAGGCGCTGGCCGCCGAACGCGGCCTGGACATCGAGAGCGCGGCGCGCGAGCTGCTTGGCGCCAAGCAGCCGACCAGGCAGTTCGTCATGCCGGAGCAGCTGGGCCGGCTCGCCGTGTTCCTGTGCAGCGATGCCGCCGCCCAGATGACCGGCGTGCCGGTATCCATGGACGCCGGCTGGACCGCGCAGTAGAGCGGCGCAACAGCGGCGCGACGGCCGTTGCGGCGCTGGCGTTGCAGGCGTCCTAGCCTTATGCTGGTGAACCACGGCATCGCGCGCACCGCCAGGGCCCATGGACCGGGGCAATCCCGCCGCCCGCAGCGGCTTCGTCAACTTCCCGACGAACGACCCCCGCTACAAGAACACCGGCGAGGGCGGCATGTTCGTGCGCCTTGTGGTGGTGCCGAACCGCGATGCGGACTTCATGGTGTGTGCCGGTGGCGAGATCCGGTTCCTGGCGGACGCCGCCCTGGTCGGTGACGACCTGACCGAGCCGCCGCCGAAGCCGGAGCCGCCCGACCGGATCAAGCGCAACGCCTTGGGCCGCATGCTGCTCAACGCGCGCCTGCTGATCCCGGCCCGCGACCGCTCGGGAGAGTGGCATGACTATGCCGAGCGGATCGAGCGGCGCAAGACGTACCTGACAGACTCCTACTTCCAGGAACGGATCAGCAGCGGCCCGGCCGCCGGCCGCCGGCTGTCGATGGACCTGCTCGCCGCGATCACGCTGGGGTCGACCGGCTGGGCGGGATTCGACGAGGCGGAACAGCTCTACTGGCGGTGCCGCCATGCCGACCTGACCGAGCCGGGCCGGCGGATCTACGACGACCTGAAGGACCTCTACGCCGGGACGGGCTCGCTGGCGCTGCAGACCTGGGTCGACCGCTGACCGCCCCGACTGCGCCCCGACTGCGCCCCGACTGCGCCCCGACTGCGCCCCGCCACCCTCGCGATCAAGGGAACAGCCGCTCGGTGCGCCAGCCGCCCTCGGCGCGGCGGTAGACCAGCCGGTCGTGCAGGCGGAACGGGCGGTCGCGCCAGAACTCGATGCGGTGCGGCACGACGCGAAAGCCCGACCAGTGCGGCGGGCGCGGCACCTCGGCAACGCCGAAGTGGGCGACGTAGCGCGCCACCTCCTTGATCAGCTCGGCGCGGCTCGACAGCGGGTGCGACTGGCGTGATGCCCAGGCGCCGATGCGCGACCGGCGCGGCCGCGAGTGGAAATAGGCGTCGGCCTCGACCGGGTCGACCGGCTCGGCGCGGCCCTCGATGCGCACCTGCCGCTCCAGGCTCTTCCAGTGGAACAGCAGGGCCACCTGCGGGTTGGCGGCCAACTCGCGGCCCTTGCGGCTGTCCAGGTTTGTGTAGAAAACGAAGCCGCGCGAGTCGAAATCCTTGAGCAGGACCATCCGTGCCGACGGGGCGCCGTCCGGCGTCGCCGTGGCCAGAGTCGTGGCGTTGGGGTCGACCGGCTCGTGCCGTTCGGCCTCTGCGAACCAGTCGCGGAACAGGGCGAAGGGGTCGTCCGGCCCCGCCAGCTCCGGCTCGTCGGCCGGGCCGGCGGCGTCGGCCGGCCAGTCTTCATCGGAACGTGTCTCACTCATGACGGGAACCGGTCACAGTGGCGTCGCATTCGCGCACCAAGATTAAGTCCGCTACAGGGATTGTCCACCGGCCGCCCGCACAGGAAGGTGGCGGTCCGGCCGTGCCTGCCACGCCACAACAAGGACGGAACCACATGCGACTCAAGCTTCTGATTCCCGCCGTCGCCGCGGCGGGCCTGCTCGCCGGCTGCCAGACCGGCCCCGGCCAGACCATCGGCACCCTGGGCGGTGCGGCCGCCGGCGGCGCCATCGGCTCGCAGATCGGCGAGGGCACCGGCCAGCTCATCGCCACCGGCGCCGGCACCATTCTGGGCGCCCTGGCCGGCGGCATGCTGGGTGCCCAGTTCGACCAGCGCGACTATTATGCCTCGAACCAGGCCGGCCAGCAGGCCTTCAATTCGGGGCAGACGGTCAACTGGCAGGGGCCCAATGCCTATGGCACGGTGACCCCGACCAGCCAGACCTTCTACCAGAACGGCCGCGAGTGCCGGAACTTCGTGCACACGGTCTATGTCGGCGGCCAGCCGCAGCAGCGCCAGGGCCTGGCCTGCCGCGCCCCGGACGGCACCTGGCAGATCGTCAACACCAATTGACACCCGGCACCGGCGGCGGTTCAGGGGGCGGGTCGGGCGGTTTGGGGTGCCGGGTGCAGCAGCATCCGATATGTCCGCACCCGCCGCTCACGTCCCATCGAGCCGCTGCCGGAGGTGGTCGGCCAGGCGCAGCGACAGGGCGACGATGGTATAGGTCGGGTGGGCGAAGCCGCCGGTCGAGTAGACCGAGCTGCCGGCGATGTAAAGGTTGTCGACGCCGTGCACACGGCAGTCGGCGTCAACCACGCCGTGGCGCGGGTCGGCCGACATGCGGGTGGTGCCGACGTGGTGGCTGCCGCCGAAGGAGTCGCCCCAGTCGTCGCTGTCGTCCAGCAGCCACTCGGCCAGCCGCACGCGGCCGCCCCCGGCGGCACCGAAGGCCTGGCCCAGGGCAATGCAGAACTCGCGCACCGAGCGCTTGTCCAGCTCCGTCAGGCGCCAGTCCAGCACCGGTCGCGGCAGGCCCAGCGCATCGCGCTCCTCGCCCAGAGACACGCGGCTGTCGGGGTTCGGCGCCTGCTCGCAGCGGATGAAGAAGCCGAAGTCGGCGATGCGCTGTGCCCCGCCCGGCCACGGCTCGCCCAGCAGGAACCGCCGGTAGGTGCCCTCCGTCAGCGTGCCGAAATCCGTCGCCAGCCGCAGCAGCCGGTCGCCGAAGCGGTCGGGGATGCGGCCCGCGCGCACGGCGCGGGCGACCTGCCAGGCATGGAAGAACACGCTGTCGTCATTGCCGCGGACGATCAGCGTCATGCTGTTGTTAAGGATGCGCCGCCGACGCTGCAGTTCGGGGCTGGGGCTCAGGCCCCGGATCACCTCGTGGCCCCGGTAGTAGAATGGCCGCAGCGCCTCGGTCACGGCGATCGGGTCGCCGGTGACGAGCTCGGCCGGACGGGCATGGACGTGCTCGCCGAAGAACCGGCCGACGGTGTCGTGCCGGTTGCCCAGTCCGCGCCGGCCGGCATCGGTGGACAACAGCAGCAAGCGCGGGTTCTCCAGCCCGCCGGCGGCCAGCACGTAGGCGCGGGCGCGCACGCGGGCGCGGCGGCCGTCCAGCGACGCCAGATCGACGTGGTTGACGGCGGCGCCGGCTGGACCGCTGCGCAGGCCGGTGACGTTGGCGTGCAGCAGCACGCGCACATTGTCGGCCGCGGCCAGTTCGGTGCGATAGCGCTGGCCGAACCGGGTCGGTGCGCTGATCTGCCAGAAGTGCCAGTCGGCCACCGCCGGGTCGATGGGATAGGGCGTGTGCATGCCGCGCAGCTGCCAGGTCGCCGCGTCATAGCCGAAGGCGCCGAGCTGCAGGATCTCCTGGGTTTGCGGGTAATACGGCGCCAGCGCCTCCGGCCCGATCGGCCAGCCGCTGTGCGGCACCCAGTCACGCTCGGCGAAGTCGAGCGGCGTCAGTGTCGTGCACCAGCCGCCCCAGTGGTTGGTGGTGCCGCCGAAATAGCGCAGGCGCACGACGTCGAGTGGGATGTAGTCGCGGCCGGCGAAGCTGCCGGCGTAGAGGTCCTGGGTCTCGTCCTCCAGCTCGAACCCGCCGCTTTCCACCAGCACGACCCGCAGCGGCGTGTCGATGAACGACCGCGCCAGCGTGATGCCGGCGGCACCGGACCCGACAATGCACAGGTCGGCCTCGAGGACCGCGCCGTCCTCGACCTCGCTGAACTCCCCGATCATGGCTGCCGCTCCTCAGGCCGAACCGCACGCGGCCAGCGCGGCGATGCGGCCCTCGGTGCGGGCCATCACCCAGCCGTCCAGGACGACGGTCTCCCCGGCAGCAAAGTCGGCGCGGATGCGGCGGCCGACGGCGCGGCGTAGGACCGCCGGCCCGTCGGCTCCGACGCGCCGCACCTCCGCCGCCAGCGGCGCCAGCGCCGCGGCCTCGTCCGGGAAGGCGGCCAGATAGCGCTCGCCCAGCGCGCGGGCGCCGTCGGGGTCGGACAGGCAGGCCTGCAGGCAGGCCGCCTCGCCCCGCGCCTCGCCGGCCAGACCGCTGCCCAGGGAATCGGGGCCCAGGGAATCGGGGCCCAGGGTGAACGTTCCCAAAGCCGCCAGTGCGGCGTTCACGCGGCGGCGCGATACGCGAACCAGAGTCATGCCAGTTCCATCGGTCTGCGGCGGTCACGGCCCCATCGGGCGCGAGCGTCTGGAGTGCGCTTTGAGCCAGCCTTCCATGGCGGATTTGCGGCGGCTCGGCAAGCCGGTCCGGCCGCCGCACCGTCCGCCGCCGCTGCGTGGCTCGGCGCGCGGCGAGGTCCGTTGCTCGGGTGACAAGCGGCCCGGCGTCGTCCCTGCGCCGTCGCGGCCCGCCTTGGCCAGCGCCGGGACGATGAAGGACTTGTTGTAGCGAGGCTGCCGTGTGCCTTACTCTCGCCTGCCTCTTCTCCTGCGCTTTGAGGTGAGGTACCGGGGATCGCCCGGCGCGACTTTTCGTTCACTTGGCTGTATCCGTCGCCCATGAAGCCTTGGTCGGCGCGGGCGCGGCCGTATCGGCGGCAAAGGCACGCCAGGAATGGCGATGCCAGGGAATGTGGAGTGAGCCATGATCAGGAACTGGCAGCGCCGGCACCTGCTTCGCGCCGGGCTCGTCATGGGCCACGGGATGGCCGCGGCGGTCCTGTTTGCGCCGTTCTTCAGTGCCCTTGCCATGTCGGTGGAGGTGATGGACCGGCGCACCCTGCAGCAGTACCGGTCCGCCTGCGGCACCGGCCGCACGCATCGGGCGTTGATCGATGAAGCGCTGGCGCTGGCGCGCCACGAGGGGCTGTCCGTCGAAGAGGAAGATGTCCGGCGCGCGCTCGCCGCGATCAGCTGTCCGATCTGCGGCTGCCCGCTGTCGGCGTCCGGCGCCGGTCCAGCCTTCGGCGATCACAGCCTCGGCGGCGACTGATACCGGCGGCCCGTTTGCTTGACCTGATGATGGCAGTAGATGACGTCAAGCCAGACCCCCCGGTCGCGGTTCAATCGCAAGCGGACAACTTATGAATATCAGGATCATGGAACGTAGACATAAATAAACCGTCTTTGCGAGCGCAGCGAAGCAACCCAGGTCCGCCGCAGCCGGTTGGGAAAATCATGGATTGTGCTTGCGGCGCCGCCGGGTTGCTTCGCAGTGATCGCAATGACGAGCATTTTTGCATTTACAGGCGGGCTCCAGGCTTTGGTATTGCTGAGGTGGATCGGCACAAACTGGCGCTCGGGCCTGACCGCCCATTCGGAAACCGCCTGCCTACTCTGCACTGTCCAGGCACGCCAGCAGCCGCGTCTGTCCGGTGCCGGCCACGGGCGGCGAGCGGTGGACGATGCCGTTGCCGCGGTTGCCGGGCCAGGCTTCGCCCTTGAACAGGCCGACGGCGAACCGCGGCAGCGCCTGGATCGCGTCAGGGCGGGCGCAGATGGCGGCGTTGGCGCCGCTGCCCAGCGCCGCGCGCACCGCCGACCGGTTCGGCAGCCACTGCGTGCCCGGCCCGGCATAGGTGCACAGCAGGCGGATGCCCACGAAGTCGGCGTGGAACACCCGGCAGGCGTCGGTGTCGATGCGCTCCAGGCGGACCGCCACCGACCATGCCCCCGTCGTGTCGGCGAACAGCCGCACCAGGTGGGCCAGGTCGTTGACCAGCAGGCGCCGCCCGAACTCCGGGCCGGGCAGCGCCGGCGCCAGCGCCGCGGCCAGTCCGGCGGCGGCGCCGGCCGGCCGCACGGTGCAGCGCACCTGGGGCGGCATGGCCGTGGCGCCGTCGGCGAAGGCGGTCAGCGCCGCCGGCACGGTCCGCCGCCAGACGGCCAGGTTGACGCCCGGCCGGCGGATGGCCTGCAGGGTTTCGGAGGCTGTGCCGGAGACGGCATGGGCCCCGCCGGCCCCGGCCCCGGCCCCGCCGGCCCCGGCCCCGCCGGACCCGGCCCCGCCGTCGCGTGCAGCCTCCGGCACGGCGGGCGGCAATGGCCGGGCGGGCAGCGCCGTTGCTTCGCTCATGTCAGCCTCCATTCGGGAAACGGGTCGGGCAGGGCGGCCCAGCGGTCGGGGCAGAAACCCGGCGGTCCGTCGTCGACCAGGCAGGCATCGAGACGGGCGCGCAGCGCCGCCTCGTCCAGGCCGGTGCCGATGAACACAATCTCCTGGCGGCGGTCGCCAAAGACCGGGTCCCAGGCCTGGTCGATCGCCGCCCGCCAGTCCGGATCGTCGGGCCAGCGCTCGCGCGGCAGCGTCGCCCACCACAAGCCCGACGCCTGGTGGCGGACCAGGGCGCCGGCATGGCTCACCTCGCCGACCCAGTCGGGGCGCGTGGCCAGCCAGAAATGGCCCTTGGCGCGGATCACGCCGGGCCATGACGACGACAGGAACCGGTGGAAGCGCGCCGGATCGAACGGCCGGCGGGCGCGATAGACGAAGCTGGCGATGCCGTACGCCTCGGTCTCGGCGGCATGGTCCGCGAAGCCGTACAGCTCCTGGAACCACAGCGGGTGCTGCCGGGCCGTGGTGAAATCGAACCGGCCGGTGTCCAGCACCAGATCGAGGTCGACCCTGGCCATGGTCGTCTCGACCAGCGCCGCCGCCGGGTTCAGGGAGCGGACGATGCGCCGCGCCGCATCGATCCGGTCCGGGCTGGCCGCATCCACCTTGTTGAGCACGATCAGGTCGGCGAACTCGATCTGGTCGACCAGCAGGTCGACCAGCGTCCGGGTGTCCGTTTCGCCGAGCGACTCGCCGCGATCGCGGAGGAAATCGGTCGATGCGTAATTGCGCAGCAGGTTGGCCGCATCGACCACGGTGACCATGGTGTCGAGCCGCGCCACGTCGGACAGGCTCTCGCCCGCCTCGGTGCGGAAGTCGAAGGTCGCCGCCACCGGCAGCGGCTCCGCAATGCCGGTCGATTCGATCAGCAGGCAGTCGAACCGTCCCGCCTCGGCAAGCCCGCGCACCTCCTTCAGCAGGTCGTCGCGCAGCGTGCAGCAGATGCAGCCATTGGTCATCTCGACCAGCCGCTCGTCGGTGCGCGACAGGTTGGCGCCGCCGTTGCGCACCAGGTCGGCGTCGATGTTGACCTCGCTCATGTCGTTGACGATGACGGCCACGCGCCGGCCCTGGCGGTTGTTCAGCACGTGGTTGAGCAGCGTCGTCTTGCCGGCGCCCAGGAAGCCGGACAGCACGGTGACGGGCAGACGGTCCATAAGCCGGTCCCTCCAGCGATCGGACGAAGCGGGATGCATGCGGCGGTGCCCGGCGGTCAGCCGGCGCCGGCCAGACAGTCGGCCAGAGCCTGGGCGTTGCGGCGCATCAGATCGACGTAGAGGTCCGGGCCGTCGGCCAGGTCGGCGCCCAGCGGGTCCAGGACGCCGGCGCGGGCCGGGGTGCCGGCGGTGACGACCTCGACCAGGCGCGGCTCGAACTGCGGCTCGGCGAACACGCAGACGGCACCCAGATCGTCGATCGTATCCTGGATTTCGGTCAGCCGCCGCGCGCCGGGCTGCACGTCCGGGCTGACCGTGATCGAGCCGACCGTGTTCAGGTCGAAGCGGTGCTCCAGGTACTGGTAGGCATCGTGGAAGACGATGAACGGCCGGTCGTGCACCGGCCCCAGCGTGGTCTCGAGCTCCGCCGTCAGGGCGTCGAGGCGGGCCGCCAGCGCCTCGCCATTGGCCCGGTAGGTGTCGGCGCGGGCCGGGTCGGCTTCGGCCAGGGCCACGACAATGGCCTCGGCGAACGCCTCCGCATTGTGCGGGTCGAGCCACAGGTGCATGTCGGTGCTGCCGTGGCCATGATCGTGGTCATGGTCATGGTCATGGTCATGATCGTCGTCATGGTCATGATCGTGGTCGTGGTCATGATCGTGGTCATGGTCATGGTCGTGATCGTGGTCATGATCGTGATCGTGATCGTGGTCATGATCATGATCGTGATCGTGATCGTGGTCATGATCATGATCGTGGTCGTCATCATGATCGTGGTCATGCTCGTCGGCGTGGTCCGCCGCGGCAGCATGGGCAGCGTCGTCGTGGCCATGGCTGTGCGCCGCGAAGGGGCCGCCCTCGCGGTAGGGCAGGCGCACCAGGCCGTCGGCCTCGCCGAGCTCCACCACCGTCGCGCCGGCCGCCAGGGTGCTGATCGGCTCGCGCAGGAAGGTCTCCAGGTCCGGGCCGACCCAGAACACCACCTCGGCATCCTGCAGCGCCGCCGCGTCGGACGGCCGCAGGGCATAGGTGTGCGGCGAGGCGCCGCCGCGCACGATCAGGTGCGGCTCGCCGACGCCGTCCATCACGGCGGCGACCAGGGAATGGACCGGCTTGATCGAGACGACCACACCCGGCGCCTCCTGGGCGTGCAGAGGGGCGTGCAGGGGCGCGGCGACGGTCAGGGCGGTGGCGGCGAGAAGGGCAGTGCGGCGGGATTTCGACATGGCATGCGGCTCCTGGCGGCTTGCGTTCGGCGGATTCGGTGTGTATTGTTATAACATCACAAAGGCAACCGGCAAGACGGTCCGCGCATGAGACTGCCCCTTCGCCCGTCGTCCGACCGCCAGGAAGAGCGACCGCTGGTCCGCGTCGAGGGCCTGGGCGTGCGGCGCTCCGGCCGCTGGCTGGTCCACGACGTCGACCTGACGATCCACCGCGGCGAGATCGTTGCCCTGATCGGCCCCAACGGCGCCGGCAAGACGACCACGGCCAAGGCCATCCTGGGCATCGAGGCGCCCAGCGCCGGACGGGTGACGGTGACGCCGGGCACGCGCATCGGCTACGTCCCGCAGCGGCTGGCCATCGACTGGACGCTGCCGCTGACGGTGCGCCACCTGATGACCCTGACCGCCCGCCACTCCCGCGCCGCGGTGGTGCGTGCCCTGGCCGACCTGGGCGCCGCGCACCTGATCGACGCGCCGGTGCGCCACCTGTCGGGCGGCGAGTTCCAGCGCGTGCTGCTGGCGCGCGCCCTGATCCGCACGCCCGACCTGCTGATCCTGGACGAGCCGGTGCAGGGCGTCGACTTCCCCGGCGAGGTCACGCTGTACGGGCTGATCCGCGGCGTGCGCGACCGGCTGGACTGCGGCATCCTGCTGATCTCCCACGACCTGCACGTGGTGATGGCGGAGACCGACATGGTCGTCTGCCTGAACGAGCACGTGTGCTGCCGCGGCGCGCCACACGCGGTGGCCGGCTCGGGCGAGTTCCAGGCCCTGTTCGGTCCCCATGCGGCCCAGGCGCTGGCCGTCTACCGGCACGCCCACGACCATACGCACGACGACGGGCACGGGCACGGGCACGGGCCGCCAGCCGGCAACGTCGTGCCGCTGGAGCCCGCCGCGGATGGCCGCGTCGCACGGGGGGCCGCCGTGCGGGCCGGGAAGGCGCCGCATGCTGGATGATTTCTTCATCCGCGCCCTGGTGGCGGGCATCGGCGTGGCGCTGGTGGCCGGGCCACTCGGCTGCTTCATCGTGTGGCGGCGCATGGCCTATTTCGGCGACACCATGGCCCATTCGGCCCTGCTGGGCGTGGGCGTGGCGTTCCTGCTGGGCATCAACCCGATCCTGGGCGTGTTTGCCATCGGCGTCCTGGTGGCGCTATCGCTGTTCCTGCTGCAGATGCGGGGCGGCCTGTCCAGCGACGCGCTGCTGGGCATCCTGGCCCATGCCACCCTGGCCGTGGGCCTGGTGCTGATCGCCTTCATGACGTGGCTGCGCATCGACCTGATGGGCTATCTGTTCGGCGACATCCTGGCCGTGTCGAAGGCCGATCTTGTTCTTGTATATGGCGGCGGGGCGACGGCGCTGGCGGTGCTGGCGCTGGTCTGGCGGCCGCTGCTGGCCGAGACGGTGAGCGCCGAGCTGGCCCGCGCCGAAGGGCTGAACCCGGAGCGGGCGCGGCTGGCCTTCGTCCTGCTGCTGGCGGCGGTGATCGCCATCGCCATCAAGATCATCGGCGTGCTGCTGATCACCGCGCTGCTGATCATCCCGGCGGCGGCGGCACGGCGGTTCGCGGTGGGTCCGGCGGGCATGGCGGTGCTGGCGGCGGCGGCCGGGGTGCTGGCGGTGCTCGGCGGGCTGTACGGGTCGTTGACGTTCGACACGCCGTCGGGGCCGTCGATCGTCGTCGCGGCGCTGGGGCTGTTCCTGCTCAGCCTGGCGCCGCTGCCGAAGGCGCTGACCGGAGTGGGGACCGGAGCGGGGGCCGGAGTGGGGGAGCGATGACGCCGGCACGCGATGCGGCCGGAGCCGGGTCCGGAGTCGGGTCCGGGTCCGGGGCTGGAGCGGGACCGGGACGAGCGCCACAGCGGCTGACGCGCAACGAAGGGGCCGTGCTGGCGGCGTTGCGCCGGACGCAGGCGGCGCGCAGTGCCTACGACCTGCTCGACGAGCTGCGCGATACCGGGCTGAAGGCGCCGGCCCAGGTCTATCGCGCCCTGCAGAAGCTGATCCGCCTGGGCCTGGCCCACCGCATCGAGAGCCTGAACGGCTTTGTCGCCTGCGCCCACCCCCAGGATGACTGCTTTGCCGCGTTCGCCATCTGCACCGAATGCGGCGCGGTGGCGGAGATCACCGACGAGACGCTGATCGAACCCCTGACCCGCTGGGCCCAACGGTCCGCCTTCGCCCTCGATCAGGTCACCCTGGAGGCGCGGGGGCGGTGCCAAGCCTGTGCAATGGCGACCCGCTGCCTCGAGGAGACGACGGACCCATGACGCCGATCCCCGTGACCCTGCTGACCGGCTTTCTCGGCAGCGGCAAGTCGACGCTGCTGGGTCGCATCCTGCGCGACCCGCGGTTCCATGACACCGCCGTGGTGATCAACGAGTTCGGCGAGGTCGGTATCGACCACGACCTGGTCACCCACGCGCCCGAGCAGATGGTCGAGATGACCACCGGCTGCCTGTGCTGCACGGTGCGCGGCGACATCCGACATACCCTGCTGAAGCTGTACCTGGCGCGACTGCGCTTCGAGGTGCCGCAGTTCAACCGGCTGATCGTGGAGACCACCGGTCTGGCCGACCCGGCACCGGTGATCCACACCCTGATGAGCGACCGCGCCCTGGATACCCGTTATACGCTGGGCGGCGTGGTCACCACGGTGGATTCGGTCAATGGCGATGCGACGCTGCGCAACCATGCAGAGTGCGTCAAGCAGGTGGCGGTGGCCGACCGGCTGGTCCTGACCAAGACCGACCTGGCGCGCGATCCGGCCTCCGCGCGCGACCTGGCGGCGCTGACGGCGGCGCTGCGGCGGCTCAATCCGGGGGCGGACCTGCTCGACGCCCGCTCCCCCGGGTTCGACCTGCGAAGGCTGTTCGACACGGCGCTGTACGATCCGGCCGCCAAGACCATGGACGTGCAGCAATGGCTGCGCGCCGAAGCCTATGCCGAGGGGCATGCCGACCACGCCGGGCATGCGGGGCAGGGCGATCACGATGGCGCTGGGCATGGCGATCACCATCACGACCACCACCACGACGTCAACCGGCACGGCGGGGACATCCGCGCCTACAGCCTGGTGCTGGACGAGCCGATCGGCACGATCGCCTTCACTGTGGCCCTGGAGCTGCTGGTTGGCAACCGGGGCGCCGACCTGCTGCGGGTGAAGGGCATCGTCCACCTGCGCGAGCATCCCGACCGGCCGGTCGTCATCCACGGCGTCCAGCATGTCTTCCACGATCCCGTCTGGCTCGACGCCTGGCCCAGCGAGGATCGACGCACCCGCCTGGTCTTCATCACCCGCAACATTGCGAAGGAGACCATCCAGACCTTCTTCAAGGCCTGGCAGTCCCTGGGTGACGGCCGGGCGACCTCGGCGCTGGGCTTGCAGCGCATGCCGTGAGTGGAGCGGCCCTATCCGGCGCCCGGTTGCGGATTGCCACAATACTTGTCAGGCAAGCGGGTGCGGACGGTTCGGGATGACGCTATGGTGCGGAGTCCGCATCTTCGCCGCACCACGCTCCGATGCCGCCAATCATGCCCCAGGACACCCCCCGCACCGTCCCGTCGCCCCAGCAGTGGGATCGCGCCAACCTTTGGTTCGAGGCGCTGCGCGACCGGCTGTGTGCGGTCTTCGAGGCGATCGAGGATGACCACACCGGCCCGCTCGATGACCGGCCGCCGGGGCGCTTCGAGCGGACGCCCTGGCAGCGGGCCGAGGGCGGCGGCGGCACCATGGCCGTCATGCGCGGGCGGGTGTTCGAGAAGGTCGGGGTCAACGTCTCATCGGTGCACGGCACGTTCTCCGAACAGTTCCGCGCGCAGATCCCCGGCGCCGGCGAGACCGGCGACTTCCGCGCCGCCGGGATCAGCCTGGTGGCGCACATGCAAAGCCCGCTGGTGCCGGCGGCGCACATGAACACGCGCCACATCATCACCAGCTTCGGCTGGTTCGGCGGCGGCGGCGACCTGACGCCCATGGTTGCGAACGACGACGACACGGCGGACTTCCACGCCGCCTTCCGCGCCGCCTGCGATCGCCACGACCCGGACTACTATCCGCGCTTCAAGGCGTGGTGCGACGAGTACTTCTTCCTGCCGCACCGGGGCGAGCCGCGCGGCGTCGGCGGCATCTTCTACGACTATCTGGACTCCGGCGACTGGGAGGCCGACTTCGCCTTCACCCGCGACGTCGGCGAGGCGTTCCTGCAGGTCTATCCCGAGATCGTGCGTCGCCACGCCGCCACCCCCTGGACCGCGGAACAGCGCCGCCACCAACTCGTCCGCCGCGGCCGCTATGTCGAGTTCAACCTGCTCTACGACCGCGGCACCGTGTTCGGCCTGCGCACCGGCGGCAACCCCGAGGCCATCCTGATGTCGCTGCCGCCGCTGGCCGGCTGGCCCTGACCGGCCGACGGCCGCCGCGGCGAAGGATACCGCACCCGCGAAAAGGGATTGTCCCGGCCACCGCCGGGCGGTCTAAGTTGGGCCGGCACGAACGGGCGACAGTGGGGGCGATCATGGCGGATCCGGTGACGGTGGCACGCGAAGACGGTGTGGCGACGGTGGCGCTGAACCGGCCGGACCGGCTCAACGCGCTCAACAAGCCGATGTGGCTGGCGCTGGCGGCGGCGTTCCGCACCCTGTCGGGCGACGACTCGGTGCGCTGCGTGGTGCTGCGCGGTGCCGGCAAGGCATTCTCGCCCGGCGCCGACATCGCCGAGTTCGAAGCCGAGCGTGGCGATCCCGGCCAGGCCCACGCCTACGGCCGGATCATGGACGACACCTATGCGGCGATGCGCGAGTGCCCGCACCCCATGATCGCCCGTATCGAGGGCGCATGCACCGGCGGCGGCATGATCCTGGCGCTGTTGTGCGACCTGCGCATCGCCGCGGCCGGTGCGAAGTTCGGCGCGCCGGTCAGCCGCCTCGGCCTGGCCATGCCGTTGTCGGAGTTTTCCATCCTGCACGGCGCCGTCGGTCGGGCGCGGGCCCTGGAGATTCTGCTCGAGGCGCGCGTGTTCGACGCCCACGAGGCTCTGGCCAAGGAGATCGTCCAGCGCGTCGTGGTCGACGACGAGCTCGACGCCGCGGTCGCCGACTCGGTACGCCGCATCGCCGCCGGCGCGCCACTGGTCAACCGCTGGCACAAGGCGTTCGCCCGGCGGCTGTCCGCCCCGGTCACGCTCGCCGAGCAGGAGGTGGCGGAGTCCTACGCCTCGTTCGGGACCGAGGACTACCGCGAGGGCTTCCAGGCCTTCCTGGCCAAGCGCAAGCCGGTGTTCCGCGGCCGCTGACGCCGCGCCTGGCCGACCAGTGGCGGCTGCAGGTCAGCCACGCGCGCCCGCACGCCCGGCCCTGTTGTCCTGGCTGCCGGCCTGAGTCACCATGGCGCAACAGGTTGCGCCGGGCTGCCCGGCGCCTGGAGGAGGCCGCCCATGGGCGCTCCCGCCACGTTGTTCGCGTGCCGTGTGCGCGACGCCATGCAGCCGCCGCCGCCGACGGTGCCGGACCACCTGGGCTGCGGCGCACTGGTCGAGTTGCTGGCCGAGCGCAAGGCCTCCGCCGCCCTGGTGACGGACGGCACGCGGCGGGTGCGGGCCATCGTCACCGCCGGCGACCTGGTCCGCCGTGCCGCCTTCCGCATGCCGCACGATACCGCCATCAGCGCCATCATGACGATGCCGGTGCGCACGGCGCACGAGGGCGAGTACCTGTACCAGGCGGTCGCCCGCATGCGCACCGAGGGCCTGCGCCGCCTGCCCGTGGTCGATCCCGACGGCGCCCCGGTCGGCCTGGTGACGCTCGAGGACGCGCTGGCGGCGCTGGCCGCGCCGGTGGTGCGCCAGATCGAGCGGCTGCAGCACGAGGACTCGACCGCCGGCCTCAGGGAGATGAAATCGGCGCAGACCGGGATGGCCGCCGAACTGCTCGCCGAACACGTGCCGGGCCCCGAGGTCCAGCGGCTGCTGACCGAGGTCAACAACGAGGTCCACCGCTGCGTGGCGGAGGCCGAGCTGCGCGAGATGGCCCTGGCCGGCTGGGGCGAGCCGCCGGTCGGCTTCACCCTGATCGTCATGGGCTCGGGCGGGCGCGGCGAGAACCACCTGGCGCCCGACCAGGACAACGGCCTGATCCTGGACGCCTACGACGATGCCCGCCACGGCGCCATCGACCCGTTCTTCGTGGAGTTTGCAAGCCGGCTGACGCGGACGCTGGATGCCGTCGGGTTCCCGCTGTGCCGCGGCAACGTGATGGCCACCAACCCGGTGTGGCGCAAGACGCTGCCGCAGTGGCGGGCCCAGGTCGACCTGTGGCTGCGCAAGCGCGACACCGTCACCATCCGGCTGTGCGACATCTTCTTTGACTTCCAGCCGGCCCATGGCAGCACGGTGCGGGCGGCGGAACTGCGCGACCACGTCGCCCGCCGGGTCAAGGGCAACCACGCCTTCCTGTCCGAGATGTACCGCACCACGGCCGACCACGGCGTCGCCGTCGACCGCTTCGGCCGGCTGGTCGCCGAGACCACCGGCGCCCACCGCCGCGAGATCAACCTGAAATACGCCGCCCTGGTGCCGCTGGTGGAGACCGTGCGCCTGCTCACCCTGCGCGAGGGGCTGACCCGCACGGCGACGCTCGACCGGCTGGAGGATCTGGCCCGCGTCGGCCTGCTCGGCTCGGACGAGCTCGACTACCTGGCCGGGGCGTTCCGCCTGATCGCGACGCTGCTGCTGCGCCGCCAGCTCGACGACCTGCACGGCGGGCAGACCGTCGGCACCCACGTGGCACTGGACGAGATGACGCAGCGCGAGCGCGACATGCTGGGCGACGGGCTGACGGCGATCCGTCGCTTCCGTGACCGCGTCAAGTCCATGTTCACCGCCACGCTGTGACGCTGATCTCCGGCCGGGGCGGCCGCCGCGATCAGTCCGCGGCGGCTTCGGTGTAGCCCTGGATCAGTTCGGCGAAGGTCTCGATCGGCAGGAGGCCGGGGATCACCTCGCCGTTGATGACGAAGGTGGGGGTCGAGTCGATGCCGTAACGGTCCTGCGCCTCCAGGCGCAACGCCAGCAGCCGGTCGGCCAGTGCCTCGTCGGCCAGGCAGGCCTCGACGGCCGCCGGGCTCATGCCGACCATGCGGGCGATGCGGCCCAAAGCGGCGACGGGGTCGGCCTCCATCAGCCACTGGCGCTGGCTGGCGAACAGCGCGTCGATGAAGCTGAAGTACTGCTCGTCCTCGGCGCAGCGGGCCAGCATGCCGGCGCGCAGGGCCAGCCCGTCCAGCGGGAAGTCGCGGAACACCAGGCGGGCCATGCCCGTGTCGATGAACCGCTGCTTCAGCTCCGGCAGCGTATCGGTATGGAAGCTGGCGCAATACCCGCAGGTGAACGATGAGTATTCGATGATCGTCACCGGCGCGTCGGCCCGGCCCATGACCCTGTCGAAGTCGGTGATCTGCGGGTCCCAGCCGGTGGTCGCCTCGGCGCTGTGCGGCGCCAGGCGGCCGAGCATCGCGCCCGCGGCAACCAGGGCGGCGACGCCGCCCGCCGCCAGAAGAATGTGTCTGCGCAGCACCGGGATCTCCCTCATTGCGACGCCAGGTCGTTGCCTTTCCCCATGCCGGGCCATTGCGGCGACGGCATGGCAGGCGCGTCGCCGCCGTCGCGGCCGTAGAGCGCCCGGCCCAGCGCCGCCAGCCGGTCGCGCAGCCCGGCGTCGGCGACGCCGGCTACCGCCTCGGCGATCGAGGCCCGGTCGGTCGGGCTCAGCGGGCGATGCACGGCGGCTGCCGCGCGCGGCAGCGGCACCTGGACCAGTTTGATGCGCTCGACGGCATGGTACCCGTAGTGGCCGTTGATCCGCTGCAGGATGTGCGGCGTCTCGTGCTGCAGGCGCAGGGCATCGCCCGAGGCGACCCGCAGCACCACTGTGCCGCCGTCGCGGCGGCCGCGCGGGAAGGTGATCTTCTCTGGCACCGCCCGCGCCGCCACCGCCTCGCCGACCACCGCCACCCAGTCGGCGACCAGCGCGCCGATGGCCATGCGCGAGCGGCCCAGCGCCTGCCGGGTCACCGGCCGCAGCACGGCGGCGAGGGCGCGGGGCGGGCTCATCGCCGCGGCCGTCCGCGGCAGGGGTGGCTGGCTGCCCGGAGCGTGGGCCGGGCTGCGGTACGGGTCGGCGGCATGGCGTGGTTCCGGAACACCTGGGATGCCGGCAGGGACCGCCTATTCTTAGGGACGATCCGAAGCGTCCGCAATCGCCCATGTCGTCCAGCCGTTTCCCGGACACGTCCCCGGACACGTCCCCGGACACGCCGTCGCCCGAACCGGCCGCCCTGCTGGCCTGGTACGATCGCCACCGCCGCGTCCTGCCGTGGCGGGCGCCGTCCGGCTGCCGGCCCGACCCGTACCACGTCTGGCTCAGCGAGATCATGCTGCAGCAGACCACGGTCGCTGCCGTCGGCCCCTATTTCCGCACGTTCCTGGCGCGCTGGCCGACGGTGCGCGACCTGGCCGCCGCCGACCTCGACCAGGTGCTGCAGGCCTGGGCCGGGCTCGGCTACTACGCGCGGGCGCGCAACCTGCATGCCTGCGCCCGCGCCGTGTGCGGGCACCACGACGGCCGCTTCCCGCAGGACGAGGCGGCGCTGCGGGCGCTGCCGGGGGTCGGCGAGTACACCGCCGCCGCGGTCGCGGCCATCGCCTTTGACCGGCCGGCGACGATCGTCGACGGCAATGTCGAGCGGGTCATCGCCCGCGTCTTCGCCGTGACCGAGCCGCTGCCGGGGGGCAAGCCGACGCTGCGCGCGCTGGCCCGCACCCTGACCCCGGTGCAGCGTCCCGGCGACTATGCCCAGGCGATCATGGACCTGGGCGCCACCGTGTGCACGCCGCGGCGGCCCAGATGCATGCTCTGCCCCTGGGCCGAGGCCTGCGCCGGGCGCCGCGCCGGCATCGCCGAGGACCTGCCGGCGCGTGTCGAGAAGGCGGAGCGGCCGACCCGCCGTGGCGTCGCCTTCTGGGCGACCGACGCGGCCGGGTCGGTGCTGCTGCGCCGCCGGCCCGAGCGCGGCCTGCTCGGCGGCATGATGGAGGTGCCGTCGTCGCCGTGGCGCGAAGGCCCGATGCCGGTGCTGGGCGAGGCCGTGGCGGCGGCACCGGGGCAGGCCGACTGGCGGCTGCTGCCCGGTCTGGTCCGCCACACCTTCACCCACTTCCATCTGGAGCTGACAGTCGCCGCCGGCCGCCTGGCCGCGCTGAACGCTGACGCCGCCAATGGCGGGCTGTGGGTGCCGGTCGAGGCGCTGGGCGACCACGCGCTGCCCACCGTCATGAAGAAGGTGGCGCGCCACGCCGCCGCCCACACCGCAGTTCGGGGCGGCAGCTGAGCCGAGCTCAGCCGCCGCTCTGGCGGGCGATCGCCGCCTCGATGTTGCTGATCAGGGCATCGAAGCCCTGGCGGCTCAGCACCGAGGAGTACTCCGAGCGGGTCCGCGACAGCTCGCTGACCGTCTGGTTCAGGAAGATGTCCAGGATGCGCCATTCGCCGTTCGTCTGGCGCAGCACATAGTCCAGCCGCACCGGCGGGCCGTTCGGCCGGACGATCTGGCTGCTCACGATCTTCGTGCCCCGCTGGCCGTCCTGCTCGTTGATGATTTGAAACATTTGGCCCGAATAGCCGTCGAAGCGGCCAGCATAGCTGGAGATGCTCATGCGGCGGAACGCATCGACGAGCTGATCCTGCTGCTCCTGGCTCAATTGCTGCCAGTTGCTGGCGCCGACGGCGAACTGGGCCATGCTGCGGAAATCGAAGATCTCCGTCATGACCGGATCAAGGCGCTGGTAGCGGCCCTCATAGCCGAGCTCGTCGGCGTTCTGCATGATGTCGAGCAGGGCGGCGTTGAAGCGCTCGACCACCGCGGTCGGCGAGCCTTCCTGCGCGGCGGCCGGCAGCGCGAAGGCCACGGCCAGGATCAGGGCGCCCAGCGGGCGCAGGACGGAACGAAGCACGTGGTCCTCCTTGTCTCGTCTTCTATCGGCGAAAATCGAGGCAGCGTCCTTGTTCGGGGAAGAGATGGCAGGCATGCGGCCGCCGTCAGGCATCGACGGCATGACCGTTCCATTGCCGCTCCCTGTGGGCGCGCACGCACGGTCACGGTCCGGGCAAGGTCCCGGGCAGGGTCCCGGGCAGGGTCCCGGGCAGGGTCTGGGCAGGGTCTGGGCACGCCACCCCACTTCGGCACCGGCCGCGCCGGTAGCGAGCGCACGATAATGCCGGATATGGCACAAGTGTGCCCGCAGCGTGTGAAAAAAATGTGCTGCACCATGAAACAGGGTGTCGGGCAGGGCGGGTCCGGGACGGCCGGTCTGTGGCCCGGTCTGTGGCCCCGTCTGTGGCCCCGTCTGTGGCCCGGACTGTCGCCCGGTCTGTGGCCCGGTCTGCGGTATTCTGTCGCACCTGACGGCGGACAACAAGCTTTTCAGGCCGTTCCCTGGTGCAAGGAACGGCCGCGGACCAAAAGACGTCTGGTCAGGGGCGCAAAACGGCGGGGCGGCTCAGTAGCCTTCCCGCTCCATGCGCTTGCGCAGCAGCTTTCGCGCCCGGCGGATCGCCTCCGCCTTCTCGCGCGCCCGCCGCTCGGACGGCTTTTCGTAGCTGCGGCGCAGCTTCATTTCACGGAAAATACCCTCGCGCTGCATTTTCTTCTTCAGCGCGCGGAGGGCCTGATCGACGTTGTTGTCGCGAACGGAAACCTGCACGTCTTGCCTTCGCCTCTTGCTGTTGCGGATAAACAATCGCTGGCCCGCACCCCGGACCGGGTCGCGCCTTCTAGCACGGATCGCGGGCGCTGTGAACCCGGCCGGGTTTGCCGCGGCCGCGCCTGATACCTGATCTGGGGGCTTCGATGGCCTTGTTGAAGATTGCCCGCATGGGGCATCCGGTGCTGCGCCGTCCCGCAGGTCCCGTGGCCGACCTGGACGACCCCGAACTGCACCGCCTGGTCGACGACATGATCGAGACCATGATCGATGCCGAAGGCGCCGGCCTGGCGGCGCCGCAGGTACACGTGCCGTGGCGAGTCGCCGTGTTCGAGGTGCCCGCCGACCGTGTCGGCGAGGACGAGCCGCCACCGCCACCCGGCATCACCGTGCTGGTCAACCCGGAGTGGGAGCCGGCCGGCCCCGAGCGGGCGCTGGGCCTGGAAGGCTGCCTGTCGATCCCCGGCCTGCGCGGCCTGGTGCCGCGCTACCGGCGCATCCGCTATCGCGGGCTGACGCTGGCGGGCGGGACGGTCGAGCGCGAGGCGGCCGGCTTTCACGCCCGCGTCGTCCAGCACGAACTCGATCACCTGGACGGCATCCTGTTCCCGGAGCGAATGACCGACATGAAGGGCCTCGTCTTCGAGAGCGAACTGCACCATCTCCTCGAGGACCGGGCGGACTGACCACGGTGCGAGAATACCGGCGGCGGCACCGGGCGATAAAGACGAAAAGCGGAAGGCGGCGACGATGGACCTGGACCAGGCCAAGGACGACATCCTGGTGGAGATGCTGGGCAACGTGGTGTTCGACGGCTGGACCGACCGGGCCCTGCGCGAGAGCGCGTCGATGGCCGGGCATGACCCGTCGGTGGCGCTGCAGGCCTTTCCCGGCGGCGTGCCGGACGTCGTCGCCCACCTGCACGGCTGGGCCGACCGGCAGATGGTGGCGGCGCTCGAGGCCGAGGGGGAAGGCTTCTTCAGCCTGCCGCTGCGCGAGCGCGTCGGCCATGCCCTGCGCGCCCGGTTCGACGCACTGGAGCCGCACAAGGAGGCATTGCGCCGGCTGATGGCGCTGCTGGTGCTGCCGACCTGGGCACCGACCTCGGCGCGGTTGGTCTACCGCACCGTGGACGACATCTGGCACGCGGTCGGCGACGGAGCGACGGATATCAGCTTCTACACCAGGCGCGCCTCGCTGGCTGCCATCCTCAGTGCCGCGACCCTGTACTGGCTGAACGACAGCTCGCCGGGGAACGCCGCCACCTGGGACTTCCTCGACCGCCGCCTCAACGGCATGGTCGCCATGGGCCGCACCGCCCGGCGGTTCGGCCGCCTCGGCCGTATCGCCGAAGCCCCATGGCGCCTCGCCGCCTCGGCCCGCGACCGCCTGGCCCGGCGCCGCCCGGCAGCGGCGGAATAGGGACGGGCAGGGCACCAGCCGCAGGGCGGGCAACCCGCCTTTCTGCGGCTCAGCGACGGGGCGACCGAACGCGGGTTTGCGACTTTCGGCGGATTGATGCCCCGGACCGCGACACCCACTTAGCAGAGGTCAATTTATAACCTAAGCGGCGCAATAATCTTACGCATTGCGCAGGAACCAGTCCCCACGAGCCGGCCGGCCGTGCGCAGTGCCGCGACCTTTGGCGGGACTCGTCGCACCGCGGGTTGGCGTCAACATCGGCCCGGCCGGCCGCGGTGCGGCTTGTCTGGCCCGGCCAATGACGGGTTGTCCTCATGCCACATCGCAAGGCCGCCGCCCGGCCCGCAGAGCACTCCGCCGGCACCATGGTGCTCGAACCCGTACGACGCTTCGTGCTGGAGGTCGGCGGCGTCGACGTCGGGGTGCTGACCCGGCACCGCGGAGGGTACGTGTTCCACACGGCACGGACCGATCTCACCAGCCTGCAGGGCCAGAGCTTCCGCTCAATGGGCGGCGCGGAGCGGGCCGTGCGCCAGAAGCTGGACAAGGTCCGGGGGACGCACCCGGCGGCGCGGCCGGTACGGCAGGCCCGCGGCTGACGGGCGGCCCGGCGGCGCTGCCCCGCTGCCGACACGTGCCTCCCTGTCAGCGGTCCGGCCAGACCGGGCGACGCTGCTCCTCGAAGGTGCCGCCGGGCCAGTGGCCGTGCCAAGGCGCCGGCGGGTCGGCGGGCGGCTGCGTCGCTGGCGGTCCCGGCGGTCCCGGCGGCGTCAGGATGGCGACGAACACGATCCCGGCCAGGAAGCCGCCGATGTGCGCCCACCAGGCGACGCCGGCGACCTCGCCGCCGCCGACCAGCAGCGAGCCGGCGCCCTGGAACAGCTGCAAGGCGAACCAGACGGCGACATAGGCCAGTGCCGTGATCCGGAAGAACAGCGGAATGATGATGATCGGGATCAGCAGCACGACCTGCGCCCGCGGGTAGAGCATGGCATGCGCCCCGAGCACGCCGGCGATGGCCCCCGATGCGCCGAGCGTCGGCACCGGGCTGCCCGGATAGGCCACCATGTGCGTGCCGCTGGCCAGCAGCGCGCAGATGACGTAGAGCACGATGAAGCGGAAGCTGCCGAGTCGCGCCTCGACCGCGCGGCCGAACAGCCACAGCGTCCACATGTTCAGAATCAGGTGCAGCCAGCCGCCGTGCAGGAAGGCCATGGACAGGAACGGCAGGTAGTCGTCCGGGTCCAGGCCGCGCACCAGCGCCCAGCGCGGGTTGGCATGGCGCAGCGGGATCAGCGCGAACTCGCCGATGAACCGAAGCTGTTCCAGGTGGGGCAGGCTGATCTGGAACAGGAACACGCCGGTGCACGCAACGATCAGCGCGATGACGACGGCATGGCCGCCCGGCCGGGGCGCTGTCGTGGTGATCGGGATCATGACCCGAATAAGGTGGCGGCCGGCCGCCCGGTTGCCAAGCCGCGGCACGGGCGCGCGCCGCCGGCCGTCCCGGCTGCCGGCGGTGCCTCGCGGTCTGTGTGCTGACGGCGGGCGGCCTAGCGGCCGGTCGGGACCTCGGCCACCTGGGCGGCGGCATTCATCAGCGCGGCATGGCGGCGGTCGCGGTGAGTGACGGCCTCGCGGAAGGCGGCCAGCTCGGCACCCTCCAGGGTGCGCCCGACCGGCAGGTCGACGCTGAGCGGGTTGACCTGGCTGCCGTTGACGTGGACCTCGTAATGCAGGTGCGGGCCGGTCGACAGCCCGGTCGAGCCGACATGGCCGATGACCTGGCCCTGCGCGACGCGGCTGCCGTTGCCCAGGCCCGAGGCGAACCGGCTCATGTGGCCGTAGGCGGTGCTCAGGGTCCGGTTGTGGCGGATGCGGATGTAGTTGCCATAGCCGCCGTTGTGGCCGATCACTTCGATCACGCCGTCGCCGGCGGCGAAGATGGGCGTGCCGGCCGCGGCGGCGAAGTCGACGCCCTGGTGCATGCGGCTGTAGCCCAGGATGGGATGGCGGCGCATGCCGTAGCCCGAGGACAGGCGCGCCCCGTCCACCGGGGTGCGCAGCAGGGCGCGGCGTACGCTCTGGCCGTCGCGGTCGTAGTAGTCGATGCGGCCGTCGGCGGTCTCGAACCGGTAGACGGCGAGATCGCGGTCGCCGAGCTGCAGCCGCGCATAGATGATGTTGCCGTCGCGGGCGACGGCGCCGTCCGCATGGTGGTCGCGCTCGAACAGGATCTCGAAGCGGTCGCCGGGATGGATGTCGCGCTGGAAGTCGACGGAGTACGAGAAGGCGCGGATCAGCGGCTCGAGGATCTGGTAGGGCACGCCGCCGGCACTGGTGCTGGCCGCCAGGCTGCCTTCGATGTTCCCGGCGGCGGCGACGAGCCGGGTCTCCAGCCGGTTGGCGGCCTCGTCGGCGGTGAAGCCGCCATCGGCATCGCGGTGCACGACCACCTTGCGCTCGACGTCGGGCATCAGCTCCAGGCCGAGCAGCCCGGCGTCATGGCCGCGGTGGTCCAGCACCAGGGTAATCTCCTGGCCGACCTGCAGGTCGCGCGGATCGTAGGCCTCCTCAAGTGCCGCCACCAGGGCGTGGGCATCGCGGCGCGGCACCGCGGCACGGGTCAGCAGGCCGAGCAGGGTGTCGCCGCTGCGCACGGTCAGCACGCGCCGCTCCTCGCCCAGGCGGTACGGCTCCTCCAGCAGGCTGTCGGCGGTGCTGAGCGCCAGCACCCCGGTCAGGGCGGGGCGGGCGGCGTCGGCGTCCTGCGGTGGGGGCGGTGCGGGCGCGGCCGTGGCGCGGGCCTCGGGCGTGCCCAGCA
>CAZGMC010000051.1:0-29902 GCA_964526565.1 uncultured Mycobacteriaceae bacterium
GGTACGGGCGTCGGGGGTACGGGCGTCGGGGGTACGGGCGTCGGGGGTACGGGCGTCGGGGGTACAGGTGCCGAATCGGCCCCGGTACAGGTCGGCCCCGCACGGGTGCACGGCGCGCCAGCGGCCCGCGCGCAGGTCCAGGTCGTGGAACGGCCGGCCGTCGCGGAAGCGGACCTCGGCGCGGCCGGGCTCTGGGAAGGCGTACATGTACACCTGTTCCGCCTCACCTGTGTGGCCGCCCAGGGTCAGGCGGCCGGTCTCGACGTAGCGCAGGTTCGGCCCCTCGGGCACGAACCGGCCAAGCCCCTCGAATCGGCCAAGCCCCTCGAACCGGCCGCCGCCGGTCAGGCGGTCGCGGATGCGCCGGTCGATGCGCCAGTCGCCGGCGAGAAAGGCGCGCAGGTCGGCAACGGGGCAGGGGGCGCCGGATCGCGTCATGCGTGTTCCCCAGGGTCTCGGGCCGGCGCCGGTCCTGGAGTTTTTGCTTCGCAGCAAAGCCCGGCTCCGCTATACAGTCCGGTCGACGTGTCACACCGAACGCGGGGAGACCATCGCATCATGACACAGCACAGCACAACCCTGATGGCGGCTGTCTGGCCGGCCGAGGGCCGCGCGGCGTGGCTGCGCGCCGTCCTGCTCGCCATCGCCGGCAGCCTGCTGCTGACGCTGTCGGCCAAAATCCAGGTACCGTTCTGGCCGGTGCCGATGACGATGCAGACATATGTCGTCATGGTCATCGGCGCCGCCTTCGGCTGGCGGCTCGGCGGCGCCACGGTGCTGCTCTACCTGACCCAGGGCGCGATGGGCCTGCCGGTGTTCGCCGGCACGCCGGAGCGCGGCCTCGGCCTCGTCTACATGGCCGGCCCGACCGGCGGCTACCTGATCGGCTTCCTGGTCGCCGCCGTCGCCATCGGCTGGCTGGCCGAGCGCGGCTGGGACCGCTCGCTGTGGAAGATGGTCGCCGCCATGGTGCTGGGCCACGTGCTGGTGTTCGCCATTGGCGTGCCCTACCTGGCCACCCTGGCCGGCTGGGAGAGCGCCATCGCCCTTGGCCTGACGCCGTTCATCGCCGCCTCGCTGCTCAAGACGGCGCTGGCCGGCGCCACCCTGCCGGTCGCCTGGCGCCTGCTCGGCCACCGCCGCGCCTGACGCCGCGCCATCCGGGCAGGGACGTACGACGGGAAGGCCGCCCCCGGCGGGCGGCCTTCACCCTGTCCGGCTCAGCCTTACACCACGCCCGGCAGCCACGTCGCCAGGTCCGGGAACGCCGCCACCAGTAACAGGCCAACGATCTGGATGACCACGAACGGCGCCGCGCCGCGGTAGATGTCGCCGGTGCGGATCGTGTCGGGTGCGACGCCGCGCAGATAGAACAGGACGAACCCGAACGGCGGGGTCAGGAACGAGGTTTGCAGGTACGCTGCCATCATCACGCCGAGCCACACCGGGGCGACGCCCATGGCCAGCAGGATCGGCGCCGCGATCGGCACGACGACCAGCGTGATCTCGACGAAGTCCAGGAAGAACCCCATCAGGAACATCACCGCCATGACCACGACCATGGCGCCGGCGGCGCCGCCGGGCAGGGCGGTCAACCAGCCGTGCACCGTCTCGTCGCCGCCCAGCCCACGGAACACCAGGCTGCCCAGCACCAGCAGAAGCCCCGGCAGCAGCCCCGGCAGCAGCGCCCCGGCGAACAGGTCGCCGACCGACACCGTCTGCGGCGCGAAGATGCCCTGGGCCATCTGCGCCGCGCGGAAATCGGGATCCATCTGGGCGTTCTGTTAGGCAGCGCCGATCACGTCGCCCAGGATGACCAGCACGATCGACGGCGGGATGATCTGCCCCAGCGTGCCAGCGGCGCAGATCGCCCCGCAGGCCAGCCGCGGGTCATAGCCGCGGCGCAGCATGGTCGGCAGCGACAGCAGTCCCATGGTCACCATGGTGGCGCCGACGATGCCGGGGCGAGGCGGCCAGCAGCGTCCCGACCACGGCGACCGAGACGCCCAGGCCGCCCGGCCACGGCCCGAACAGCCGCGCCATGCTCTCCAGCAGGTCCTCGGCGACGCGCGAGCGCTCCAGCATCACACCCATGAACACGAACAGCGGCACGGCAATCAGCACGCCGTTGTTCATCACGCCGAAGATGCGCTGCGGCAGGAAGGCCCCGAAGTTCAGGTTGCACGCGCCCAGCGCCCAGCCGAGGTGGGCGAAGGCCAGCGCCGTGCCGGCCACGCTGAACGCCACCGGAAAGCCGGCCATCAGCACGGCGAACACGGTGACAAACATCAGCACGTCGAGGACGGTGGCGATGTCGGCCATCAGCCGGTCCCGCCCTCCAGGTCGCCGCGCCAGCGTCAGCCCGGCCCGGACCGCCAGCGCCACGCCCGGCAGGGACAGCAGCGCCGCGAACGCCAAGCGGCCGCTGCGGAGGCCGGGCGGGACGGGGGCATGGCATCGCGAGCGGCTGCGGGGCGGGGACCGGTGCGCTCTTCTAGCGGTGTGCCGCCGGAGCCGCGACGGAAAAGTGCACGGACCTCATGGGCAGGACCGTGCGTCGGGCGTCGCTTCGCTCCGGCCGACCCGCTCCATGAATCATGGCCACGGCGGCCCTACACCGCCTCCACCCCCTCGCGGAACAGCTTGTAGGTGAAGCTGTCGCCCAGCGCGTCGAAGGAGGCGTCGATGATGTTGTACGACACACCGACTGTGGCCCAGTGGTCGCCGGCGCCGTTGGCGCTTTCGATCAGGACCCGGGGCATGGCGGCGGATGCTTCCGTAGCCTTGAGGATGCGCACGCGGTAGTCGATCAGGCGCATGTCCTTCAGCCATGGATACACCGGCTCCAGGGCCTTGCGCAACGCCAGGTCGATGGCGTTGACGGGGCCGTTGCCGTCGGCGACGGTGTGACAGACCTTGCCGCCGACCTTGACCTTGACCGACGCCTCGGACTCGGTGACCAGCTCGCCCCGCGCGTTGAACCGCCGCTCGTCGGTCACCGAGAAGCGCTGCAGCTCGAAATAGACCGGCACCTGGCCCAGCATGCGCCGCGCCAGCAGCTCGAACGAGGCCTCGGCGCCGTCATAGGCGTAGCCTTCGTACTCGCGCTGCTTGACCACCTCGACCAGCCGCTCCAGCGCCGGGTCGCGCGGGTCGACCTGGATCCCGGCGTCGGTCAGCCGCGCCACGATGTTCGACCGGCCGGCCTGGTCGGAGATCACCACCCTGCGCCGGTTGCCCAGGCGGGCCGGGTCGACATGCTCGTAGCAGCGCGGGTCCTTGGCAATCGCCGAGGCGTGCAGGCCGCCCTTGTGGGTGAAGGCGCGCTCGCCGACATAGGCGGCGCCGCGGTCCGGGGCGCGGTTCAGCCGCTCGTCGAACCAGCGCGACAGGCGGGTCAGGCCGCGCAGGTCGTCGTCGGTCAGCCCGGTCTCGTAGCCCATCTTGATCATCAGCGACGGGATCAGCGAGATCAGGTTGGCGTTGCCGCAGCGCTCGCCCAGCCCGTTCAGCGTGCCCTGCACCTGGCGGGCGCCGGCGTGCACCGCGGCCAGGCTGTTGGCGACGGCGTTCTCCGTGTCGTTGTGGCAGTGAATGCCGAGCCGGTCGCCGGGGATGTGCTCCGCCACGTCGGCGACGATGCGCTCGACCTCGTGGGGCAGGGCGCCGCCATTGGTGTCGCACAGCACCACCCAGCGGGCGCCGGCGTCGTGGGCCGCCCTGGCGCACGCCAGGGCATAGGCCGGGTTGGCCTTGTAGCCGTCGAAGAAGTGCTCGCAGTCGAACAGCGGCTCGCGCCCGCGCGCCTTGATCTCGGCGATGCTGTCGGCGATCAGCGCGATGTTCTCCTCGCGCGGGATGCCCAGCGCCACGTCGACATGGAAGTCCCAGGTCTTGCCGACGATGCACACGGCGTCGGCCTTGGCTGTCAGCAGGGCATTGAGGCCCGGATCATTGCCGGCGCTGCGCCCCGGCCGGCGGGTCATGCCGAAGGCGGTGAAGGTGGCCCGCTCCAGGGGCGGCGGGTCGGCGAAGAAGGCGTCGTCGGTCGGGTTGGCGCCGGGCCAGCCGCCCTCGACATAGTCGATGCCGAGCCGGTCCAGCTCGCGGGCGATCGCCACCTTGTCGCCAGCGGAGAAGTCGATGCCCTGGGTCTGCGCGCCGTCGCGCAGGGTGGTGTCGAACAGGTAGATGCGATTGTCAGCGCCCATGCCGCGCCTTTCGCCGGCTCGAGGCGGCCGGCCCTGCGGTTGCGTTTCGTTCCGGAGAACGAGGCTGTGCCGCAGGTTTCCCGCCCTTGTCAAGCCGGCAGGCGCGACGGTGCGGGGTCAGCCGGCCGAGGACGCCGCGCGCGCAGCCGGTTCGTCCGCGGTCCTCACCCGATACTCGCGGCGTTGGCGCGCCAGGGCATCGATCGCCGCTGCCGCATGCCGCCCTGCTGACGCCCGTTGCGGACTTCGGTGGCGACATCAGTGGCGTCGGTGTCGTCGCCCTCGACCGCAGCTATTTCGATGGCGCCCTGGCCGGCAGCCGCAACGTGTCGCTGGCGATCGGCACAGCCGTGCCGGTCGCCGCCATGGTGGTCGGCTGGCTGATGAGCCGCACCATCGCCCGCCCGATCGTGACGATGACCGGCACCATGCAGCGCCTTGCCGAGGGCGATCTCGAGGTAAGCGTCGCCGGCATGGACCGCCACGACGAGCTGGGTGCCACGGCGGCGGCCTCGCAGGCGCTGTCGACGGCGCAGACGGTGGCCGCCGCCGCCGAGGCAGCCCAGGACGTGACGCAGCGGATGACCCTGCTGTCGGACGAGGCGACCGAGAACGGCGGCAACGCCGAGGCGGTGGAGTCGACGGCGTCGCGCCTGACCGGCGACGTGCGCGAGCTGCAGCAGTCGCTGACCCGCATCGTCCGCACCTCGACCGAGGATGCCGACCGCTGCGACCACCGCCGCTTCCCCTGCTGCCTGGAGGCCGTCCTGCGCGGCCCGGCCGGCCGCATCGCGGCGACGGCCATCGACGTCTCCGTCAGCGGCCTGCGCCTGACGGGGCACTTCTCCGGTATTGGCGAAGGCGAGGCGGTGACGGTCGAGGTGGCACAGGCCGGCTGGGTCAAGCAGGCCGTGGTGCGCGGCGTGACCCCGGACGCGCTGCACCTCGCCTTCGCCGACGGGCTGCTGGCCGAGGACGAGATCCGGCGCGCGGCGGGGCTGCCGGCGGCGGCGTGACGGGGGGAAGTGCCGTCCGCCGGTCTGGCAACCGCGACGGCGGCCCGGTCGCCGTCCCGGGGTGTCAGCCGGCCTGCGTCGTCAGTCGGCGATGCGGTCCAGGATGTCGAACACCGTGTCGCCGAAGGCCTTCAACTGGGCGCTGTCCGTGTTCTCCCTGAGGTCGAGGCGAACCCGCGTCTGGAACTCCTCGATGGAGGTGGGCCGCGTGCGCAGCAGCTCGTCGATCATGCCCTTGCGCAGCAGGCCGCGGGTCTGGTCGGCCTTGGGAAAATCCCTGGCGATCTGCTGCTCGCGCAGATCGATGAGAAGGCGGCGGGCCTGCGCCTGGCTCAGGATGCCGTTCGGCCGGGCCGGGTGGGCCGGGTGGGCCGGGTGGGGCTGTTGAAGCGTCGGCGTCGATACGTCGCCGACGTGAAACAGGTCCTGGGCTGTCTGCGGTCCGACCGGGTCGGCTGGCGGCGGCTCGTCCGGTGCCGCGGACAGCTCGATCGGCGCGCGCATGTCCGCGGCGGACGCCCTGCGTCTCTCACGCACGGCCTCGATGCTGGCGCGCAGGCGCTCGAGCTCGCGGTCGGGGTTGCGGAACCAGTCGGTGGACCAGACCCGCTCGATGGTCCATTTCAGCTTGTCTTCAAGGATGTCCTGGCGCAGCCGGTCGCGGTCGCGGGCCGAGCGGGTGCTGTGATAGGTGGCGCCGTCGCATTCCACGCCCAGCAGGTACAGGCCCGGATTGTCGGGGTCGCGGACGGCGAGGTCGATATAGTATCCGGCCGCGCCGACCTGGGCGTCGCAGTCATAGCCGAGACCGGTCAGGCCTTCGTACACGGCGGCCTCGAAGTCGCTGTCCATGGGGCGGCCGACGGGCTCCGGCGCGCTCATGATGATATCCGTCTCGGCATAGTGGAGGAACGCCTTGAGTTCCCGCGGCCCCCGCTCCTTGGCATCGGAAATATTGATGTCGCTCTCGTGCATGGAGGAGAAGATCTCCATGCGGTCCTTGGCCCGCGTGAACAGGACGTTGAGGCGGCGCCAGCCGGCCGCGCCGTTGATCGGGCCGAAGCGTTGGGCGGTCTTGCCGCGGGGTTCGGACGGACCGTAGGTCATCGAGATCATGATGACGTCGCGTTCGTCGCCCTGGACGTTCTCCAGGTTCTTGACGAAGAACGGCTCGTCGTTGCGTTCGAAATCCTCGACACTATCGAGCAGCAGCGGATCCTCTTTCAGTTTTCGGTCGACGAGCTGCCGGATGAGGTCGCGCTGCTCCATGTTCATGGCGACCACGCCCAGCGATCGGTTCGGGTGGTCGCGCAGGTGGGCGACCGCGGCGGCCGCCACGCGGTCGGCCTCAACCCGGTTGCGGCCCTTGGTGAATGCGCCGTCGGCGATGTAATGGAAGCCCAGGCCGTAGTGGTCGCCGGCATGGTGCGGCGACGGGAACAGCATCAGACGGCCATCATAGAAACGGGCGTTCGAAAAGGCGATCAGCGACGTATGGTTCGAGCGGTAGTGCCAGCGCAGCAGCTCCCTCGGCAGGCGCCCTTCGGCCATTTCGAGGATGCTTTCCGCCAGCGCACCGATGCCCACGTCCTCGCCGTCGTCGCTGTCCTGGCCGTCGCTGTCATTCATTCGGTTGAAGAAATTGGTCGGCGGCAACTGACGCGAGTCGCCGACGATCACGGCCTGCCGGCCGCGGGCCAGCGTGCCGATGGCGTCCTCGGGACGCACCTGCGACGCCTCGTCGAAGATGACCAGGTCGAAGGTCAGGTCGCCGGGCGGCAGGTACTGGGCGACCGACAGCGGGCCCATCATGAAGCACGGCTTGACCGCCTGGAGCGCCCGGCCGGCCCGCCGCACCAGCGCCCGGATCGGCACGTGCCGCTTCTGCTTGGCCGTCTCGTGCCTGAGAAGCTGCAGGTCGGTATAGCTGCCGACCGTCGCGCCGGCCTGCCCATTGGGGATCGGCCGCCGCACCAGATCGGCGGCGATCTGCACGCGGCGCAGGTCCATCACGGTCTCGTCCAGGGCGCGGAACTGCGCGCGCAGGTCGGCATGCTCGCGCAGACCGTACCGCCTTATGGTGTCGCTCTTGGCAAGAACATGGCGGGCGAGCCCGTCGAAGAGCAGGTGGTCATAGGCGTCGGCCGCCGCCTCGAATGCAACCTCGCCGGCAAAGGCCCGCTGCGCGAGGTCGCGGGCCCCCGGCACGGTCACCTGGCGGAATGCCCGGTCGAAGTCGAGCCACTGCTCCAGCAGGTTCTCGGCGCGCGCCGCCCGCTCGACGCGGTCGGCCATGGCGGCGCAGGTCGGCGTCGCGCCCGTCTGGGCGAACCACAGCTCGCGGTCGAGATCGGTGCTCCGGGCGAAACCCTGTTCGGCATGCGCGGCCTCGGCCTGCGCCGTCGCAACCGCCTGGGCGGTCGCCAGCAGATCATCCCATGGCACACTGGTCCGCATGCGCAGGATTGCATCGCCGAGGGGTGACCCGAGGGCATCGCGCAGGATTGCGGCCCACGGCTCCGTCGTGCCGCCGCTCGCTGCCGCTGTCAGCGCGCGCGCGTCGAGATGATCGACCACGGCCTTGAGCGTCCCGAAGCCCGGTTCGTCCACCACCGCACCAAGTGCCCCCACGGTGCCGGTATCCAGGCCGGCGAGGGTGCGGCCAAGGCGTGCCGTCTCGGTCAGGCCCCGGCCGAAGCGTTCCTCGATCGTCCGGTACCAGGACCGGACCTCCTGGAGTTCCTCGACGGGCGTTTCGGCACCGGCGAAGGCGGGCCCCAGCGCCTTGCAGGCGTCGGCGTCGGCCTCCAGGCTGCGCTCGGCCGAGCGCAACTCTGCAAGCGCGATCATGTCGCCGGGGCGCGGGCGGAAATCCCGGTTGTCGAAGCGCGCCACATGGCGCATCAGGCGCCGCGCCGCCCGCCAGTTGCCGCTGAAGATGCGCAGCAGATCCCGCCGGGCGAGCTGCCGGGCCGCGTCGGCGATGGCATCCGGCGGCACCGCCCGCGCCGTGTCGAGATCGACCCGGTCGCCGAGGTCCGTCCGCAGGGTGCGGATCCGTCCGGTGTGCCGGGACAGGTCGGCCAGCAGGGCGTCGACCAGCGGGTCCCACAGGTGCTCGCTGCGGTGACCCAGGGCGGCGACGGGCGCCGCCCGGGCCAGCTCCAGTGCGGCATGCAGCGACCGGATGCCGGCAATGTCGTTCCCCGTCGTCAGCCCGGTCAGGCCCTGGACCCGCTCGGCCAGTGCCTGGACCTGTACCGTGGCGTCCTCAAGCCCGCGCAGCGTGCCGCCGTACCGGGCAAGCCGCGCGGCGGCCTCGGCAAGGGCTTCGTCGTCGCACGCGACTTCCCGGGCGGCGCGGCGGAACGCCGCAATGGTCCGGTCGAGCGCGCGGAGCGAAGCGGCCCAGGTCTCCGCCGCGGCCGCCACCCCATGGGCGTCCATCGGCAGCACCCTGTCAGAGGACACGCCGGCCCAGGGATGATGCTTCAGTCCGTGCCCACCCGCCGCCTCGCCTGCACATCGGGCCAGGGCCGTCAGCGCGCCGCGGGCCCGGGCCCGGTCCGATTCGCTGACCGCCAGGATATCGAGATCCTCGGGCCCCGACAGGTCGTGCGGCAGATCGCCGAGAACCCGCCGGATGGCGCCAGCCTTGAACAGGACACGGCTCGCCGGCCAGCCAAGGGCGCCGACGGGCCGGGCGATCTCGGCGGCGTATCGGGTGAGCTCGGCGCGCTTTCGGGTGAACTCCCGGCGCGTCTGCTCGAAGCTGTGCGGTGGCGCAAGGTCGGTGATTTCCAGTCGCCGGCGCAGCTCCTCGATCAGGGCCTGCTTGCGCGTCTTGTGGCTGTGCAGTTCGAGACAGAACTGGCTGAGGCCGAGTTCTTCCAGGCGGCGCTGCACCACCTGCAGGGCGGCGAGCTTTTCGGCCACGAACAGCACCGTCCGGCCGCGCGCCATGGCCGCCGCGATCAGGTTGGTGATGGTCTGCGACTTGCCCGTGCCGGGCGGTCCCTGGACGACCATCGACCGGCCCTCCAGGGCGCGCGCCACGGCGGTCGCCTGCGAGCTGTCGGCGCGATCGACCAGCTCGATGCCCAGGTCGATGACCTCAGGGTCGATCGGCTCGGGATCGGCATCCGCCGGGTCGGAACCGGCCTGGTCGCCGAGCAGGAGCTGACGGACAATGGCGTTGCGGCCGAAGGCGCTGTCGTCAGTCCAGTTGGCCGGGTCGAGATCGAGATAGATGAGCAGCTTGCCGAAGTGGAACAGCGCCATCGACACGAAGCGCCGGATGCGCCAGTTTGCCCGGTCGCGCACCGCCTCGTGGACCCGGTCGAAATAGTCCTCGGCCGCGGCGTCGGGGTTGGCGTCGGCGTCGAAATCGGGCAGGGCGAGGCTGAAATCCGCCTCCAGCTTCTTCTTCAGCGACAGGTTGCTCTGCAGGTCCTCGCCGGTCCAGGAGACGGCATACCGATAGCGGCCGTTGCGAATGCCCTCGCGGGACAGCTCCACCGGCACGAGGACCAGGGGCGCGAGATGTGCCTTTTCCGAGCGGTCCTGTTCGCGCCATTCCAGGAATCCGAAGACGACGTAGAGCATGTTCGCGCCGGATTCCTCGATCGCCATGCGGGCGTCGCTGCGCAGCTTGCCGAGGCGTGCCTCCAGATCGTCGGGATAGAGCAGGGTCTGAATGCGGTCGTCCTGGTGCCGGCGGTGGTCGCTGTCGCCGGTGTCGACCGGCAGCTCGTACCGCGTCGCGATGCCGAGCTGCTTGGCCCATTCCTCGGCCGGCGGCGGCGGCAGCTCCCGCTCCGCCTCGCCGGCCCGCGGCACGCCTGCATCGGCGGCGTGATACCGCCTGAGCTCCTGGTGCGTCGGGGCCGGGACCGGATCGAACACCAGTCTCTCGTTCCTGAGCAGACGGGCGAACAGCTGGCCGGGAAGCTCATCGACCGCACGGATGCAGTTGCTTGATGTATGGCGGAAATTGAGCAGCTTGTTCCGTGCTGAAAGGTCGAGCAGCTTGTGGCGCAGCTCGTTCAGGCGGCTGTCCAGGGCCGATGCCTGAGGTCGGCTCAAATCCTGCTGGGGAGATGGCTGCATGGTTTCTGGCATCGTGCATCTGTCTGCGGCGGCGCCGGACGACCTGCCACGGGGCGACACCGCGTCCATCCATGGGCAGCAGAGCGGCCGGCACAGGTCTTGTGGCGACCGCGATTCGCTTGGTAAGATCGGTCAAGTCTACACGTTTTCAGCGATATCCGGCAATATCCGAATAAGCGGGGCCGGGCGGCATCTTTCGACCGGCAGCCAGGGCCTTGCCGGCTGCCCGCGGTCGTTGTAGCCAGTCTGTCCTTCCGATCCGGCCCGGCGGCGGCGCAGCGCGCCGCCTGACCTCACGGCGGTCGGATGTCGGACTCTTCCTCGTCGATGCCGACGCCGTCACCGCGAGCGAAGCGACGCGGCCCAGTCCCGGCGGTGCCGGGTCCGAAATGCCGTAGACCGCGCTCGCGGCGCTACTGGGTTGCTTCGCTGCGCTCGCAAAGACGGGGTGGTCATGCATGCCCGCTTTGACATCAGGCGGTGCCGCCGTCCGGTCATGGGGTCCGGTCACAAGGACGGGCCGCTGGCATCACAGCTCCCGCTCGATCGGCTGTTCGGTCGACGCCAGGCGTACGATGGCGTCGTCGTCGAAGCGGCGGCGGGCGCGGCCGACGGCGCGCTGGTGGCGCATGCTCCAGAAGGTGAAGGCGAGCAGGCTGCCGTGGAAGCACAGGCCCATGACCAGGACGAGCTGGCCCGGCAGGGGGCCGATGGCGGCACGGTCCCACAGCTCGGCCCACGACGCCAGCGGGGTCGGGTGGATGATGATCTTGCCCAGATAGCTGGCCAACTGTATGGCGAAGATCCAGCTGTAGTTGCGGCGCAGGCGCCGGCCCACCGCCTCCCAGAGGCTGATGTGATAGTGCAGGCCGGTGTAGTCGTCGACCAGGATCTCGTTCCAGCGGTTGTCGGTGCGCACGCCCTGGCCCAGCAGGATCGGGCCGAAGAAGCTCGTCTCCATCACCCGCACGCGCACCCGCCAGATGTCGAAGAAGCGATAGCGCCGGGCCTCGAAGATCAGGAAGACCAGCACCAGCAGGCTGACCAGCACCAGTGGCAATGGCGAGGCATCGGCGGTGGAGAACGTTACCGACAGGGCGATGCCCGTGGTCACCACCGCCCAGTTGGTGCTGGCGTCCAGCCGCGTGCGCCAGATCTTGCTGCGGTACATCTCGCCCCGGTACAGGTGGGCCAGGGCACCAATCTCGGCGGCGCTGAACTGGGGCTGCCGTGGGGCTGGCCGGTCCTGGGGCGGGTCCTGGGGCGGGTCCTGGGGCGACGTCATGGCGGCGGCTCCGTATCCGGTGCGCGAGGCGGCACCGCGCGCGCCGCCCGCTGTTCGGTCTTGAATCCTAGGCCGTCCGGATGAGCGCCGCCAAGCCCGCCCGGCGCCCGGCCCTGCGCGCGTGTGCGTGGTTGGCTTGGGCAGCCGCGGCGGGTAGAAGGGCGACGCCGTCCCGCATCCTTCCAGGGAGCCGCTCGCATGGACTACCGCCCGCTCGGCCGCACCGGCCTCGATGTCAGCGCGATCTGCCTCGGCACCATGACCTGGGGCAAACAGAACAGCGAGGCCGATGCGCATGCCCAGCTCGACTACGCCCTCGACCACGGGATCACCTTCATCGACACGGCGGAGATGTACGCCATCCCGCCGACGGCCGAGACGTACGGCAAGACCGAGACGTACATCGGCACCTGGCTGAAGGCGCGCGGCAGCCGCGACCGGGTCATCCTGGCGACCAAGGTGGTCGGCCCCGGCTTCGACCATGTGCGCGACGGCGACCCGCGGCTCGACCGGAAGAACATCGTCCAGGCCGTGGACGACAGCCTGCGCCGGCTGCAGACCGACTGGATCGACCTCTACCAGCTCCATTGGCCCGATCGCAGCACCAACATGTTCGGCCGGCTGGGCTTCCGCCCCAACCCGAACGAGCGCATGACCGACCCGGCGGAGACCCTGGCGGTGCTGCACGAGCTGGTGCGTGCCGGCAAGATCCGCCATGTCGGCCTGTCCAACGAGACGCCATGGGGCGTGATGCGGTTCCTGCACCTGGCCGAGACCCGGGATTGGCCGCGCATGGCCTCGATCCAGAACCCGTACAGCCTGCTCAACCGGACGTTCGAGATCGGGCTGGCCGAATGCGCGATCCGCGAGGACTGCGGCCTGCTGGCCTACGCGCCGCTCGGCGCCGGCACCCTTACCGGCAAGTACGTGGACGGGGCGCGGCCGCCGGGCGCGCGCATGACGCTGTTTCCGGGGATGACGCGGTACCACACGGAGCAGGGCCTGCGCGCCGTGCCCCGCCATGTGGACATTGCCCGCCGCCACGGCCTGGACCCGGCGCAGATGGCGATCGCCTTCTGCCTGGGCCGGCCGTTCATGACCTCGGTCATCATCGGCGCCACCACGATGGACCAGCTCGCCACGAACATCGCCGCCGCCGAAGTCGCCCTGCCGGAGGCCGTGCTGGACGAGATCGAGGCGGTGCACCGGGAGATCCCGAATCCGTGCCCTTGATCGACCTCTTGGCATGCGCCTCTACTGGACGCAAGACTTCCATGATCCCAATTGCGAGCAAACAGAATAACTGACGCACTGACTGACCCGAACTGGCGGTGGCTGCGATGGCCGTGGAACGACTGCTGACGGACTCTGATCTTTATGAGCGTGATCCCCACGCTTGGTACTTCCGTCAGGCTGCCCTGCTGCGTGCCGGCCGCGTTGCAGAAGCCGACGTGATCCATATCGCCGAGGAGCTGGAGGACTTGGGTCGGAGCGAAGCGAAAGAACTGCGCAGCAGCCTGCGGCTGATCTGTAGACATATGCTAAAGTGTCTGCAACAGCCGAATAAGCGCAGCAAGAGTGGGATCGACACGATGGCGCGTGAGCGGGATGACGCAGCGCTGTCTCTGGAGAAAAACCAAGCCTTAAGGCCAAACTGCCGGAGCTCTTTACTAAAGCCTTTTTACTGGCGCGCCGAGAAGCTGGGCGAGACACCGGGCTGCCGTTAAGCGTATTCCCGGCAGAGCCACCGTTCAGCCTGGAGGACGTCCTGAGGCCGGACTGGCTGCCGCCCGATTGAGATCCGACCCAGCCGTCATGCGCTTGCACGCGCCGGCCGGCCGCCGCTAAAGCCGCTTGCGCAGCTCGTTGACGATGTGGCCGGCCATGTCGCGCACATTGGGCTCCGGTGCGCGGTCGAACGGCAATGGCCGGCACAGTTTCATCGCCGCGACGCCGACGCGGACGCTGAGCAGGCCGTTGACCACGCCCTCGCCGAGGCGGGTCGACACGCGCGCCGCCATGCCGCCGCCCAGCATGTCATGGGCGAAGCTGTCGCCGACCTGCAGGCCGCCGGCCAGGGCCAGGTTGACCAGCACCCGGCGCATCAGCGACAGCGACCCGGCCAGGCCCGGCCGGCCGCCGTAGCAGGCTGCAATCTCGCGCAGCAGGCCCAGATTGCGCCACGAGGTGATCAGGATGTCGAGCGCCACGAACGGGCTGATCGCGGTGAAAACGGCGGTGGCCTGGGCGGTGCGGCCGATCGCCTGCTGGGCGCGGGCGTCGAGCGGGCGCAGCACCTCCTGCTCGAACAGGGTCAGCGCGTCGCGGGCATCGGCGGCATCGGCGCGGCGCTCGTTGAAGCGGGCGCGCACCCAGTCCAGGTCCGGACGGTGGGCATAAAGCCGGTCCAGCTCGGCCATGGCGCGCGCGGCGGCGGTGCGGTCGGCGCTGTCGGCATGCACCCGCTCGGCCAGCCGGCGGATGTCGTCGATGTGGCGCAGGAGCAGGAAGCCCCGCACCTCGCGCACCGTCAGCACCAGCAGCGTCACGGCGACCACCGCGGCCAGGACCGCGCCGATGGTGCCGAGCACGACGCTGTCATCGAACAGGGCGGTGACCAGTGTCGCCGTGTCATAGCCCAGCCCGAGCACGACCAGCGCGGCAACGGACGCGGCCAGCAGCCCGAGCAGCCCGCGCCGCCGTGGCGGTGCCGCGACGATGGGGGTGATCTCGGCGCCGGTGCCTGTCTCTTCCTGAGGCGCGGGCGGGGCCGGCACCACGGCGGGATCGTCGGGGCGGAAGATGACGGGGCCGCGTTTCGGCCGGGTGGCGGTGGTCATTCGAGCAGGTCTCCGATCAGGAACTGCAGGGCGCGGTCAAGCCGCACGTGCGGCAGGCCGCGGCCGTCGCGCCCGACCCCGGCGGGTGGGCGGAAGTTCATGAAATTGTACGCCCCGGCAGCATCCGGGTCGATCTCGGCAAAGCTCGCCGGCAGCTCGCCGGGGAAGGCGATCACGGCCGCCTCGCCGTCCATGGGCACGCCCTCGATGCAGTCGAGCGCCTCGCCGTCGCGGCGGACGCGCGCCTCGCGGGTGGCGCGCACGGCGGCCAGCGCCATGGTCTCCACATCGGCGCCCAGGAAGGCGGCGCGGTTCATGGGATCGAACAGCAGCCCGGCGACCAGCTCGGCCAGCCGGTCATGCTGGCCCGGCGGCACGTGGTCGGCCTTGGTGGCGGCGAACAACACACGGTCGATGCGCCGGCCAAGCAGCGGCCACAGCCAGCTCGCCTTGCCCGGCCGGAAGCACTCCAGCAGCCCGGCCAGCGCGGCGCGCAGGTCGGCGACGCTGGCCGGGCCGGCATTGAGGGTGCGCAGCACGTCGACCAGCACGACCTGCCGGTCCAGCCGGGCGAAGTGGTCCCTGAAGAACGGACGCACGACGACGTCCTTGTATGCCTCGAAGCGGCTTTCCATCAGGCCCCACAGGGTGTGCCGGCCGCCATGGCGGTGGCCGTCGCGCGGCGGCAGGGGCGAGAAGGTCAGGGCGGGCGAGCCCTCCAGGTCGCCGGGCATGAGGAACCGGCCGGGCTGCAGCCGGCTGAGTCTGGCCTCGTCGGTGCGGGCGGCGCGCAGATAGTCGGTGTAGAGCGCGGCGCAGCGCTGCACGGTCGGCTCGTCGGCCGGCCCGTCAGGGGACAGCGTGCCGGCGTACTCCCGCCACGGCGCCGACAGCCGGCGGCGCGGCTCGTGCTCGCACAGTGCCAACACCTCGCGCGACCAGTCGGCGAAGCGCTGGCCCAGCAGCGGCAGGTCGAGCAGCCACTCGCCCGGATAGTCGACGATGTCCAGGTTCAGGGTGGTGCTGCCGTAGAGCTGGCGGCGCACGAAGGTGCGCGGCTGGCAGCGCACCGACAGGCGCAGCTGGCTGATCCGCCGCGTGCTCTCCGGCCAGTGCGGCGCGTTCGCCTGCAGCGCGGCGATATGGCTTTCGTAGTCGAAGCGCGGCACGTCGGGGTCCGGCTGCGGGCGCAGCATGGCCGCCTCGAAGCGCTCGTCGGCGACGGGGTCGAGAAGCGGCAGCCGGGCCGGCCGCATCAGGTTGTGGACCAGCGACGTGATGAACACCGTCTTGCCGGCGCCCGACAGCCCGGTGACGCCGAGGCGCACGGTCGGCTCGAACAGGCCTTCGGCGGCCTCGACCATGTCGTCGAAGGCGCGGCCGATGGGGTCGGTGAGGTCGGTCAGCTTCACGGTGCGGCGACGAGGTTGCTGGCCTGACGTTTTACGACGGACGAGGGCGCACGGGCACCGTGCGCGCTGGCCAGGAAAGCGCTAGTCTTGGGCGACATTGTGGTTACCGTGGTGGCGTGCCGGCTGCAGATCGCCGGGAGGAGGCGTGCCCGCGCCGGCGGTTCACCACGTTTGTCCCGTGGCCCTGCATTACAAGCCGGGAGGCCGCCCGCCGTGAGCTTCGCCCTCGTCGTCCTCGTTCTGACCGTCGCAGTCGCGGCGCTGATCCTGGGCTACAGTCTTGCGACAGGCATCTCACCGGTGCCGACCTCGCGCGAGGTGCGAACCATCATCCTGGACCGCCTGCCCGACACGCTGTCGGGCACGGTGCTGGAGCTCGGCGCCGGCTGGGGCACGCTGGCCCGGCCGCTGGCGTGGCGCTATCGCGAAAACCGGGTGATCGCCTACGAGCTGTCGCCGCTGCCGTGGGTGGTGCTCAAGCTGCGCCAGCTGGTGCGGCCACGCCCCAACCTGTCGATCCGCCGTGTCGACTTCATGGACGCCGGGTTCGACGAGGCGGCGCTGATCGTCTGCTACCTCTACCCCGGCGCCATGGCCCGGCTGCGCCCCAAGTTCGAGGCCGAGTTGCGCCCCGGCACCTGGGTGGTCAGCAACGCCTTCCCCGTCCCCGGCTGGCAGCCGGAGGCGGTCGTGCCGGCCGAGGATGCCTTCGGCGGCGAGGTGTACTTCTATCGGATCCGGGAAAAGGGATAGCGGCGGCGGTGCACGCCGGCCGGCCACGCCCTGCCCGCGGCCTGGCAACATTCAACGAGTTCTCTTTCCAATCAATACGTTCTTCAAACGATTACCGCCGATGAAAACCTGTAGATCAGGATACATGAGAATGTGCAAGATGCCCTAAAGTCGTACTCACAATTTAAGCCCCTGTTAATGCCGTCGCGCCGAAGCTTGTCCGCGGTCGGAGCGCACAGCCGGGATGACGCCGGGCCCTGACCAGGATTCACGTCCGGGCGGGGTCCGAGGATGAAATGGATGCAGCGGTAACAGGAACTCGACATGCCATCCGAGATGAGGTACCTGATTTTCTCCAGAGCGGAACTGATCAGCGCCGTCAGGCAGTATTTCGCCAAGACCGGGCGCAGCCTGCCCATTGGTCATGCCCGGAACGTCGAGCTGGCGATCGAGGTTGGCATCACCGCAACGATGGAGATCGTCGAAACTCGCAATGACCGGGTCCATGCCGTATTCGTCGACACCGACCAGATCATCTCTGCGCTGATCCTGTATTGCAAGGACCAGAAGATTCCCCTGCCGCTTCATTCCAACAAGCTGCTGCAGATGGTCGGCACCAACATCTGCCTGCTCATCTCAAAGAACATGCCGGTGGTGACCGGAGCGGGCGCCGGGCTGCTTCAGGTGGCCTGAACCGCAGCGATCAACATCAAGTATCAGCATGGAGATTTGACATGAACAGCAGGTCGGCGCCGCGGCTGGACCGATTCGTTGCCTTCTCGTTCTGCTGGGCGGAGATCGTCATCGAGCTCGACGCCCGGCACCGCATCACGTTCATGGAAAGCCTGTCAGGCGACATCCTGGGCGGCAGTGCAGCGACCTTCACCGGAAAGCCGGTGCATGACCTGGTCTGCGACGATGACCAGCCGCTGCTGCGGAACGTGCTGAAGGCGGTCCATGACCACGGGCGCATTGAAGACATCGACATTCGCTTTCGTGACGCGGCCGGCGCACCGGTGCCGCTGAGCCTGGCGGCGCACTATCTCGGTGACGGTTATGACAGGTACTATCTTGCCCTGCATTGCCGGCATGCATGGGAGGCGAGCGATCCCGCCACGGCAGCCGGGCGATCGGGGGAAGGCCTGCACGAGGGGGACGCCTTTGCCGAGGTTGCGCGAGCCTGTTTCAGCGCCGCCCGCAGCGCGGCCGGATCCGGCAAGGAGGGCGCTGGCGACCCCAAGCTGTCGCTGCTGTCGGTGCCGGGCCTGAAGGACGCCGACGAAAGGCTCAGCGAGGCCCAGCGCCGGACCCTGCAGAGCACCGTGGCCTCGGTGCTGCGCGGCTACTCGGCGAATGGCGATGCCGCCGCCCGGTTTGCCGACGACCGCTACGGGCTCGTGCACGAAGCGTCCGTCGACCTCGAACACATCAAGCAGCGGCTGGGCACGGTCCTTCTGACGCTCGACCCGTCCGGGGGCGGCGGCGTCATCGAGTCCGCGACGCTGTCGGCCGGGCCCGAGGTCAGCGAGGAGGACGTCGCCAAGGGGCTGGTCTACGCCATCAACGAGTTCCAGAAGACGAGCCGCACCAGCCTGACGATCACCGACCTGGGCGACAATCTGGGCCGCCTGGTCAGGAAGGGGGTCGGCAGCCTGGTCGGTTTCCGGCACATCATCCGCGGGTCCCAGTTCGATATCGCCTTCCACCCGATCATCGGCGTCACCGACGGCGGGATCCATCACTACGAGGTACTGGCGCGGTTCCACGGCCGCCATGGCGATAGCCCCTATCAATACATCACCTTTGCCGAGGAGACCGGGCTGATCGTCGAGTTCGACCTGGCCATGACCGAAAAGGTCATCGACTGGATGGCGCAGTGCGGCCATGCCGGCGTCCGGCTCGCGGTCAATCTGTCGGGGAAATCGATCACCGACGCCCGGTTTGGCGACCAGCTCCTGGACCTGCTCGACAGGCATCGGTGGACGCGGCGGCGCCTGATGTTCGAGATCACCGAGTCGTTCCAGATCGACGACCTGGGCGCCGCCAACCAGCTGATCCAGCAGTTGCGGCGCGCCGGCCATGCGATCAGCCTGGATGACTTCGGCGCCGGCGCCGCCAGCTTCAAGTACCTGAACATGCTCGACGTGGACATCGTCAAGTTCGACGAGTCGGCCATCCGCAACTCGCAGGCGGTGGCCAAGGGGCCGGCCTTCCTGAGGGCCTTGACCACCCTGTGCCACGAGGTCGGCGTCCACTGCGTCGCCGAGATGATCGACAGCGACGCGGCGTTGCGGTTCGTCAGGGACTGCGGCGTCGACTTCGTCCAGGGCTTTCTGTTCGGCAAGCCGTCGGGGGACCTGACGGCCTTCGCCTTCCCCGGCCCGGGCGCGGCGGCCTGATCCGCAGCGGCTTCTGCCGGCGCATGGCCGGTGCGCGAGGCGGAGTCGCGGCATCTGGCCCACGCCTGACGGCAGCTTCGGGTAACGAAAGGAGCGGATCATGGCCGCGGAGTTGAGGTACATCCTGTTCTCGCCGTCCGAGGTGGCCCAGGCGTTGACCTACTTTTACGAGCAGGCAGCGATGAAGCTGCCCGACGGCATCATTCACGACATCGAACTCACCAGGACGGACCTGGTGACGGCGGCGTTCAAGGTGCGCAAGAACGTCTACGGGACGATCGTGCCCGTCGAGGTCGACGAGGACCGGCTGATGAACGCGATGATCCTGTACTGCCGCCGCCAGCGCATCTGCCTGGCGCGGGCGGCCATCAAGTCGCTGGACATCAACGACGGCTACCTGGAGCTCTGCCTGTCGCTCGGCCTGCGGGCCGAACACCGTGCCCGGATCAAACAGCTGCTGCCGTGCCCCTCGCACCGCGCCATGGCGGAGGCGTGAGCAGGGTACCGTCAATTTGACGAGGGCGAAATGGCGGTTGAATGGCAGAAGCCGTTGGTGGGCTGGCTGGCCGAGGTCACGCCGCCAGACTGGCGCCGGCAACCTCGGCCCAGGTCGCAAACGCCTGGGCGGGGGCGGTGCGGTATGCGGACGCGGACAGGCGATTGCGGGGCAGGTGGAAGAGGTTGGCGATCGGGTCGTGTATGGAGAGGAACTGCTGCACCTGGCGCGCTGACTTGAAGCGCTTTATCTGCCGTTCTCGTCTTCGGGTCGGCTGATGGGAGTTTTCGGCCCGGTTGTTCAGCCCCTTGTGCTGGCGATGCTCGCTGCCGAGCTTCAACTCCCGCCTGGCCGCGGCATAGGACTTCAGCTTATCGGTGATCATCACCCGCGGTGCCCGCGCCTGCTTCTTGATCAGCTTGCGGAGCAGCCGTTTGGCAGCCTTCGTGTCGCGCCGGCTCTGGATCAGGCAGTCCAGCACGAAGCCGTCCTGGTTGCCTGCCCGCCACAGCCAGTGCTTCTTGCCGGCGATGGTGATCACCACCTAGTATAGCCAGACCGCGTGGCCGATCACCTCGGCGGGAAAGCGATAGCCGGCATAGGGGGGGCGAGCAGGACGTCGTCATGCCGGCCTGATAGCCGCTCAGCCGCGCCACGGCAACCCAACCCCACCAACTTGACGGTGCCCGCCACTCTTGTGCGTCCCGCGGGCCAGCGTCTCGAGCTTTCCTTTGATTTCTTCAGTTACCTGCACCGTCAACGTGGCGGTCGCCATTCTCCACCCTCTCGATCAGCTGCGGCAGCCGGGCCGAGGCGTCCTGCATGTCCACGATCGTCTCGGTCATCGCTGCCTGGCTCCGTCGACTCCTTTTCCAGGATACAATAGGTGGCGGCTGCGGTTGCCATCAAGGGAGCAACGCCCCCGGAACCCTGCAGCTTCACCCTGCCACCGCGTCCACGCGCATGCCCGTCTGCTGCATCTTGGCGATCAGCTTGGGCTTGCCGTCGGTGATGGCGTAGATGTCGATGTCGTTGACGCACAGGGTGCGGCCGTTCTTGACGACGCGGGCGCAGGCGCGGATGCGGTCGCCCTTGCCGGGGGCCAGGAAGTTGATCTTGAACTCGACGGCCAGGATGTTGGCGCCGGGCGGATACAGGCTGTAGGCCGCATAGCCGCCGGCGTTGTCGCCCAGGATGGCCGGCACCCCGGCCTGCAGCACGCCGTCCTGCTGCGTGTAGGCGGGGTCGAACGGCATCTCCAGCTCGCAATAGCCGGGGCGCAAGACCGTCAGCGTGCAGTGCAGGGTCTGCATGATGCGCTGCCGGGCGAAGTGCGCGCGGCAGCGGGCTTCCCAGTCGGAATCGGCGGGCTGGAACTCGGTCATGGCGGTTCCCCGAGGGCTGGCGGGTGGTGCGGCGTACACTGCGCTGTCGCCGATCGTGTAGCCGATCCGCGGCGGACGTGCATCCTTCTGATCCCGGCTTCTGATCCCGGCTTCTGATCCCGGCTTCTGATCCCGGCTTCTGATCGGCGGCCCGACCACAAATCCCGGCGGCAAGGTCATTGGCCGCCGCGCCGAACGGTGGCACAACGCTCACCCTCGACCGCCGCCCGCCCGAAACCAGGAGCCCGCATCCGGTGCAGCTGTCCGTCGTCATCCCGGTGCACAACGAAGCGGAGAACGTCGTCCCGCTCTGTGAGGAGATCGCCGCCGCCCTCGAGCCCGTCTGCGCCTACGAGATCGTCTTCGTCGACGACGGCTCGACCGACGGCACCGCCGAGGTGCTGGCACCGCAGCGGGCGGCGCGCAACGGCACCGTGCGGGTCGTCCGCCACGCCCGCCGCAGCGGCCAGAGCGCCGCGATTCGCAGCGGGGTCAAGGCGGCGCGGGCCCCGTGGATCGCCACCCTGGACGGTGACGGCCAGAACGACCCGGCCGACATCCCGCGCCTGCTCGACCTCGCCTGGGCCCAGGGGGCCGACGCACCGGCGGCGTCGGGCCTGATCGGCGGCCTGCGGCTGAAGCGCCGGGACACCTGGTCGCGGCGCATGGCGACGCGAATCGCCAACGGCATCCGCCAGTCGCTGCTCAAGGACGGCTGCCCCGACACCGGTTGCAGCCTCAAGCTGTTTCGCCGCGACGCCTTCCTGGACCTGCCGTATTTCAACGGCATGCACCGGTTCCTGCCGGCGCTGTTCCAGATGTACGGTTACAAGGCGATATTCGTGCAGGTCAATCACCGCCCGCGGTTGCGCGGCACCACGAAATACAGCAACTTTCGCCGCGCCCTGATCGGCATTGCCGACCTGCGCGGCGTGCTGTGGCTGAAGCGGCGGACGGTCCTGCCCGGCACGGTGACCGAGGACTGACGGTCACACCTGTTGCCCGTCTGTGACGCGCGGCGGCTTTCGGCTTTACCGCACCTGCGGAATCTGCCATCCAGGGCGTTGAGAGCGGCGTGAGACCGGACGAGAAGAAAGACAGCTTATGTGGTTTGAGCAGTTGATGTCGTACTTTGACGGCATTCCCGCCAGCGAGATCGTGTGGATCGTCATCGGCCTGGTCGGCCAATCGATGTTCTTCATGCGGTTCTTCTTCCAGTGGCTGCACAGCGAGCGGGCGCGGCGCAGTGTGCTGCCGGAGATCTTCTGGTATTTCAGTTTCCTGGGCGGGGCGACGCTGCTCAGCTACGCCATCTACCGCGCCGATCCGGTGTTCATCGTCGGCCAGTCCATGGGCCTGTTCGTCTACTCGCGGAACATCTACTTCGTCTGGCGTGAGAAGCGGGAACGCACGGCGGGCACGGTCGGCACCACGTCGACGGCCGTATGACACTCGCTGCCGGCGCCGCCGCGACCGGCGGCGTGCGCTTTCATGGCGTATTGGTCCTGGTCTGCCTGGCACTGTTCCTGCCGGGCCTGTTCACGATTCCGCCGATCGACCGCGACGAGGCCCGCTTCGCCCAGGCGACGCGGCAGATGCTGGACAGCGGCGACTTCGTCGACATCCGCTTCCAGGACGAACCGCGCCACCGCAAGCCGGTCGGCATCTACTGGCTGCAGGCCGCCAGCGTCGCCCTGTTCGCCGATGATCGCACCGACATCTGGGCCTACCGGCTGCCGTCGCTGGCCGGCGCGGTGCTGGCCGTGTTGCTGACCGCCTGGGCCGGACGGCGGCTGTTCGGCGAGGACACGGCGCTGATCGGTGCGGCCATGCTGGCGGCCTGCGTGCTGCTCGGCGTCGAGGCGCGGCTCGCCAAGACCGACGCGGTGCTGCTGGCCTGCATCGTCGCCGCCCAGGCGGTGCTGGCGCGGGCATACCTGGCGCCGGAGCGGGTCGGCCGGTGGGGCGAGCCGCTGGCGTTCTGGGCGGCACTCGGCGTCGGCATCCTGGTCAAGGGGCCGATCGCGCCGCTGGTGGTGGCGGCGACGGCGGTGGTGCTGGTCGCCGTCGAGCGGCGGGCGCGCTGGCTGCTGGCGCTGCGACCGGGGGTGGGGCTGGCCGTGGCGGCGGCGATCGTCGCGCCGTGGCTGGTGGCGATCGGGCTGGAAACCGGCGGGGCGTTCTTCGAATCCTCGGTTGGTGGCGACATGCTGGCCAAGGTGTTCGAGGGCCAGGAGAGCCACGGGGCGCCGCCCGGCTACTACCTGGTGACGTTCTGGGCGACGTTCTGGCCGTTCTCGCTGCTGGCGGTGCTGGCCGTGCCGTGGGTGTGGCGGCGGCGGCGCGACCCGGCGGTCAGGTTCTGCCTGGCCTGGATCGTGCCGACCTGGCTGGTGTTCGAGCTGGTCGCGACCAAGCTGCCACACTACGTGCTGCCGACCTTCCCGGCCATCGCCCTGCTGACCGCAGCGGCCCTGCGCGACGCGTCCATCGACGAGACGCTGCAGCGGCGGCGCTGGCTGGCCTTTGCCGCCGTGGCGGGATGGCTGGCGGTGACCCTGGCGCTGGGGCCGGGCGTGGCGTTGCTGCCGTGGCTGATGGGGGAGCCGGTCAGCGGCGCGGGTTTCGTTCTCGGGATCGGCGCCGCGGCCGTGGCCGTGGCGGCGCTGCGGCCGCTGTGGCGCCGCCGTACGACGGTGGCCGTGGCCGGGCTGACGGCGGCGGCCCTGATGACGTACGTCGCGGCGTACGTGTACGTGTTCCCGCGGCTCGACCCGGTCTGGGTGAGCCGGCAGGCGGCCGAGGCCGTCGCCGCCGTGCGTCCGTGCCCCGACACGACGGTGGCCGCCGCCGGCTATGACGAACCCAGCCTGGTGTTCCTGCTGGGCACGGACACCCGGTTCGGCGACGGCGCCGGTGCGGCCCGTTTCCTGCTGGCCGATCCGTGTGCCCTGGCCCTGGTCGAACGCGATCAGATCCCGGCATTCCGGGACGCGCTGGCGGCAGCGGCGGCCGAGCCGGCGCCGCTGGGCGCGGTCGCGGGGTTCAATTATTCACGCGGCCGCGCAGTGGACTTGCAGCTCTATGGTCTGGCCGGCCGGTAGGGCGGGCGCGGTGCCGGCTGCCGCCTGGGCCGGCCGGCTGCGCCGTCGTGCCCTGGCGGTGACCGCGACGCTGCTCGCGCTGAACGCGCTGTACATCTGGGTCGACCGGCCGCTGTCGGTGTGGCTGCGGGATGCGCCGGTCTGGCTGATCGACCTGTTCCAGGCGATCACCGTGGCCGGAAATTCGAAGTACACACTGGTGCCGCTGGCGATGGTGCTGCCCATCCTGCTGGCGGCGCGCCATGGCCTGCGCGACGGGCCGGAGGCGGCGCGGTTCGGCTGGATGGCAGCGGCGACGGCGTTCCTGTTCGCGGCCGTGGCCCTGTCCGGCATTCTGGTCAACGTCATCAAGGTGCTGGTCGGCCGGTCGCGGCCGAAGCTGCTGATGGAGGAAGGCATCTACGGCTTTGATCCGTTCAGCATCGGCTACGACTGGGCATCGTTCCCGTCGGGCCATGCCAACACGGTGGTTGCGCTGGCGCTCGCCGTGGGCTTGCTCATGCCGCGTTTGCGCTGGGTCCTGCTGGCGCCGGCGGCGGCGGTGGCGCTGAGCCGCGTCGTCATCAACAGCCATTTCCTGGGCGACGTGGCCGGCGGCGCGGCGCTGGCGGTGGTCACCACCGTGCTGCTGCGCGACTGGTTTGGCGACCACGGACTGGTATTCGTGCGCCGCAACGATGGACATGTCGTCCTGGCGCCGTCGGGGCGCCGGCTGGTCGCGCCCCTGGCGGGCCGGCGGCAGGAAGAAGAGGCAGGCGATGCCTGAGCTGACGGTCGTCATTCCGACCTTCAACGAAAGCGGCAACGTCGCCCCGCTGGTGGCGCGGCTGCACGACGTGCTGGCCGGGCTCGACTGGGAGGCGGTGTTCGTCGACGACGATTCGCCCGACGGCACGGCCGAGGCGGTGCGCACGGTTGCCCAGCGCGACCCGCGCATCCGCTGCCTGCAGCGCGTCGGCCGGCGCGGCCTGTCCACCGCCGTGATCGAGGGCGCCCTGAGCAGCAGCGCTCCGTATGTCGCGGTCATGGACGCCGACCTGCAGCACGATGAGGCGCTGCTGCCCGACATGCTGAAAACGTTGAAGGCGGACGGGCTCGACGTCGTGATCGGCAGCCGGTACGTGACCGGCGGCGGCGTCGGCGACTGGGACGGCCGGCGCGTGGCGATCAGCGGCGCGGCGGGGCGGCTCAGCCGGCTGATCGTCAAGGCCGACCTGACCGACCCGATGAGCGGGTTTTTCATGATGCGCCGCGACGCGTTCGAGGCTGCGGTGCGCCGGCTGTCGGGGCAGGGCTTCAAGATCCTGCTCGACCTGTTCGCCTCGTCGCCGCGGCCGCTGCGCTTCCGCGAGCTGCCCTACACCTTCCGGCTGCGCACCCACGGCGAGAGCAAGCTGGATGCGCTGGTCGCCTGGGAATACCTGATGCTGATCCTGGACAAGTGGGCCGGCCACGTGGTGCCCGTGCGGTTCCTGTTGTTCGCCGCGGTCGGCGGGTCCGGCGTGCTGGTGCATTTCGCCGCCCTGTGGGCGGCGCTGGGGCCGGGCGGCGTGGCATTCGCCTATGCCCAGACCATCGCCACCTTCGTGGCGATGACCAGCAATTTCGTGCTGAACAACCTGCTGACCTACCGCGACCGGCGGCTCAAGGGCTGGGGCTTCGTGCGCGGGCTGGTGTCGTTCTACGCGGTGTGCAGCGTCGGCGTGGTGGCAAACGTCGGTGTCGCCACGTTCGTCCATGAACGGGACACGGTGTGGTGGCTGGCCGGAGGCGCCGGCGCCGTCATCGGCGTGGTGTGGAACTACGCCGCCTCGGCGATCTTCACGTGGCGGGCGCGGTGAGGGGCGGCGGCCAATGCGTCAGCCAATGCGGCGGGCGGCGCCGCGGGGCCGGGCCGGTCGCGCTGCCGCCGGGCCGCCGCTCAGTTCCAGACGGCCTGATAGTAGGTGTAGCGCCGGTCGGGCGACTGCACCGGCACCAGGTGCATGACCAGGCGGCCCAGCTTGTCGAGCTCGACCAGATAGCTGCCGGCGCTCAGCATCGGCTTCAGCGGCCCGCGGAACATCAGGGAGAACGGATCGCGGAACTCCCCCGGCCGGTCGCCGCGGTCGAGACCGGTCGCCTCCATCATGTCCAGCTCGAATGGGCCCTGGTTGGTCTGCACCTTGACCTTGGTCGTCACCGCCGGCTGGAAGTCCTTGCGCTCCAGCTGGCTCATCATCTTGTGCATGTCCTTGGAGATCACGACCCGTTCTCCTCCCTGTCGGATCCGGCCCTGGAGCGGCCGATGGCAAACCCAAAAGCGACGATTCGGCAAGCAGTATATCGCATTCGAGACGACAAGGGGCAGGCTGCGCGTCAGCCGTGCAGCCGGTGCGGCCTGCGGCCCGAAATCGATCGCGACGCGATGACATGCCGCTAGAGGACCGGTAAATCTGCTTTTCCCGAATGCACTGGCAGAGATGGGAACGCGCGATGCGTGGACTCTTCGTGGTGGCGGTGCTGGCGCTGGGTTTGGCGACAGGGCCGGACGCACGGGGGCAGGCTTCCGGGCAGGTCCTCGTCGAACTGGTCTTCGGCCTGTCATCGCCCGACGGCGGCGTCAGCGAGCAGGAGTGGGCGGATTACGTTGCCGACGTGCTGGCCCGGCGGTGCCGGGCTTCACGGTCATGGACTGCCACGGCGGCTGGCAGCAGGACGGCCGGCTGATGCGCGAGGCGTGCAGGTACGTGCTGATCCTGATCGACCGGTCCGACACCGCCGCCCTGGCCGCGGCCGTTGCGGAGTACCGGCGGCGGTTCGACCAGCACTCGGTGCTCTGGCTGGAGCGATCGTGCCCGGAAAGCGCGTGCCGGTTCGAGTAGGCGATCATGTCTGTGGAGCACGATGCAAGGGCGCCGTGGCGCATCGCCCATGTCGAGTCACTGACCGGCTTCCGGCTTCGCGTGCTGTTCAGCGACGGTACCGAGGGCACGGTGGATCTCGCGGATTTCCTGCAGTCGCCCTCGGCGGGCGTGTTCGCCGCGTTGCGTGACGAAAGCCTGTTTCGGCAGGTGCGGGTCGAACTCGGAGCGGTCACCTGGCCTGGAGAGCTGGACTTGGCCCAGGATGCCATGTACCGGGCCATCAAGGAGCGAGGGACGTGGATCGTAGACTGAAGTCCTTTCGCCCTTCGTCCCGCGCCGACAGGATCTCTTCAACCGTCATTCTCGGGCGTCGCTGGCGGTCTGCCCACGTGCGGGCCATGATCTCGGGCAGGTCGCTGTGGCGACCGGCGGCAAGCGGGACGAGTTCGGCAATTGGTCTGCCGATCGCGCCATCATGGTAGACTTGCCGAGCCACATTGCATGCCGCGGCGGCATCATGACATCGCATCAAGCGGGCCTCGGCTCTGGACAGGCGCCATGATCACTGGGCTCAGACTCGTAAATTTCAAGAACTTTTCCGACGAGACTCTGTTCATGGGTCCGTTCACGGTCATTGTCGGGACGAACGCCAGCGGCAAGAGCAACATCCGCGACGCCTTCCGGTTCCTTCACGGCATCGGACGGGGCTACACGCTGGCCGAGATCATGGGCGGTAAGTATGGCAGCGGCGGTCAGGTCGAGTGGGCGCAGCTCCGCGGCGCCGTCAATGAAATCATCCGGTTTGGCCAGTCCGCTCTGTCTCTTCAGGTTGACCTGAAGCTTGAAAACAGCAAAGCACGCTATGTTATCCAAGTCAGTGCCGATAATACGCAACGAAGCGGATTCCGTGTCACGAGAGAGGAGTTCGTTCTTGGATCGGAGACGATTTACACGAGTCATCCCGGTGGCACCGATCCTGTTCAGACTCAAGGCGATGAGACTCATCTGCTTCTCCGCATGGCGAAGACAGGACGGCAGAGGAAATACGGAAAGCAGATCGCGGTAAGGCCGGATCAACCGGCCCTGACCCAGATTCAGGAACACAAGCAGGTGGTCCGTGCACAAAGGGAACACGCCGAACGGCTGATCGACTTCCTTGCCAGCATGCGCTTTCTGGACCTTGTCCCGGACCAGATGCGACAACCAGCCTTCCCCGGACAATCCGTTTTGGGCGACAACGGCGAGAACCTGCCGACAGTGCTGCAGGACATTTGCGCCGATCCGAAGCGCAAGACGGTGCTTACCGAATGGGTCCGTGACCTCACGCCGATGGATGTCGAAGATTTCGAGTTCCCGAGCGATCCTATCACAGGTCTGATTCAACTCGTAATCCGTGAAACGGATGAAAAGAGGGTGTCCGCATATAGCGCTTCGGATGGCACGCTGCGATTCCTGGCGATGCTGGCAGCTCTGCTCGGCACGAACCCGGCACGACTTTATTTCTTCGAGGAGATCGATAACGGAATCCATCCGTCGCGGCTTCGACTTCTATTGGATCTGATTGAGGGACAGACGGCGAAGGGCAACACCCAGGTGGTGACCACGACCCATTCGCCTGACCTGCTCTCCATCATTGGCGATGATACATTCCGGTACACGTCCATCGTTTTCCGGTTGCCGGAGACTGCCGACGCAATCATCCGCCCCGTCACCGGGCTGCCGAATGCCGCGACTCTGCGCGGCTCGCAAGGATTAGGCCGGCTCCTCGCTTCGGGCTGGATGGAGGACGCACTCGTCTTCACCGAAGGCGACACCGATGGCAAGGAAAACGGCGAATGAATGTCCTCATAATCCCGGAGGATTTTCGCAAGGATCAGTATCTGCTGAAGCCGCTTTTTTCACGTCTCTTTCAAACCATCGGCCGGCCACGCGCACGCGTTCAGGTATGCCAGGATCCGCTGCTTGGCGGGATCGGCGAAGCACTGAAACACGAGCGCATCGCTGAAATCGTCGAGCGCTATCGCGGGATGACACAGATCTTCGTCTTGTGCGTTGATCGGGACGGACTAACTCATCGGCGTCAAAAGCTCGACACGATCGAAACCCATTTCAGCGGCGACAAAGCCTTTCTTGCTGAAAACGCATGGGAGGAGATTGAGACATGGATTCTGGCCGGCCTGGATCTACCCGAAGGGTGGCGATGGGGAGAGATCCGCGTTGAAGTGTCGGTGAAGGAGCGTTACTTCGATGTCCTGGCCAGGGAGCGGAGTGTTGCGGACGGTCCCGGCGGTGGTCGCAAGACGCTGGGTGACGAGGCGGCACGACGCATTGCTGATATTCGCCGGAAGTGTCCGGAGGACTTCGACTCTCTGGCGAAGCGACTTGAGGCGGTCGTCACTTCCTGAGCAGAACGAGGCGACTTGGCATTTTCAGCCTCTGGGATCGATCCGGGAACGCATGGCGATCTCGGGTTCGTCCGGTCCCCGCCCCGCGCCCCTCAGCCCGCGGCCCAGCCGGGCCAGGCCGCGGCGGGCGTCCTCCTCGATGCCCATCAGGGCGGGGACGACGATCAGGACCAGGAAGGTCGTCACCATCAGGCCGAACACCAGGGTGATGGCCATCGGGATCAGGAACCGGGCCTGCAGGCTGGTCTCGAACAGCAGCGGCGTCAGGCCGCCGATCGTCGTCAACGAGGTCAGCAGCACCGCCCGGAAGCGCTCGCAGGTGCCGTCGACGATGGCCTCCAGGGTCGCCGCGCCCTCCTTCAGCCGCGCGTCGATGGCGCTGACCAGGATGATCGAGTCGTTGACCAGGATGCCCGACAGCCCGAGCAGCGCCACCATGCTGAGGATGGTCAGCGTATAGCCCAACAGCAGGTGGCCCAGCACGGCGCCGATGATCCCAAACGGGATGATCGACATGACCACCAGCGGCCGGGCATACGAGGCGAACACCCAGGCCAGGATCACATAGATGGCGGTCAGGCCCAGGATGGCGCCGGTGCGCATGTCGGCGAAGGTTTCGGCCTGCTCCTCGGCGCGCCCGGCGAAGCGGTAGGCCACGCCAT
>CAZGMC010000052.1:0-25928 GCA_964526565.1 uncultured Mycobacteriaceae bacterium
CCCGGCCCCCCGCTCCCCGGCCCCCCGCTCCCCGGCCCTCTCGGCTGCGGCGGCCGGGGCCGGCGGTTCGGGCGACAGCCGGGGAATCAGCGCTTCGATTGCCGGCGGCTCGGCTTCGTTCTCCCCCGGCGCGGGCTGGCCGTGCGGCTCGCCGGCATCGGCAAGCCGGGCGGGTCGCGCGTCCGCTTCCGGCTCGCCGGCCCGCCCGGCCTCCGCCTCGGCGGCCGCCGCAGGCGAGCCCGACGGGGCGGGCAGCGGCAGGCGCTCGGATGCCGGCGGCGGGGCCGGCAGGCGCAGCCGCTCTGCGGCCGCCGGTCCCTCAGCGGTTCCTGCGCCGGATGCGTCTGCCGGTGCCGGCGCGGCGGGTGGCGGCGGGCGTCCATCCTCCGTCCCGGCTTCCGGCCGCGACGGATCCACAGGCGCTTGCCCTGCGGGCGCTGCAGCCGCGGCCGCCGCTTCGGCCTCGACGCCGGCACCCGGATCGGCCGAAGTATCGTTGCCTCCCGCGACGCCATCCTGCTCTTGCGGGGTCGTCGGCGGCAGCGCAATCACCACCTCCGGCTCCGGCACCAGCGGGATCAGCGGCTCTTCGGGCGGCGGCCGCACGCCTTCCACGGCGGTCGGCGGCGGGGCGCCATCGCGGTCCTGGAGGACGAGCCGGTCCTGGTGCGGCACCTGCATCCCGCCGGGCTGCTCCGGCTGGATACGGGTCGGGCTGGAGTCGGCACGGATCAACGGTACCTCGCCGCCGCTCCCGGCCCCCAGGCCGCGGTACAGGTACCAGCCGCCATAGCCGATCATGGCACCGCCCAGGGCGGCGACCGCAACGATGGCAACGCCGCGCCAGCGCGGCGGCCGGCGCGGTGGCGGGGCCGGCTCCGGGCGCTCCGCCGCGGCCGGAATGGACGGCACCCGCTCGCGGGACCGGGCCGGCAGCGGCCGGTCTTCGTCGAACTGCTCTCCGACCCGGTCAAGCCGCCATTCACCCATAGCCCGGACCGCCATGCTTCCTGTTCGGCCGGCGTGCCGACACGCGCGCGCGCGGCAACCGTGCCTTGCGCGGCATCAGGATTGTCCCAACAGGGGCCGCACGTCAAACAGGCGCTGATGCTCGACCAGGGCATAGCGGTCGGTCATGCCGGCGATGTAGTCCGCGACGACGCGGTGGCGGCCGCGCTCATCCGCCGCCAGCGCCGCGGCCTGCCATTCCGGCGGCAGGCATTCCGGCTCCTCGACGAACAGGCGGAACAGTTCGTGGACGACCCGGCGCGCCCGGCTCGTCTCGCGGTTGACCGTGTAGTGCCGGTACATGCGCCTGAACAGAAAGCCGCGCAGCGCCGATTCGCACTGCCGCATGGACTCGGAGAAGGCAATCACCGGCCCCGGTGCGGTGCGCACGTCGGCCGCCGAGGCCGGGACCAGTTCGGCCAGGCGGAGCCGGCTCTCGGCGAGCAGGTCGCTGATCATGCAGTCGATCAGGCGGCGCACCGTCTCGTGGATCAGCCGGCGCCGCTCCAGGCCCGGATAGCGGTCGCACAGTTCGGTCAGGATGTCGCCGACCAGGGGCAGCTCGCGCAGGTCGTCGATGGTGAACAGGCCGGCGCGCAGGCCGTCGTCGATGTCGTGGTTGTTGTAGGCGATGTCGTCGGCCAGCGCTGCCACCTGCGCCTCCGCCCCGGCATGGCCGGCCGGCTCCAGGTCCCAGGCGGCATGCAGCGCGGCAATGGCCGGCGGCAGGGCGGCGGCGTCGCCGCCCGGCGGCAGCAGCGGGCCGTTGTGCTTGGCCACGCCCTCCAGCGTCTCCCAGGTCAGGTTGAGGCCGTCGAACTCGGCGTAGCGGCGCTCCAGCACGGTCAGCACGCGCAGGGTCTGGTCGTTGTGGCGGAAGCCGCCGTGGCCAGCCATCTCGCGCGCCAGCGCGTCCTCGCCGGCGTGGCCGAACGGGGTGTGGCCCAGGTCGTGGGCCAGCGCCACCGCCTCGGCCAGGTCCTCGTTGAGGCTCAGGGTGCGGCAGATGGAGCGGGCGATCTGCGCCACCTCCAGCGAATGCGTCAGGCGCGTGCGATAATAGTCGCCGACGTGGTAGACGAACACCTGGGTCTTGTATTCCAGCTTGCGGAACGCGCCGGAGTGGATGATGCGGTCGCGGTCGCGCTGGAACGGGGAGCGGGTCGGGCTCTCCGGCTCGGAGTGAAGGCGGCCGCGGCTGGCCTCGGGCCGGGCGGCATAGGGGGCGAGCGCGGTGGACGACATCGGCGGCGAGCCTAGCAGCCGCCCGGCCGGCCGGCAACGGTCCGGCCGGCGGCACACCCCTTCCCTGCGGCGCTGCGGCACAATACATTGGGGTCAGCCTTGACAGCATCCGATAGCGGGGACCGGGCCATGAGTGATACGGCGACAGTCTCGGCGGCGGGCGACCGCAGCCTTTCCCTCAGCATGCAGGCGGCGCGGCGGGTGGCGGCCCTGCGCAGCGCCGAGGGCGACGAGCGGCTGATGCTGCGCGTGACGGTGTCGGGCGGCGGCTGCTCCGGCTTCCAGTACGGCTTCAGCTTCGACAGCACGGTCAACGACGACGACCTGACCTTCGAGCGCGACGGGGTCAGGGTGGTGGTCGACGACGTGTCGCTCGACCTGCTCAACGGGGCGGAGATCGACTATGTCGAGGAGCTGATCGGCGCCTCGTTCCAGATCCGCAACCCCAACGCCAGCTCGTCCTGCGGCTGCGGCTCGTCGTTCGCGGTCTGACCGGCCCGCGGCTCGATGCGGCGCGCGCCATGACCACGATCGCCACCTGGAACGTCAACTCGATCAAGGCGCGCCTGCCCAACGTGGTGGACTGGCTGGGCACGGCCCGGCCGGACATCGCGCTGCTGCAGGAGCTGAAGTGCGAGACGGCGGCGTTCCCGTGTGCGGCCTTCGACGACCTGGGCTACAACATGGCGGTGTCCGGCCAGAAGAGCTGGAACGGCGTGGCCATCCTGTCGAAACGGCCGATCGAGGACGTGCTGACGGGCCTGCCCGGCGACGCCGGCGACGCCCAGGCGCGCTATGTCGAGGCGACGGTCGGCGACCTGCGCGTGGCCTCGCTGTACCTGCCCAACGGCAACCCGGTCGAGAGCGAGAAGTATCCCTACAAATTGGCCTGGATGGACCGGCTGCGCGAGCACGCGGCGGCGCTGCTGGACACCGGGCAGCCGTTCGTGCTGGGCGGCGACTACAACGTGATCCCGACCGGGGACGACGTGTACCACCCGGCCGGATGGGAAGAGGATGCGCTGTACCGGCTGGACACCCGCCGCCGCTACCGCGCCCTGGTCCATCTGGGCCTGACCGACGCCTTCCGCGCCCTGCACCCGGAGCCCGGCCAATACACCTACTGGGACTACCAGGGCCGCGCCTGGGACGGCGACCGCGGCCTGCGCATCGACCACCTGCTGCTCTCCCCCCAGGCCGCCGACCGGCTGATCGCCTGCGAGATCGACAAGGAACCGCGGGGCAGGCCCAAGGCCAGCGACCACACGCCGGTGGTGGTGGAGTTGGAGGGCTCGTGACACGGTAGGCTGGGCTGAGCCTGCGAAGCCCAGCTTCCGGCACCGCCTCGCCCAAGCTGGGCTTCGCAGGCTCAGCCCGGCCTACAATGCTGATCGGTTCAAGGGCTTCACCAAACGGTCTAATCCTTGCACCGTAAGGCCGCCGGAGGGGCACGGGTCCTCCGGCCGGACGCGCCCGTGCACGCCGACACGCCAGAAGAACACAACAGATTCAAAAACAGAACGGGATGCAAGGATAAGGAGATGATTGAATGATGCGGGGAATGACGGCAATTCTCTCAATCTGCATGGCCACGGGGCTGGCCGTGCTGTCCCTTTCGAACGCAGCCGGTGCACAGTTCGTGGGCGATCAGGTGGCCGCCCTGTCGCCGGCCGTCGCGCGTGACGCCCTTGCCGGGCCCAGCACGGCCGGCCTGTCCATCGCCGAGGTGTCGCCGCCGGTGATCGACGACGAGGCGGTGCGGCGCTACCTCGTCGGCTGGTGGGAATCGCAGTCGCAGGTGGCCGGACGGCTGGTCACGGTGCGGGTCCGCTTCCAGCCGGACGGCTCGTTCTCGGCGGTCACCAGCCGCAAGCACACCACCTCGTCGGCGGCGGGCGCGGGCGAGCCGGAGTCGATGAACGGCCGCTGGCGGATCCGCCCGCTGGGCGGCGACCGCTATGTGCTCACCCTGCAGGTGGCGGAGCCGCGCGCCCACGAGCTGACCTCCAGCTTCCGCATCGTCGACGGCGACACCATCCGCGACGAACACACCGGCGTGATCGGCCGGCGGGTGGAGGAATAGCAGGGTCACGAAATGCCGGCGCGGCGGAACCCGCAAAGAAGCGCGCCGCGCCGGCAGGCGCTGGAAGGCTCAACCGACCGCCAGCGTAGAGTCCAATCGCCGCTCGATCCGCTCCAACCGCTGCTCCACCCGGGTCGATCCGGGCCGACATGCAGGCCATGTCCAGCCGAATGCTCCCGGTTTCCACCTTCAGGCTGGCAACCTGACCTGCCAAAGATGTCATGCGATGTTAGAGGTCCTGCAAATCTTCCAATACTCGATCGATCTTGCGGTCGAGTCGGCGCAGATGCTCAACAACAAGATTCTCCGGTTCCGTCATTGCGTTCGCCCGAAACGCGTCAGGAGACCGCCACGACACATTACATGGTGTCAAATCTCCGCATAGACATGCGTCTCCGCCTTCGCCCCCGGATGGGTGACAGCGCCCTTTTCGGCGTCGCCGACGGTCTGGGCGTAGCGCCACAGGGCGCCGGACTGGAAGTCGGTGCGGCGCGGGGTCCAGGTCAGGCGGCGCTCGGCCAGCTCGGCCTCGGAGACCTCGACGTCCAGCGTGCCGGCCTCGGCGTCGATGGCGATCATGTCGCCGTCGCGCAACAGGCCGATCGGGCCGCCCACCGCCGCCTCCGGCCCGATATGGCCGATGCAGAAGCCGCGCGTGGCGCCGGAGAAGCGGCCGTCGGTGATCAGCGCCATCTGATCGCCGACCCCCTGGCCGTAGAGCGCCGCGGTGGTGGACAGCATCTCGCGCATGCCGGGGCCGCCGCGCGGGCCTTCGTAGCGGATGACCAGCACCTCGCCCGGCTGATAGCGGCGCTGCTGCACCGCCTCGAACGCCTGTTCCTCGCAGTCGAAGCAGCGCGCCGGGCCGCGGAACTTCAGGGTCTTCATGCCGGCGACCTTGACGATCGCCCCCTGCGGCGCCAGCGTCCCGCGCAGGCCGACCACGCCGCCCCACGGGCTGAGCGGGTCGGCGGTCGGCCGGACCACGTCCTGGTCGGTCGGGAAGGCCACGTCGGCCAGGTTCTCCGCAATGCTGCGCCCGGTCACGGTCAGGCAGTCGCCGTGCAGGAAGCCGCCGTCGAGCAGCGCCTTCATCAGCACAGGCACGCCGCCGATCTCGAACATGTCCTTGGCAACATAGCGGCCGGCCGGCTTCAGGTCGGCGATGTACGGCGTCGAGCGGAAGATCGCCGCCACGTCGTGCAGGTCGAACTCGATGCCCGCCTCGTGGGCGATGGCCGGCAGGTGCAGCGCGGCGTTGGTCGACCCGCCCGAGGCCGCCACCACGCGCGCCGCGTTCTCCAGCGACCGGCGCGTGACGATCTGACGCGGCCGGATGCCCTTGGCCAGCAGCTCCATGACCATCTCGCCCGAGGCCTGGGCATACTGGTCGCGGGATTCATAGGGGGCGGGCGCACCGGCCGAGCCGGGCAGCGCCAGGCCGATCGCCTCCGACACGCAGGCCATGGTGTTGGCCGTGAACTGGCCGCCGCACGACCCTGCCGACGGGCAGGCGACGCATTCCAGCTTGTGCAGGTCGGCGTCGCTCATGCGTCCGGCGCTGTGGGCGCCGACCGCCTCGAACACGTCCTGCACGGTCACGTCGCGGCCCTGGAACCGGCCGGGCAGGATCGAGCCGCCGTACATGAACACGCTCGGTACGTCGAGCCGGACCATGGCCATCATCATGCCCGGCAAAGACTTGTCGCACCCGGCCAGGCCGACGATGGCGTCATAGCAGTGGCCGCGCATGGTCAGCTCAACCGAATCGGCGATCACCTCGCGCGACACCAGCGACGACTTCATCCCGGCATGGCCCATGGCGATGCCGTCGGTCACGGTGATCGTGGTGAACTCGCGCGGTGTGCCGCCGGTCGCCTTGACGCCGAGCTTGACCGCCTGGGCCTGCCGCGACAGCGCGATGTTGCACGGCGCGGCCTCGTTCCAGCAGGTCGCCACGCCAACGAACGGCCGGGCGATCTCGTCCTCGCTCAGGCCCATGGCATAATAATATGACCGGTGCGGCGCCCGGTCGGGGCCGACCGTGACGTGGCGGCTCGGCAGTTTGGATTTGTCGAAAGTGAGCGGTTTGTCGCGCGTATCGAGCGGCATGGCGGTTTCCGGGGATGGTCCTCGACTCGTTCGGCTGCGGCGTCCTTATCATTTGTTTGCCGGGCTGACCAGCCCGGTGCGCCGAAGATTTGGAAAATCCTGTCCGAATTCTCGACATAAACCGGCACTTAACGTCTGGTCGGCAGACTGGGCCGCAGAGCATGTACCGTCCGGCCGGCGTCACGCCGTGCCCGCCGTGCAGTGCCCACGGAGGCTGCCGATGGACCACATCCTGCCCCTCGCCGCGACCGGGATCCCGGCCGACGCGACCAGGGATGACCTGATCGCGCTGCTGCTCCGGGAGCGGGCATCGCGCCGGGCGCTGTGCAGCCGGGTCGCGGACCTGGAGGCACTGAACTCCAGTATCGCACTGACCGCACCGGGCGACACGTGGCGCACCGCGGCGGACATGACCATCATCGAGGTGAGCAGCGCCTTCGGCCCGTTGCAGGGCCGGCGGCTGGACCAGATGGTCGATCACCTCGCCTCGGAGTTCGATCGCCAGACGTTTCATCTGGCCGTGGCCCAGCGCATGCCATTCTCGGAGATCGTCCTGCACCACCCGCCCGACATTGTCTATCCGTTGGCAGTTCGGGTGTCCGGTGCCCCCGTGACCGGTGCCGGCGGCGGCTTTCAGGGCTATGCCGGCGTGCTGGCCGACGCCAGCCGCGAGGCCGAGGCGAGCGCCCGCTTCGAGGAGGCGCAGGCGCGCCTGTTGCGCGCCATCGACCAGGTCTCCGAAGGCTTGGCACTGTTCGACTGCGATGATCGGCTGCTCATCTGGAACAGGCGCTACGAGGTGCTCTACGGCAGCGTCGGTGTGCCCCTCCGCGCCGGCATGGGCTACGAGGATATCCTTCGCGAGGTCGACGGCGACGGTCACATCGAGGGCCGGTCGGTGGACGGCGAAGCCCGGCTGCACCAGCGAATGGCCTGGCATCACCACCCGCAGGGGCCGCTGGAAGTGCTGCGCCGGGGCGTCGGTTGGGTCGAGGTCCGCGAGCAGCGCTTCGGCGACGGCTGCTGCCTTGTCGTCGTCAACGACATCACACGGCGCAAGGAGATCGAGCAGGCGCTGACGCTCGCCAAGTGCCAGGCCGAGCAGGCCAACCAGGCGAAGACGGACTTCCTGGCGGCGATGAGCCACGAGCTGCGCACCCCGCTCAATGTCATCATCGGCTTTTCCGAAGCCATCATGACGGAGATGCTGGGGCCGTCGCCGTACACCGAGTATGCCCGCGACATCCACGAAAGCGGCCAGTCCCTGCTGGAAATCGTCAATGACATCATCGATTTGGCGCGGCTTGAGACGGGCGACCTCAGCCTCAAGGAGGAGAAGGTCGACCTGCGCCGGCTGGTCGGCGCGATTCTCCACATGCTGGAGGAGCGCAGCGGGCAGAAGCGGCTGAAGGTAAGCGTGGTTATGCCCCAGCCGCCGCCACTGCTGTGGGCCGATCCGTCGGCCATCAAGCAGGTGCTGCGCTATCTGGTGACGAACGCCGTGAACTTCACGCCCAGGGACGGGTCGGTGACCGTCGCGGCGGCCATCGACAGCAGCGCCCTGCTGATCCGCGTGATCGATTCCGGCATCGGCATGACGGCCGAGCAGATCGCCGTTGCCCGCCGGCCGTTCCGGCAGATCGCCAGCACCCTGACCCGCACCCAGGGCGGCATCGGCCTGGGCCTGCCACTGACCGAGGCCCTGGTCAAGGCCCACGGCGGCACGGTGGACATCGCCAGCACGCCGGGCGAAGGAACCACGGTCACCGTAAGTCTGCCCAGGGAACGGCTGGCTGCCCCCTGTTCGCCGGAAGACATCCTGTTCCACCGCGCCGCGAGATAGGGCGACGGGGTCTGCATCCACGCCGGGCATTCATGTCTTGATCGCCCGATCGGCAGCGATCGCCCGCCCCGCGGCCGCGTCCGGCGCTCAGCCGTACGGGCGGCCGTCGTTGAGGCGGAGCAGGCCCTTGACGGTGCGATAAACGAACCAGACGGCGACGCTGAACAACACAAGAATGCCGATCCAGATCATCGTCAGGACGGCGCCGACGATGCCGAGCAGCAGCGTTATCCAGAACGTGGTGATCTGGTTGGCGAAATGGCTTTCGTAGATGGTGCCGGCCGCGTCGCCCTTTTTGACGTGCGCAATGATCACGCCGATGATCGAGGTGATGCCGGCAATGAATGAGGCCAGATACAGCACATAGACGATCAACGCAGTCGTCTTCAGACCGTCAAGGCGCGGGTCGCGCGCGCCGGAGGCCCAGGTCGGATCGGTCACGGGTCTCGTCTCCCCATTCGTCAACTGACACGCATCGCCTACCACGACCGGCGGCCGACTCCAAACCCACTTGGATCGTGCCAGTGGTTTCGTTCGCGCCGGGCAGCGTTCGATGGCACGTCACGAAAGCTTTTTTGTGTTATGTTCCAGATGCATTTAGTTCTTATTGAGTAGTAAATTCTGCTGATGGAACGATGCATAAAATGTTGGCATTTTTTCGTCATCCCTGACCCCCAGCGGATGGAGAGAAAATGATTGACAACCAGAAGAACTATGGCCGTTTTCAGAATACCAATTTGCTTGCATTTGAAGACCGGGAAATGTTGAAAGGTTGCGCCCATGATCTGGGCGCACTGCATTTTCAGGATGCGGCGCGAAGGTTCTACTGGTGGCTGTCGAGCGAAGGCTGGCGTTTCTCGCCGCTGCGCTTCTATGACAGGATCCTGGACCGCCGGTTCGACCGAACGCACGGCGTTGACACGGCCGGCATCGTCGATCTGCCGGCGCTGGATTTCTTCAGCAGAAACAAGGACAAGGGCGTCTACTATCAGGCCTCCGGCGTGACGCTCGTGCGGCGGATCCTGAAGACTCTGCCCATCGACCATGCCGACTACAGCTTCATCGACATCGGCGCCGGCAAGGGCCGCGTGGTGCTGGTCGCATCGGAGTTTCCGTTCCGGCGGGTGCTGGGCGTCGAGTTCGCCCCGGCCCTGGTCGAGGTCGCCCGGCAGAACATCGCGCGCTACACACCGCGCCTGTGCACAGACACCTCCGTCGTGTGCCGCGATGCGACGGAAGTCGATCTGCCCGATGACAACCTGGTCCTCTATTTCTACAATCCCTTCAGTCGCGAAATCATGGAGGCCGTCGCGGCCCGCATCCTTGACGCCAGCAAAATATACTGCAAGAAAATCCTGGTAATTTACCACATTCCGGCCTATCATGAAATTTTCGATGACATGACCATATTTGGCGCCAGGAGACGGTTCCACAAAACGACTATTTACCATCCGGCCGAATGAGATCGTCTGCTTCACCGGATCAAGAGCCGCTGCTGCCGCATGGAACAGCCGGGCCCGTCGATTTCCGGTCGGCCGCGGCCTGATCCGTATGCCGGCACCATTTGCCGCCTTGATCCCCGGCGGAACGGTTCGCACCTGAAATTCCTGCCCAGCGACAACGCCGTCCACGCATGGTCCGGCCGCCTGCCGCAGCTTTGTCCTGGCATGCCGTTTGCTGAACTCCGGTCGGGATCACCGAACCGGAATGTCGGCCATGAACGTCCAAACGCTGTTCGATCGGCTGAACCGTTTCGCGCCGCCGCCGCCGTCCCTGCCGGCCGTGCCGGAGGCGCGGGCCAGGGCGCCGCACCCCGAAACTCTGCCGGCCGACCGGTTCGGGCCGGCCGCCAGTGTCGGTCTGAGCGAGGAGGCCCGCCGCCTGCTCGCCGCCGCACAGGCGGCCCCGCCCCCGGCACGGCCGCACGGCACGGCCGATGATGCCAGGATCCGCGTCCACCGCAGCGTGTTCTATCCGCTGAACCACCAGCCCTCGCCCATGCAGCTCGGCAGGGTGCACGAAATCGTGGCGCGCTTCGCCGGCGATACCCGTGCCGACGCCCAGCAGCGCATGATGGACGAGCTGCGCAAGGAAGGGTTGCATCCCGACCAGCTCGACAGTCCGGCGGAACCCGTCTCCGGTTCGGACACGGCGGATCCGGTTGCGGCCCGGCATGGCGGTGCGGATGCGAACGAGGACCTCGCCCGGCATGACGGCCGCCGGGTCCGAAGGGTGGCGTCGTTCGCCATGGCATCATGAGGCCGGTCTGTCAGGGGCGAATGCCCAGCCATCCGGGCGCGCCGTCAGAGCGCCTGCCGAACTCGGCATGATGGACGGGGACGGGGACGGGGACGGGGACGGGCAGCCAGACCACGACCCCCGGTCCAGGTCCGGCCGCGACTCCCAGGGCGCTTGCGTGAACCCGAGGCTTGGGCGACCCTGCTGCCGGACATCGTGCCGCATCCCTCGCCGCAGCCTGTCGGGACCGCCATGACCGAGCCGCAGAACACGCTTATCCTGACCGGGGCCAGCCGCGGCATCGGCCATGCCACGGTGAAACGCTTCCACAGCGCCGGCTGGCGGATCATCACCGTGTCGCGCATGGCGTTCTCCGAGGACTGCCCGTGGGCCGGTGGGGCGGACAACCACGTCCAGGTCGACCTGTCGGAAATCGCTGCCATCGAGGCTGGCGTCGTCGAGCTGCGCCGCCGGCTCGGGCCGGACCGGCTCAACGCCCTGGTCAACAATGCCGGCGTCTCGCCCAAGGGACCGCAGGGCGAGCGGCTCGGCATCCTCAACAGTGACTGGGACGACTGGCGGCGCGTGTACAACGTCAACCTGTTCGCGCCGCTGCTGCTGGCCCGCGGCCTGTTCGACGCCCTCAAGGCGGCGCGCGGTGTGGTGGTCAACGTCACGTCGATCGCCGGCAGCCGGGTGCACCCGTTCGCCGGCTCCGCCTACGGCACGTCGAAGGCCGGGCTGGCCGCCCTGACCCGCGAGATGGCCGCGGAGTTCGGCCCGCACGGCATCCGCGTCAACGCCATCGCGCCGGGCGAGATCGAGACCTCGATCCTGTCGCCGGGCACCCTTGACCTGCTCGGCTCCATCCCCCTGCGCCGCCTGGGCCGGCCGGAGGAGGTGGCGGCCGTGATCTACTTTCTGTGCTCCCAGCCCGCCGCCTATGTCAGCGGTGCCGAAATCCAGATCAACGGCGGCCAGCACGTGTAGCCCCGGCCGCCACGGCGTTCAGCGGTACGCAGCGCCTCACGGGGCTTTCATGTTTCGCGGCGGGAAGGCAGACTCGCGGCCGCCGGACAACCGACGTCCCTTCCTCGGCATGACCATTCACATGGGGCTCTTCAATGATCCTGCGCATGACCCTGGGCGTCGGCCTGCTGCTGGCGGCCCTGGCGGGCACAGCCGCTGCACAGCGGCTCACGGTCACCTCGTGGGGCGGCGCCTACCAGAACGCCCAGCGCGAGGCCTTCTTCGCGCCGTTCATGATCGAGACCGGCGTTATTTTGACCGAGGCGGTCTGGAACGGCGGCATTGGCGCCCTGCGCGATCAGGTCGCCGGCGGCAGCCCGGACTGGGACGTGGTCGAGGTGCGGTCCGACGAGCTGGCGCTGGGCTGCGCGGAAGGGTTGTTCGAGCCCATTGACTACGGCGCCATCGGCGGCGAGGACCAGTTCGTCTCCAGCGCCGTCCACGAGTGCGGCGTCGGCAACGTCGTCTGGTCGTTGCTCATCGCCTATGACGGGGCGGTGCTGGGCCAGGATCCGCCGCAATCCTGGGCCGATTTCTGGGATACGGAACGGTTTCCGGGTCGCCGCGCCCTGCGCCGCGGACCGCAGTTCACGCTGGAGTCGGCGCTGCTGGCCGACGGCGTACCGCCCGAGGACGTCTATGACGTGCTGCGGACCCCCGAGGGCGTCGACCGTGCCTTCGCCAAGCTGGACGAACTGGGCAACGACCTTGTCTGGTGGGAGGACGGCGCCGAGCCGCTGACCCTGCTCGCCAATGGTGAGGTGGTGATGACCGCGACCTACAACGGCCGCATTGCCACGACCAACCGCAGCACCGGACGCGACCTGCGGCCCGTCTGGCCCGGCAGCCTCTATACCCTGGACAGCTGGGTCATCCTGCGCGGCTCGTCGCGGATCGAGGAAGCCTACAAGTTCATTGCCTTTGTCAGCGAAGCGGAGCGGCAGGCGCACATGTCCATGCTCATCCCCTACGGCGTCACCAATCGCAACGCCCGCGCCCTGATCGACCCGATCACCCAGGCCAACCTGCCGACGTCACCGGAGCGCCTGGCGGTATCGCTGCAACTCGATACCGCCTTCTGGGCCGAGAACATCGACCCCTTGACCGAACGCTTCGAGCGCTGGCTGGCCGAATAGCTGCGCGTCCGGCCGGCCCGCGCGGGTGACCCGCGGGCGCAGGCTTGCCATCGCCCTCCTGCAGTGTCAAACCTTCGCCTCCTGCGACGCGAACGGGTGGCACCAGAAGGGACGCGACCATGAGCGACTGGAACGCCGGCTATATTGCCGATATCGAGTACGTCACCGGGTTCTATCGCGAACAGTCCCCGGACTTCCTGAACTTCGTCTGCCTGCTCAACGGCTACGAGCCGCACCACCTCGACGACGGTTACACCTACTGCGAGCTGGGCTGCGGCCTGGGCTACACGGTGTCGGTCCTGGCGGCGGCGGACCCGCGCGGCCGGTTCCACGGCATCGACTTCAACCCGGCCCACATTGCCTACGCCCGCAACCTGGCCGAGGACGCCGGCCTGGACAACGTCACCTTCCACGAGGCGAGCTTCGACGAGCTGACCGGGCCGGACGCCCTGCCCCTGCCCGACTTCGACATCATCACCCTGCACGGCGTGTACAGCTGGATCACGCCGCAGATGCGCCTGTCGCTGGTCGAGTTCTTCAAGCGCAAGCTCAAGCCGGGTGGCATCGTCTATGTCAGCTACAACAGCCTGCCCGGCTGGACTGGCGGACTGCCGGTGCAGCGGCTGCTGGCCGAGTACGGCCGGCTGGTGCCGGAGCGCAGCGACCGCCGCGCCGTCCACGCCGCCACCTTCCTGAAGGATCTGGCCCAGTCCGGCGCCCGAATCCTCAAGGAGAACTCGTTCGTCGATCAGGTGGTGCGTACGCTCCACGCCGGCGATGTCGAGTATCTTGCCCACGAATACCTGAACGAGAACTGGCTGCCGCTGTACCATGTCGAGGTGGCTCGGGAGTTCGCCACGGCCAAGCTGGCCTATACCGGGTCGGCGACGCTGCTGGAGAACTTTCCCGATCTCAGCCTGACGCCCGAACAGAAGGCCAGGCTGGACACCATCGGCCCGCCGTCCCTGCGCGAGACATTCAAGGATTATGTGATCCCCAAGCTGCTGCGCCGCGACGTGTTCGTCCGCGGCGCCCGGCGGATGCCGCACCAGTACCAGCAGGACGTGCTGCGCCGGCTGCGCCTGGCGCTGGTCATCCCGCGCGGCGCGGCGACCACCACCATTCAGGCGCCGCTCGGCGAGGCCAGCATTTCGGAGAAGGTGTACGTGCCGATCTTCGATGCCCTGGCCGACCGGCCCCATACCATCGCGGAGCTGCTCGACCTGCCGGGCATTCGCGGCGAGACGGCGGCGACACCGGCCGAGATCGCCGGCATGCTCACCGGCACCCAGCAGACAGTCCCCCTGCCCGATCGCCTGCCCACCTCCGGCGCGCGCGTGCAGCGCTTCAACGAGGCTGCCGCCCGGCAGTTCCTGTACGCCAAGTCCAACACGCGCACGGCGCTGGCCTCGTCGGTGCTGGGCACCGGTGTCTACCTCAACGTCGTCGAGATGCTGTGCTACCTGGCCATGGCCTCGGGTGCCGGGTCGACACCGGACGAGCTGGCCCATTTCGTCTGGCAGCCGCTCAAGGCGCGCGGCGAGAAGCTTGTGTTCAAGGGTGAGGAGATCGCCGGCGAGGAGCAGAACCTGGCGCTGCTGCGTGAGCATGCCGAGGCGTTCCAGGGCCACATGCTGCCACTGCTGCGCCGCCTTGGCGCTTTCGCCTGACCAGGGTCTTCGGCCTACAGCGCCAGGGCGGCGAACACGGCGACGGCCGCAGCAAGCGCGGCGGCCACTGCCGCCCACGGCACCCAGCGCGGCAGCGGATCGCCGCTCCCGGCAGGCCGCTTCTCCTCACGGGCAAGGGCCTGAGCCACGGCCGCAGCGGAGGTCGGCCGCCGCTCGGGGGCCTTCTGCAGAAGCTGGTCGACTATACGGACGACGCCGCGAGGCACGTCGTTTGCCAGTTGCGCGATCGGCGGCGGGTCGTGACGGGCGATGCGGTCGATCAGATCATCCAGCGTCTCGGCCGCGAACGGCGCCCGGCCGGTCAGCAGGTGATAGAGGATGACGCCGAGAGCGAACAGGTCGCTGCGTTCGTCCGCCGGCCGGCCATGCACCTGCTCCGGAGACAGGTACCGGGGCGTGCCCTGGATGAAACCGGAGCTGGCCGCCCCGGACAGGGCCGCATCGTCGACGCTTGGCACCGCGAAATCGGTGACCACCGCACGCCCGTCGCGGTCGATCAGGACATTGTCCGGCTTCAGGCCGCCGTGGACGACGTCCTGCTCATGCGCATGGGCCAGGGCCTCGGCGATCTGGCGCGCCACCGCCAGGGCGGCTGCCAGCGGCCACGGCTCACCGGCGCCGTGCACCTGGTCCAGCGGCAAGCCATCGACGAAAGCCGTCGCTATGTACGGCCTCTCAAGGTTGCGCCCGACATCGAGCACCGCGGCTATGGCCGGATGGTCCAGGCGGCGCGCCGCCTCTGCGCCGCCCAGGAAACGCGCGACGAAGGCGGCGTGGCCGGCCACCTCCGGGCGCAGAATCTTCAAGGCGACGATCCGCTCGTCGGGCGCGACCGCCTGGAAGGCCTCGGCCACGGCGCCCTCGCCCAGCTTCGAGAGAACGGTGTAGCCGGCGAAGCTCTGGCCGCCGGCCGCCTCGGAGGATGCGACGGCCGACGGTTGCCGGTCCGGCGCCAAGACCGCCACGTCGGACGTGCGGCCGGTGCCGGGGGGAAGGGTGGCGTCACCGTCCGCATCCCGGCCGACCGATGCCCAGCCGTCCGCCGTCGCCGAACCCGGCGGTACCACCCCGTATCCGGCGGTGCCGCGCGCAAGCCGGCGCGTGTCCTCCTTGTCGTCGGCCGGCGGCAGCGTCGGCTCCTCATCACCGTCGCCGGGATCGGCCGCCGCAGGATCGGCCGCCGCAGGGTCCGCCGCCACGCCGGACCCGGTGCCTGCGGGGCAGCGCACGACGACGGCCGAGACGTTGTCGCGCGTGCCGTGCTGCAGGGCGAGGTCGATCAATGCCGGCGCCGTCGCATCGGCCGGCCCGTTGGCGAGGGCGTCGCGGATTTCCCCCTCCGGCACGGTGCGGCTCAGGCCGTCACTGCACAGCAGCAGCACATCGCCCGGTTCGAGCCGAGAGCTGCGCTCCTCGAGCTCCAGCGTCTCGGCCGCCCCCACCGCGCGGGTGATGACGTTGGCCTGGGGATGATGGTCGGCGTCCTCCGCGCGCAGCAGCCCGGCGTCGACGAGGTCCTGGACATGGCTGTGGTCGTGAGTCACCTGGGTCAGCGTACCGCCGCGCAGCAGGTAGAGCCGGCTGTCCCCCGCCCACAGGCAGACGAAGCGGTCGCCGGCGATGATCAGCGCGACCACCGTACTGCCCATGACACGGTCGCCGCCGGTCTGCGCGCGCAGCCGGTCGTGTGCGCCCTGCAACCGGGCCTTGACGTCGGCGATCAGACCGGCAGCGCCGCGCGCCTGGCCGATGCTGTCCAGTGCCGAGACGATCATGCGGCTGGCGACGTCGCCGGCGGCATGCCCGCCCATGCCGTCGGCCACGACCCACAGCCCGAGATCCGGCCGCGCCAGCCAGGCATCCTCGTTGAGCTTGCGGACCAGCCCGACGTGGGTGGCGCCGGCCGAGTCGAACCGGCTCACCGGATCCGGCGCGCTCACGGGTGCGGCCCCGCCGTCATCGGACGGCCGGGTCCCCGGCGCTGCCGGCGGCGCGGAAGTGGACGGCGATGGCGGTGACGTTGTCGTCGGCGCCGCGCCTGAGTGCGAGGTCCAAGAGGTCACCGACCGTCCGTCTCACGCATGGTTTGGCCAACCCCTCTGCTATCTCAGCGTCGCTCACCGCCTTGGTCAAGCCGTCGCTGCACAGAAGAAAGGCGTCGTCCGCGCAAAGTCTGTCATTGTGCTTGGACAGATCGAGCGTATCGCCGACGCCGATGCCGTGGGTCACGATGTTGGCCATGCGGTGCGTACGGGCTTGTTCCGGTGTCAGGACACCCATGTCGACCAGCGTCTGTACATGGCTGTGATCGCGGGTCACCTGCACCAGCCGCCCGGCGCGAAGACGGTACAGGCGGCTGTCGCCTGCCCACAAGCAGCAATAATGCACCGAAGAGACAAGCAGCACCACGACCGTCGTGCCGGCGCGCTGGCCCGTGGCGGCCCGGTCGGCACGCAGCTTGCGATGCACGTATTCCAGGCGCTGACGGACCTGGGACAGCAGGGCCGGCGGTGCGATCGGGCCACGCAAGCGGTCGAGCGCCTGCACGACCATGGCGCTGGCCCGGTCGCCGTGCCGGTGGCCGCCCATGCCGTCGGCCACCGCCCACAGGCCGACATCGGGCCGCTCCAGCACGGCATCCTCATTGCGCGCACGGACCGCCCCGGCGTCGGTGGCCGATGCGGAAACGAACGTGAACGGGCCGCCGACGGACATCTCCGGCCCCGTCAGCGCTCACCGGCCGTCGGCCGCGACTCCGGCTCCGGCTCCGGCTCGGTCTCCGGCTCGGTCTCCGCCGCGGCCGCCCCCATCGCGTCCGGCTCGACCGGCGGCGCCGGTCCCGGCAGTGCAGACCCCGGCGGCGCCGATTCCGGCTCCGCCACTCCCGGCTCCGCAACCCCCGGCCCCACAACCACGGGTGCCTCTGGCTCGGACAACAGATCCGCCATGGTGGTCCTCTCCCAGCCCCAGCGGGCCCAGGCGCCATCCAGCAGCGCGGCGAACGCTGCCGGCTCGGGCAGGCCGCGCGCAACGACCAGGGTGCCGTCGACGCTGTCCGACCCCGCGGTCCACCACAGGCTGTAATCGGGCGTGCTGATGGCCACCAGGTGGTCGAGCAGGGCCGCGCACCCGACCAGCGGGTCGCCCTCGGGCCCGATCGTGACGCGCCAGCCAAGGCCGGCGCCGCTCTCGCGGACGGGCGCGCCCGCCGTCCCGCCCGGCGGCTCGGGCAATCCGGCCTGCCGGACCCCTTCGTCGAACCGGTCGAAATCGAAGTCCTCGTCCAGCGCCGACAGCGCCAGATCCTCCAGGCCGTCGAACCACGGACCGGCGCGCAGCGGCAGCAGCAGCGCGCTGCCACATCCCGGCAGCGGCGCCGCAATGGCCAGCGGAAAGTACCGCCCGACCCGGTCGACGCTGGGGATCAGCACGCCCGCCAATACCGCATCACCGCACAGCCCGGCGCTGAGGGCAAACCGCCAGACCGGGCTGGTCAGGTAGGCGGGCAGCCAATCCTCGCCCATCCGCTGGCGGCTGGCGGCGATGGCGTCCTGCAGCCAGCGGTCCCATGGCGCGATGACGCTGCGCGGCAGCCGGCGCGAGACGAAGTCGCCCTTGTCGGGGACCTTGCCGTAGAAACCGGGGGTCGCCTCGGCGCCGCCGGGCCCGTTCAGAATTGGGGACAACGGAACCTCCCCAGCGCCGGCAGGTTGAACGGGTTGGTCACGCTGCCCGCGCGCAGCCGGAAGGTGGCGCTGTTGCCGCCGACCGAGAAGGTGACGGTGAAGCGGTCGGAGGCCCCGGCGCTCAAGCCCGCCTCGTCGAGCAGGCGGAACCACGCCCAGGTGCCCTGGCGGGTGACGCTGGACGGGCCGAACTCCGGCGAAAACGCGACCCGTGCCCGGCTCTGCAGGCCTGGCCATTCCAGGTTGAACGTCTGCGCCGGCCCATGGGAATAGGTCACCGTCTGGCCGTCGACATCCAGCGTGACCCGGTCGGCGGAGGGGTCGAGCGACACCGGCGTCAGCTCGAACCGCACCCGCGGTGTCCCGCCGCCTCCGGCCGGCCAAAAGGCGTCGCGGATCTCGCCTGCGTTCTGGAACTGCGTCAGCACATAGGAGGGCAGGCCGAGATTGCCGGCGTTGGCCCGGAACTGCCACTGCCGGCGCGACGTGTCGACGAACGCCTCCAGGTGCTCGCTGAAATACCGGTCGATCTCGCCAGCGGGGGCGAACAGCCGGGCAAAGTCGTCCAGGCTGACGTCGCTGGCGCTGCCGCGGCTGAACGGATACCGGTTGCTGGTCACGCGCAGACACAGGTCCTGCACATCCGAGCGCCAGATCTCGGCAAGGCGGCCGCCGGTGCCGCTCTCCACGGCAGCCTGGGCCTGCTGGGCGACGGCGCCGACGAGGCCGCCGATCGCCGGCGGAATCAGGGTGGCCTGAGCCTCGAGATCGCGCAGGGCCGGGCTGCCGCCGGGGGTACCGGTGCGATCGGGCAGCTCGCGGGCGGCCTCGCGGAAGTCGGTCAGCAGGGTGTCGATCGGCGCCGGCCCGCCGGTTTCGCCCAGACAGCCGGCGAACTCGTGGATCTCGCGGAAGCGGAAGTCGACGAAGTCGCCCAGCGGTGCCGGCTCCTCGCCTTCACCGCCGCCGCCGCCGGCACCCGCCGCCGCACCGGACCCTGTCGCGGGCAGTCCCTCGCGGATCGTGTCGTAGGCATAGGCCTGGCGGGACGACAGCCGCCGCCGGAACTGGTACTCCGCGAACAGCCCGACCAGTTCGGCGCCGGCGCCCAGGTCGCCGCCGGCCACGGCGCCGACCACGGCATCGGCGCCGCTGGCCTGCAAGGCGTCCGGCTGCTCGCTGAGCCGTGTTTCGCGACAGACGGCGCGCAGCATCAGCCGCAGCGGCGAATCGGGGCTGGACAGATAGGTCATGATCTGGGCGGCGCGGTCCGGGTTGTCGTCGAAGCTGACGATCGTGACATTGGACAGCATCGTGTCCCAGCGATTTACATAGTCGACCAGGTAGCGCCGCAGGATCTGGTCCTCCAGCGCGCCCAGCTCGCGCTGGTCGATGTCGGCGCCCTCGCGGCCCTCGATGATCTGGCGCTCCTCGGCGACGCGCCGCGCCTCGCGGATCATGGCCGGCAGGAAATAGGTGTAGAAGCCGTTGTAGGTGTACAGGCCCGCGACGGCCAAGGGCTCCTGTGGGCCGGCGCGGTGTACGAACACGTCGCGCACGAACGGCCCGCCGTGCTCGATCAGGCGCCAGTCGCGCAAGGTGCGGGCTGCGCGGGTGTCGATGATGCGGGCATAGGCCAGTGCCGCCGGCGGCTGCTGGCCCAGCACCTCCTGGGCGCGGGTGACCAGGTCGCCGTGCAGGGTCGGCGGCCGCAGCGGCCGCTCCAGCAGCGTCTGCAGGTGCCCGGCCAGCAGCGTGCGGTTGTCGCGGTTGCCCGGACCGGGATACATGGCCAAATCCCAGTCGCGGGTGAACCAGGTCGTCACCAGGTCCGCATCCACCGTGGCCCGGCCGCCCAGCATCAGATAGACGCGCAACGGGTCGTACAGGGCTTCGGGATTCTCCAGATTGGCCTGGATGACCTCCTCGAGGCGCAACAGCAGCCGCGGCAGCATCAGGTCGTTGAGCGCCTCGCGGTAGGCCCGCACTGCCTGCGCACCCAGCCGGTCGCCCTGATAGAGCCCGAAGGTCAGCAGCAGCGGCACGCCCTCGTCGCGCCGGGCATGGCCCGCCGGCATGTTGCGCAGGGTGTTGAGCGGTGCCAGCACCTGCAGCAGATCGGTGCTGTCCACCGGGTTGAGGTCGAGCCCCGCGACCTGCGATTCGTAGGTCTGGATGTGCTGCCCGGCCTCGGCGATCAGCGCGCGGTTGTTGGTGTAGCTGACATACCAGGCCGCGCCCAGGGCCATGATCAACAGTGCCGAGCCGGCATAGGCGGCGCGGTGCATCCACTTGCGGCGCTGCTCGACGCGCCGGTTGACGCTGACGACGCTGGCCTCCGGGAACACCACGCTGCGCAGCAGCCGCGTCAGGAAATAGCTGCGGCCGCCGCCGCTGGCCGCGGTCAGGGCCTGCTGGCCGATGCCGAAGGTGGCGGCCATGGCGCCCATCAGACGGTCGATCGGCGTGCCGTACTGGGTGCCGCTGGTGAAATAGACGCCGCGCAGCAGCCGCCGCTGCTCGAACCGGCTGGGGCGGAAGATCTCGTTGAGGAAATCCTGCAGCGGCTCGCGCATCGAGGCCATCTGCTGCGGGAAGCCGTAGACCAGGGCGCGGCGGACGCTGTCCTGCTCCTGGTGCAGGCGCTCGACCAGGCGGTCGTTGAGGCGGCGCAGCAGCAGCTCGAACTCGCTGGCGAACTGGCCGGCCACGCCCTCCTGGCCCTTGCCCTCGTCGAGGGGGAAGGTCATGCCCCAGACCTGCTGGCGCTCCTCGCGGCCCAGGTCGTCGAAGAACTCGGCGAAGCCGGCGATCAGGTCGCACTTGGTGAACAACACATAGATCGGGAAACGCACGCCGAGCTGCTCGGTCAGCTCGCGGATGCGCTGCTTGATGGTGCGGGCGTGCTGCTGGCGCTCGGCCTCGGTCCAGACCACCAGGTCGGCCAGGCTGACGGCGATCAGTACGCCGTTGATCGGCTGGCGCCGGCGGTACTTCTTGAGCATGCCAAGGAAGCCGAGCCAGGACGCCTGGTCGACCGCCTCGTGGCTGTCCTGGGTGGTGTAGCGCCCGGCGGTGTCGATCAGCACCGCCTCGTTGGTGAACACCCAGTCGCAGTTGCGCGTGCCGCCGACGCCGCGCACCTCCAGTGATTCGCCGCGCAGCCGGTCGGCCAGCGGGAAGTTCAGACCCGAGTGGAGCAGCGCCGTCGTCTTGCCCGAGCCCGGCGGGCCGATCAGGATGTACCATGGCAACTGGTAGAGGTACTGCCGGCCGCTGGCGCCCCCGCCCAGCTTCGCCTGCTTGAGCAGCGCCATGGCGTCCTGCATGCGCTGCTTGATCTCGGCGATCTCTTCGGCGGAGGTCAGGGCGTCCTCGCTGACCGTCTCCGCCCCGGCGGCGGCGAGGTCCTCGGCCATTCGCTCGTTGGTGCGGCGCCGGCGCAGCCAGCCGATCAGCACCACCGCCGCCCACACCAGGAAGATGCCGACGATCGTCAGCAGCCGGGCCAGCCAGCCCTCGAACGGGCGGAAGCTGCCCACGGCCAGCAGCGGGCCGATGAACCAGATCAGCAGGGCCAGCAGGATCACGCCAACCAGCGTGATGAACCAGCGCGCCGTGAGCACGTTGAGGATCGCTCTCACCTCGTTCCCCATTGCCGCGGGCGTCGGCGGCCGCGCCCGTCTCGTCTCATTGCCGCAGCAGGATGACTTCGATGCGGCGGTTCTGCGCCCGGCCATCGGGCGTGGCGTTGTCGGCGATGGGCTGGGTGTCGGACAGCCCCTCCGCCACCATGCGCGACGGGTCGTCGATGAACTGCCTCATGTAGTCGAGCACCGCCTCGGCGCGGGCCTGCGACAGCTCCCAGTTGGACGGGAACCGCACCGTGCGGATCGGGATGTTGTCGGTGTGGCCGGTCACCAGGATGTCGCCCTGCTCGTCGTTGAGCGCCCGCGCCACCCGCTCCAGCGTCGGCAGGTACGGTGCACCGATCTCCGTGCTGGCCGAGGCGAACATGGCCTCGCCCTGCAGGCGGACGACGACCCGCTGGGCATCCTCGATCACCGTCACGTTCTCGCCGGCCAGGGTATCGGCCAGCGCCACCTCGGCGATGCGCTCGACCTGCTCGACCTCTTCCGGCGTCGGCTCGCGCGGCGGCGGCAGCGGCGCCTCGCGGGCCAGCGCGATGTCGCCGCGCGGCGGCAGCCGGCTCAGGGCCGCGACCGGGTCGGCGGTGGCGCCGCTCAACGCATAGCTGAAGCCGACGTACATCAGGCTGAGCAGCGCCGCCAGCAGCACCGCCACCACCCACAGCGGCAGATACGAGCGCAGCGGCCGGTGCCCGACCTCGACGCCGCGCCAGTGCGGGGACAGGTCGCGCTCGAACTCGCCGCGCTGGCGGCGGATCATGTGGTAGAGGCCTTCGCGGATCTCGGCGTGGCGGGCGCGGCCGCGGTCCATGACGCGGTACTGGCCTTCGAAGCCGAGCGTCATGCACAGGTACATGAGCTCCAGCACATCAAGGTTGCGGCCCGGATTGCGGCCCAGGTCGTTGAGGATCTCGTAGAAGCGCTCGCCGCCCCAGGCCTCCCGGTAGAACACGTTGACCATGCTGTGGGCGCGCCACTGGCTCTGCTGGCCCCACGGGGTCTGCAGCACCAGATCGTCGATGGTGGCGCACAGGGCATAACGCACGGCGCGCACGGCATGCGACGAGGCGCCGGCGGCCAGCGCCCGCTTCTCGAACGCCTTGACCTCGCGGATGACGCGGTCGCGCAGGGCGTCGACGTTGCGGTGGTGGGCGCGATTGCGCATGCGCACCGCCAAGCCCAGCAGCGACGAGGCGGCGCTGACCAGCGGGTTGATCCCGGTGTAGGCAATCTCCGCCGGCAGCCCGGCCGGCATGCGCTGGGCCGGCTGCGGCTGCGGCCGGCCGCGCGGCTGGGCAGCAGGCGGCGGCTGCGGCTGGGCGCCAGGACCCGGCGGCGGCTGGGCGGGGCCGCGGCGGCGGCCCGGCGTCGGCCGGATGACGGTCCGCTCCTGGTCTTCCGGCGGTTCGGCGAAGGGGTCTTCGTCGCTCATGGCCCGCTACCCCTGATAGCCGCGGATGGCCCACAGCTCCATCTCGATCTTTGGGAAGTCGCCCGAGATGTGGATGGCCATGCCGCCCGACTGCTTGAGCTCGCGCCAGAACGGGCTGTTGCGTTCCAGCTCGAAATAGGTGGCGCCGGGATTGTACGGCATCTGCCGCGGTGCCACCTGCAGCGGCCGCACCCGGATGCCGCGCAGACGACTGTTGACCATCTCGCGGATCTTCTCGACCGGACCGATGGTGACCTGCGGCGGGAAGTGGCGGCGCAGCAGCTCGGCCGGCATCTCCGCCCGCACCACCAGGACGAACCCGGCCTGGGTCAGCAGGTCGCGGTCGGGCACCGCGGCGACGCTGACATTGTACGGGCGCTGCTGCAGCGGGATCGGGATCGCCGTGGGCTCGATGGCGATGCGGAACGACTCGCGCAAGCTGGCGATGACTGGCCGGAAGGTGTGCTGCAGGTCCTCGTGCCGATAGGTCGGGAAGGCCGGCGGCCGGCGGCTGGGCGTGGTGAACGTGCAGAACTCGCCGGCCAGGGCCACGGCCGTCGTGTACAGCGTCTCCGGGTGGACGTGGGCGGCGCGCAGCAGGTGGTTGAACAGCGGCTCGTACCGGTTGACCATCTGCAGCAGCAGGAAATCGTAGATCTCGGCCACGCCCTTGGTGCCGGATTCGGCGACGCGGGCGCCCAGCGCCTCGCCGCGGGTATGGATCAGGCCCTGCAGCTCGGCGATGTAGCCGGCCAGGACGGGCGCGGCGGCGCAGTCCAGCGTCGGCGGGATGTAGGCATCGTCGAGCACGATGTTGCGGTCGGCGCGCACCTCGACGACCCGGGCCAGCCCGACCTTGACATAGCCGGCCAGCTCCTCCGTCTCCAGCGCCAGGCGCAGGCGCAGCCTGCCGACCTGCACCTGGGCCAGACCTTCCGCCCCGGCGATGGCGTCGCGGGCGTTGTAGTCATGGGTGCTGTAGCGGGCGACGGTCTCCTCCTGCCCGGCGGCGTCGAACTCGATGCCGCCCGGCTGACGCACCGGCAGCACCAGATAGACGATCGCATTGCGCACGCTGTCGGCCAGTTCCAGCGGCGGCGGGTGGTCGGCGTCGTCGGGAATGGAGAACGGCGTGCCGTCCTCCAGGATGCCGCGGCAGGTGCTGATCGCGAACTTGCCGGTCTTCAGCAGCTCTCGGTTGATCTGCAGTTCGGCGACCCCCCAGCCATAGGGGCGCAGGCCGGCCGTGCCGCCCCTGACCAGCTTCTCCACATAGCGATCGAACTGCTGGAAGTGCTGGGTGCGGAGGAACATGCCCTCCGACCAGACGACCTTGTTGTCCGCCGACATTCGCCTTTACCGTATCGCCCTGGTCCGGCCCGCCGGCCGTGGCTGCCGTCCCGCTTCCGCCGTCACGACCCGCCGCGCCCCAGCGTCACGGCCAGCGGCTGCAACTGCGCGGTCAGCGCGGTGGTCTGGTTGGGCGTCACCGGCGCGGTGGCCCGCCAGATGGCCCGGTCGACATCACGGTACATGGCCAGCACGCCGATGTAGCGGACGTCCGGACCCGGCCGCAGAGTCAGGGATTCGCTGGCGCCCGGTCGCACGGTCACCTCGTTGCGGCCGGCCAGGTCGGCGCCCAGCGCCTCGCTCTCCCGCTCCATGAGCTGGAAGATGTCGGCCTGTTCAAAGCCGGCCGGCGAACGCAACTGGTAGACGCGCACCGCCAGCGGCGACGGGCGGCCGCCGGGGTCGGGGTTCAGGCCCTGGGAGCCGACCAGGGTCAGCTGGACGACGGTCGGCTCCGGGGGCGGCGGCGGCGGTGGCGGTGGTGCGGCACACGCCGTGACGACCACCAGACCCAGGCAGGCCACCAGGCCTGCCGCCATCCGCCCGAGCAAGCCGCGGCGCCGCGTCACCATCGCCGATACCGTCATCCCGTCCCCCCGCTTTGCGCCAGTGTGTCTGCCTGTCACACTCTACCCTACCGGCCGAAAATTGCATCCCCGTGATCGCATCATCCGGACGGCTTGCGGGCAGCGCCTAGAGCTTCTTTGCCTGCTCCTCGTAGGCCCGCGAGAACTCGCGCCCGAACAGGCCATGGAAGTCATCCTCGGCCTCGCGGGCGATCTGTTGGTAGAGATCGCGGAACAGCTCCCAGTACTTCGCCTTGCGGTTGGCGGGCAGGATGCTGTCCCACAGCGAGTGCTGCTGGATGCGCTTTTCCAGCTGGTCCGGGTCGAAGCGGCGCAGCAGCGCGTGCAGGGCAACCTGCATGCCGGCCATCACGGCAAGCTCGTGCGCCTTGATATCGCGGAACGAGTCGCGCACCGCCCGGTCGGCCGGCAGGAAGCCGGGATGCGGATGCAGCAGCAGCGCGTCGATGGCGCTCTCCAGGGTCGCCGAGTGTTTCAGCGGGTTGTTGTTGCGCGGGCGGATTGTGGTCCGGTCGGCGACGCGCATGTTGTCGCGAAGCGACGACCGCACTGCCAGCACGTCGAGCAGGCCCTGCACCGTCTCACGAAAGACCACGCCCACCTGATGCATGAGTTCGGCGGCCTCTGCCTCCGACACGGCATTGGCGTCGACACCCGCCCCGGCCAGGAACGCCTGCAGCGGCGAGGCACCGGCTGGCGCGCCACGGCCGTGCACCGGCTGCGGCGCGGCCTCCCGCCGTGGCGGCGGCCTGACCGGTGGTGGTGGCGGCGGCGGCATCGGCGCCTGGCCCGGCGTTGCGGCGGGCGGCGGCCAGCTCTCGTCAGGCGGCAGCGAGTC
>CAZGMC010000052.1:26028-29833 GCA_964526565.1 uncultured Mycobacteriaceae bacterium
GGCGGCAGCGAGTCTTCCGACGGTGGCGGCCAGCCCCCGTCGGCAGCAGGCGCCTTGCCCGGCAGCGGCGGCCAGGCCTCCCCGGCGGCGCCCCCGGCCCCGGCGGCGCCCCCGGCCCCGCCCGACGGCGGCGGCCAGCCGGCATCCGGGATGGGTGTGTCGTCCGCAGGCGGCGGCCAGCCCTCGCCGGCGGCCGCCTGGTCCCAGTCCGGCGGAATCAGGTCGGCGCCCTGCTGTTCGGTCCGGTAGAAGCTCGGCGGCAGGGCCTGGTGCTCGGCCGGCGCATGGTCCGACTGCACGCCGCTGCGCTGCTCGCGATGCACGTAGTCCTCGAACGGACCCCGCTCCTGCGGCTGGTCGCTGCCGAACGGGCCGCCATAGGTGTCGGGCCGCTCGACGAAAGGATTGTCCACGTCGTAGTCGGACTCGCGGCCCTCACCGGTGTCGGTGAACGCGCCTTCGAACGGAGACCGGTCTTCGGGAAAGGGCGCTGCGCCGAAGTCGAACGAGTTGCGACTTTCGCCTGGGGGGCGCTCGAACATGTCGTATCCGCCCTCGCCCACCGGCGACCGGTCGAACCCAGCCTCATTGAAAGGCCCTGCGTCCGGACCGAATTCCGCTGCCGCTGCGTCGCCCGACAATGTATCCGTGTCAAACCCGGCGGTGACCGGACCGCCGTACAGCGTCGCCTCCTCCGTCTCCATCCGCACGCCGAGTTCGTAGGCGCCGATCCGGATCACGTCGCCGTCCTGCAAAGGCGTGGGATTGTCGGGCCCGACAGGCTCGTCCGCCTCGTTGAGAAAAACGCCGTTGGAACTGGTGTCGGTCAGGACGAACTGCCCGTCGACCGCGGCGATGCAACAGTGCCGTTTTGAAATGTGGCGCTGCGGATCGGGCAGGACCCAATCATTTCCCTGCGCCCGGCCGATCGTCAGTGTCCCGTCGTCCACGACCTTGCCGGTCTCGACAGGACCCGCCTGCGGATCCTGGCGCAGCAGCGTCATTACCAGCTTCATCGCATGCCTCCCCAACCGACGGCCCGCATGCAGCCTACCCAAACCTTCCTGCAATGAATGACGTGGGATTGCGCCTTCTTCCTGTCCACACTGCCGATCCCGAGCAAAGAGAGCGGGGCCGGCCGGCCCCGCTCCCCATGGCATCGGCAATGGCGGCGGGGTCAGCCCGTCTTGGTCGTCGCCAGGTCGTACGACGCCGGGAAGTTGTTGACGATCTTATGCTTTTCGTCGAACTGGGTGTACTTCATCTCCACCTTGGTGAAGTTGAAGCTGACCGATTCGGTGGGGCGGTCACCGCCGGTGGACACGCTGTAGCCGCTGACCAGGGCATTGTGGAGCGTATATTCCATGTAGACGTCGCCCGGATCACCGGTCGTGACCAGATGGATGATGATCTTCTTCCCGGCGTGGCCGGCGCAGGCCTCCTGGAACAGCAGCGCCGAGGAAGAGTCCATCGACTTGGTCACGGTCACCTCGCTGACGGAGGGCTCCGACGCCTCGCGGTTCTGGGCCGAACCGGACGGCGTCATGATCGCGCGACCGACACCCCACTGCAGCGAATCGATGTCGAGCCACTTGACGTGCTTGGAATGGGTGGCGTCGCCCTTGATGCCCTCGACGTCAATGTAGATGGCCATGGTATCCCTCCGTCATTGGGTGGTTGTCCCGGATCGCTCGGGACGGGCCGGTGATGGCAGTTCCGGCACCGGGCGACTGTGCCCGCCGTCACTCCCCTCTTGGATAATCTGCTGCCGGCTCGTACCCGGAGCCGTTGCCGGGCTTGGACCACATCGACCGTGATGGTCGACTGTGGCCGAAGTGGGACGTGTGATTGATGGTATCCGTGCCCCTGAGAGGACAACGTCGGAACCGTCACCTCATTCGATACGGTAGCGAAACGCTCCGCTATCGTCCACCGACACGTGGACCCGCGTCAGCGGCTGCCCTTCCGCCATGCGCGCCAGGAACTGTCCGGCCAGGTCCGGCAGCAGCGTGCGCGTCAGGATGTGCTCGATATTGCGGGCCCCGGTATCGGTCTCCTGGCAGCGGGCGACGATCGTATCGACCAGATCGGGCGCATAGTCGAACTTCGCCCGGTAGTTCTCGGCAACGCGCCGGCCGACCTTGCCGAGCTGCAGGCGGCAGATGCCCTTCATCACGTCGTCGCCAAGCGGGAAGTACGGCACCAGCGAGACGCGGCCCAGGAACGCCGGCTTGAAGGTCTTGAGCAGCTCGGGCCTGAGCGCCTCCAGCAGCCCGTCAGTATCGGGCATGGTTTCCGGGTCGGCGCACAGGCTGGCGATGGTGTCGGTGCCGGCGTTCGATGTCATGATGATGACGGTGTTCTTGAAGTCGATGTCGCGGCCTTCGCCGTCGCGCAGCATGCCCTTGTCGAACACCTGGTAGAACATGTCCTGCACGCCGGGGTGCGCCTTCTCCATCTCATCGAGCAGCACGACGCTGTACGGCCGCCGGCGCACCGCCTCGGTCAGCACGCCGCCCTCGCCGTAGCCGACATAGCCGGGCGGCGAGCCGACCAGCATTGAGACCTTATGCTCCTCCTTGAACTCCGACATGTTGATGGTGGTGACGTTCTGCTCGCCGCCGTACAGGATCTCGGCCAGCGTCAGGGCCGTCTCGGTCTTGCCGACGCCGCTGGTGCCGACCATCAGGAACACGCCGATCGGCTTGCGCGGGTCGGTCAGCTTGGCGCGCGAGGTGCGCATCGCCTGGGCGATGGCGTCGAGCGCGTGGTCCTGGCCGATGATGCGTTCGCCCATCCGCTCCTTCAGGTTGAGAATCGCCTGGATCTCGTTGGCGACCATGCGGCCGACCGGGATGCCGGTCCACGTCGCCACCACCGCGGCGACGGCCTGGCCGTCCACCACCGGGCTCAGCAGCGGCGCTTCGCCCTGGATCTCGGCGAGCTGAGCGGTCAGTCCGGTCAGGCCGGAGCGCCAGCCCTCCACCTCGGCCGCGGCCGGCGCCGGTGTCGCCGCGGCGCCGGCCGGCGCGGCGGTTGCCGACTCGTCGGCAGCACCAAGCGCGGTGCGATGCGCCGCCTCGATCCTGTCGCGCAGCTCGCGGATCTGCCCGGCAAGCTCCTTCTCCCGGGTCCAGCGCTCCTCCAGCACGGCCAGGTCGGCCTCGGTCTCGGCCTTGAGGGTGCGCTGGGCGGCGATCCGGTCCCCGTGGGTGCCGCCGGTCGCCAGTTCGCGCTCCAGGATGCCGATCTCGATGTCGAGCTGTTCGATGCGGCGGCGGCGGTCCTCGATCTCGGCCGGCGTCGCCGACTGGCTCATGGCGACGCGGGCGCAGGCGGTGTCGAGCAGGCTGACCGACTTGTCGGGCAGCTGGCGGCCGGAGATGTAGCGGTGCGACAGCCGCACCGACTCGACGACCGCCTCGTCCAGGATGCGCACCTTGTGGTGGCTTTCCAGCGTGTCGACCAGGCCGCGCATCATCTCGATGGCGGCCGGCTCGCCCGGCTCCTCCACCTTGATCACCTGGAAGCGGCGGGCCAGCGCCGCGTCGCGCTCGAAATACTTCTTGTATTCCGCCCAGGTGGTGGCGGCGATGGTGCGCAGCTCGCCGCGGGCCAGGGCGGGCTTCAGCAGGTTGGCGGCGTCGCCCTGCCCGGCCTGGCCGCCGGCACCGATCAGGGTGTGCGCCTCGTCGATGAACATGATGATCGGCCTGGGCGAGGCCTTGACCTCCTCGATCACCGACTTCAGCCGGTTCTCGAACTCCCCCTTCACGCCGGCGCCGGCCTGCAGCAGGCCCAGGTC
>CAZGMC010000053.1:0-29252 GCA_964526565.1 uncultured Mycobacteriaceae bacterium
TTCTGAAGTGATTGATCAGAGCCGACATGCGGGTGGCGGGCGCTGAAATGGCCATGGCTGAGGTCAACAAGATGCAGGAGCGTGTTGAGATAGCCCGTCTGGACAGGTTCGGGTACAGGGACTGAATGCGTAGGGGAATCGGGATCTGCCTCTACCGTTCTGTGGAGCCTGCGTTTGGAGTTCAGTGGTTCGCCGGCCCCCAGTCCTCCTCGGTAAGTCGCACCGCCTGGACCATCAAAGCGGTATCGAGGCGGAGGCGGGTTTCGTTTCTTGTCGTATGTCAGAGTCTCGGGCAACAGCTCCAGCGTGGTTGGAACACGAACACTCCGTTGCCCGCCGTCATCTGAATTTAGCGGAATGAGCTTCACGGCATCGCTGGGGACGCGCGCCAAACGCGCCACCAATCGTGGATGGGGATCAATTGGGAAAAGACTGTTCGGTCGGTACGAGTACGACCGTTCGGCCACCCGCTCCATCGGCGCGCCGAGCAGGGCGCCGAGTTCGTGCCGCAGCAGCCCCTTGATCGAGTCGCCGGGAAGCAGAACCGGCCTTTCGCCCCACGGCGCCCGCAGCGGACAAAGGACGGATTTTGTTCCGACGGTGCGGCCCGCTCCATTGTAATCCAGCTCGACCCGACCCTCGCCAGCTGACGTGTGCGGCACGGACCAAGGTTCCTCGGTATCGTCGATCCGACGGCGTTCCCAGCCGACCAGCAAGGGCGTGAGCGTTTTGATCTCGCAGCGGATCTCTCCGGAAAGCCGGTCCTTGGCGCCCGTTCCATCGTGCCAGACGGGCGGTGCGGTGGTCAGGTCTTCGGGCCGCAGCGGCAGCGGAACAAACCCGTACGGCTTCGATTTCAGCTTCTGCTTCGGCGCGTTCGCGGAGGCCGCCGCTTGCGGCGCCTCCCTGTTCCGCCCCGATCCGCCACGGTGCGCCCCCTGGGACTTGAACGTCTTCGGCGGCGGCAAGGCCACATCCGTGTCGCCGCCGGGAATCTCTTCCAGCCCGGCAGCCCCAAGCTTGGCGCGAACTTCGTCGAGATGGGCCTCCTTCACGGCGCAGAGGACGAACTCAAGCCCGTTCTTGGCGTTATCGACTGACGCATTTTGGGGGTCTTTGACGTCGACGTGCGGCACAAGCCGTCCCTTGAGCTTGTTGCGGTCACGCGGCTTCCCGTCGAGCACTCTGACCCGGATGCGGTGCGGCTTATCCGAGGACATCAGCGTTCCTCCTGGGCAAGAGCGTGAACCCGAGTATTGCATCGTCGATGTGCCATTCCCTCAGAACCACCATGCCCTGCCCTGTCTGCGCCGCGGCGAACCGCGCGAAACCGTGCAGCCGCGCCGGCGTGTGAACGACCGTTGCCGGCTGCGCATCGCGATCGTCCGGCGGCACCTCCTTGATGAACACCCATTTCGCACCCGCCGCCGTTCGGGCGGCGCGCCAGACCGCGCGCTCGGCAAAGAAGGCGACCTCGTCGACCCCGAGGGTCCGGTCGTCCGGCCACTGCCAGCCGAAGGTGGCGGGCGGTTCGGCGCGTCCGAGGTCGATCGACGGGTCGCACCACCACGCCACGAGGGTATCCTCTCCGAGATCTGCCCGCGCCAAGGCGGCCACCTCGCCAAGGGTCGGAGACGGCGACTCCAGGGTGCCGGGCGTCACGCGCACGTGTGCCGCCTCTTCGGCGCTGCCGCGACATCCGGTCCACCCGGCGGCTTCGGTTCCCGCAGTCCGTGCAGCGGGTACCTGGGACCTGGCGGTGGGCCGCGGGGACCCCTCGTCAGCCGGCGTCCACCTTCGGGTGCCGGTCACATCGATCGTGGCCCAGGCTTCGGGCTGCCATCGGCCCCATCCCGCGCCGCGCGTCTTGTGCCCACCGACCGGCAAGTGACCGAGCGCGCCGAGGGCGACGAGCCGGTCGATGTCCGCCATCAGCGGCTCGACGGTATCCGCATCCGGCCCCTCGACGACGATGCGGACCGGAAAGACGCCCCGCAGCAGGCGGACCGCGTCCCGCTTGGCGCTGCCGTAGGAACCGGCGGAGAACTCGTCCTCGGCATGCATGTGCAGCCGCGCGGCGGCCCAGCCGCCCTCGGCGCGGCCGTCGCGGATCAGCACGCGGCTGCTCCGCGCGACGGTGCCGAACACCTGCCCGGCGGGGTCATCGGAAGGAACGCCGCCCTGGACCGGATGCGGGTCTTCCACCCGTTCCCCGGCAGCGGTCTTGGCCCGCGAGAAGGCGTGCCGCAGGGGGCCGCGGACGCTCGAGCCGGGGAGCAGCGGCCGGTCCCCGTCCATCAGCAGCGCGCGGTCGGTGCTGAAACCATCCACGGCAGCATCGTCCGCGGCCGCCCACGACGGCCTGGCCCAGGCGCCGTCGCCCGTCGCCTGCACCGCGCGCTCGGTGTCGTGGGGTCCGACCGCCAGCATGTCGAGGCCCCACGCGGCGCCGTCGGCATCCGGCTGGTATTCGCCGAACGAGAGCGTCAGGTCGAGCGTGCGGAAGCACCACGACCGCGTCGGCGCCATGACCGGGATCGCCGAAAGCGGTTCGGGCAGAACGTTCCGACCGGACTCCACCCACCGGTCATAGGCATCCGCGTCGAGGCGGTAGGCACGAAGGTCATCGATGTGGCACCAGCCCAGCCCGCGGGCCACCCCGCCACCGAGCCAGCAGCGCCCCGCCGCCCAATGCTCCGCGAGCACATGGCCCAGCACGCCTTCCGCCTCGGCCGCTTCGTCCCCGGCAAGCGACCAGTCGACCCGGAACATCAGCGGCCAGCGGGTGCCCGCGGGGATCGTCTCGCGGTCATAGAGGACGCCGCCGGCGCGGGCGCCGGTCTTGTGACGGATGCCCACACCGGCGCGCAACTGCAGCATGGTTGCCGGGTCTTGCGGGTCTTGCGGCAGCACCGCGTGGGCAAACTCCCAGGCCGAGCGTCGAAAACCCTTCCCGTCGTTGTCCGAGACGCTACGCGGCAGCGGCTCAAAGAAGCGGCGGGCCATGGCCACCGCCGCACCCTTGAGGCCGCGACCGGCCAGGGTCGGAACGCCATCGACCAGCGCGAAGGGCTGATCGGCGGCGCGGTCCCGATCGACCCCCGAGACCGACAGGGCGGAGTCCTGCACCAGCGTGGCGGTGAACAGGGTCAATCGCGGCGTCATGCCTTCCTCACACGCAGCTCGGCCCGCAGCCGGCGCACGAACAGATGCGCAAGGGACTTGCGATCGTCGGCGCTTTGCATGGCCTCGAGTTTGTTGAGAACTTCCCTCGCAGCGGGATGTCTCCAGGTTCTTTTCCCGGCCGTGTCGGGGTTCAGCCGCGATGCCAACGCCCCAGGGTCCTCGCGGTTCAGATCGGCGACGAGATCGAGCCATTGGGACAGGCTCGGCCGCGGCTTGGCCGACCCGCCGACCTCGGCCAATTCCGGGTGTTTCTTGAGCCATTGGCACGTTGTTTCGGCGACGGCTTCCAGCTCATCGTCGGCCCGGAGCGTCGCAGGCTGCGACGCCGCCGTGGCGCCGGTGACGCCGGGCAGCGCCTGGTCGAGGCGGAACCGCCCGAACCCCTCGTGGGTCCGTTCGCCGAGCCACTGTCCTCGCGCGATCCTGTCCGCCAGCGTTGCCACGCCGGCGCCCGCGACCGCGAACACGGAGCCGCGCCGAACCCCATAGGCCGGCATGCGCCACAGCCGGGACGTGCCGTTGAAGCCATGCACGGCCACCGACTCCTCGACGGTTTGAACATCCGGCCGGAGCTGGACATGGGCGGGCCAGTCCGGAAGGTGGCGCAGTGCCTCTTCGACCGTGGTGCACCAGCGCAGGTACTCGTCGCGTACGAGGAGGTCCGAGGTCAGGGTGAGGATGGTGCCCGACTGGATGCCCTCCGCTGATGGATGGCGCAACCATTGGCACCGCGCGACCTCGACGGGGGCGCCGGCGCGCCCGACCCGCAGCCAGCGGCGCCCGTCCAGAACGGGCTCCAGGCCGGCAGCGAGCCGGGCCAGATCGTCCGGTGCCCCGCGGATCTCGCACAGGAACGATGTGTCCTCGACAATCTGCTCGATCGCGAACAGATCCGGGTCGGCCTGGTCCGGGTCGGGCCGGCCGTTGCGCAGCCGCACGCGAAGCTGCGGGCGGAAGGCGGCCCACGGCTCGGTTGGTCCGCTCCGGTACACGAACAGGTCGGGTTCAGGGCGTTTCAGCCTGGGTCTGTCCGGGTCGGGGGTGCGGCCGTCGACCCGCCGCCGCGGAACGGGGTCGCGCGCCCACCAGGGGACCGGCCCCTTGGCGCCTTCGGGCTTTTCGCTCTGCAGCGACAACGGCGCCGGCAGCACGTCCGCCGCACCCAGGTCGTCCGGTTCGCCGTCGGGCGGCAACGGCAGCGCGTCGCCGACCGAGAGGCGGCCGTCGACCAGCAGGGTCGCCGCATCCCGGCATCCTTCGGCAATCAGCCAGCCTGCCAGCGCACCGAGCACGGCGCGCCCCGGAATGAAGGCGAGGCTGGGGATGAGGTTGTCCGGCGTCGCGGTCGCCGTGATGCACACCGGGTCCAGGTTGCGGAGCAGGAGCGCCAGCCGGCCGGTCGCCGTCCCGACCTCGCGGGGAGCAATGGGTGCCTTGGCGAGCGTCAGCTTGACCCGCCCGGCCCCGGTCGCCCTGCCGCGGCCCAGCGCGTCCACTTCCTGGACCAGGCGACGCAGCAGGGGCCGATCGGCTGCGGCGAGCTGGACATGGCCCTCGAACCGCGTGCCCCTGGGGACATGCTCCACCACGCGCAACGTGTCCTCCTTCGGCGCCCGATTGTCGAGCATGTCCTCCTTCGACGCGCGATCGTCGAATGCGGCGCGGGCAGTTGACCGCCAGATGCGGCTCGCGCACGCGGAGGCGGCGTACAGCGAAGTGAACACGGCACGCTGCTGCTGGCCGCCGCCCCGGCCGAAGAAATCTTCGGCAACGTCGTCTCCGCGGAGCCGTCGGGCGGCATCGCGCAGAACACCTTCCAGGTGCGACGCCCAGATCACCGGCCGGCCGCGGCGGTCGCGGGCGACCAGCGCATCGATCCCGCCGCCGCCCGCGCCGGAGCCGAGGTGGCCGTCTTCGACCAGCTCCGCCGTCAGCGTCATGCGAGTCCACCCGTCCTGCGATGCATCCGCTCGCGGGGTATGGTCCGATGCCGGTGCGGCAGCGGACGGTTGACCGGAGGCCGCGGCAGCAGGACGCCGGTTCGTGTGGGCTCGTGTCCTCTTACGCTTCGGCATGCGCCGCCTCCTTGCCGTCCTTCCCGGCGGTGGCCGGCTCGGTGCGCGTTCCGGCACGGCCGAGACGCCTGATCTCGGAGACCTCGACGAGGTCGAGCACCGGGGTCACCCGCCACCCGCCATCAAGGGTCTGCCAGACCTTATCGACACCATCGACACCGGCATCCTTGAGGCCTTTCCGCGCGTCCGGCGACAGTTCGGCGAACGCCAGCTCGGACAAGGCTTGGCCCCTCGGGAGCTGGTCGATGAGGTAGCGGAGCTGCGAGCGCGGCGCGTCCTGGATCGTCTTTGCCCCTTCCAGCAGGCCCTGGAGGCTGTCGAGCCCGTCGCCCAGCACATCGACCGGACGCCGGGACAGGATACGTTTGCCGCACAGCCAGTCGCGCCGGCGAACCTCTTCGGGGTCGTCCACCCAGGTGGTCGTGTAGACCGCCCAGTCGACGACCGAACGGGGCTCAGTTTCCGGGAAGCCGCGGAACCGGCGCTTGGCCGAAGCGGCAAGCCGCTCGGCGACATCGTGGAGCCGGTGGATCGGGATGGTCGGACGCGCGAATACGACGCCGACGCCGAGGGTCAGTCTGAACCCATCCGTGTCGTCGCGTTGCAGCCGGTCGAGCTCTTCGCAGAGCGTCGCGACGAACCCCAGGGCCGGTTCGGCGCGGCTGAGGACCAGCAGGTCGTCACCGCCGAGCATCAGGGGGATCAGCGGCGCGGAGGATTCACCTTCGCGGCATGCGTCGGTTTCGCTGCATGTGTCGATGGCCGCCTGCAGGGCCCGCCGCAGCAGCACCCTGTTGCGATGGAAGAAGGCCGCAGCCCTGTCTGGTTCCGGCGGTCGCGCCCCTCCCACGCCGTTGCCGTCGGCGTGGATAAGGGCGAGGTAGCCGGTCCCGGCGAAATCCTTGAACTCCCTCGGACGCTCGAGGCCCTTCAAACATGTCCTGGCAATCAGCAGGCTTGCGAGGTCTTGGGCGTTCCCACTCTCGGCGCGCTTCGCAGCATCGTGACGTCGTGCCACGTCCCGGGACACCCAGGGCCGTTCGCTGCCCTGCTCGATATGAGTTGAGCCAAGTCCCCGGCCGGTCCATTCGCACGGTGCCAGCACCGGCAGCTCCCTGGACAGGTCCACGCCTGGCGTGGGCTGTGGCTTTCCGTCCACCGCGATCCGGAACCGGATGCCGGGAAGCTCTCGCCGCAGCAGCCTGGCCGCTGCACGTGCAAACGCCTCCGCCCCGGACTCGAAACAGGCCTCGAAATGCCCGCCGTCGCGGGACAGGATCCCGTCGCGCGCATCGGCGGCGGGATCGTCGTGATCCTTGAGCGGATCGTCAGCCGCGGCCGACGGATATCCGTCGGCTTCCTTGGCAAGGCGCAAGGCGGATTGCTGCCGCGCCAGTTCCGGAAGACGGCACCGCAGGACTTCGCCGATCAGCGTGTTGGCGCCGACCATGGCCCGCAGGCGCGGCACAGCAAAAAGCCAAGTCTGCACGCGCTGAAGTTCGATATGAACTTTCATCATCGCTTATCTCCGATTGGATCAACCCAGGCGAACGTTGAAGATGGATGGCGGCAACAAGGGCAATGGCAGAGGGTTATTTAACAAAGATGCGTGCTTTCATTCCTGGGCATCCTTGATCGATGCGCTTCTCTGACAGGCTTGGTGTTTGTTTTATATCCAATGACCATCACTCGCAAACCATTCCACGCCAGAGCTACGCATGCGCTTCATCATGATTCATGTTCACTGATTGATTGCAACAGAAATCGAATCCCAGACCTTCTGCCCGCGGCATTCCGTCCAGGCCATGCTTCGTCCTCTAACGAACCTCCTGTTCCGTCCTCTTGCCCGTTCCGCGTTCGGCCCGCACCGACAGCCTGCCGGCAGCGCGCGAATGCGGGGGCGAGCGGTTGGTCTCCAGCCGCAGACCAACGCCCCCCGCCACATTGCCCCGTCACCGGCAAGCGGCTATCGTGGCGGCCATGGCCCTGTCCGCGTCTCTTGATCCTGACGGTCCTGCACCGGGGCCGGCACCGGGGCCGGCACCGGGGCCGGCACCGGCGCCGGGCGTGGGCGCCGCGCGGGCCGTCGTCTACGGCAGCGTCCTGGTCACCGGGGCGGCCACGCTGGCGCTCGAGCTGATCGCCTCGCGCGTGCTGACGCCCTATGTCGGCGGCGGCCTGATCGCCTGGACGGCCATCCTGTCGGTCACGCTGCTCGCCCTTGCCTCCGGTTATCACCTCGGCTCGCGCTGGTCGGCGCACCAGGCGCGGCGGCGCTTCGTGTCGCTGCCGGCGCTCGCCGCCGTCGTCCTGGGGCTGACGGCGGCGGTGTATCCGGTGCTCCTCCCCGGACTGACGGCCGGCGAGGCGCTGGCCGGCGCCTTCGTCGGCGCCGGGGTGGTGCTGGCCCCGACCCTGGTGCTGCTCAGCGCCATGGGGCCGCTCGGCATCGCGCTGATCCGCACCGGCCAGGGCGATGCGGGCGCCGGCGAGGTGTTTGCGGTCAGCACCGTCGGCTCCATCCTCGGCGTGTTCATTGCCTCGTTCGGGCTGCTGCCGTTCATGGCGCCGCCGGCCACGCTGTTCGTGCTGGCCCTGGCCCTGCTCGCGGTCGCTGCCGCCGCCGCCTGGCGGCTGGGGCTGCCGCGCGGGGTCGTCGCGCTGCTGGTGGCCGGCCTCGCCGCGGCGACCCTGGCCGGCGGCGCGGCGCTGACCCGCGGGCCGCAGGCGGTCATGATCGGCGTGTACCGCTTCGAGCACGTCGCGACGGCGCGCAGCCCCCATGCCACCATCATCGTCGCCGACGTGAGCCGGCACGAAGGCGAGGGCCGGGTGCGCGTCTACCTGCAGGAGAACCAGATCCAGAGCGCGCGCGGCCACGGCCTGCCGGGCGAGGCGATGGAATATGTCGCCGTCGGGCGGGCGCTGATCGCGGCGACCGTGCCGCCGGGCGGGCGCGTGCTGATGCTGGGGCTGGCCGGCGGCGTGGCGGCGAGCGACCTGGCCCAGGCAGGGTACCGGGTGCGCGCCGTCGAGATCAATCCGCGGGCCGTGGCCGTTGCCCGGCGCTGGTTCGACCTGGCCCCGACGGTCGAGGTGGTGATTGCCGACGCCCGACGGCATGTCGAGCACTGCCGCGAGCGCCACGATGCCATCTTCATCGACGTGTTCAGCGGCCTGGAGACGCCCGACCACCTGGTCACCCAAGAGTTCTTCGCCGCGGCGGCCGGTTGCCTGACCCGGGGCGGCGTCATCGTCATCAATGCCATCGTGCCGCCGCTCGACACCCGGCCGACCCGCCGCCTCGTCGCCGCCCTGGCGGCCGCGACCGGCGCCCCCGTCGCGGTCTACCAGGACCGGCCGGGCCAGCCCGGACGCCATACCCGCGTGCTGCTGGCGCGGCCGGACGGCGGTGTCCTGCCGACGCTGACGCTGCCGCACTTCCCCAGCCGCCTGTTCAACCGCGAGCCCCGCCGGCTGCCGCCCCGGGTGATCACTCGGGCCGACCTGGCCGGCGTGACGCCGTTGACCGACTGGAGCAACGACTTCGCGCTGTCCGTGGCGCTGACCGCCGCGGCGCCGTCCGGCATTCCCGTCCCGGCGCAGTGGTACTGAGGCGGGCGCCCACAATGGCTGCCTGACGGGCGCATCGCAGGAATCGCCGATCCGCGTTGGCAGCGTCAGCGTCGGCCCCGGCGTCATCGCCGCCGACCGCACCCTGGACGGCGCCGCGGCCAGGGCCGTGCGCGGCGTGTGGCGCTATGTCCTGGAGCGGCTTGGCATCGACGAGCAGGTTGGCTCCGCCCGCAGCGGCGGCGGCGGCAACACCGCTGCGGCCCTCGAGAACATCGTCGTGACCTGCAGGGGCGCGCCCGCCGCCTGCTGCGCCGTGGACATCTCGACCACCGGCATGGCGTTCGTGTCCAACCTGGAGGTCAGGACGGGCGACCGGCTGGCCGTCGACATCCCGGCCGTCGGCCGCCTGATCGGCAAGGTCCGCCACGCCAAGGACTACCGGATCGGCATCCAGTTCATCACCCCGGGCCGCGAACACCTGAAGGCGGTGCTGACCCTGTCCAACATCCTGTCCGCCAGGACGATGGCGCCCGCCTGAGCCGCCCCCCAGGCCCGCCCACTCCGAAACGGCCCGCCCGCCGGCCGGGCCGTCGCGCTTGCGCGGAGGGCTAGATCTCGTAGATCGCCCCGACGCCGTAGTCGGCCCCGGCCTCGCGCGCCAGCATTGCCGACTGCGGGTCGTTCAGCCCGGTGATGACCACGTGCATGGCCACGTTGCGCCAGACCTTGATCAGGCGGCCCAGTGACGGCGTATCGTCCTGCCGCGAGATCGACTTGAGCAGGCCGAGCGGCACCTCGACGTACTCTGTCCACAGCGTGGTCAGCTGGCGCATCGACGAGATCGCCGCCGGAAAATGGCTGACCCAGACCGGGTGGCCGCTGCCCAGGTCCTGGCAGAACTGGCGGAACGCCCCCGAATAGGTGTCACTGAGGCTGAGGCCCAGCGGCTTGAAGCCCAGCTTCGCCCGCGGCACGGCCGCGGCCGCCACCGCCTCCTTGACGGCCCCGGAAAAGCCGGCGTCGACGATGCTCGGCCGGGTCAGCTCGACGATCACCGGCGGCGCGTCGGCCCCGGCCGCCGGCTTCGCCAGGACCCGCTGCATGACCAGCAGGTCGTGGCGCACGCACAGGTCGGGATGGCCGTTCAGGTCGATCAGATCGCCGATCCAGGCGTCCCCGCCGTCCAGCCGCAGCTGGCCGCGCACCAGCGTCAGCACCTGGCAGCCGCTCGCCACGTTGACCACGGCCCGTTCGGCCAGGGCGACGTCCTCGCGGTCCAGGGCCCGGCGGACCAGGCCGGCCGGATCGTTGAACTGCGGCACGACGCCGGAGAACGTGGACAGCAGCCTCGACTTGCGGAACAGGCTGCCGGCGCCCTTGACGAACCGGTCGATGATCCGGGACAGCGTGCCTTTGACGTCCTCCTGCGGCGCATTCTTCACGTCCAGGCGGATGGTCTCGATCTTCGCCCCCAGGTCCTGGTCGTCCAGGCCGTGGCGCTTCATGGACCTGGGGATCTCGGCGACGATGTCGTCGGCGACGACACGCGAGGGATGCAGGATGGCATAGCAGCCCGGCTTGAGGTGGGCGACCTCGCCGTCGACGGCCCAGCGGCTGAGCGTCGTCTCCACCACCGAACGGACGTCGGCCGCCGCGTCGTCCCCCGCGGCGTCGCCACCGAGACCATCGCCCGGCAGGCCGGAGAACTCGAACATGCTCAGGTCGTGGTCGGCATCGGGAAACTTGTTGATCCGCTCCGCCACGGTCTCCAGGAACGCCTCCTTCTCCGCCACGGCCGCGCCCTCCGGCCCGTCCGCCAGGGCCGAGCGCCGCAGCGGCACGGCCCGACCGTCGGAGGAGAAGTCCATCCACACCGCCGACCGGCCGGACGGCGTCGTGCGGACACAGGCCTGGACGGCGCCCTTCCTGTTGTGGATGACCGGGAGGTCCTCGACCGTGCCGGCCGGCGGGCCGTTCTCCGCCAGCAGCAGCGCGCGGACGCGGTCGTGCACCCGCTTCGGCACCATCAGGAAGACGGAATAGCCGATCAGCTCGTCCGGATCCCGCCCCAGCGCCTCCTGCGTGCCGCCGGTCGCCTTCAGCACGCTGCCATCGCGCCGCACCAGCAGCGAAAACCCCGTGGCCATCCCATGCCCAGCCTGCTCCGCCGCGGCAACCCCGCCGCGGTACCACTACGCGATTATGCAGCAGAGGGGTTGATGCTCTGTTAAGGCGTTCAAGGCGGTCCGGCCATGGGCGGAGGAACACCGGCTTCAGCATGGTGGCGAAGCCCCGGCAACACCATTAGGATGCCGCCGTCACAAAATGGAGCACGGCCATGGCCACCATGATCCGCTTCCTGCCCGGCGTGCTGGCGGCACTGCTGGCGTTCCTCGCCCAGCAGATCCTGAACTGGCTGGACGTGCGGTCGTTCTGGTGGGAGCTGCTCGTGTTCGTCGTGGTCTACGTCGTCCTTGTCGTCTCGCTCGACAAGGCGTTCGCAGCCTATGCCGACCAGCGCCGCCCCGGCACCGCGGCGCGCTGAAGCCGGCACGCCGGCTGTTGGCCGCTGCACCGTCATGAGCCCACCGTGGCGCGGCCATGGGCACCGGCCCCTTCCCGCCACCACGCCGCTCTGACATAGTGAATTATGCTGGCCGCCGCGGGCCGGCGCGCTGGCGGCGTCGGGCATTCACTCGGCGCCGCGGCGTCCCATATTCCCAACCTTCCGGATGGGCAACGCGCACCGGCGCGTTCCGTCGGGTCCGGCCGGCGGACGACGCTGACGGGGGACACGGACGTGTACGTGACGGTCAACGGGTGCCGCCTGTTCGTCGACATCGAGGGTGCCAAGCTGGTGCCCGACGGTCCGGTCATGCGCGAGAAGCCGACGCTGGTGCTGCTGCACGGCGGCCCGGCCTTCGACCATTCCATGTACAAGCCGGCGTTCTCCGCGCTGGCCGACGTGGCCCAGATCGTCTACTACGACCACCGGGCCAACGGCCGCAGCGATGACGGCCCGATCGACTCGTGGACCCTCGACCAGTGGGGCGACGATGTGAAGGGCCTGTGCGACGCCCTGGGCATCGAGCGGCCGGTGGTCCTGGGCACCTCGTTCGGCGGCTTCGTCGCCCAGGCCTACGCCACGCGCCATCCCGGCCACGCGGCCAAGCTGATCCTGATGAACACGGCGGCGCGGCTGGACCTGCAGGTCTCGCTGTTCGCGCTGCACCGCAACGGCGGGGCGCGCGCCCGCAGCGTCACCGAGCGCCTGTGGACCGACCTCAACCCGGCGGCGATACTCGACTGCTTCGCCCTGCACGAACTGCTGTACTTTGCCTTCCCGGCCGCGGACGACCCGGACGAGAACGCCCGTGCCGTGGTCCGGTCCTCGGTACTGTTCTATTTCTCGGGCCCGAGTGGCGAGCACTGGCGGATGGACTATCGCGAGGATCTGGCGCGGGTCAGCTGCCCGACGCTGGTCATCGGCGCCGAGGACGACAACATCACCCCCATCGAGCAGAGCGAGGAGATCGCCGCAGCCCTGCCGCCCGGCCTGGCCCGCTTCGAGCGCCTGCCCGGCAGCGGCCACCCGCTCTACCGCGACCGCCCGGAGGAGACGCTGCGCCTGATCCGCGACTTCCTGGAAGAATAGCCGGTCTGGCCGCCAGAGATCGGCGGCATGCCGTTCCTTTCAAGCGAGGTGCAGGCCCGCGCCATGAGGCGGCGAGGCCGATCCGACAGCTGTGACGTGCGGGCCGGCCGCCGCTGCAGTCGGTGTCGCTTCAGCGGGTGCCGCTTCAGTGGGTGCTGACCGGCTCCAGGTCGTTCTGGCGAACCACCGCGAATGCCACGTCGCGGTCCGGCAGCATGGTCAGCGGCGTCCCGTCGGCGGCGTGGACCGCGAAGCCGGGCTTGCCCTCGACCTCCACCGGCTTGACATAGGCGATCTGCTGAACGCCATAGGCGGCGAAATCCGACGCCGACATCGGCTCATAGCCCCGCTGGATCTGCTCGTTCATCATCACTCCTCGTCGGGCCCGCCGGCCCGCGGCTGGTCCCGCCTCCCGTCGAGGACGACGCGCTGCCCCGCGCCATCCCGCACGGGGCGGGAAATTTCAATGGTGCGCACCTTGGCCGCCGGCAGCGGCCGGACCAGCTCGATGCTGAGCAGGCCGTTGTCGAGATTGGCGCCGGCCACCTCGATGCCGTCGGCGAGCACGAAGACGCGCTGGAACTGGCGCGAGGCGATTCCCCGGTGCAGGTAGACGCGCTCCTTGTCGTCGTGCGTGCGGCCACGCACGATCAACTGGTTGTCCTCAAGGTGAACGGACAGGTCCTCGACCCGGAACCCGGCCACGGCGAGCGTTATGCGCAGGCCATCCTCGCCCACGCGCTCAATATTGTATGGCGGATAGCCGTCGGAGGACGTCTTGGCGACGCGGTCCAGCGTCCGTTCGAACTGCTCGAAACCGAGGAGCAGGGGGCTGTTCAACATGGACAATCTAGACACTAAAAAAACTCCTCAAAAGAGCGAGCCTTGGTTAGCGAGCCCGCCTTGTGCGGCGCTCCCCGTGCAGCCCGGACCGGCGCTGCTTCACCATTGACAGATAGGCGGCTGCCCTGCGGAATCAAGCATGGCGGTCGGCGGCCGTCGTGACCGCCGCGTGTCCGCCACGCCCCGAGCAGACTCCCCCACAGCGGAGCCGCCGATGACCGCCGTCCGCATCCGCCCGGCACACCCCGACGATGCCGCCGCCATCCTTCGCCTGGTGCGCGAGCTGGCCCGGTTCGAGCAGGCCGAGGACCGGGTCAGGGCCACCGTGGCGGACCTGGTGCGCGACGGCTGGGGCGAGCCGCGTCGCTTCGAGGCGCTGGTGGCCGAGCTGGACGACGCCGGCGGAGCCGCCGGGCCGGCCGGCTTCGCCCTGTACTTCCACACCTATTCGACCTGGGAGGGGCGGCCGGGCCTGTTCATCGAGGACCTGTATGTCGCCGAGCGGGCCCGCGGCCTGGGCATCGGCCGCCGCCTGGTGGCCGCCTGCGCCGCCGTGGCGCTGGCCCGCAACTGCCGCCGCATGGAGCTGAACGTGCTGCACTGGAACCCGGCGCGCGACTTCTACCACCGCCTGGGCTTGGCCCACCTGGAGGAATGGCTGCCCTACCGCATCACCGGCGCGGCCCTGGCCCGGCTGGCGGCGCAGGCGGATTGACCTGGGTCCGGCGGTTCGATGCCCGTCCGTTCAAGAGCCGGTCTTCGACCGCGACCGGCGAAGCGGTTGCGGGTGTTCGTCCTCCGCCAGACACCCCTGTCCAAGCGGACAGTGCTGTTGAAGGTGCTTATCCAGGCAAGGATTTCCTGATACAAACCGTTACGGAGCCCTTGGCCAAGAGGTCGAGGCCCGACCTCAACGACGGGTTGGCAAGCCGATCGATGGTCACCCAGCAGACCGGCAGCCGGGCGCCCACGACTGCTGAAGCCGGGACTTGCATGCCGAAGATTTCCGTCATCATTCCTCATTACAATGACCTGGAAAACCTGGTTCACTGCCTGAATCTGCTGGCGGACCAGACGGTGCCGGCCGGCGACTACGAGGTCATTGTCGTCGACAACAACTCGCCGATCGGGATCGCCACGGTCCGCGACGCGGTCGGCCCGCTGGCGCGGGTCATCGCGGCGGACGAGCAAGGCGCCGGTCCGGCGCGCAATGCCGGCGCCCTCGCCGCGGCCGGGAGACTCCTGGCTTTTCTCGACTCCGACTGCCGGCCCGCCGCCGACTGGCTCGCCCAGGCCGTGCGCAGCTGCGAAACGGCGGAGATCGTGGGCGGGCGGGTCGATCTTTTCGCCCGCGACCCGCAGCACCTGACGCCGGTCGAGGCGTTCGAAGCGGTCTTCGGTTTTGACAATCGCGTCTACGTGGAGAAGAAAGGCTTCTCGGGGACCGGCAATCTCGTGGTGCGCCGGGATGTTTTCTTCGATGTCGGTCCCTTCCGGAACGCGGTTGCCGAGGACCTGGAGTGGGGCCGGCGCGCCACTGCCATGGGATATTCAATTCATTACAATGATGCAATGAGTGTCGGCCATCCGTCCCGCCACACGTGGCCCGAACTGACCCGGAAATGGGACAAGCAGACCCGTGAGGGATACCTGCTCATGCGGCAACAGCCGCTTGGGACCGCCCGTTGGCTCACCCGCTCCGTTGCGGTGCTGGTTTCTCCCGTGCCGCACGCCGTCAGGATCATGACCTCACCGCGTCTGACGCGGTTTGGCGACCGGCTCAAGGCCGTCATGGTCCTGGTCCGCATTCGCTGCTACCGCTTCAACCGGGCCGTCCGCCTGTGTCTGTCCGGCACCTGAGCAGAAGCCGCCACCAGGGCCTGCCTCCGTCCACCAGCCGGATCCAGCCGGATCTGGTTGGCGGCCGGCACCACGGATCGTATCGGTGACGTATCGAACGGGCGGACCGTCCTCGCCGCGGAGGCCGGCAAACCAGCCGCGGATCGCGACCGCGAAGTTCCTGACGGCCCCGTGCCTCAGGTATTGTGCAGTCAGGAACAGGGTGACCAGCACCACCAGCGGATAGAGCCTGGGAAAAAATCTCGACGTGAAGAGCAGCTTGTTCCGCTCGTCAAGATACACCGACAAGGCCGACCGGCGTCGCCTGTTGCTGCTCGAGCCCATCGTACTGCCGTGGGCATGGTGTACGACGGCCTCGTGGGCATACCCCAGGCGGTAACCGCCGCGGCGGAAGCACCAGTCCACCTCCTCGTTGTAGAGGAAATACCGCTCGTCCATGGGACCGACGCTCTGCAGGAAGGCACGCGAGACGAGCATCGAGGCGCCGCTGACGTAGTTCATTTCCCGTTCGATCTGTTCCACGTCCGGAACAGCGTCCACGGGAGCGTTCAACCCGATATTGTAGCCGCGCGCCATGAGCCGCCGCCACCGTCCGGCATACAGCTGCACGCGTCCCGTTCCCTTGAAGACAAGGCGGCCGCCGACAATGCCGCAGCTGCCGGAGGCCGCGCGGCGCAGCAGTTCCAGAAGCGCGTCGGGATGCGGCTCGGTGTCGGGATTGAGAACCCACAGCGCCGCCCAGCGCCGATCGGGCATGGCGTCCCGAATGCAGCGGTTGATCCCGCCAGCATAGCCGCGATTGGCCCGGCTGCAAATCACATGGATGGGCTGCCCGCCGCCGACCATCTGGCCCCGCCAGACGGGCTCGTCGGCGACCGCTCCACCGAGGTCATCGCCATCCGCCGCCGCTGTCACCATGCCGGACAGCCCGTCCACCAGACGGGCAAAAGCCTCCAACCCGCCGTTCTCGCAAATGTGGACCGAGAAATCCCGCGCCCGCTGTCGCGCCAGTGCCGCAAGGCAGGTGCGAACGTCTTCAGCGTTGCGGTACGCGACAATGGCAATGGCGGTTTGCATGGCAGGCACAAGTGGCATCAACGGGAGCCGATCCGCTTGTCGAGAGCCGGCGGTCGGTGCCGGCAATGACGGTCGCGGTCATGGGCGGCTGCACTGTTCCGCAACACGGCAGCGCCCCGCAACCTGCACTTCCGCAGGAAGCGGGCGGGGTTTGCGCACGCCCTCGGCCGGGTGCAGGTGCGGGATCACCGGCAGCTTCAAGCCGGCAGCTTCAAGCCGGCAGCTTCAGGAAGGCCAGGGTCTGGATCGGATCGGATCGGATCGGACAGGCTGACAGCGGCCGTACGGGCGGCTAGTGTCCGGCGCGCCAGGGGCGGCGCCGTCGGGGCCGCGCCGGCGCGACCCGTGCCCGCCACCCCAGCCGCCGGCCCCATGCGCATCCTGCACGTCCTCGACCACTCCGCGCCGCTGCAGAGCGGCTACGTGTTCCGCACCCAGGGCATCCTGCGCGCCCAGCGCGCCCGCGGCTGGGAAACGGTCCACCTGACCACCTGCCGCCACCGCCGCGACGGCCCCGACCCGGAGACGGTGGACGGGCTGACCTACCACCGCACCCGCCTGCCGCGCTCGCCGCTGCTGCGCCTGCCGGTGGCGCGCGAGACGCTGGAGATGCGGGCCACCGAGGCGCGGCTGCTGGCCCTGGCCCGCCAGGCCCGGCCCGACGTGATCCACGCCCACTCGCCGGTGCTCAACGCCATCCCGGCGCTGCGCGTCGGCCGGCGGCTGGGCCTGCCGGTGGTCTACGAGGTGCGCGCCTTCTGGGAGGACGCCGCCGCCAGCGAGGGCCAGTCGGCGCCGGGCGGGCTGCGCTATGGCGCCACCAAATGGCTGGAGACGCGGGCGCTGTGGCGCGCCGACGCCGTCACCACGATCTGCAACGGCCTGCGCGACGACATGCTGGCGCGCGGCCTGCCGGCGGACAGGGTGACGGTGATCCCCAACGCCGTCGATGCGGCACGGTTCACGCCGATCGCCGAGAAGGACGCGGCGCTGGTCGCCCGCTACGACCTGGCCGGCTGCACCGTGCTCGGCTTCATCGGCTCGTTCTACCGCTACGAGGGCCTGGACCTGCTGGTGCGGGCGATGGCCGGGCTGGCCGCGCGCCACGCCACGCTGCGCCTGCTGCTGGTTGGCGGCGGCCCCGAGGCGGAGCGCATCGGTGCCCTGGTCGCCGAGCTGGGCCTGGCGCACAGCGTCATCCTGACCGGCCGCGTGCCGCACGAGGAGGTCGGCCGCTATTACTCCGTGATCGACGCATTCGTCTATCCGCGCCAGCCGATGCGGCTGACCGAGCTGGTCACGCCCCTCAAGCCGCTCGAGTCGATGGCCATGGAAAAGCTGGTCATCGCCTCGGACGTGGGCGGACACCGCGAGCTGATCGCCGACGGCCGCACCGGCTTCCTGTTCAAGGCCGGCGATGCCGACAGCCTGGCCGCCGTCATCGCCCGCGTCATCGACGGCCGCATCCCCTGGGCCGACATCCTGCGCGCCGGGCGCCAGTATGTCGAGACGGAGCGGGCCTGGCCGCGGGTGGTGGAACGGTACGCGCCGCTCTATGATCGCCTGGTCGGGGCGGCCGTGGCCTGAGGGCGTCACGCCCGGTCTCCGCCAGACCGGCCGCCGCCACCGCCAACACCCCTGACCCGGCTCGCCGCAGGGCCTGGAGGCGCCCGGTGCTCAAGGCATTCCTGCTGCCGCCCGGCAGCATCATCGTCCTGATCGTGGCCGGACTCGTCCTGCGGCGCTGGCGGCCGCGCACCGGCACGTCGATCGTCGTTGCCGGCCTGGTGCTGCTGTACGCGCTGAGCACGCCCCTCGTCGCCGGGCTGGCGATGCGCGGCCTCGAGCCCTATCCGGCGCTCGATCCGCACGGCACGATCCCCGACGCCGGAGCCATCGTCGTGCTGGCGGCGGGCTGGTACAGCGACGCTCCGGAATACGGTGAGACGACGATCGATTCCCTGGCCCTGACGCGGCTGCGCTATGCGGCGACGCTGCACCGGCGCACCGGCCGGCCGATCCTGGTCAGCGGCGGCCTGGGCACCGACGACCGGCCGGCCCTGGCCGACCTGATGAGCGAGAGCCTGCGCCGCGATTTCGGCCTCGCGGCGCGGTGGGTTGAGCGCGAGTCCCGCAACACCGCCGGGAATGCCGAGCGCAGTGCCGAAACCCTGCTGCCCGAGGGGATCGGGACGATCTACCTGGTCACCCATGCCTGGCACATGCGCCGCGCCGTGCCGGTGTTCGAAGCCGCGGGGTTCACGGTCGTGCCGGCACCGACGGCGTTCGCGGCGCACCATCCGATCGTCTGGCCGGGCGTGCTGAACGACTATCTGCCGTCGCCGTGGGCGCTGGGCGGGACCGCCTACGCGGTGCACGAATGGCTGGGCCGGGCCTGGTACGCGTTGCGCTACGGCTGAACCTCGTCCGTGCCGGTCAGCCGGGTCAGGTCGGCGCGCAGCCGGGCCAGCAGGTCGTCGTCGATCAGGGCGCCGCCGGGCAGGTCGCGGGCCACCCGATAGGCGTGCACGGCGCGGCGGGTGCTCGGGCCGGCGACGCCGTCGGCCGGGCCGGCCGGCCGGCCCAGCGCGTTGAGCAGGTCCTGCGCCGCCGCCACCCGGTCCGGCGTCTCCCCGGCCAGGGTCTGCAGCGCCGGCATGGCGTTGGCGATCGGCACGGCGATGTTGGCGCGCCCGGTCTCATAGTCCGGCAGCACATCGTCGGTGGACTGCAGCTCGCCGATGGCGATGGCCGCGACGTGGCTGCGGCCGCCCTCGACGAAGTACATCGGCGCGCCGGACGCGCCCTGCCGCACGGCGCAGTCGTGATGCCAGATCGGCTGGCGGTTCAGCGGCCAGAGATGCTCCTCGTGCACGCGACAGTCCGGGTCGACCTGGACGTGGAACAGGTTCTGCGGCTCGGGATAGCCGGCGAGCTGCAGCCGGCGTCCGGCCGCCTCGGCCAGCGCCAGCGGGCGCGGCGAAAAGTGCCCATAGCGGTCGCCGACGCAGCGCTCCAATTGCAGCAGGATCCAGTCCTGCGAGGCATCGACCGGCACCGCGTCATAGTAGCGGCCCCAGGCCACCGGCCGGCCCACCGTGAAGTCGTCGAAATTGCCGAAGCGCCGGCCGCTGCCGTAGTAGACCATGTACTCGAACGCCGTGCTGGGATAGGCGCGCACGTTCAGGTCGTAGTCGCTCAGCACCACGTGCATCGCCGACATGGCATAGCACGGCGCCACCAGGAACCCGGTGCCGGCCTTCCGCGTGGTCGGATCGCTGATCAGGACGATCCGTCCGAAGTCCGTGCCCGGCCGCCGCTCCTCGAGGCGCCGGTCGTCGCTGCCGAAGATGTTCACCGGCCGCATCGCGCCGTCGGCCGGCACCGGCGGGTCCGGCATCGGCACCGGTGGCGCGCCCGCGACGGCAGCCGCCGCGGCCAGCACCGCTGCCGCCACGACACCCGGCATCGCCAGCGATCGCAGTCTCGGCATGAGCCCGTGCAGCATCGTCGCCTGCTCCGCAACCGGTCCGAGGCGTCGTCGGGCGACCGGGAGCCGCGCCGGCCGGATGCCGGTAGTGTAACGCCTGGCGGCGCGGCAGGCGAGCCCGGCGAATGCCGCGCCACTCAACGGCGCGCGCCCCCGAGACGGGCGAGATGCAGCCAGGTCAGCACATGGCCCCAGAACCGCGTGCGCTCGTCGCGGTCGAGGCCGAAGGTCACGAGGACCACGGCAAGCGCCACATAGGCCGCCGCCAGCAGCGCCGCGGCCGCCGGCAGCGGCAGCGCCAGCAGCGCCGGCCGCACCAGCCACAGCGGCACCTGGGCCGCCAGCGCCGCCAGCCCCAGCCCGCCGACGGCACGGACGTAGACGGCCAGGGGCAGCCCGATCTGGCGGCAGACAAAGGCCGGCTGCACCAACACGCGGGCGACGAGCAGCGGCAGCGCCGTGCCCAGCGCCACGCCGACCAGGCCCAGGGGCCGGGCCAGGGCCAGGCTGAGCAGCAGGTTGGCCGCCGCCTCGACGGTGCCCAGCCGCGCCAGGAAGGCATGCCGGTTGAGCGCCATGAGCAGGTGGGCGGACGGCGTCTGGGCCAGCTCGAGCATGACGGCGGCGCCGATCACCGCCAGCGGTGCGAAGGCGACGCCGTAGTCCGGCCCGATCCACAGCTCGATGAACGGCCGGCCGACCAGCAGCAGGCTCCCGCCGAACAGCGTGCTCAGCACCACCGACAGCTTGCTGACGAACAGGAAATCGCGGCGCAGGCCGGCCTCGTCGCCCTGACCGGCCAAAGCGGCGAACACCGGCATCATGAAGCCGATGCTGCTGACCATGAGCTGCATGTAATAGGAGACCAGGCGCGCGGCGATATTGTAGATTGTCACCATGGCGGCGCCGAGGACGAGGCCGATCACGACCACGTCGACGTTGAACCGTACCTTTTCGGACACCTCGGCGACGAAGCTGTACAGGCCATAGCGGGCATAGGTGCCGATGCGCGTCCTCTGGAACAGGCGCAGCGACAGGCGCATCTGCGGGTACAGCCGCCATGCGATGAACGCCTTGGCCAGGCGCTCGGCCGTGTTGGTCGCGAGCGTGATGACGGCCAGCGCGACGATGCCGTGGCCCGCCCCGATGACCAGGAGGATCAGGCCCGTGCGGACGACGACCTTGACGATGCCGAGCAGCGCGGCGAGGTCGAACCGGACCTGGGCCACCATGATGCTGTTGAACAGGCCGCCGGGGAAGAACAGCGCCACGTCGACCGCCGCCACGACCAGCGCCAGGCGGACGATGCGCCCGGCCTCGGCATCGGCGACGAACAGCGGCACCGCCGCCGCCGCCGCCAGTGCCGCCGCCAGCGCCACCACACCGGCGCCGCAGAAAAGCACCATCGAGGTGCTGAGGACGGCGTTGACCTCGGTCCAGTCGCAGCGCGAGTAGTGCAAGGATATGTAGCGCTCGGCGGCACTGAACATGCCGAAGTCGAGCACCGCGAAGTAGCCGAGGATGGTGCCGATGAGGATCCAGGTACCGTACCAGCCGTCACCGAGCTGCGCGATGAGGAACGGTACGAGAACTAGCGAGGCGGATAAATTGACCAGCAGGGCCACAACGGTGAAGGTCGAGCTGCTGAGCAGTCGCTGTGCGGTGCCGGGAGCGGACATCCGACCGTCATCGACAAGGTGGCCGCCGGCCGGCCGGCGGTGCGGCGCTTCCCCGACAGGCACACGGCGCAGGACGTGCCGCCAGGCGAGTGCCGGCGGCGGCGGGCGGACCGTCGCGGCGGCCGTCATCGGCATTGCCTGCCGCCCGCAGTCCGCGGCACAGTGCGCCGCTGCCGGCGCCCGCGCAATGCCGCCATTGGGCACAGGCCCGACGGGCAGCGACCAGGAGAGAACAGCGCGTTGAGCGTCGGCTCGATCCCATATTTCGTGTGCGCGGCAGCCTATCTGGGCCTGACGCTGCTGCTGCTCGTCAACTGGCGGCGGACCCTGCCGGGTGTGCTGCTGACGGCGGCCGCCGCCGTCACCGTCGTCTGGGCCGCGGCGGTCGGACTCGGCGAGCGCGGCCTGGCCGGCTGGGCAGCGGCCGGACCGCCCCTGGAGCTGGCCCGCGACGCCGCCTGGTTCGCCTTCGTCCTGAGCGTCCTGGCCGCCCACCGCGACCCCGGCCGGCGCATGCCGCATGCGCTGGTCACGCTGGCCGGCGCCGCCGTCTGCCTGGTCGCCGCGGCGGCGACGGTGGAGGGGCTCCACCTGCTGTCGGGCGACGCCGCGACGGCGCTGGCCGGCGGCACCAACCTGCGCTACGTCACCGGCCTGCTGCTGGCGATCGGCGGGCTGATGCTGCTGGAAAACCTGTACCGCAATGCCGATCCCGACGAGCGCTGGGCGCTCAAGTTCCTGATCATCGGCCTGGGCGGCCTGTTCGCCTTCGACGTGTTCGTCTATGCCGATGCCATCCTGTTCAACCGCTGGAACAGCGACTTCAACGCCGCCCGCGGCCTGATCGACGCCATGATGGTGCCGTTGATCGCCGTGTCCGCGGCGCGCAACCGCAGCTGGGCGCCGCCGGTCCACGTGTCGCGGGAGATCGTGTTCCACTCGGCGACGATCCTGGTCAGCGGCCTGTTCCTGCTGGTCATGGCGGCAGCCGGATTCTATGTGCGCACGCTGGGCGGCGGCTGGGGCACTGTGATCCAGACGGCGCTGGTGTTCGGCGCCCTGGTGCTGGCGGCGGTGTTCGCCATGTCGGGCCGCGTGCGCGCCACCGCCAAGCTGTTCGTCAGCCGGCACTTCTACAGCTACAAGTATGACTACCGGGAGGAATGGCTGCGCTTCATCGGCAAGCTGGCCGATACCGACGACAAGCCGCTGGGCGAGCGCGTCGTGGCCGCCGTCGCCGACGTATTCGACGTGCCGGCCGGCACGCTGTGGCTGCGCAGCGAGGCCGGCTTCACCGGGCAGGTCGGCTGGAACCTGGCGCCGCCGCTCGGCTACCTGGCCGACGACGACCCGTTCGTGACGCACCTGGAGCAGGACGGCGGCGCCATCGTGCTGGACCGGGCCGGCACACCGAACGGTGCGCCGCCGCCGCCGGTGCTGACAGCGGTCCCGCGCGCCTGGCTGGTCGTGCCGCTGGTGCACCGCGAGCGGCTGGTCGGCATCATGGTCCTGGCGCGGCCGCGGGCGCCGCGGGCCATGGCGCAGGAGGACCGCGCCCTGCTGCGCATCCTGGCGCGCCAGGCGGCCAGCTACATGGCCGAGTGGCTCACGCTGGAAGAGCTGACCGAGGCACGCCGGTTCGAGGAGTTCAACCAGCGCGTCACCTTCATCGTCCATGACCTGAAGAACATCACCGGGCAGCTTGCCCTGCTGGCCGGCAATGCCGCGCGGTTCCGCGACAATCCGGAGTTCATCGCCGACATGGTCGCCACGGTCGAGGACTCGGTGACGGCGCTGAACCGCCTGCTCGCCCATCTCAACGCCGAGCGCGGCCGAGACGACGGCGACGAGCCGCGCACGATCCGCCTGCGCATGGTGGCCGAGGAGGTGGTGCGCCAGCTCGGCCGTGCCGAACCGGCGCCGGCCGTCGACTGCCGCGACGACCGGGCCGCGGTGACGGCGGCACCGGCGCGCCTGACGGCGGTGCTGCGCAACCTGGTGCGCAACGCCGTCGAAGCCGCCGGCCGCAACGGGCACGTGGTCATCCGCGTGGTCCGCAGCGGCCGCGACGCCGTGCTGGAGGTCGAGGACGACGGCCCCGGCATGGACCCCGCCTTTGTCCACAACGAACTGTTCCGGCCGTTCCGCAGCACCAAGGGCGGCGGCTACGGCATCGGCGCCTTCGAGAGCCGCCAGTTCGCCCGCCGCGCCGGCGGCCGGCTGGACGTCCGCACGGCGCCCGGCCAGGGCACCGTGATGCGCCTGGTGCTGCCCGCCGCTGACGCCGCCGCTGACACGGCCGCGGACGCCGCCGCCGACTCCGACAGCGACACCCCGACACCAGCAAAGACGACGACATGACTGCCAACGGCCGCATACTGCTCATCGTGGAGGACGACCCCGGCCTGCAGCGCCAGCTCAAGTGGAGCTTCGACGGCTACACGGTGCTGACCGCCGGCGATCGCGAGACGGCCATCGCCCAGTTGCGCCGCGGCGAACCGCCGGTCGTCACGCTCGACCTGGGCCTGCCGCCGCACCAGCACGACGCCTCGGAGGGCTTCGCCACGCTGCAGGAGATCCTGGCGCTGGCACCCCAGACCAAGGTGATCATCGTCAGCGGCAACGACGAGCGCGAGAATGCGGTGCGCGCCATCGGCATCGGCGCCTACGACTTCTGTGCCAAGCCGGTCGACCCGACCGTCCTCAACCTGATCGTCGACCGCGCCTTCAAGCTCCATGCGCTGGAGGCCGAGAACCGCGCCCTGCGCGACCGCCAGGGCACCTCGCAGCTCGAGGGCATCATCACCTCGGCGCGCAGCATGCAGCCGGTCTGCCGCATGGTCGAGCGCGCCGCCGGCGCCGAGGTCACCGTGCTGCTGCTGGGCGAGAGCGGCACCGGCAAGGAGGTGATGGCCCGCGCCCTGCACACGCTCTCCGCCCGCGCCGACAAGCCGTTCGTGCCGATCAACTGCGCCGCCATCCCGGAGAACCTGCTGGAGAGCGAGCTGTTCGGTTTCGAGAAGGGGGCTTTCACCGGGGCGGTCAAGCAGACCCAGGGGCGGCTGGAGACGGCCAACGGCGGCACCGTGTTCCTGGACGAGATCGGCGACCTGCCGACGCCGCTGCAGGTCAAGCTGCTGCGCTTCCTGCAGGAGCGGGTGATCGAGCGGATCGGCGGCCGGCGCTCCATCCCGGTCGACGTGCGCGTCATCTGCGCGACGCACCAGGACCTGCGCGCCAAGATGCAGACCGGCGAGTTCCGCGAGGACCTGTTCTACCGCATCAGCGAGCTGGTCATCGACATCCCGCCGCTGCGCGACCGCGACGACGATTCCATCCTGCTTGCCCACTTCTTCTTCAAGAAGTTCAACGCCGTCCAGAAGCGCGGCCTGAAGGGCTTCGGCAAGGAGGCGCTGGCCGCCATCGCCCACTACGACTGGCCGGGCAACGTCCGCGAGCTGGAGAACCGGGTCAAGCGGGCGGTCATCATGGCCGACGACAAGTACATCATGCCGGCCGACCTGGACCTGGAGGAGGCCGACCAGCCGCCGACGCCACTGACCCTGAAGGAGGCGCGCGAGCAGGCCGACATCCGCGCCCTGCAGCAGGCCCTGACCCTGGCCCGCGGCAACCTGAGCCAGGCCGCCAAGACGCTGGGCGTGTCGCGCCCGACGATCTACGACCTGCTCAAGCAGTACGACATCCCCATGGCCCTGTTCAAGGACCGCCCCGCCAACGGCGACACCGGCGAGGCGGCGAGCAGGTAGGCCGCGCCCGGCCCGGCCGGACCGCCGCCGACGCTCGCCACCGCGCGCGGCGTGCCGGCCTGTCCGGTCCGGTGCCTCAGGGCCGGTGCCTCAGTGATGGTAGCCTGTGGCTTCCGCGGCGCTCATTGGCCGCGTGATCGGGTGCTTCTCGAAGAAATCCAGGCACCGCTTCATGTCGTCGATCAGCAGCGACCCCAGGTCGCGGCTGACGCCGTGGCGCACCAGGATGCGCTGGATGACCATGTCCTGGCAGTCGGCCGGCAGCGAGTAGGCCGGCACCTGCCAGCCGCGGCTGCGCAGGCGGTCGGCCAGGTCGTAGAGGGTGTAGCCGCGGCTGTCGAAGCCGTCCTTCAGGGTCCAGGCCACCGCCGGGATGCCGCCCTGCGGGTCGCCGCCATACAGCATCTCGAACGGGCCCATGCGGGCGATCTCCCCGGCCAGATACTGTGCCGTGTCGTAGCAGGCGGTCTGGATCTTGCGATAGCCCGCCCGGCCGAGGCGCAGGAAGTTGTAGTACTGGCAGGCGATCTGTCCGCCCGGCCGCGAGAAGTTGAGCGCGAAGGTCGGCATGTTGCCGCCCAGATAGTTGACGTCGAAGACCAGGTCCTGCGGCAGGTCCCGCGCCTCGCGCCAGATCACCCATCCCACCCCGAGCGGCGCCAGGCCGAACTTGTGGCCCGAAGTGTTGATCGACTTGACCCGCGGGAGGCGGAAGTCCCACGCCAGGTCGGGGGCGCAGAACGGCGCCAGGAACCCGCCGCTGGCGCCATCGACATGCATCGGAATGTCGAGCCCGGTGTCACGCTGCAGCCGGTCGAGCGCCGCGGCGACCGCCTGCACCGGCTCGTAGCCGCAGGTGAAGGTGACGCCCAGGGTCGGCACCACGCCGATGGTGTTCTCGTCGCAGCGCTTGAGCACCTCGTCCGGGGTCATCAGCAGCCGGTCGCGCTCCATCGGGATCTCGCGGATCTCGACGTCCCAGTAGCGGGCGAACTTGTGCCAGCAGATCTGCACCGGCCCGGTGATCAGGTTCGGCTTGTCGGCCGGCCGGCCCTGCGCCTGCATGCGGTCGCGCCAGCGCCACTTCAGGGCCAGGCCGCCGAGCATGGCCGCCTCGCTGGACCCGGTGGTCGAGCAGCCCACGGTGTTGGCGGCGTCGGGGGCCTGCCACAGGTCGGCCAGCATGTGGACGCAGCGCGCCTCGAGCTCCGCCGTCTGCGGATACTCGTCCTTGTCGATCATGTTCTTGTCAAGGCACAGGTCCATCAGGTCGTGGACCTCCGGCTCCAGCCAGGTCTGGCAGAACGTCGCCAGGTTCTGGCGGGAATTGCCGTCCAGCATCAGTTCGTCGCGGACGACGGAGAAGGCGTGGCGCGGGTCGTGCTCGGCGTCCGGCATCCGGTATTTCGGCAAGGCGACCGAGAGGTCGGCCGAGGCGTACACGTCGTCGAGCAGGTCTTCCCGGACGTCGTCCTTCGCATGGATGGCCATGGTTCCAACCCCCCTTTCCGCCCCGTCCCACTGATGTCCGGCCCGGCCGAAAGCAGGGGTTGAATATTATCTCCGTACCGCGCGGTCAACCACATCGTAGACGACGTCGAACAGCCAGTGCATGCTTTCGACGCCCCGGTGCCCGCGGGCGCCGTGGGCGAGGCGGTCGATGTCCAGGGGCGCGGACGAAATGTAAAGGCGTACGTCCCTGGTGCAGCGGTCCTTGAATTCGCTGCGCCCGTCCCGAATCGGAACGCCGATCGAATCGCAGATCCCTTGTCAAGGCAATTCCCTTGCTGACCACGGCAACGGGTTCAGGTTGACGCCGTGTGGTCCATACGAGCCGTCCTTCTTGCTGACCGGCACCCGATGTCATCGTCGTTCGCCACGCCGGGCGGTCCCCACCGGCCGCCAGGGTCGCCGGATGGGACACCAGCGCCTTCGTCGAACTCTTCGGCCCTCCGGCCCGTTAACCTGAGCTCGTTGCCATGCCGGCTTGCAGGCCATGGGGTCGGGCCATGGGGTTGACCCCCGGTTGATTTGCACAAGACCGGCAAGTCGGGTAGTCTCGCCACCAGCGGTTTGACCATCGGGACGGATCAACAACAATGCGCGGGCTGATCGCGGTTTTCCTGATTGCATTCGCCCTGGCGGCGGGCATCCTGGCGGGGGGCCCGGCTGCCGGCGCCGTCGGCGAGCGGGTGGCGCTGGTGGTCGGCAACGGAGCCTATCAGGCGGCCAGTCCGCTGGCCAACCCGGCCAACGACGCCGCGGCGGTGGGCGCCGCCCTGCAGCGCGTCGGCTTCCACGTCACCACCATCGTCGATGCCGACTACCGAGCCATGGCCCAGGCCATCCGCAGCTTCGGCAGCCGCGCCCACGGCGCCGAGGTGGCGCTGTTCTTCTATGCGGGGCACGGCCTGCAGGTCTATGGCGAGAACTTCCTGCTGCCGGTGACCGCCAGCATCGACGAGCCCGGCGACCTGCGCTACGAGGCGTTCACGCTGTCGCTGGTGCTGGCCGAGCTGGAGGAGGCCGAACCGGGACTGAGCGTCGTCATCCTGGACGCCTGCCGCGACAACCCCATCACCCGCCGCCTGACCCGCCAGGCCCAGTCGCTGGGGCGCAGCGTGTCGGTGGGCCAGGGGCTGGCCGCCACCCAGGGCGGCACCGGCACGCTGATCGCCTATGCCACGGCACCGGGCGAGCTGGCGCTGGACGGCGACGGCGCCAACAGCCCGTTCACCGAGGCGCTGGTGCGCTGGATCGTCGAGCCGGACCTGGAGGTCGGGTTGATGTTCCGCCGCGTGCGCGAAACGGTGCTGTCAACCACGGGCGGTGCCCAGGTGCCCTGGGTCGAGGAATCGATCGTCGGCGAGTTCTACTTCAATCCGCGGCGGAGCGGCCCGACCGCGTCCGGCGGCCCGACCGGCCCGGTCGCTGCCGCCCCGGTGGACACGGCCAGCGCGGCCGGCCCCCCGGCACCGGCCGTCACGCCACCGCCGGCGGCACCGGCCGTCACGCCCCCGCCGACGGCACCGGCCGGCGCGCAGCTCACGGTGCGCAACCGGGGCAGCGCGAGGGTGCTGGCCGTCTATGCCTCGCCCACCACCAGCGGCAACTGGGACCGCAACCGGATCGGCGCCGGCGGCCTGCCGCCCGGCCATGAGGTGGTGATCCCGCTCGGCGAATACGGCAGCGTCTGCGAGTTCGACGTCCGCCTGATCGACGAGAACCAGGGCGTCCGCGAGTCGTGGAGCCTGGACGTCTGCCGGCAGTCGATGATCGAGTTCTTCTGACGCCGGGGCGGGGCGGGCCGGGGCGGCGCGGCCGCGGGGCCATCAGTGCCGGGCGGCGCACGTGGCCTGGAGCGGCATCATGTCTTCGTTCGGCAACGGCAGGACCACCGTGACAATCGTGCCGCTGTGCACGTCGCTGTCGACGGTCAGCGATCCACCGTGCAGCTCGGCCAGCGCCTTGACCAGGGACAGGCCGAGCCCGGTGCCGCCGGCCTCCCGGTTGTAGCGGTTGTCGATCTGCTCGAACGGGCGCAGCACCCGTTGGATCTGATCCTCGGGAATGCCGATGCCGGTGTCGCGGACGACGATGCGGGTGGCGTCGCCGTCGGCGTAGGCGCCGAGGCCGATGTGGCCGCCGCTGGGCGTGAACTTGATGGCATTGGACAGCAGGTTGAACACGATCTGCTTGATGGCGCGCTTGTCGGCGTAGACCGGCAGGATCGGCGGATCGACCTCCAGGTGCAGCGACACGCCACGGTTGGCGGCCCGCACCTCCACCAGCCGCAGGCACGCCGCCAGCACCGCCTCGGCCTCCAGCGGTTCCGGCGCCAGCTCCAGCCTGCCCGATTCGATCTTGGAAATGTCCAGGATGTCGTTGATCAGCTCGAGCAGGTGGCGGCCGCTGGCATGGACGTCCGCGGCGTATTCCACGTACTTGTCCCAGGCGGCCGCGCCGAAGGCCCGGTCCTTGATGATCTCGGAGAAGCCCAATATGGCGTTGAGCGGCGTGCGCAGCTCGTGGCTCATGGTGGCC
>CAZGMC010000054.1:0-23616 GCA_964526565.1 uncultured Mycobacteriaceae bacterium
AGCGACGCCAGGCGTCGCTGCGCTCCGGCCGACCTGCGCCTTCATTCCTGGCCGGCGGAGAGAGGCACGAGGACGTCGGCGGTCCCCCAGTCGGGCGGATCGATTCCGTCCCGGACGAACCGGTGGAAGCTGGATTGGGGCCAGTCCGCCGCCGCGGCGACCAGCCCGTGCTTGACCGGGTTGATGTGGATACAGTCCCGGTGCGCGGCGTGGTCCTGCTCGTTGCGGATCACGTGTTCCCGGAAACGCGGCTGCCATACGGCCTGGGCTCGCCCGCTGGCCTTCGTCAGGCCGCGGCTGAACTCCGACTTGATCCGGCGCCAGCGGAGAGAAAAATCGGCGTCCGTCTCCGGCATGATCCAGATGGCATGCAGGTGGTCGGGCAGCACCACCATGGCATCGATCGCGAACGGTCGTGCAGCCATTTCCCGGCGCATAACGGTCCGCAACAAAGCGACATGTGCCGCATCGGCAAAGATCGGCCGCCGCTCATGGGTCACGACGGTGAAAAAACAGGTCGCGCCAGGCACGTACATCCTGCGGTACTGCATGGCCTGTTCTCGCCTGCTTTGGTTGATAGAGAATACCGGTGCACGCTATCGTCTGCAAACAAAAAGCGAACATCGTCAACACAAAACGAGACCGGATGCCTTTGGTCTACGGCACCACCCATGTCGCTGCCAGCCGGTCCTGCGGCCATGTGAACCGGGCTCTGCGGTGGCCGGGCCTGGCCAGGAGGAGCCACTCCAGGGCCAGGACCTGGGCCTCGATCACGCGGAAGAACGCGCGGCCGGTGTCCGGGTCGTCGGCGGCGGGCAGCAGGCCCGCGGCATGGGGATCCGGGATCGGCGTCGCCGGGGCCGGGGTGGCGCGGTAGTTGTCGCGGCCGCCCTGGGGCACCGCCTGCCAGGCGGCGTCGGCCAAGGGATCATCGGCGTGGATCCTGGCCAGGCAGTCGAGGCGGAGCTGGATCTCCGGGCCGGGCTGGTAGACGTGCAGAGCGATGCGCGGGCGGGCGGCGATTTCGGCCACCTTGGCCGACCGGGCATCGGTGTAGAAGCGCAGCACCCGCGCCGCCGGGTCGGCGCCGCGCAGGATCACCGTGCGCACCGCGGCCAGGCCGTCGGCCGTCACCGTCGCCACGGCGGGCGTGTGGAAGGCGGAGCCGGCGTCGTCCACGCCCTCGCGCAGCAGCCGCCACGCCTCGGCCAGGGTGGCGTCCAGGTCGTCATGGTACGGCGGCACATCCTGCGGCGGGGTCACGGGGTGATCCGTCACGATCAGTTCCACCCGCCGAAGAAGTAGCGGTAGCGCACGCCGACGGTTTCCAGACCCTCATTGTCGTTGTCGAACAGCCTGGCATGCGAGGCATGGTCCACGTACACGGAGACCGCGTGGTGCGGGGCGAAGCGCACCCCGGTCTCTGCCGCCAGGTGGAACAGCACCGGCGAGCCCAGGTCGCGCTCGTCCGGATCCGGATCCTCGAAGTCCGCGGTGTGCACGGTCAGCCCCAGCCCGCCGCCCAGGAACCACCAGTCGTTCACCGGATACCAGTCCCAGTACAGGCCGCCATAGACGCGGCTGGTGTCGCCGGCCGTGTTGATGTTGGCGCCTAGCATGGGCCGCGGCGAGCCGATCCACCGCCACTGCCGCCAGCGTGGCTCGGTGAACTGGATTTCCACGTTGATGTCGACGCCGTCCTCGACGTTGGAGTCGGTGAACACCCCATAGTCGTGGGCCAGCACGCCGCCCGCAATGCTGTGGACGATGCGGGTGCGCGGCGGCGGCTCGCCGGGCGCGGCAGCGACGGCATCGTCCTGTGCCGCGGCCGGCAGCACGGCCAGACCCGCGGCGAGCAGACCGGCAGCGAACGACCGCGCGAGGCCGGCAGCAGCTCTGACGGAGAGTATCCGAGGCAATCCTGTCTGGCGCATGGTGAACTCCAGGCTTAAAGCGGGCGGAACTCGAGACACGGCGCGCGGAACCTAGCACGTTCCACTAAATGTTTAAATTGCCGATTGGCCCGGCGGCTCGCGAGATCGGACGAGGCGGGCATGTTGAACCTGTCCAACGCGCAGACGCCGCGCGGGTTCCCCGGAGACCTGCGGGCAGAGACCCGCCGGTCCGGCCCGCCGAAGGCTGTGCAGCTTACCAAGTCTTCAGGAATTTCCGTAAAGCTGTGTCGCCGACCGGACCGCATGTCCACACGGCACAAGTACCGTCCGCGTCCCGCCGCCGAACCGCGCCGCGCTGGAGGAAGGCCATGCGGCACAAGCCGTTCACCGCCGAGTTGCAGGCCGGCCAGGCACCTCGTCACCCTGCCGCTGACCCCGCTCCGGCCGCCACGCCGTACAACGGCGACGACCGGATCGGCGCCATCCTGGAGGGAATCGCCCGCCTGGAGCGCCGACTCGGCAGCCCGCCCGACAGCGGCTTGCCAATATCCGCCGTCACCCCCGGCAGCGATCCGCGCCTGCAGGAGACGCTGCGTCAGGTCGCCGGCCTGACCGCCGCCACCGGCAGCGGCGACGACCGCATCACCGCGGCGGGCCGCGAACTCGACGCCATCGTCGCGGCGACCGAGGCGGCCACCCAGACCATCCTGGCCGCCGCCGAGACCATCGAAACGGTCGTCGAGGAGGTCTCGGCCATTGCCGGCAGCCCGGTGATCGGCCAGCAGCTGACCGAGGTCACCGAGGCCGTGACACAGATCTTCCAGGCCTCGACCTTCCAGGACATCACCGGACAGCGCATCGCCAAGGTCGTTGCCACCCTCGACTTCGTCGAGGAGCGGGTGCGCTGCCTGGCCAACCTGTGGGCCGACCCGCGAGCCGACCCGTGGGCCGACCCGTGGGCCGAACTGGGCGCCCCGCCGCCGCCCGCCGCGCCGGCATCCGCCGCCGAGCCCGATGTGACCGGCGCCGACGACGGGCTGCTCGAAGGCCCGCAGCTCGACAACCGCGGCATCACCCAGGCCGAGATCGACGCCCTGTTCGATTAGCCCGGCACCCGGACCGCGGCCGGCGGTCGCTCAGGTCCGGTCGGCGACGACCGAGTCGAACACCCCGGCCAGACGGCCGGCCAGGCTGCGGCGGTCGAACTGCGCCAGGAACGGGTCGTCCATGGCCAGTGGCGGCGGCACCGGCGCGCTCAGCACCTCGCGCAGCGCCGCGGTGCAGCCCTCGACGTCCTCCACCGCCACCACGCGGCCGAGCTGCCCCTGCCGGATGATGTCGGCGGTGGCGCCGGGATTGGTGAGGGCGAAGATCGGCCGGCGCGCGGCCACGTACTCGAACAGCTTGCCGGGGATGACCCCGTCGGAGGTGGCGCCGGTGTCGACGATCAGCAGCAGGTAGTCGGCATCGACCTGGGCCTGCTTGGCCGCGCGGTGCGGCACGTCGCCGGGAAAGGAGACCTGGCCGGTCAGGCCACAGGTGTCGAGGATCTGCCGGTAGCGTTCGGCGATCTCCGGCGCCACCTCGCCGAGGAAGGTGACGCGGGCGCGACCGGCCAGGGCCGGCGCCTCGCGCTTGAGCCGGCCGAGCGCTTCGGCGAAAGCATAGCCGCGGCGGTTCTTGAACAGCCGCCCGGTAAAGACGAAGCGGATCGTGCCGTCGTCGCGGCGCTGGCCCGGCGCGATGTCGGCGAACTCCTCAATGTCGTAGCCATTGGTGATGGTGGCGAAGCGGGCCTGGCACGGCGACACCAGCCGCCGCACGAACGCAGTCTTCGGCTCGGACACGGTGACGATCGCGTCGGCGTTGCGCATCAGCCGCCGCTCCAGCCGTGTCTCCAGGCGGCGCCGGACCGGGCCAACCCATTCGCGCAGCACGTCGCCGGTCCACAGGTCGCGGTAGTCGACGACCCAGGGCAGCCCTGAATCGCGCTTCAGGCGGTCGCCGACCAGGGCCGCGGAGAACGGCGGCAGCGTCGTGAAGACCAGGTCGATGCGGTGCTCGGCCAGGATGCGGCGGCCGGTTCCGACCGCCTGGCGGGCCCACGGCCGGTAGTCGTCGGGGTAATGGGCGATGTCGCGCAGGCCCCGCTTGACGAGGCTCCACAGCGGCGCGACGACCGCCTGTGCCGCCGACCGGCGTGCCGGCGGCCGGTCACTCGAACTGCCCGATGCGGCGGGTGCGGCGGGTGCGGCGGCGCCGTTGCCTCCGGCCGGCGTTGTCCCGGTGCGGCCGGCCAGTCGCTTCAGGCGCCGTGCCAGCGCCGCTTCCAGGTCCGGCATGGCAGCGCGGTAGACCGGCGTGTCGGCGGGTAGTTCCGCCTCCAGCGCCGGGTCGGCGACGACGGTGGTGCCGTTCGGCGCGACCGTCAGGACCACGGCGCGCCAGCCGTGGGCGCGCATGTGCTCGATGAACTTGACGGTGCGCAGGCGGCCGATGGTCTTCACCGGCGGGAACTCGCCGGCGATCATCAGCGCCGTCCTGTAAGTGTGGCTGGTCATGCCGCCGCCAGCCGCCGGCACAGATCGCGGAACTGCCGCCCGCGGCTGTCCCAGCCCGAGGCCTGCGCCAGCTTGAGCCCGCCCTCGCTGAGGCTGGCATACAGCGCCTCGTCGCCGAGGATGCGGTCGATCGCCGCGGTGATATCGGTGACGCTGGTGCCGTCGACCAGCAGGCCGCTCTGGCCGTCGTGCACCGCCTCGACGGCACCGCCGGCGCGGCCGCCGACCACCGGCTTGCCGCAGGCATTGGCCTCCAGGAAGACCAGCCCGAAGCCCTCCGTATCGCCGTCGGCCAGCTCGCGGTTGGGCAGCACGAACAGGTCGCACAGGGCATAGTGGTCGGCCAGCCGCTCGGCGGCGACCCGGCCGGTGAACGTCACCCGGCCGGTGATGCCTTCGGCTGCGGCGATCTGCTCCAGGCGCGGCCGGTCCGGCCCCTCACCGACGACCAGGTAGTGCAGGTCCGGGTGACGCTCCAGCAGTGTCGGCAGGGCGTGCAGCACCTGGTCGATGCCCTTGCGCTCGACCAGCCGGCCGACGCTGAGCAGCACCCGGCGGTTGCCGATCGCATAGCTTTCGACCAGGTCGTGGGCCTTGGGCCGCGGCGCGAAGCGCTCGACATCGACGCCGTTGAAGATGACCTCGATCTTGTCGCCGGGCAGGCCCATCAGCCCGATCAGGGCACTGCGGGTGAAGCCGCTGACGGCGACGACCGCATCGGCGCGGTGCAGGTATTTGCGCCGGTTCCGCCCGTAGAACCGGAAAACGACTTTCGAGGTGACCTCTTCGCCGTGGATGTAGTTGATCACCTTGCAGCCGAACAGGTACTTGGCGAAGCTGCCGATCCAGCTGCCCGAGTTCAGCTCGCCTATGCACACGACGCCGATCTTCTCGCGCCGGACGATGCCGGCCACCCTCGCCAGGATGCGCGCCTTGAGCGGCAGGTCGACGGTCAGGAACGACCAGATCGAAGCCAGCCGGCCGTTCATCTCGTGCTCGCGCGGCCGCAGCAGCTCCATGCGGTGGACGGTGTAGGGGGCGGCCTTGTCCAGGTCGAGCCAGCCGACCAGCACATGGCCCGTCTGGTAATGCCGGTAGGGTGCCAGTACGACGACATCGCCCTCGCCGAACCGGGCCATGTTCTCGTAGACGACGGCCGAGCCGCCGTGGATGGGTGGAAAGATGCTGCTGATCAGCAGGCATCGCGACGAGCGGGGCATCGGCGGCGGCTCCGTGGGCTTGATCGGGCGCTGTCGGGGCAGCGGGTCGGGCAGTGCGTGCCCTGTGCGTTCGGATGCTGCAGGGGCGCAGCGCCGACTGACTGATACCACGTCGCCATGATGATTTTCGCGTTGCAGTGCCGTGGGAGCGATCGGGAGATCGTCGGCCATTCTTTGCGCAGCCCGGTTTCGATGCCGTGTGACGACCCCGTGGACCGGGTCCACGGCGGCCACCAGGACTTTTGTCACTGCAAGTATTGCAAAACCGCCGGGTCGCCCATTGGCCAAAGGACGGAAACATCATTTTGTCACCGTTCCGACCCGGTCGCCGCCGCCTGCCGGGCGCCAGAGCGGAACAGCCGTTCGAGCCCGGCCGTCACGGCCGCGACGAACGGCGCCGCCCGCGGCAGGTCGTCGCCGAAGACCGCGGCGATCCCCAGCAGCGCCCGCGCCAGCCGCGCCGGGTCGGGGCCGGCGGCATCGGCGGCGCGGCGCAGGCGGTCGGCCAGCGGATCCGATATCTCGATGGCCCGGCCCCGGTCGTCCGTGCCGGCAATGCAGCGCATCCAGGCGGCGGCGACCAGGGCCAGCCGGTCGCACGGCGCGCCGGCCGCCAGCCGGTCGCGCACCGTGCCGAGCACGCGCACCGGCAGCTTCTGCGAGCCGTCCATGGCCACCTGCGCAGTGCGGTGGCCCAGCGCCGGGTTGGCGAACCGCTGCAGCACGGCCGCCCGGTAGGCAACCAGATCAATCCCCGGCGGTTGGCGCAGCGTTGGCGCCACCTCCTCTTCCATCAGCGCCGCGACGAACTGGCGAAGCTCCGGGTCGGCCACTGCCTCGGCGATCGTGGCATGGCCGGCCAGACAGCCCAGCCAGGCCAGCGCCGAGTGGCTGGCGTTGAGCAGGCGCAGCTTCATCGCCTCGTACGGCGCCACGTCGGCGACCAGTTCCGCACCGGCCGCCTCCCAGGCCGGGCGGCCGGCGGGGAAGCGATCCTCGATGACCCACTGCCGGAACGGCTCGCCCACCACCGGCCAGGCATCGGCCAGCCCCAGGCGGGCGGCCACGGCGGCGCGGTCGGCATCGGTCGTGGCCGGCACGATGCGGTCGACCATGGTGTCGGGAAATGCCACCGAGTCCCGGATCCAGCGGGCCAGGGCCGGGTCGCGCCCGGCGGCGAGGGCCACGACCAGACGGCGCACGGTGTCGCCGTTGCGGGGAAGGTTGTCGCAGCACAGCACGGTGAACGGCGCCTGCCCGGTGGCCCGGCGCCGCGCCAGGCCGGCGGCCAGCAGGCCGACCACCGAGCGCGGCCGCTCCGGCTCGCCGAGGTCATGGGCGATGTCGGGATGGTGTTCGTCGAAGCCGCCGTCGGCGGTGCGCGGGTAGCCCTTTTCCGTCACCGTCAGCGAGACGATGCGCACCGCCGGATCGGCCAGCCGTGCGACCACCGCTGCCGGATCCTCCGGCGCCACCAGGATCTCGCGGACCGCGCCGACCACGCGCAGCCGGTCTCCTGCCGCGTCGCGCTCGACCACCGTGTAAAGCCCGTCCTGCGGCACCAGCGCGTCACGCACCGCCGGCCGGCGTGGGCAGACGCCGCAGATGCCCCACGGTCCGCCGCCGTCGCGGGCCAGCACCGCGTCGGTGTAGACGGCCTGATGGGCGCGATGGAAGGCGCCAAGGCCCAGGTGGACGATGCCGACGCCGACGCGGCGGCGATCGTAGCCGGGCCCTGTCACGTCGGGCGGCAACGCGGCCAGGTGTTCGGGGCTGAGCCGCGTCACGCCGTGCCCGTATCGCGGTCCAGCCGGTAGGCGCGGCGGGCCAGGCGGTAGGCCAGGTCGACGGCGACCTCGCGCGCCTCGTCCTCGTCCAGCCGGTGGTCGCAGACCAGGCCGCTCAGCCAGGCGCAGTCGACGCGGCGGGCCATGTCGTGGCGCGCGGGGATCGACGGGAAGGCGCGGGTGTCGTCGTTGAAGCCGACGGTGTTGCAGAAGCCGGCCGTCTCGGTGGTCAGTTGGCGGTAGCGCAGCATGCCTTCGGGGCTGTCGTGGAACCACCAGGCCGGGCCGAGCCTCAGTGCCGGGTAGACGCCGGCCAGTGGCGCCAGTTCGCGGCTGTAGGTGGTCTCGTCGAGGGTGAACAGGATCACCGTCAGGTCCGGCTCGTGGCCGAACCGGTCGAGCAGCGGCTTGAGCGCCTGGACGTAGTCGGAGCGCATGGGGATGTCGGCGCCCCGGTCGCGGCCGAAGCGGTCGTACAGGAACGGGCTGTGGTTGCGCCACGCGCCGACGTGGAGCTGCATGACCAGCCCGTCGTCCAGGCTCATGCGCGCCATCTCTGTCAGCATCTGGGCGCGGAACATCTCGGCATCGGGCGGGGTCGTGTCGCGGCGCAGCGCCTTGGCGAACAGCGACTCGCAGGTGCGGACCCCCAGGTCGGCGGTGCGGGGGCTGCGGTGGCCGTGGTCGCTGGCGGTGGCGCCCAGGGCGATGAAGGCGGCGCGGCGGGCGGCCAGCGCCCGCAGGTAGCCGGCCCAGGTGCCGGTGTCCTCGCCGGTCAGCTCGCCGAGGCGGGCAACATTGTCGGCGAAGCCCTCGGCCTCCGGGTCGACCACGCCATCGGGGCGGAACGTCGGGATGACGCGGCCGGACCAGTCGCCGTCGCGGATGGCGCGGTGGTGGTTCAGGTCGTCCGTGGCGGCGTCGGTGGTCGCCAGGACCTCGATGCCGAACCGCTCGAACAGGGCCCGCGGCCGGAACGCCGGCTCGGCCAGGCGGACCGAGATGTGGTCGAAGACGGCATCGGCCGTCTCGGCCGACAGCCGGTGCTCCACCTCGAACACCTCGGCCAGCACGTGGTCCAGCCACAGGCGCGATGGCGTGCCGCGGAACAACGGATAATGGGCAGCGAAGCGGCGCCAGACGGTGCGCATGTCGGTTTCCGTCGGGCCGCCGCCATTGCGCGGTGGTACGCCCAGGTCCTGCAGCGGCACGCCCTGGCTCCACAGCATGCGCAGCAGGTAGTGGTCCGGCACGACGATCAGCGACGCCGGGTCGGTGAACGGCTCGTTGTCGGCGAACCAGCGCGGGTCGGTGTGGCCGTGCGGGCTGACGATGGGCAGCCCCTTGACCTCGTCAAAGAGGCGGCGGGCCACCGCCCGCTGCACCGGGTCGGGCGGGAACAGCCGGTCGGGGTGGAGCGTGAGCGGGTCAGCCATGGGTCCTCGCGCGGTCCAGCCGGGTCAGGAACCAGCGTACCAGACGGCGCCACAGTTCGTCCCTGGCGACCGCATCCTCGACGCCGTGATCCAGGTTCGGATTGTCGTTGATCTCGATGACGAAGACGCCGCGGTCGGTCTGCTTCAGGTCGACGCCATACAGCCCGTCGCCGATCAGCCGCGCCGCCTTGACCGCCGTCGCCACCACCTCGGCCGGCGCGTCGTCGATGGCGAACGTCTTGAAGCGGCCCTCGACCGGACGGCCGCCGGCGGTGTGCTTGACGATCTGCCAGTGCTTGCGCGCCATCTGGTACTGGCAGACGTAAAGCGGCTCGCCGTCGAGCACGCCGACCCGCCAGTCGTAGTCCGTGTACATGTACTCCTGGCCGAGGATCAGGTCGGACTCGTCGAGCAGCGAGTCCGCGATCTGCTCCAGCTCGCGCCGGTCCTTGGCCTTGAACACGCCGCGGCTGAACGAGCCGTCGGGAATCTTCAGCACCACCGGATAGCCGAACTCGGCGAGCAGCCGGTCCAGCCGCTTGACGTCGTCGACCACCACGGTCTTCGGCGTCGCCACGCCGTGGGCGCGCAGCAGCTCATGCAGGTAGACCTTGTTGGTGCAGCGCAGGATCGACAGGGGATCGTCGATTACCGGCATGCCCTCCTGCGCGGCGCGCTGGGCAAAGCGAAAGGTGTGGTTGTCGATCGCCGTGGTCTCGCGGATGAACAGGGCGTCGTATTCGGCCAGTCGCACGAAGTCCTTCCGGCCGATCGGCTCGACCTCGACGCCCAGGCCGGCCGCCACCCGGCCCAGCCGTTCCAGCGTCGCCGGGGCGGACGGCGGCAGCTGCTCCTTGGGGTCGTGCAAGACGGCCAGCGTGTAGCGCGCCGCCGGCCGTGCCTTGGGCGTGCGCCAGCCGCCCTTGGTGTAGCGGTCGAGCGCCGCGCGGAACACCCGCAGCTGGTCCTCGTCCAGATCGGTGACGGGCACCGCGCGGACCGAGGCGATGCGCAACCACTCGCCGAAGCGCACCTTGACCTCCAGCAGCGGGCAGCGGAACCGGTCGAAGACCTGGCGGGCGAAAGCCTGGAACCGCGGATCGTCGGCATGGCCCAGGCAGATCAGCAGCCTGAACGGACCCTCCGGCGGCTGCGCCAGGCGCTTGGCGCGGCGGTTCAGGTCCTCCTCCAGGTCCGGCAGGGCGTGGCCGTACAGGCTCTTCTGGCCGAGCTCCAGGATCGTCTCAACGCTGGGCAGGACGCGGTGGCCGCGCGCCTCCGCCAGCAGCGAGCCGTAATAGCCGCCGCCAAGATAGGCATAGCTGCGCGCCAGGTTGATGACCTTGACGGCACCGCCGCGGAACGCCTGCGGCCGGGTGATGTAGTCGCGGGTGGTCACCACGGCGCGGCCGGCGCCGGCCCCGTCGGGAAAGTCGGCGGTGCGGTCGACGACGATGACCCAGCCGCCGGTCATGGCGCCTCGCGGCGGGACAGGACCACGGCGGCGCGCAGGGCGGTGCGGCCGTAGCGGGACATGTGGGCGAACTCGCGCAGGGGAATCGGCATGTCGGCCTTGTCCATGACCTTGTCCAGGGTATCGGGTTCGATGAGCGGGTCGTGGGCATAGACGAACCGGTCGTCGTGGCCGTGCACCACCACCCAGTGCGGTTCCCTGAACCTGTACATGCGGAACAGGCTGATCAACACGATGGGAATCGCGCCGGCGTCGATGTGGCGGGTCAGCTCGTCCGGCGTCAGCGGATGACGGATCACGGTGATGTCGGTCTCCGCCACCTGATCGTGGAAGTCCGCCTGGACCAGGCGCATGACCTCCTTCTTGCGCGGGTCACGGACGCCGTCGAGGAACATCGGGCTGTCGTCGCTGATGTGGATGGCGACGCGGAAACCGCGCCGGTGCGCCGCCAGGGCCATGCCGAACGGCTCGCAGCCGCCGTGCCCCGAGGCCATGAACACCGTGGTCGCCTCGCGCCACAGGCGCAACTCCTGCCGGCGGTCGAGCTCGATCGCCGGGTCGAGCGCCTTCATGGCCATGAGCAGTGCCGCCGGGCCGCAGGTGAAGTCGGTGGTCTGGCCGTAATACGGCACGCGCGGCTCGCGCGGTGGCAGGTCGGGCACCAGCCGCTTCTCGAATCGCAGTGCCTCGGCGTGGTCCTCGTAGTAGTCCATGTAGCGGCCGAACTGGCGGTATCCCGCCGCCCGGTAGAGGGCGATGGCGGCACTGTTGTCCGGCCGTACCTCCAGGCGCATGACCAGGGCGTGCCGGGCCACGGCCCCGCGCTCCGCGGCGTGCAGCAGCGCCCGCCCGACACCCGCCCCCTGCCGGGCCGGCGCCACGGCGAACGAATAGAGCCGCGCCAGCGAGGTGCCGCGCCGCAGCAGCACCAGGGCATAGCCGGCGACCACCGCGTCCTGCTCGGCGACCAGACAAAAGGCGTGCGCCCGGGTCAGCAAATGGTGGAAACTGCGGCGAGTCAGCCGGTCCTCGCGGAACACGCCGACCTCGAGCCGCAGCAGCGCCGGGATGTCGGCCACTTCGGCCGGACGGACGGCGGTGGACGCGCCGGCTGCGTCGGGCACGGGATGGCCGGGTTCGTGAATGACCATGGGGACGGACGCCACCGATCCGCGGAAAAGGCTGGCGGATATATGCCCATGAGTGGGCCGGCACCAAGGGCTGTCCCTGTATCTCCGCGGCCCTGCCGGCCGCCAGCCCGGACCGCGGCCGACCCCTTGCCGGACCCTGGATTGCAAACGAAAGGCGAGGGGCACGCCATCATGCGCCGTGAAGGAATGCCTGCAGCCGATGCATATACCAAAAAATTCGGAAGATTACCAAGAAGAACTTCCATACGGATGTATGCTATTGACGCGCAGGCCTCGCTTTTGCGAAAATCCATCTAAGGAAGCGTCTCTGTGGAGATGCCAGCATGCATGAAAATGAACAGTCTGCAGAATAATCTTTTATAGGCGAATACCCTCTAGTTTAATACCCTTGAACAAGTGACACGCCGCGTCGTTTGTGATTTCGATATTGCAGCAACCCGCCGCCGTCATTCGTGCGATGTCCGTCCAGTTCTCTCTGTGTGACGCGGCGTGGCGGCAATAACAACCCTGATGGGCAAGAACCGCAAAGCCTGCAAGGAGCTTCGTTCCGGCCATGTTTCTCGGCATCGATCTCGGCATTTCCGAAATCAAGGCCGCCCTGATCGACGAGCGCCAGCGCTTGGTCGACGAGGCCGCCGCCCCCATTCGCATCGCCCGGCCGCAGCCGGATCGCGCCGAGCAGGATCCGGAGGACTGGTGGCGCGCCGCCAGCCAGGCGGTGGCGCAGATCAAGCGCCGCCGGCCGGACGAGCTCGGTGCCGTCACCGGCATCGGCCTGTGCGGCCAGCGCTATGCCACGGTGCTGCTGGATGACGCCGGCCGTCCGCTGCGCCCGGCCATCCTGGCCGAGGACCGCCGCGCCAACGGCGCCGCCCGCGAGCTGGAGCGGCGCGCGCCGGACGTGCGCGCCATCACCGGCAGCGCCCCGTCGCCGTGCTTCACCGCCGTCAAGCTGCTGTGGGTCGCCGAGCACGAGCCGGACGTGTTCAAACGCATCGCCCATGTGCTGCCGGCCAAGGACTATCTGCGCCTGCGCCTGACCGGGACGTATGCGACCGACATGACCGATGCCGCCGGGACCCTGTGGCTGGACGGCGGCGGGCGCCGCTGGTCGGAGGCGATGGCGACGGCCTCTGGAGTTTCACCCTCGTTCCTGCCGGAGTTGTTCGAGAGCCCGCAGCCGGCCGGGCAGATCCGCACCGAGGTGGCGGCGGAGTGGGGTGTGCCGCCCGGCACCGTCATCGCCGCCGGGGCGACCGAAAGTGCCGCGGCAGCGTTGGGCGTCGGCGCCATCGAACCGGGGGCGGCCATGCTGGCGCTGGGGTCGGGGGGCGAGCTGCTGGTCGTCGAGGATCGTTTCGCGCCGGCGCCGGAGCTGGGCGTGCACAGCTTCTGCTATGCCCTGCCGGGCCTGTGGGCGCGGACGGCGCTGGTGGTCAATGCCGGGCGCGGGCTGACGTGGCTGGCGGCGGTGACCGGCGCGGCCAACGAGGCGGCGCTGCTGGCCGAGGCCGGCCAGGCCGACCGCGACTCGCCGCTGCTGTTCCTGCCCTACCTGTCCGGCCGCTGCGCGCCGGAGGACGGCACGTCCGGCAGCGGCGTCTTCTTCGGCCTGAGCCACGACACGCGACGATCAGACCTGACGCGGGCGGCGCTGGAAGGAATGGCGTTCGGTTTCGCCGAGGGCCGCGACGCCCTGGCCGGCGCCGGTGCCCACATCGAGGACCTGGCGATGGGCGGCGGCAGCGCCCGCTCGCCGTTCTGGGGACGGATCCTGGCGTCGGCCCTGGGCCGGCCGCTCAGCTTCCACAAGAGCTGTGCCATCGGGCCTGTGTTCGGCGCGGCGCGGCTGGCGCGCATGGCGGCGACGGGCGAGGATGTCCATGCCGTCTGCACGCGATCGCCCGTGGATTTCTCGGCCCAGCCGGTGCCGGCCCTGACGGATCGCTACACGAGGAAGCGCAAGCGGTACCGCGCCCTCCGCGAGACGCTGCAGCCGCTTTTTGCCGAAGGCATCTGAGCGGTCCGAACCGCGGGCGTCAGCGGTTACCCCTCGAGCACCGTGGCCCGCATGCGTCCGCCGAGACGCAGCAAAGTGCGGGCGCGGCGGCGCAGGGCGGCGGCCAGATCGGCCTCGCCATCCTGGGACAGCAGGTCGGCCTGACGGGCCATCATGCGGGCCAGGTCGCCGAATGCTTTCGGCGATCCATAGGTCACCAGTTGGTACGACATGGCTTGGTCCCCGTGCGTTATGACTGATGGACTTACGCAAAGGGAAGGGGCGCCGGACCTGCCGCGGGGGTGCGGTATCCTGCCGCACCAACGGTCGCCCGCATCCGGCCGCCGTCAGGCGCGGCGGACGGTGACCTCCACCGTCAGGCCGGTGCAGGTGCCGCCGGCGGCGCCGAAGCTGCCCGACACCGGCGCGGCCTGGTGCGGTGCGCGAGCGACGGCGATCCGGATCAGGTTGCGGCCGCCGATCAGGTCGTTGGTCGGGTCGAGCTCCAGCCAGCCGGGGCCGGGCAGGTAGACCTGGGCCCAGGCATGGGTGGCGCCGGCCCCGGTGACGCTCCGGCCGGCCCCACCGCCCCCTGCCCCACCGTCCTCGGCCGCGGGGTCGAACAGGTAGCCGGACACGAACCGCGCGGCGAGGCCCAGGCTGCGCGCCGTCTCCATCAGGAACAGCGCATAATCGCGGCAGCTGCCGGTGCCCTTGGCCAGGGTCTCGGCCGGCGGCTGGGTGCCCTCCTCTTCCCGTGCGGCATAGGTGAAGCCGTCGTGGACGGCGCGGTTGAGCGCGGCGACCACGTCGAGCGTCGGCGGTGGTCCATTGCCCTCGCCCTTCAGGCCGGCGACCACGGCCTTGGCCCACCGCGCCACCTCGCCGGCGTCGGGGTGGTGGCGCAGCGTCAGCGGCGCCAGGTCGGGGCGCTCGTCGTCGGGGTAGGCGAACGGGAAGGTCGCGGCGTCCTCGTCGACAGGCAGGGCCGGCCGGTCGAGGCCGTAGTGCTCCAGCGCGATTTCGCTGACCAGCTCCAGCCGGTCGGCGGCGTCGGCGAAGCGGGCGATGGCGATCGAGTTGCCGAACACGTCGTGGCGGTACGACACCTCGGCCGGCGGCGACAGCGTCAGCCGCGTGTCGAGCAGCCTGAGGTCGTGGCTGTCGCGCGGCCGGATCATCAGTCGGTGGTCGCCGAAGCGGACCGGGGCGTCATAGGTATAGACGGTGGCGTGGCGGATGGTCAGGCGGGTCATGGCGCTGCCTCGCGACGGGCCGGATGCGCCGCAAGGAACCCGGCCGCGGGTGCGGCGTTCCCGCGGGCGGGCGTCAGGGCAGAGCGTAGCGGACGTGCAGCTCGCTGGTCGGCGCGCCCGATTGCCGCGGGGATGGCGGGGCGGCGGAGCAAAGCGGGGACCGGACGGGTTGATGTGGCAGGCCGATCGGGCCGGCCTGCATCGTGCCGGCCTTGCCTCGCCCCTTGCACCGGACCCGCCCACCGCACCGGACCCGCCCACCGCACCGGAGAGGACCGCCATGCAGACCCGCCGCGTCGATGTCGCCGTCATCGGGGCCGGCACCGCCGGGATGAACGCGCGCCGCCAGGTCACCGAGGCCGGCAGGAGCGCGGTGATGATCGAGGCCGGGCCGTACGGCACCACCTGCGCCCGCGTCGGCTGCATGCCGTCCAAGCTGCTCATCGCCGCGGCCGAGGCGGCGCACGGCGTCGCCCATGCCGAGACCTTCGGCGTGCATGCCGGGCCGCCGCGCATCGACGGCCGTCAGGTCATGGGCCGCGTGCGCGAGCTGCGCGACGGCTTCGCCGGCGGCGTCGTCCGCCAGGTCGAAAGCCTGCCCGACGACCAGACGATCAAGGGGCAGGCCCGCTTCGTCGGCCCGGCCACCCTGGAGGTGGACGACCACACCCGCGTCGCGGCGACGGCGGTGGTCGTGGCGGCGGGCTCGACACCGTTCGTGCCGCCGCCGTTCGACACCCTGGGCAGCCACGTCCTGACCAGCGACACGATCTTCGAGCTCGACGACCTGCCGGAGAGCGTCGCCGTGATCGGCACCGGCACCATCGCCCTGGAGCTGGGCCAGGCGCTGCACCGGCTGGGCGTGCGCACCGCCTTCTTCAACCCGTTCGACGAGTTCGGCCCGTTCACCGACCCGGCGGTGGACCGCATCGCCCGCCGCGTCCTGGGCGACGAGCTGGACGTGCACCTGAAGACGGAGATCGTGGAAGCGGTGCCCGAGGCCGACAGCGTGCGCCTGCGCTGGCGCGACGCCGGCGGCGGCGAGGGCGAGGACCGCTTTCACCGCGTGCTGGCCGCGGCCGGTCGGCGGCCCAACCTGGCGGCGCTGGACCTGGCCGCCGCCGGCCTGCCGCTCGACGACAAGGGCATGCCGCCGTGGGACCCGGACACCACCCAGTGCGGCGACGCACCCGTCTTCCTGGCGGGCGACGTCAACGGCCACCGCCAGATCCTGCACGAGGCCGCCGATGAGGGCCGCATCGCCGGGCGCAACGCCGCCGCCTGGCCCGAGGTGACGCCGGCCGAGCGGCGCACGGCCCTGGCCATCGCCTTCACCGACCCGCAGATGGCACTGGTCGGCCAATCCTACGCCGAGCTGAACCGCGACGGGGTGGCGATCGGCGAGATCTCATACGAGCGCCAGGGCCGCGCCCGGGTGATCGCCGAGAACCGCGGCCTGGTCCGGCTCTACGCGCGGCGCGAGGGCTGCCGGCTGCTCGGTGCCGAGATGTTCGGACCGCGCGTCGAGCACATGGCCCACCTGATCGCCTGGGCAGTACAATGCCGGCTGAGCGTCCAGGAGGCGCTGCGCCTGCCGGTCTACCACCCGGTGCTGGAGGAGGGCCTGCGCACCGCCCTCATCGACCTGTCGAAGACCCTGGAGGTCGTCGGCGAGAGCCCCTGCCAGGACATGGCCGAGGCCCCCGGGCGCTGAACGCGCTGCGCTTCACCGGCTGTGGCTGTCCGTCACGGCTGTCGGCCGCGACGGCATCAAGGATTGATCGGCGCGGGCACCGTCGCCAATTGGAACATGTGTTGCGGCCTGTGTTCCAGTCTTCTGGTTCCCCTGCCGCGTCACCGGCCGATTGACGAAAATGAAAAGTGGAGACTCGCACGGCCTTGGGCGTTATCCACCAGTCCGTGTTCTTTGAAATTGCGGCGCTGCTGGGTCTGGCAGCGCTGGGCGGTGTGGTGGGGCTCGCCCTGAAGCAGCCGCTGATCGTCAGCTTCATTGCCGTCGGTATTCTTGCCGGACCGGACGCCCTGGGCTTCTTGCAGTCCGTCGACCATGTGGAACTGCTGGCCGAGATCGGCATCACCCTGCTGCTCTTTCTGGTCGGCCTCAAGCTGGACGTGCAGCTTGTGCGCACGCTCGGTGGCGTGGCCCTGGCCACCGGCCTCGGCCAGATCGTGTTCACGTCGGTGTTCGGTTTCGCGATCTGCCTGGCGCTGGGGATGGACACGGTGACCGGCGTCTACGTCGCCGTGGCGCTGACCTTTTCAAGCACGATCATCATCGTCAAGCTGCTGTCGGACAAGGGTGAGATCGATTCGCTGCACGGCCGCATCGCGCTGGGCTTCCTGATCGTCCAGGACATCGCGGTAATCGTGGCCCTGGTCGGACTGTCGGCGCTCGGCGTCGGTTCGAATGCGGCCAGTCACGGCGGCGCCGAATCCATCCAGGTCATCGCCAGCGGCGCGGTGATGCTGACCGCCATCGCGGTGTTCATGCGCTTTGTCGCCGACCGGCTGCTGAGTTGGATCGGCCGCATGCCCGACCTGCTGGTGACCTTCGCCCTGAGCTGGGCGGTGCTGCTGGCCGCGGTCAGCGAGTGGCTCGGCTTCGGCAAGGAACTGGGCGGGCTGATCGGCGGCGTGTCGCTGGCGTCCACATCGTACCGCGATGCCATGGCGTCGCGGATGACGAGCCTGCGCGACTTCCTGCTGCTGTTCTTCTTCCTCGGCCTGGGGGCCCGGTTCGAGGTCACCGGCCTGGGCGACCAGATCCCGCAGGCCGCCATACTCTCGGTATTCGTGCTGGTCGGCAACCCGCTGATCGTCCTCGCCATCATGGGCTACATGGGCTATCGGCGGCGCACCGGGTTCATGGCCGGGCTGACGGTCGCACAGATCAGCGAGTTCTCCCTGATCTTCATGGCCATGGGCCTGAGCCTCGGCCACGTCGAGCCGGGCACCGTCGGACTCGTCACCCTGATCGGGCTGGTGACCATTACCGCCTCGACATACATGATCTACTATTCCGAGCGATTCTACCGATGGGTTGAGCGGTTCCTGCGGCCGTTCGAGCGGTCGGTGCCGCACCGCGAGCAGGTGTCGGGGGATCCGGCGGAGCGTACCGGCGGCGCCGACATCATCCTGTTCGGACTGGGGCTGTATGGTAGAGAGATTGCGGAAGGGCTGCAGGCCAACGGACTGTCCGTCCTCGGCGTCGACTTCGATCCGGAGGCGATGACCCGCTCACGCAAACGGGGGTTTCCGGCCGTGTATGGCGAGGCCGGCGATCCCGAATTCCTGAAGACGCTGCCGCTGCACCGGGCGGGATGGGTGGTGGTCGCCATCCGCGCGCCGCAGCAGGGTCTGGCCTATCACGACTTCCGCATATCGCTGCTGCAGTCGTTGCGGGACGCCGGGTTTCAGGGACGCATCGTGGTGACGGTGACCGACGACGCCGATGCCGAAGCACTGCTCCGCGCCGGTGCGGACATGGTCATCCGGCCGCTGCGCGATGCGGCCATGCGCGCCGTCGAACGCATCATCGCCGCACCGCCGCCCGGCCCCCTGGACGAGCATGAGAGCGGCCTGTCATGGCAACCGCACACCCAGACCGGCTGACCCGGCGCAGCGGCGATCCGGAATCGCCGTTCAGCGGGCCGCTTCCGTGTTGGCGCTGCCGCGGTAGAACCGTTCGATCAGGTCGACGAAGGCCCGATGCATCGGCGACGGGAAGGCCAGGGTCAGCTCAGGGTGGAAGGTGGTCGCCATGTATTGCGGCGTGGCCACCCAGGCCGGGTCGCCGTCGCGCTCCGCCAGCACGGCTGGAGCTGTCCGCCGGTCGTGGGCGGCAGGAGGCCGCCCCTCCAGGGGGGCGTCGTGGTCCGCAGGGACGGCCGCGATCCGGGGGCTGCGGATGAAGCTGACCGGGTAGCCGTGCACCGTGGCCTGGACGCTGTCAAGCTGGCGGCCGTAGGCGTTGCGCTCCACGGTGATGTCGAGCAGGCCGAACGAGGCCTGCGCCGGGTGCAGCACCCGCGACGCCATCAGGATCGCCCCGGCGCACACGCCCCACACCGGCATGCGGGCGAAGGCGGCACGCAGCGCCGGCTCCAGGCCGAACACGCCGATCAGGCGCAGCATGGTCGTGCTCTCGCCGCCGGGCAGGATGCAGGCGTCGATGCCGTCGAGCGCGGCGGCGGTGCGCACCGGGCGGAACACGGCACCGGCCGCCTCCAGGTGCGGGCGGTGCGGGTCGACGCAGCCCTGCAGGGCCAGCACGCCGACGACCGGCCGCCGGCCCTGAAGGCCGTCATCCGGCCCGCTCACCGGCCCGTTCCCAGGGCCCGTCACCAGGGCCCGTCACCAGCCGCGCGCGGCCAGCCGCTGCGCCGGCTCCAGGCCGGCCACGTCCAGGCCGCTCATCGGCGCCTCCAGGCCGCGGCTGGCCTCCAGCACCGCCGCCGGGTCCTCGTAGTGGGCCACGGCGCGGACGATGGCGCGGGCATAGCCGACCGGGTCCTGCGACTTGAAGATGCCGGAGCCGACGAACACCGACTCCGCGCCGAGCTGCATGCACAGCGCCGCGTCGGCCGGGGTCGCCACGCCGCCGGCGGCGAAGTTGGGCACCGGCAGCCGGCCCAGCCGGCGCACCGCCAGCAGCAGCTCGTACGGCGCACCGAGCTCCTTGGCCTCGGTCATCAGCTCGGCCTCGTCGGCGGCCAGCACGCGCTTGAGCTCGCGGTGGATGCGGCGCAGATGGCGCACCGCCTCGACGATGTTGCCCGTGCCCGCCTCGCCCTTGGTGCGGATCAGCGCCGCGCCCTCGCCGATGCGGCGCAGCGCCTCGGCCAGGCCGGTGGCGCCGCAGACGAACGGCACCTTGAAGGCATGCTTGTCGACGTGGTGCTCCTCATCGGCCGGGGTCAGCACCTCGCTCTCGTCGATGTAGTCGACGCCCAGCGCCTGCAGCACCTGCGCCTCGGCGAAGTGGCCGATGCGGCACTTGGCCATGACCGGGATGCTGACGGCGGCCATGATGTCCTGGATCAGCGCCGGGTCGGACATGCGGGCGACGCCGCCCTGCCTGCGGATGTCGGCCGGCACCCGCTCCAGCGCCATGACGGCCACGGCGCCGGCGTCCTCGGCGAGGCGCGCCTGGTCGGCCGTGACCACGTCCATGATGACCCCGCCCTTGAGCATTTCGGCGAGGCCGCTCTTCAGGTCGATGACCTGGGCCGGGCCACGGTCCCCGTTGGCCTGGTGCCCGCCATTCGCATCGGTCATCGCAATGTCCTCCTGGTCTTCGGCAGTCTGGTCTTCGGCAACGCTGCCGCCGCCCCGCCGCACGACGGCGGCGGGGCGGCGAACGCCCTGCACCGGTGTCATGCCCGCGTCGGGCAGACGGTTACTCCAGCCCGTCGAACAGCGCCGTGGACAGGTAACGCTCGGCGATGGACGGGATGATGGCGACGATCAGCTTGCCCGCGTTCTCCGGCCGGCTGCCCACCTCGAAGGCGGCGGCCAGGGCGGCGCCGGACGAGATGCCGGCCGGCAGGCCCTCCACCCGCGCGGCCTCGCGGGCCATGGCGAAGGCACGGTCGTTGGAGATCTGGATGGTCTCGTCGATCATCTTCGTGTTGAGCACGCCCGGCACGAAGCCGGCGCCGATGCCCTGGATCTTGTGCGGGCCGGGCTGGCCGCCGGACAGCACCGGGCTGTCCTCCGGCTCGACGGCAACGGCGCGGAAGGTCGGCTTGCGCTGCTTGATCACCTCGGCGACGCCGGTCAGGGTGCCGCCGGTGCCGACGCCGGAGATCAAAATGTCGACCTTGCCGTCGGTGTCGTTCCAGATCTCCTCGGCGGTGGTGCGGCGATGGATCTCCGGGTTGGCCGGGTTCTGGAACTGCTGCGGCATGACCGCGCCGGGGATCTCCTGCAGCAGCTCCTCGGCACGGGCGATGGCGCCCTTCATGCCCTTGGCCGCCTCGGTCAGGTGCAGTTCGGCGCCGAGCAGCTTGAGCATCTTGCGCCGCTCGATCGACATGCTCTCCGGCATGGTCAGGATCAGGCGGTAGCCCTTGGCGGCGGCGACGAAGGCCAACGCGATGCCGGTGTTGCCGGAGGTCGGCTCGACCAGCACGGTGTCCGGGCCGATCTTGCCGGCCTGCTCCAGCGCCTCGATCATGGCCAGACCGATGCGGTCCTTCACGCTGGACAGCGGGTTGAAGAACTCAAGCTTGCAGACGACGTCGGCGTTGACGCCGTGCCTTGCGGCCAGGCGCGGCACGCGCACCAGCGGCGTGGCGCCAACGGTCTCCAGGATGGAGTCGTAGATGCGGCCCCGGAACTCGGGGCTGGTCGGGCGGTCAAGCACCGGGGCTTCCATATTCGCCACTCCCTGTGTGTGAATTCATGGATTTCACAGTTGCTACCGAGAATTAACGCACCGCCATGCCGAGTCAAATGGAAAAATCGACGCTTGAGCTGGTTTCGCGCGGGATGCCTTCGCCCTGGGCGCGACGGCACAGGTCGTCCAGGGTCAGCTCGTCGAGCCGGTTCATGATCTCTTCCTGCAGCTCCTGCCACAGCGGGCGGACGATCGCCTGCCCCAGCACCGACCCGGTCGGTTCCTCGGCCGGATCCATGCTGGACTCCATGCCGCGCACCACGCGGACGATCTCGCCGACCGTGATGCGCCGGCGTTCGCGGGCCAGGCGGTAGCCGCCGCGCGGCCCGCGCACGCCGGCCAGGATGCCCTCGCGGACGAGCTGCTGCAGCACCTGTTCCAGATAGCGGCGCGGGATGCCCTGGCGGCGCGTGATCTCGCTGGACTGCACGGGCTGGTCGCCGGCGTTGTACGCGATGTCCAGGACCGCCTCGACGGCGAACAGCACTTTCTTCGACAGACGGAACATCGCGTGTCGTCAATCCTCTTCCTGGTCCCGGCGGCCTGCGGCGCCGGTCGAACCGAAGCCACCGGTGCCGCGGGCGGTGGCGGGCAGCGGGTCACCGGGCCGGTCGGTGTGGTCGTCCCAGGCCACGGTGGCGTGGGCGGCGACGACCAGCTGGGCGATGCGCATGCCGCGTGTGACGGTGACGGGGTTGCGGCCCAGATTGGCCAGCACCACGGCGACCTCGCCGCGATAGTCGGCATCGATGGTGCCGGGGGTGTTGAGTACGGTCAGGCCATGCTCCAGCGCCAGGCCGGAGCGCGGCCGGATCTGGCCCTCATAGCCGGTGGGCAGGGCCAGCGCGATGCCGGTCGGCACCAGCGCCCGCGCCCCCGGTGCGATCACCATGTCGCGCGGCACCGCGGCCAGCAGGTCCATGCCGGCAGAGTGGACCGTGGCATAGGCCGGCAGCGGCAGGTTGCGCGCATGGGCCAGGCGGTGCACGGGCACGATCACATTGGCCACGGGCTCAGGCCTCCGCTGCGGGCGGCGTCGCCGCCGAACCGGCGAGATGGGCGGCAATGGCGGCGGCCAGGCGTTCGCCGACGGCACGCTTGCTGAGCCGTGGCCACGACTCGGCCGCCGCGCCGCCGCGGATCAGGTGGATGGTGTTGTCCGCACCGCCGAAGGTGCCGGTGGCGGCCGACACGTCGTTGGCCAGGATCCAGTCGCAGCCCTTGCGGTCCCGCTTGGTGCGGGCGTTGTCGACCACCCGCTCGGTCTCGGCAGCGAAGCCGACCACCAGCCGCGGCCGGCGCTGGCCCAGCGTGCTCAGCGTGGCCAGGATGTCGGGGTTCTCGACCAGGCGCAGGGCCGGCGGGCCGGCCGTCCCCTTCTTGATCTTGGCGCCGGCCTCGTGGGCGACGCGCCAGTCGGCGACGGCGGCGGCGCACACGGCGACATCGACCGGCAGCGCCGCCAGGCAGGCCTCCAGCATCTCGCGCGCCGTCGTCACCCGGTGCACGGCGACGCCCGGCGGGTCGGGCTCGGCGGTCGGGCCGGAGACCAGCACGGTGTCGGCGCCGGCCGCGGCCAGCGCCGCGGCTACGGCATGGCCCTGCCGGCCGGACGAGCGGTTGGCGATGAACCGCACCGGGTCGATCGGCTCGTGGGTCGGGCCGCTGGTGACCAGGGCGCGGCGGCCGGCCAGCGCCCCGTCGGCACGGGCAAGGCCGGCGAAATACGCCTCGATCGCCGCCAGGATCTCCAGCGGCTCCGCCATGCGCCCATAGCCGTACTCGCCGCACGCCATGTCGCCCTCGTTCGGGCCGACGGCCAGCACGCCGCGCGCCTTGAGCAGCGCCAGGTTGGCCCGGGTCGCCGGGTGCTGCCACATGCGCACGTTCATGGCCGGGGCGACCAGCACCGGCTTGTCGGTGGCGAGCAGCACCGTGGCGGCCAGGTCGTCGGCCATGCCGGCGGTCATGCGCGCCAGCAGGTCGGCGGTGGCCGGCGCCACGACCAGCAGGTCGGCATCGCGCGACAGCTGGATGTGGCCCATCTCGGCCTCGTCGGTCAGGGAGAACAGGTCCTGGTAGACCTTGTCCTCGCTGAGCGCGGCCAGCGACAGCGGCGTCACGAACTGGCCCCCGCCGCGCGTCAGCACGCACCGCACCGCGGCATCGCGCTCGCGCAGCCGGCGGATCAGGTCCGGTGTCTTGACGGCGGCGATGCCGCCCGCGACGATCAGCAGGACGCGTTTGCCGGAAAGCACCGCGGGAATCCCCTGGAATCACAATCAGTCATTGTGGATTCAACGTAATCCCCCGCAGCCCGGCGGGCAATGGGAAACTTTCCGGTACGGCACCGGCGCCCCTCCGGTCGCCTTGCCCCGGTCGCCTTGCCCCGGTCGCCTTGCCCCGGTCGCCTTGC
>CAZGMC010000054.1:23716-29036 GCA_964526565.1 uncultured Mycobacteriaceae bacterium
CCGGTCGCCTTGCCCCGGTCGCCTTGCCCCGGTCGCCTTGCCCCGGTCGCCTTGCCCCGGTCGCCTTGCATTGACAGCGGCCGCCAGCCCGCCTGGAATGCGCCGCGATGCATCCGCTGCTCCACCTCGCCCGCCGTACGCCGCTGCCGCGCCTGATGTGGGGCGGCCGGCTGCTGGCGTTGCGCGTGCTGCGGCCGTTCCGGCTCGGCGTGCGCACCCTGGTGCTGGACGGCGACGGCCGGGTGCTGCTGGTGCGGCACAGCTACCGGCCGGGCTGGCACCTGCCCGGCGGCGGCGTCAAGAAATGGGAGACGATGGAGCAGGCCGCCATCCGCGAGACCGCCGAGGAGGCCGGCGTCGCCATCGAGGCGATGGACCGGCTGGTCGGCGTGTATGCCAATTTCGGCATCGGCTATTGCGACCACGTGGCGCTGTTCGTTGCCGGGCCCTGGCGGCCGGCCCCGCTCGAGTCGTTCGAGATCGTCGAGACGCGGTTCTTTCCGCTGGAGGCGCTGCCGGCCGACGCCTCGCTGCCCACCCACCGGCGCGTCGCCGAGCTGCTCGGCCGGGCACCGCGCGACGTGCACTGGTAACCGCCGGAGAAACGTCTGCCATGAACGACGGGAGCGACCCCAACGCGGCCGGCGAGCTGCCCCAGCGGCTGGCGCGGATCCTGGACTTCCTGCTGTTCGTCGACCGCTTCAAGGCGATCGAGCGGGTCGGCTATCTGGCCGACAACAGCCGGCGCGAGACCGACTCCGACCATGCCTGGCACATGGCGCTGTACGCCGTCCTGCTCCACGGCGAGATCGGGTTCGAGGCGGATCTGGCCCACACCCTGTGCCTGGTCCTGGTCCACGACCTGGTCGAGATCCACGCCGGTGATACGTACGCATACGATGACGCCGGCCGCGCCGGCCAGGCGGCGCGCGAGGCCGCAGCGGCGGAGCGCCTGTTCGCCCGCCTGCCCGACGACCTGCGCGAGCGGGTGCACGGCTGGTGGCAAGAGTTCGAGGCCGGCCAGACGCCCGAGGCCCGCTTCGCCCGCGCCCTGGACCGGCTGCAGGCGTTCGGCCAGAGCGTGCTGTCGGGCGGCCGCGCCTGGCGCGAGAACAACGTCAGCCGCGCCCAGACCCAAGAACGCATGCGCCCGGCGCTGGACGTCGACCCGGCGCTCCGCGCCCTGGTGGAGCACCTGTACGCCCGCGCCGACTCCGCGAACATGTGGCCGCGGCAATGGTAGTCATTCGACTGTTTATCGGCATTCGCGGAAAATCTACCTAAACCAGACGGCAATTTCTCGCTAAAGATGAAATTATATTCTTGCCTTGCCTTCGAATCCGCCTAAACTCGCGCCGCTACATGGAGGGCGGACTGCATGACGACCGGACTGCCGGGTTCGCTGGCCTTCGGGCATGTTCAGCTCGACGAGAACCACGATACCCTCTTTGCCATCAGGGCGGAGCTGCGCGATGCGGTGGCTGAGGGACGCGGCGAGGCGGTCGTGGGCGCCGTCATCTGCCGCCTGGCCGACTTCATGGTGTGGCACTTCGGCCGTGAGGAGCGGCTGATGGAACGGTCGCACCATCCGGAGTACACGGCACACAAGGCGGAGCATGACGACCTGATCCGGCGCCTTGGCGAACTGGCCCACCGCAGCGAGCCGGCCGACGACTGGATCGTCGCCGATATCCTGGCCTTCCTCGACGGCTGGCTGACGGCGCACATTCCGGGGGCCGACCGGCGGCTCGTTGCCTTCCTCGAAGGCGCGGGCGACGGCGGATAGACTTGGCAAACCTGCCCGTAAAGGCCACGGGAGCCACCTTGGCCTGCCGCCTACTGCGCGTAATGTGCCGCCGCCATTCCCGTATTGCGTTGGCCGCGCACACAACGTTATTCCTGGGATCCCTTGAGCCGGTTGCGCAAGCGACGCACACCGGCCCCGCCCGTCGCCCCGCGACTGCCCGCGACAAAGAGCGTCCGCCCGTGCCCTATGATCCCACCTCCATCGCCCTGATGGCGGGCGCCCTGCTCGTTGCCGGGGCGTTCGCCGGCGTGCTGGCCGGCCTGCTCGGCGTCGGCGGCGGCATCGTCATCGTGCCGGCGCTGTTCTACCTGTTCACGCTGCTGGACATCGACCCGGCGGTGAAGATGCACCTGGCGGTGGGCACGTCGCTGTCGACCATCATCGCCACCTCGCTGTCATCGATCCGCTCGCACCACAGGCGCGGGGTGGTGGACTGGACATTGCTGAAGAGCTGGGGGCCGGCGGTGGCGGTCGGCGTGGTCATCGGCACGGTGGTCGCGAGCCTCGTCAGCGGCGAGGTGTTGACGGGCGTGTTCGCCACGCTGGCGCTGGTGGTCGCCGCCAACATGGCGCTGCAGCCCGAATCGGTGCGGCTCGCCGACCGGCTGCCCGGCGGCATCGTGCGTTTCCTGATCGGCAACTTCATCGGCGGCTTCTCGGCGATGATGGGCATCGGCGGCGGCACCTTCACGGTGCCCACCCTGGTCATGTGCAACTACCCCATCCGCCGCGCCGTCGGCACGGCCGCCGCGGTCGGCCTGATCATCGCCGTGCCGGGGACGATCGGGTTCATCATCGACGGCCTGGGCAGGCCCGGCCTGCCGCCGTTCAGCGTGGGCTATGTCAGCGTCCTCGGCTTTCTGATCATCGCGCCGATGACGGTGATGACGGCGCCGCTCGGCGCCCGCATCGCCCATACCGTCAACACCCGCTGGCTGCGCTATGCCTTCGCCCTGTTCCTGGCGCTGACCTCGATGCGCATGTTTCAGAGCCTGTTGTGAGCGCAGTGGCCGCGCACCCCCCCTGAAGGGCCGCATCACGCCGAGACCATATCACGCTGAAGTCAGCAGAAACGGCCCACGGTCAGGCAACGGTTCGCTGCCGGCGACCTTGACGATGACGTCGCCGGGACGGGCCATGCGATGGCCGATCAACATGAGCACCCGTCCCGCCGTGGCGGTGGCCACGGGCCGCCGCGCTGAGCCGGCATCGTCGGCGGCCGGATCGACGATCTCGGCAACCACCTGGCCCGCCGCCACCGCCTCTCCCACCGCCACCCGGCAGGCGACCACGCCGCCCACCGGCGCGGTCACCATGTCGACGCCGGCGAGCGGCGTGGCGGCGCAGCGCAGCGGCGGCAGCGGCCCCGGATCACCGCCGAGCACGCCGCGGCGCTGCAGGAAGCGGACCAGGTTGTCGGCATCCCGCGCGGCGAGGTCGTCGGCCACATCGGCCATGCCGCGATACTCCACCGTCGCCGCCAGGCAGGCCACCGGAATGGCAGGATCGCCACCAAGCAGGGTGCCGAGCCGCCACCACGGCGACGAGCACGCCTCGTCGAACGGTTCGCCGCCGGACACGTCGGCCAGCAGCACGGCCTCGGCCCCGATGTCGCAGGCCAGGTCCTCGGCCGCCGGCCACAGCGGCGTGCCGACATAGAGGTGGACCGGCGCCTGCTCGTCGCAGTGCAGGTCGAGCACGATATCGGCGGCGATCGCCTGGCGCAGCAGGGCGAGGCGCAGGTTGTCGACCTCGGTCCGCGCTTGGCGCTCGTGCAGCGCCTCGACCAGGGCGGCACGGACCAGTTCCACATTGGCGGCCGGATCGCCGGTCAGGCGGCCGCGCAGGCGCCCGGCGGCGGTGTGGCTGAGCTCTGGATAGTGTCGGTTGAAATTGCCGCCGCCGCCCAGCTCGAAGCGGCCCATCGGCCGCTCGTTGACGACCTGGCCCAGGCCGATCGGATTCGCGAACGGCACGACCTGGACTTCGCCGCGGATCAGCCCGGCGGCCGCGGCCCGGCGCAGTCGCCGGATCAGGTGATGGGCGACCAAGATGCCGGGAATCTCGTCGGCATGCAGCCCGGCCTGGATGTATGCTCTGGGCCGGGCACCGGGCGTGCCGTAGCGGAACACCTTGAAGAAGCGCGCCGTGCCGGCGCTGGACCCGGCCACGGGCACGGTCAGGATGTCGTGGGTCATGCCGCACCGGATGCGATCGGGGGCTGCGCTGCCCGGGGACCCTACGCCATGTGTGGGGCGGACGCCATCCCGCTGCCGTTGGCGGGGGCCGACGCCATGATCGCCCTGTTCGCGGCGCTGGTTGCCTACGGCCTGTGGAGCTCGCCCACCCCCGACGCGCCTGGCTGGGCGGAGGCGATGGTCGGCGCGCTGCTGGTGCTGGCCGTGGGACCGCTGCGGGGCACGGCGACGGCGCTGGGCGCCGCCCTGGCCGACCGCCGCGGTCCACCCTGGCGGGTGGTGGCGACCCTGGCGCTGGCGTGGCTGCTGTGGGTGCCGCTGCTGCACGGGGCGGCGGCCGGCTGGCATCCGCAGGACATCGTCCGCGACGTGGTGCCGCTGCTGTTCCTGTTCCTGCCGCTGTTCCTGACCGCCCCCGGACCGCCGCGGCCGCACGCCGCACGGGTCCTGGCGGCCGGACTGGTGCTGGTCGGCGTGCTGTTCGCCGCGCGGTTCTTTCTAATTACGGGCGTGGTGCCGGGCCGCGTGGCGACGGCGGTGCCCTCCGACGGCCTGCTCTATCTGGCCAACAGCCCGGCGGTGCTGTTCGCCGCCATCCTGCTGCCGCTGTGGGCCGTCGAGCGCCTTGTCGCACGGCCGGCGGCGCCGGTCACGACAGCCCTGGCCCTGGCCGGCGGGCTGCTGTGCCTGGCAGCGCTGGCGGTGACGTTGCAACGCGCCGCCCTGGGCGCGGCAGCCGCAGCGTTCACGGTGTACGCCCTGTACGTCCTGGGGCAGTCGCAGCGGCGCGCCGGCATCGCGGCGGCAACCATCGGACTGGCGGCCGTGGCCGCATGGCTGGGCGGCGACTGGCTGGCGCGACTGTGGTCGCTGCTCGTCTGGAAGACGCGGCTGGTCGGCGGCAACCAGCATGCGGCAGAGATCGCCGTGGCCGCCGAGGCCGCGGGCCGGTCCCTGGGCGATGCCCTGTTCGGCGCCGGCTGGGGAGCACTGATCGCCAGTCCGGCCGTGCCCGGCTACCAGGTGTCATACCTGCACGCGCTGCCGCTCTACGTGCTGGTCAAGGCGGGCATTGCCGGCCTGCTGGCGGTTGCGGCCTGCGGCGCCGCCCTGGCGCCGGCCCTGGTCGCACTGTGGCAGCGGCAGCCGGCGCTGAGCCTGGCCGTGGCCGCACCGCTCATGATCGGCCTGTTCATCCAGCCGACCTTCAAGTCGCTGACCTTCGGCCTGCTGCTGGCCCTGCCCGTGCTGATGGCGGCGGACGCGGCACCGCGGCCGGTACGGGGAGCGGCCCGGCCCTCCCCGCCCCCCCCCC
>CAZGMC010000055.1:0-10778 GCA_964526565.1 uncultured Mycobacteriaceae bacterium
GTCAACCATACGCTGAGCGAGCGGGAGGTCGAGGACCTCCCGAACGGCGTGCGCACGCGCACCTGGAGTGCCGATCCCGAGGTCGCGCGGCTGATCCGGGAGCACGTAAGCGCCATGGAGGCACGGCTGGCGGACGGCCGTCCGATCCGGCTGATGGACCCGCTGTTCTACGAGCTGTTCCGGCACCATGCGGCGATCGACATGGCGGCCACGGACATCGAAGGCGGCGTCGAAGTCGTCGAGACGTCGGAGGATCCACAGGTCGTGCTGCTGATCCGCCAGCATGCCCGCCGGGCGGTCTCGGAGTTCGTCGAATACGGCCCGGCCCGCATGATGGAATGGACGGCGCTGCCGGAAGGTTACTCGGCAGACTAGCCGGTCCCGCTGCCCGCCAAGCCACCAAGCCGCCAGGACAGGCGGTGCATGGGGACTGTCACGTTGATCCGACCATGGCCATGCGTGCTGGAGCCCGGCCCATTTCCGTGACCTGCTGACGCCCAGGCGCCCACAGAAACGCAGGCCTGCCCGGCCCGGTTATCTGTCACCTGGGGGTCCCCCAGTCTGAGCATCAGTACGGCGAAATGGCCGCGTTAATTCATCCGAAATCTTCAAATTGCCTTATTCAGCCTTGAAATTGCGCGATTAATCGTTGAGCATGTCGGCATGTCCAGCCACAGCACAGCGCGGCCGGCGCGCCGCCCGCCGCCCTTGCGGTCCGGCGGCGCGCCGGCCCAGGCCGCCGGTTCGGGTCGCGCCCGGCCGGCCGCGTCGCGGCGCCGCAAGGCAGCCGCAGGCAGTCGCACCGCCGCCACCCGCCGGCCGCGCCGCCACGCCTGGCTGCGCTGGCTGGCGAAATGGACGTTCGTCGCGGCGATCTGGGGGCTGGTCGTGCTGGCCGGCGTCCTGGCCTGGTTCGCCTACGACCTGCCGGACATCGACCTTAGCGAGGTGCCGGCGCGCCGCGCCGCGGTCACCGTGGTGGCGGCCGACGGCGCGCCGCTGGCCCGCTATGGCGACCTGGCCGGCGACACGATCGTCGTGGACGCGCTGCCGCCCCACGTGGTCCATGCCGTCATGGCCATCGAGGACCGGCGGTTCTACAGCCATATCGGCATTGATCCGATCGGCATTGCGCGGGCCTTCGTCGCCAATCTGCGGGCCGGGCGCACGGTCCAGGGCGGCTCGACCATCACCCAGCAGCTTGCCAAGAACCTGTTCCTGACCCCTGAGCGCACCCTGCGCCGCAAGGTCCAGGAGCTGCTGCTGGCGCTGTGGCTGGAGGCCAACTACACCAAGGACGAGATCCTGTCGGCCTACCTGAACCGGGTCTACCTGGGCGCCGGCACCTACGGCGTCGATGCCGCGGCGCGGACCTATTTCGGCGTGCCGGCGCATTCAGTGACCCTGCGCCAGGCGGCGATCCTGGCCGGGCTGCTGCAGGCGCCGTCGCGCTATTCGCCGGCGCGGGCGCCGGAACTGGCCGAGGCGCGCGCCGACACGGTGCTGGCGGCCATGGTCGATGCCGGGTACATCACCGAGCGCGAGGCGGACGCCGCCGACATCGTGCCGCCGCTGCCGCGCCGCCGCCCCGGCACCGGCAACGACGGCCGCTATTTCGCCGACTGGGTCGCCGACCAGGTGCCCGACTTCGTCGGCTCCGAGGCGGTCGACCTGGAAGTCGCGACCACGCTCGACCCGGAGCTGCAGCGCCGCGTCGAGGCGATCGTCGCCGACCACCTGGCCGCCGCCGCGGACGACCATGTCGAACAGGCGGCAGTGGTGGTGATGCGCCCCGACGGCGCCGTCGTCGCCATGGTCGGCGGCCGCTCCTATGCTGCAAGCCAGTTCAACCGCGCCACCCAGGCGCGCCGCCAGCCGGGCTCGGCGTTCAAGCCGATCGTCTTCCTGGCGGCGCTGGAGCGGGGCCTGCAGCCGCACAGCCCGGTACTGGACGCGCCGATCGACGTCGGCGGCTGGTCGCCCGACAACTTCAGCAGCCGTTATGCCGGCGAGATCACGGCGACCGAGGCACTGGCGCGGTCCGCCAACAGCGCCGCGGTCCGCGTGCTCGAGCGCGCCGGGATCGACCACACCATCGCCCTGGCCCGGCGGCTGGGCCTGACCGGTGACCTGCGCCGCGACCTGTCGCTGGCGCTGGGGACCAGCGAGGTCACCCTGCTGGAGCTGACCGGCGCCTATGCCGCCTTCCTCAACAACGGCCGTGCGGTGTGGCCGTGGGCGGTCAGCCGCATCGAGGAGAGCGACGGCACCGTCGTCTACCGCCGCAGTGGCAGCGGCGCCGGCGAGGCGACCCGCCCGCGCCACGCCTGGGAACTGACCCACATGATGGAGGCGGTGATCCGCGACGGCACCGGCCGCGCCGCCGTCCTGGACCGGCCGGCCGCCGGCAAGACCGGCACCAGCCAGGACCACCGCGACGCCTGGTTCATTGGCTTCACCGCGGACTATGTGGCCGGCGTGTGGGTCGGCAACGACGACTCCTCACCCATGCGCGGGGTCACCGGCGGCGGTCTGCCGGCCCGCATCTGGCACGACGTGATGGTCGCCGCCCACCGCGGCCGCCCGGCCCGGCCCCTGCCCGGCCCCGTCACCCTGGACCTGACACCGCCGATGCCGCCGGCGGCGGCGCCCGCGCCGCCGCGCCCGGCCCAGGTCGCCCGCGATGCGCCGCTGGACGACCGGGCCCTGGAAGACCTGCTGGAGCGCGTGCACCGCAACGACCGGTGACGCCGGCGGCGCGGGCCGCCATGGACGCCGGAACCGGCGGGTGCCTGCGTGCGTTTCCGTTGATGTGCAATTCACTGGGGTTGTGCCATGAACACGTCGGCGAAACGCGATACCGTGGCCGCACTGCTGGACCGCCACGGGCGGACCTATTCTGAAGAGCTCGGCATCGACCTGACGCAGAACACGCCGTCGCCGCTGTTCCGCTGGCTGTGCGCGTCGATCCTGTTCAGCGCGCGGATCGGTTCGCACATCGCCATGACGGCGGCCCGCGCCCTGGCCGACCACGGCTGGACCACCGCCCAGGCCATGGCCGGCACCACCTGGGAAGAGCGGGTGCACGTGCTGAACCGGTCCGGCTATGCCCGCTATGACGAGAGCACCTCGCGCATGCTGGGCGACACGGTCGACCTGCTGCTGCGCCGCTACGACGGCGACCTGCGGACCCTTCGCGACCAGGCCGGCCACGACCCGGACGAGGAGCGCAAGCGGCTGAAAGAGTGCAAGGGCCTGGGCAATGTCGGCGTCGACATCTTCTTCCGCGAGGTCCAGGCGGTCTGGGACGAGCTGTATCCCTTCGCCGACAGGAAGGCGCTGAAGGCCGCCGCCCGCCTGGACCTGGGCGGGTCCGCCGAAGACCTGGCGCCCCTGGTCGACCGGACCGGCTTCCCCCGCCTGATCGCCGCCCTGGTGCGAACGGACCTGGAGAAGGATTATGAGGCGGTTCGGGGGAATACGGATTGATGGAGTCACCCCACGCACAGCGTGCGGTGCACCGACACAGCGGGTCAATGTAACGCAATGCTTTACATATTGTCCAGATGATGTTACAGATCCGGTGATGATCAGGAGCTTTCGGCACAAGGGACTGAGGGACCTGTTCCTGACGGGTAAAGGTGCGAAAGTGCCGCCTGCCCTGCACAGCCGATGCGTCGTGCGGCTGGACGCGCTGGATCGGGCGACAGTGCCGGAAGACATGAACCTGCCGGGTTTCAATTTTCATGCACTGCGAGGCTTGCCGAAACGGTACAGCATCCACGTGAACGGCCCCTGGTGCATCACGTTCGCGTTCGACGACGGTGACGCCTTCGGGGTCGATCTCGAGCAATACCACTGAGGAGTTTGCGGATGGACCAGGAGTACCAGGTGACCGAGCGGCCGGCGCGCTGTCCGACGCATCCTGGCGTGATCCTGCGCGACGACGTGCTGCCGGCGCTGCGCCTGTCGGTCAGCGCGGCGGCGCGGCAGCTTGGGGTCACGCGGCAGACGCTGCACCGGATCATGGCTGGCACGGCGCCGGTCACGCCGGAAATGGCGGTCCGGCTCGGCCGGTTCTGCGGCAACGGGCCAGAGTTGTGGCTCGGCATGCAGCAGGCGCACGACCTGTGGCTCGCCCGAGAGCGCCTCAAGGACGTGCTGGACTCGATCCCCGAATACCGCCCCGCCGCCTGACGCGCCCCATCCGCTCCCTGGTGCAACCGGGCGCTGCTGCGCCCTCACGGACGGAGGGCACCGGTGGCCAGACCGAGCGCGGAGCCGACCGCCAGCACCACCGCCCCCGCAAAGACGACGGCCTCACGCGTGCCGAACGGCCGTTCCCCGCGCTCGCGGCGGGCCAGGACGAACAGCACCGTGCCCGGGGCGAAGATCAGCGTGGAGGCCAGCAGCAGGTTCGGCCCCGCCGCCCACAGCACGAACACGGCATAGAGCGTGGCCAGCATGGCGCGCCGGCGCTCGCCGCGGCTGCCCTCTCCGGCCGCGGCCAGCTTCCAGGCGAACGTCGCGACCAGCAGGTACGGCACCAGGATCATGGCGCTGGTCAGCTTGAAGGCGATGGAATAGGCCTCCTCGGCGAACAGCGTCAGGATCAGGAAGGCCTGGACCATTCCGCTGGACAGCCACAGCGCCGCCGCCGGCACCCGCCGCGCGCTCTCCCGGGCGAACACCCGCGGCACCGTCCCGGCCCTGGCCGCCGACCACAGCACCTCGGCCGACAGCAGCGAGCGCGACAGGAACGCCCCGGCCAGCGATACGACCAGGCCGATGCTGACCAGCCACGCCCCCCAGCGCCCGACCACGGCCTCCAGCACCCCCGCCAGCGACGGGTTGCGCAGGGCCGCCAGCTCCGGCCGCGGCACGATGCCGTAGGGCAGCAGGGTGATGAGAAAGAACAGCACCGCCACGCCGGCCAGGCCCAGCAGCGTCGCCCGGCCCACGTCGTCGCGGTTGCGGGCATGGCGCGAGTAGACGCTGGCCCCCTCGATGCCCAGGAACACGTACACCGCGATCAGCATGCCGCTGCGCACCTGGCCGGGGATCGCCTCCCAGCCGTACGTGCCGCCGCCCCACAGTCCGGCGACGAACACCTCGATGCGGAACCCGACGACCAGGATGACCACCGCGGCGACCACGGTGCTCACCTTGGCGGCCGTGACGATGCCGTTGACGACTGCGGCCTTCTTGACGCCGCGCAGGATCAGCCAGTGGATGCCCCACAGCAGCACCGAGGCGGCCAGCACCGCCTGCGGCGTGTTGCCGTGTCCGAACGCCGGCACGATGCCGCCGAGCGTCGCCTTGATCAGCACGAAATAGGTGACGTTGAGCAGGCACGCCCCGGCCCAGTAGCCCAGCGCCGAGAGGAAACCGGCATAGGGCCCGAACCCGGCCTGGGCATAGGCGAAGATGCCGGCATCCAGGTCGGGCCGGCGCCGCGCCAGCGTCTGGAAGACGAAGGCCAGCAACAGCGTGCCGGCCCCGGCGATCACCCAGACGATCAGCAGCCCCAGCGGGCCGGTCGCCTGCGCGAACGACCGCGGCAGCGTGAAGATCCCCGACGCCAGCATCGACCCCACCACCACGGCGGTGAGCAACGGCAGCGACAGTGGTTTGCCGGGCGGCATGGGCATGCGGGTCGGCTCCGCTGGTCGTGCCCGAGACGAAGAGGTCCGTTCACCTGCATCTCTATTACCGGTCATGATGCGGTGTCCATAAAGAAGAAGTCTTCGCAGTCATGTGCCTTTTGCTCGCAATGTCGGCTTGATTGATGCATGAAGGTTGCCAGCACCCCGTCAACACTGTCCTTGTGACCTCAGCCTGGTGCTTGCACGCGTCGGCCGCGCTTGCTAGGATTGCAGCCCTAGAGCCTTTTGGCTGCGAGGCGAGGCGAGGCGAGGCGAGGCAAGCCATGCACGGGGGCGGCGGGCAGGGGCGATGAGCACAGACGATGAGCACAGACGACGGCGGCCGGGACGGACCGGCCGGTCCGGTTCCCGGCAACGCCGCCACCACCGTCGCACGTGTTGCACAAGGCGAAAAGTCGTGCAAATTCCACAGCTTGGCACACAACAGGCCGGTTGCACCGGCGTTGCAGTGCGACTGCGGTGTTGCGGGAACCATCCCGTCCCGCCGGGTTGACCGGCCGAACCCCCGACGCTAAAATGCTCAGGGAGGTCGTCCAGAATTTGTCAGGGCGATAGGGCGCATGAACGCCCAGATGCCGGAAAGGATGTGGCCTTGTTCAAGAGATCGCCCCAGAAACGTGGGACAGGGAAGGTTGAGGTCACCACCCTGACCTTGCGCGACGGTCTGCAGTCGACCGGAGTGTGGTCGCGATTCATGCCGCTGGTCAAGGAGGCGCTGGCCGAACGGCGCGACCGGGCCGCCAATGGGCATGACGGGTCGGAGGGGTCGGCAACGGCCCGGCTGCGGCGGATCGCCGGGCTGATCAAGGCGACCGGATACACTGGTGCCGAGGTCTTCTGGGGGCAGTCGTTCCAGAAATACATGATCGCCGAGATCAGCCCGTTCGAGGCGATGGCGCTGTACCGCGACCTGTTCGGCGACGACTTCCTGCTGACCGGGCTGGGCCGCGGCGTCAACGCCGTCGGCTTCCGCCCCTACGCCCAGGACGTGATCGACACCCTGGTCACCCGCTTTGCCGAACGCGGCGGGGCACCGGGACAGAAAAAGATCAAGATGCGGATCTTCGACGCGCTGAACGATCCGAACAACTGCGCATCGATGATCGCTGCCGCCGCCCGCCACAACGCCGCGGCCGAGGCTGGCGCCTCGGGCAATGGCGCCGAACGCCCGGCCGGCGCGGGCCGGCTGATCCACATCGAGGCCGCGCTCTGCTATCAGCCGGAGCGGGAGATTTCTAAATGGGGTCCGGACGGTGAGGTCACCGGCACCGGACGGCTGTTCACCGACGACTACTATGTCGCCTACGCAAAGAAGCAGATCGCGACGGCGCAGACGGCGGGCAGCGTGCTCGACTCGCTGGTCGTCAAGGACATGGCCGGGCAGCTGAACCCGGAGCGCACCGCCGGGCTGCTGCCGAAACTGACGCCGCTCGGGCTGCCGGTGTACCTGCACATGCACTGCACCAACTATGAGCAGGCCCTGGAGACGATGCGTACGGCGGCCGACCTGGGCGTCGCCGGCGTCGAGGTGGTCGACTGGCCGCTGGCCGGGGGCACCTCGCATGCCAGCGTCCGCGACCTGATCAAGGGCAAGGAGAAGGCCTTCACCAGGATCGACCTGACGAAGCTGACCGAGCTGGAGCGGGAGCTCGGCGGCCTGTTCGGCGACGGCGACGAGCTGCTGGCCGAGACCGGGCGGCCGGATGCCCGCCGCGACGACCTGCGGCTCAGCCAGGAGGACCGGCTGATCCTGTGGCGGCTCGGCATCCCCGGCGGGGCGATGCCGGCGGTCATGCACCTGCTGCAGATGACCTGCACGCTGAAGCGCATCAGTCTGAACGAGGCGATCGAGCGGTTCGACCGCGAGCTCGAGGCGCTGCAGGGTGAGATCGGCTGGGTGCCCCTGGTCACACCGATGGCCGACATCGTCTACACCCAGGCCCTGCTGAACATGCAGAACGGCCGCTACACGATCATCGAGGACCGGTTCGCCAAGATGATCCTCGGCCACTACGGGGACTACATCAACCACGCCACCGACGAAACGGTCCCCTTCGCGCCGAAGGTGGTCAAGGCCGTCCTGGAATACTGTGCCGGCGTGCGTGACGGGACAAAAATCGCCCTCGGCGGCAAGGCCTATCCCGCTCCCGAAGTGGTCACGGAGCGCCGGGCCCGCCCCCTGGAGATGGAGGCGACCCGCGAGGCCATGCTGCCGGTCCTGCGCCGCGCCGGGCTGGACCCGACCGGCCCGGAGGCAGACGAGGCCATCGTCATGAAGCTGATGGAGCCGCCGGGGTCGACCAGGCTGGCGGAGCGGATCCTGCTCGGCCCGGAGCAGGAACGGCTGGTCCTGCTGCTGACCGAGATCCGCACCCTGTGCGAGACGCCGCAGCAGTTGATCTGAGCGGACACGGCGGACACAGCGGCGCCGCGGCCGGGCGGCGCCGCGGCCGCTGCACCGGCGGCGCGGCGTCCGTCCGTCCGCTGGCCGTCAGTGGGCCATCAGCACCGGCAGCCTGGCCTCGGACAGGATGTGGCGGGTGGCGCCGCCGAAGACGAGCTGGGTCAAGCGGGCGTGGGTGTAGGCGCCCTTGAGCAGCAGGTCGGCACCCAGCGACGCGCACTCCTCCAGGACCGTCTCGCCGTTGGAGCGGCCGCGGGGGTGGGCGATGTGGGCCGTGGCGTCGATGCCGTGGCGCTGCAGGTGCTCGGCGACCGGCTTGCCGGTGTGCGGCGCCACCATCCAGCCCTCCACCGTCAGCACCACCACCCGCCTGGCGCGGGCCAGGATCGGCATGGCCAGGCCGATGGTCCGCGCCGTCTCGGTGCTGCCGTTCCAGGCGATGACGACGGTCTCGCCCAGGGTCGACGGCCGCGTCGTCGCGGCGATCAGCACCGGCCGGCCGGACTGGAACAGCGCCGCCTCGGCGGTAATCTCCCAATCGGGACCGACGGCCGGCGGCGTGCGGCCGATGACCGAGATGTCGAACAGCCGGCCGTATTCGGCGATCACACCGCTCTGGCTGCCCTCGGCCTCGCGCCAGCCGGCGCTGGCGCCCTCGGCGGCGGTGGTGACCTCGCCCATGGGCAGGTGGCGCTCGGCAGCGGCCGCGGCGAAGCGCTGGCGGGTCAGGTCGGCCGCCTGGCGCCATTCGTGGGTGATCCGGCTCAGGTAGTTGGGGTCCATGGCGACGAACCGCTCGCCCAGCACGGCGGCCGGGTTCTCCATGCAGAGCAGGCCTTCCAGGTAGCTGCCGAAGCGGTGGGCGAGCAGGCAGGCCATGTCGAATGCCACGGCGGACCCATCGTCGTCGTGGAACGGCAACAGGATCGTCTTCATGGGTGTCCTCCCGGTCGAAAACCATTTGTTTCGCCGAGAGTAACGCCGCGGCCGGCAGCGCACCATCCGACAAAGGTGCGAGACGGCGCTGCTCCTGGCCGGATCGTGCCCGGGCCGGCGGCCGCCCGGCCGTGCCTGGGCGCGCCGGCGCCGGCCGTTACAGACTTCGCCGGCCCCTGCCTGCCCGGTTTGTGGGGAGGGCGAAAGATCACGGCGCGGACAATACGTGCAATGGCCGGCGGCGCACGCATTTCTTTGGGGGAGGTGCCGTATACGACCGCGCGTATATTGGTCTTCGGCTGGCGCACGTCATGCCGATACCTTTGTCTTATCCATATGACGACTTCGTATGACGGGCAACAGATCCATATCTGTATGAAAGGGTTTGATGCGCGGCATCGCCCCGTGTGGCGGCCGCAGCAGAGACGACGACAACGCTTCGGCTCGCCATGCGACTCCTACCCCCCAGGTTGTTTGTCCTTGCGGCGGCGGTCATCGCCGCCGCCTCCGTTTCGGTCCTCACCGGTCGCCCCGCCCACGCCGGTGCGTCGCCGGTCGCCGCGGCTGCGACGGCATGGGACGGCGGCGAGCGGTGCGGATCCGTGCCTGGCGACGACATCACCCCGCTGGCCTGCGATCTGGCAGGCAGCCGCTTGGCGCTGTCGTTCGGCCGGTTGGCTGCAGCCGGCCCGGACCCGCTGACGGGTGCGGCAGCGGACCTGCGCTCCCGCGTCCGCCCCGGCACCGACCTGGATGCCGCCGTCCGGCGGGCCAACCTGTTCCGCACCGATCTCTTCCTGGCCGGCCGCTGGATCCCCCCGGCGCCGCCGCTGACGGCGGCGCGGCCGCCGCGGGACCGCGCCCCGCTGGTGCCGGCCCCGGCGGTGCCGGCCGGCCCAACACCCCGGTCTACCCTGGTCCCGCCACCGGACGCCTTCGCCATGCCGGAGTTCCGCCTGCGTGGCGTCCCCGTCTACAGCTCCGCGCGCGGCGCCCGGCGCCTCTACCTGGACGCAACGCCGGGGTTCTGAAGAAGCCGCCACCCCGGTCGCGACACCGCCGGCCACACGCACAAGATCTTGCGCCTGCCGCACGCCGGGTCTACGGATACGGGCAGCCTCGCAGCGTCCGGCTTCGGCGCTGCGGCGGCCGGCAACGAACAGGCGTACAGCCCCACGGATCAGGGAGGAAAGATACCCATGCGACGCTTCATCATCGAGCGCGAGCTGCCGGCGATCGGCAGCGCCGAGCGGGAGCAGCTCAAGGCCGCCGCCGCCACGTCGAACGACGCCCTGGCGCAGCTCGCCCCGGACATCCAGTGGGTCGAGTCCTATGTGGCCGACGACAAGACCTTTTGCGTCTACCTGGCCAAGGACGAGGACGTGATCCGTCGCCACGCCGAAATCAGCGGCTTCCCGGCCAACCGGATCACCGAGGTCCGCCGCACCATCGACCCGACCACGGCAGCGGGCTGACCATGGCAACAGGCGGGATGGTCGGTGCCAGTGCCACCACCACCAGCAGGATGATTGCCTCAAGGTAGTGCGGGCGGCACCCGCCGCGCGATCCGGCCGGTGCCGTCGGCGCGGCGGCGCCGCTCGTACCATCCACACCGCGTTAACGTGAACCCGTTGCCGTGCCAGCGACCCGCCGCACCACCGCTTCGCGGCAGCCCGGCCGGCCCGGCGGCTGCGGCTGCGGCGCGCCGGTACTGTCCACTCAGGCGCCCTGGAACTCAGGCGCCCTGGATCGGACTGGCTCCCCAGAACAGC
>CAZGMC010000055.1:10878-29034 GCA_964526565.1 uncultured Mycobacteriaceae bacterium
ACTCAGGCGCCCTGGAACTCAGGCGCCCTGGATCGGACTGGCTCCCCAGAACAGCGGGTGGCGGGCCAGCGCGCGGGCGCCGCGGTTGATCAGCTCGATGCGCTCCCGCTGGTTGGCGATCAGCGCGCGCGCCAGGTCGCGGACCGAGACCAGGCCGATCAGCTGACCGTCCCTGACCACCGGCAGGTGGCGGATGCGCCGCGCGGCGACCTCGTTCATGGCCTGTTGAATGTTCACGCCGGCGTCGATGCACACCGGCTGCGGCGTCATGACCTGGGCGAGCGGCGTGCCGGCCGGATCCCGTCCGGCGCCGACCACGCGCACCATCAGGTCACGCTCGGTGAAGATGCCGACCAGACGGCCGTCGTCCAGCACCAGCACCGCGCCGATGTCGTTCCCGGCCATGAGGCGGGCAGCCACATGCACAGTCGTTTCCGGGTCGGCGGCGATGATTCGGTTCGGCGCCTCGCCCTTTTCGGAAAGGACCTCTTCGATGCTGGTCAGCATGCCGCTCTTCCCATTCGAAATCTCTATGCAATGACAGTGCGCATGGTGCCGACCACGTCGTCGATGCGGCCCTGCTGCTTCTTGACCAGGAAGTCGGACAGGTCGCGCAGCGAGACCAGGCCGACCAGCCGATCCTGCTCGACCACCGGCAGGTGGCGCAGGCCGCGCTCTTCCATCACGCCGAGGGCCGTGCCGACGGCAGTATCCGCGGTCACGCACACCGGCTCCGGCGTCATCACGTCAGCCAGCGCCGTGACCACCGGATCGAGGCCGGGCGCAACGACGCGCTTCATCAGGTCCCGTTCGGTGAAGATGCCGACCAGTCGGTCATCGCTCATGACGCAGATGGAGCCGACCCCGCGGTCGCACATCTCCTGCACCGTCTCGGCGACGCTGGCGTCCGGCGCCGCGAAATAGATCGTGCGGCCTCGTGTCGCCGCCAGCACCTCGGCGATGCGACTCTTCAATGGCGTCTCTCCCCCATCGCGTGCCGGACTCTTGCCGCATCCGGAGCGGACCCGACATTACAGGGGCTGATCCGGAAAATGCAAGAAACAATCCAAACATGTAAATATGTTTCAACCTCAGGCGCGGCGTTTCGTGCGGGCGGTCGGGAGTGCGCTCAGCGGGTCGTCGGGCCACGGGTGCCTGGGATAGCGGCCCTTGAGATCGGCCTTGACGGCAGCGTAGCCGGTGGCCCAGAAGCCGGCCAGATCGCGGGTCACCTGGACCGGGCGGCCAGCGGGGGACAGCAGGTGCAGCAGCACCGGCACCCGGCCGCCGGCGATTCGCGGCGTCTCGGCCAGACCGAACATCTCCTGCAGCTTGACCGCCAGCACCGGGCCGTCCGGTGCCGCGTAGTCCAGGGCATGGCGGGAGCCGCTGGGCACCGTCAGATGGGTCGGCGCCGCCTCGTCCAGCGCTCGCTGCCGGGACCAGGACAGCAGGCCGCGCAGCGCCGCGCCCAGGTCCAGCGCCGGCCACGGCCGCCGCCGCGGCAGGCCCGGCAGGTACGGCGCGAGCCAGTCGTCGAGCCCGTCGAGCAGCGCCGCATCCGACACGTCCGGCCAATCCCGCGGCGGCGCCTCGACCGCCCGCAACAGCATGACCCGCGCCTGCCACTGGCTGAGCGCCTTCGTCCACGGCAGCACCTCCAGGCCGTGCGAGCGCACCCGGTCCAGCAGTGCCCTGGCGACCCGCTCCGGCGGCGGATCGGCCAGCGGCTCGTCGCGCGACACCAGGGCGCCGAGGCGGTGCCGGCGCCGGGCGGCGACGCTCTGGGCCGCCTCGTCCCACCAGACGTCGTCGGCTGTCGTGACGGACTCCCCGAACAGCGCCTCGACCTCGGCACGGTCGAGCGATGCGGCCAGAAAGATGCGCGCGTCGCGGCCCGCGTCGTCCAGGTCGGCAACGGCCAGCCAGTCGGCCGCCGCCAGCGGGTCGTGCGGCGGCAGCACCGCGCCGCGCCCGTTGCGCAGCCGGAACTGGCCGGCAGCACTGCGGCGCTGGGCGACGCGATCCGGATACGCCAGTGCCAGCACCGCCCCGGCACGGGCCGGGTCGCCCGGCTCGGTGCCCAGACCGAGACGCCGGCGCCACTGGCGTGCCGCCGTCAGCGCCTGCTGCCGCGCACTGCGGTCCACGCCGCCCTCCCCGCGCGGATCGGCCAGCGCCGCCAGCCGCGTGCGCAGATCGGCGTCGCGGGCGTCGGCGCCGCGCAGAACGTCACGGTCGGCGAGCAGCGCCGCCACGTCGCAGGCCAGCCCGCCCAGCCCGTGCTCCGCGGCGGCCAGCACCATGTGCGCCAGCCGCGGGTGCAGCGCCAGCCCGGCCATGCGCCGGCCGTGCGGCGTGATCCGTCCGTCCGTGTCGAGTGCGCCGAGCCACGCCAGCAAGCCGCGCGCCTGGGCGAACGCGGCAGCCGGCGGCGGGTCCAGCCAGGCCAGGCCGGCCGGGTCGGCGGCGCCCCAGGCGGCCAGCTCCAGGGCCAGCGGCGCCAGGTCGGCGTGCATGATCTCCGGCGGCGTGAACGGCGGCAGCAGGCGGTGCTCGGCCTCGTGCCACAGCCGGTAGCAGACGCCAGGGCCGAGCCGGCCGGCGCGGCCGCGGCGCTGGTCGGCCGAAGCCTGCGAGACGCGCACCGTCTCCAGCCGGGTCATGCCGGTGCGCGGGTCGAAGCGCGGCGCGCGGGCCAGCCCGCCGTCGACGACGACGCGCACGCCCTCGATCGTCAGGCTGGTCTCGGCAATGTCGGTGGCGAGTACGACCTTGCGCCGGCCGGGCGGCGCAGGCACAATGGCAGCATCCTGGGCGGTCCGCGGCAGCGCACCGTAGAGCGGCGCCAGCAGGATGCCGGGGCCGGAACCGCGCTCCTCCAGCCGGGCCAGCACGCGGCGAATCTCCGCCGCGCCGGGCAGGAAGGCCAGCACGTCGCCGGCCGCCGCCTCGGCCAGGGCACCGAGGACGGATGCCGCGACATGGTCCTCGAACCGCCGGCCGCCCGGCGGCTCGGTATAGCGGGTCTCGACCGGGTGCGCGCGGCCGGTGCTGGTGACGATCGGGGCGCCGCCCATCAGCCGCGCCAGCGGCTCGCCGTCCAGGGTGGCGGACATGGCCACCAGCCGCAGGTCGGGCCGCAGCGCCGCCTGCGCCTCCAGGCACAGTGCCAGACCCAGGTCGGCGTGCAGGCTGCGCTCGTGGAATTCGTCGAACAGCACCGCCGCGATCCCCGACAGCGCCGGGTCGGCCTGCAGCCGGCGGGTCAGGATGCCTTCGGTCACGACCTCGATGCGCGTGCGCGGGCCGACCCGGCTGTCCAGGCGGATGCGGTAGCCGACCGTCTCGCCGATCGGCTCGCCCAGCAGTGCGGCCATGTGCGCGGCGGCGGCGCGGGCGGCCAGCCGGCGCGGCTCCAGCACCACGATCCGGCCGCCGTCGAGCCAGGGCTCATCGAGCAGGGCGAGGGGCACGCGTGTCGTCTTGCCTGCCCCCGGTGGCGCCTGCAGCACCAGGGTGCAGCCGTCGGCGAGTGCGCGGCGCACCTGCGGCAGCACCGCGTCGATTGGCAGGCCGGTCATGGCCGGCGGCGAGAGCCTCTCGGCGGGATCCACCGGCACGGCGCCGTCACTCTCCCGGCCTCCGGTCAGTGCGCCGCCACCTCGGTCAGCTCGGCGATGGCGTCGAAATAGGGCCGGCGGCCAATCATCAAGAGGTCGTTGTGGCCGGCCTCGGGAATGGTCACCAGCCGCTTCTCCGACGCGCCCGAACGCTCGTACAGTGCCTCTCCGTCCTCGACCGGGATGATCCAGTCCTCGATGCCGTGGATGATCAGTGTCGGCACGGTGACGCGGGCGATCTTGTCCAGGTTGCCGAAGCCGTGGCGGCTTTCGTCCGCGCCCTCAACGCGCAGGCCGGACAGGCGCATGATCAGGGGCAGGGTATAGGCAAAGCCGCTTTCGATGATCAGGCCGGCAATGCCGTCGCCGGCCCGCTGGGCGATCTCCAGGGCCGAGGCACTGCCCAGCGAGCGGCCCATGACGTAGACCCGCGACGGCGCCAGGCCCAGGCCGGCCAGCACCTCCGGCAGCGCCTCGTGCACCGCCGCGGCATCGGCGACCAGCGACGAGGCGGTGGGCATGCCGTCGCTGGCCCCATAGCCGCGGTAGTCGACCACCAGCAGCGTCAGGCCCAGCTGCGCATAGAGCGGAGCCATGCCGTTGTAGTCGGCGGCGATCTCGCCGTTGCCGTGGAAGAACAGGATCACGGGCGCCTGCGGTCCGGCAATGAAGGCGCGGGCGCCCACCGCGATTCCGTCGGCCACGGGAATGCGCACGTCGCGCACCGGACCGCTGTCGCCCGGCCGGAACGGGCTGCGCCGCGGGTGGAACAGGATCTGCAATATTTCGGGGCGGTCGAGGAGGTCGAAGCTTTCGGTCATGCCTTGCCTGCTGTCGCGAGCATCGGGATGCGGCCGTGTCCGTTATGCCGCAGACACCCGCTCGCAGCCAAAGGGTTTCAAGACTCCGATCGCGAAAGCGAGGCGGGCGCGCCGGAACGGTCACGGCAACACACCAGGCATCGAGCGAACGGCAAGCCCGCCGTCCGCGCCTCGCCGCCCGTCCGGCTCAGTCGCGGCCGGCCCAGGGTGGCGGCCCGGCGACCGGGCGAACGGTCAGTTCCGAACCATCCTGCCGGATGACGGTAAAGGCATCAAAGTCGCCGTCGTCCATCTCGCCGATGACGGTCAGCGGTTCGCCAACCGCAAAATCATGACTCCGGTACCACTCCGGCCCGGTATCGACCAGCACATGACCGGTATCGTCTTCCAGCACGAATTCGTTGCCGAAGACGTGGGTGACGGTGCCGGTGATGCGGACACCGGGGTTGGCATGCAGGTCGCCGATGGGCGTGTCGGCGAGGGCGGGCGCAGCCGCGACGACGAGCGCAGCAAGCAAAAGACACAGTGGACGATTCATGCGGTGCATCCACCTTTCTGGGTTTGTCGTAACGTAACCAGCGCATCGCTTGGCGGCGACCCTGATCGTGAACGGCAGCCAACAGGGAGGTTGCCGCACTCCGGGCCGCGGCTGCCGTCAGATCAGATCGCCCGGCTGTGGCGGGTTTCGCCGGCCTGCAGATACGTGTCGAAGACCGATGCGATGGTGCGGACCAGCGGCCTGTACTGGTCGGGAACGCTGATCTCGTGGCGCCGCACGCGGACCAGGCCATCCGCCTCGTATTCGGCCAGGCAGGCCAGGTCGTCGGCGAAATGGGTCACCTCGACGCCGTGCGCGGCGGCAACGCGGCCCAGGTCGACCTTCAGATAGGACATCAGGCTCTCGATCACGTCGCGGCGCAGCCGGTCCTCGGGGGTGATGCAGCGGCCGCGCACGATCGGCAGCCGGCCCGCGGCCACGGTCGTCTGGTACTCGGGCACCCGCGGCTCGTTCTGGACGTAGCCCCACGGCAGCGAGCCGATCGCCGAGGCACCAAGGCCGAGCAGCGTCTGGTACGGGTCGTCGGTGTAGCCCTGGAAGTTGCGACGCAGCGTGCCGGCACCCAGCGCCACGGCCAGCGCATCGTCGGGCCGGGCGAAGTGATCGAGGCCGATGGCGACGTAGCCGGCCGCCTGCAGTTCGCCAGCGATGGCCTCGTACTGCTCCAGCCGCGCCGCCGCGCCGGGCAGCGCCGCCTCGTCGATCAGCCGCTGGTTTGGCCGGAACGCCGGCACATGGGCATAGCCGAACACGGCGAACCGGTCCGGCGCCAGATCCAGCGCCCGGGCAGCGCTGTCGCGGCTGCTCCCGGCCGTCTGGTGCGGCAGGCCGTACACCAGGTCGACATTGATGTGGGGGATGCCGGCGCCGCGCAGGGCGTCGACGGCACTGCGCGTCTGGGCGAAGCTCTGCACCCGGTTGATCGCCTGCTGGACGGCGGGATCGAAGGTCTGGATTCCGATGCTGGCACGGGTCACGCCGGCCAGCCGGAACGCGTCGACCACATCGGCGTGCAGCACGCGCGGGTCGATTTCGACGGCGACCTCCGCATCGCGCCGGAACGAGAATCGCTGCCGCAGCGCCGTCATGACGGCAAGGAAATCGGCAGGCTCAAGGATGCCGGGCGTGCCCCCGCCCCAGTGGACGTGGCCAACCTGCATGCGCGTCGGCATCGCATCGGCCAGCAACGCGACCTCGTCGCGCAGCGCCGCCACGTACCGTTCCACCGGCGCATAGTCCTTTGTGCCGCGGGTGTGGCAGCCGCAGTACCAGCACAAGGTCTCGCAGTACGGCACGTGAACGTAGAGCGACAGCGGGCCGCCGCGCGACAGGCCGGCCAGCCAGGCACGATAGACGTCCTCGTCCACCGCCGTGGTGAAATGCGGTGCCGTCGGATAGCTCGTGTACCGCGGCACCCGGCGGTGCTCGTGCTTCAGGATGATCTGATCCGGCATGGTTTCAGGACCTTAGCAGACGCCATGCGGCGGCGCCATGATCTGGGTCAACGTCGCGGACAGGTTGCGGAATTCCCGCTCAGGAACCCGACAGCTGCAGTCCAAGGGTGATCAGCGCGGCCGCCGCCGCCGTGAAGGCGGCCACCGCGACCAGCGTTCTCAGCACAACAAACATCTTGCCCTGCGACACCGCCGGGCCAAGTGCCTCCGGTTCGCCTTCCCCGCCCGGCTTGATCCCGGCCTCCTCATAGAACGCCGCCACCGATGGGATGTGGGCGCGCAGGCCGGACAGGCTGGGCCCGCTGCCGGGGCTGCGGGTGGAGTACGGCCCGTCCACGGGGATCGGCATCAGGCCGACGCTTGCGTCGGAGCCCGCCACACGGTCGGCGGCGCGCCGGTAGCGGTCGCGGTCGTCCTCTCCCAGCCCCGCCCAGCTGCGATCCGGCTCCAGCGCCGTACAGATCGCCTGCGCCCGGCGCTCGCGCTGTTGCGGTTCCGTTTCCTGGCCCATGTGCCGCCTGTCTCTGTCGAGGACCAGAATCCGGTCCGGCCCGGTTGGCGTGCCGTATCCGCGTGCCGTATCCGCGTCCCGTAACAGCTTTCCGCCGCCGGCCGGCCAATGCAACCGGTTTTCCATGACCGGCCGCCCTGAGTGCCTTGTGGCCTGCCAGGGGGCAGCGGCACATTGGAGGCTGAGTGATGCATTGTCGCCGCCGGACCGGGGCACCGGGTGCGGTGGAAAAGAGGACCGGACCATGACCTGCTGCAACAGCGGCTGTGCCGCGCCGCCGCCCGACACGGGACACCGCACCGCCCTGCTGGCGGTCATCGCCATCAACGCGACGATGTTCGTGGTGGAGAGCGTCGCCGGCGTGCTGGCCGGCTCGACGGCGCTGCAGGCCGATGCCCTCGACTTTCTCGGCGATACCGCCACCTACGGGCTGACCCTGCTGGTGCTGGGCCGCAGCCAAGCATGGCGGTCCGGCGCCGCCCTGGTCAAGGGTGCCTCGCTGGCGCTGTTCGGCCTGTGGGTGCTGGGCTACACGGGCTACCGAGTCGTGGTGCTGGGCCTGCCCCAGGCCGAAGTGATGGGCGCCATCGGCGTGCTGGCGCTGCTGGCCAACCTGGCCAGCGTGGCGCTGCTGCTGCGCTTCCGCCGCGGCGACGCCAACATCCGCTCGGTCTGGCTGTGCAGCCGCAACGACGCCATCGGCAACGTGGCGGTGATCGCCGCCGCCATCGGTGTCGCCGCCACCGCCAGTCCCTGGCCGGACCTGGCCGTCGCCGCCGTCATGGCCACGCTGTTCCTGTGGAGCGCCACCGCCATTGTCCGCCAGGCCCTGGCCGAGCTGCGTTCCCCGGAAGCTGCGGCCGGGGCCGGGGCGGATTGAGGCCGCCGGCCGCGCGTGCCTCGCCGGTCAGGGGCTCGGGTTCAGGGCCGAGGGCCCGGCATCCGGGCCAGACCGGCGTCGAGCGGCGGCGGCCGGCGCATTCGAGACGGCCGCGCGACCACTGGAACGGATTTCGCCCTGCCACCGGAAGAGCCGCGCGAGCGCCTACGGCAGCCGCGGAACGAGCACGACGCGCCGGTTGCCGGCGCGGCCGTCGTCGCTGTTGTTGCTCGCCATCGGCGCGAGCGGGCCGACGCCGTGGCCCTCGAGTCGCTCGGCAGCGATGCCGTGGCGCGTCACCAGCGCCTCCACCACGGCACGCGCCCGGTCGCGCGACAGCTCCATGTTGTAGCCGAAGTCCCCCGTCATGTCGGTATGGCCGACAATGTAGACCGACAGGTCCGGCTGCGCGGTCAGCAGTCCGGCCATGGCCTCCAGCGCCGGCGCCGATTCCGGGCGGATTTCAGCCCGGTTCGTCTCGAAATGGATCCCCTGGACGACGACGGAGCCGGTGGCGGCGATCTGCTCCGCCAGATAGTCCGGGTCGATCGCGATCAGGTCCGCGCGAACACCCTCCAACTCGACAATGTCCAGTTGGACCCGCACGTCGTCGTCGCGATGTTGGTTGACCAGCAGAGCCAGGTAGACGTCGCCCTCTACGGGCCGCGTCAGCCGCGCGGCAAGGTACCGGCGTTCAGCGGGGTCCACGCTCTGCGACAGTTCGCCCGGCATCCGCCCCCCCGCATGCAGGTCGCGGTAATGGGCACGCGACCACGCATCGCCGGAGCGAGGGCCGAGCGCGCGGCCCTGGGCCTGCCAGATCGCCGTGAATCCCGCGTCCTCGGCCGCATCGGCATAGTTGCGGTACACTTCGAACGCATTGGCCCGGCCGGACAGGGAGTACTGGATCCGCGTGACCCGCCCCTCCAGGAGCTCAACATCCGTCGTCTGAGCCGGATAGCCGGACATCGCGTTGCCGACCGCCAGCCGATACTGGTCGAACGCGATGACCTGGTAATCGACGATTTCCGCACCCGGAAAACGCGACACCATGGGGTGGTCGCGACTGCCCTCTACATCCGCGCCGGCGGCCGGGCCGGCGAGCACCGCAGCCAGGGCGACGGACAGCGCAATGACACCCGGCATGAGCGGAACGAGTCTCATGGGACCTCTCAAAAACCGTGGGTTCTTCGGCCGCTTGCAGCCACGCGGCCTGATATACCCGGCATGCGTAAAAAACGACAACACCTTCGGGCGCATGGCCCGCACAGCCGGCCGGTTCGCGATCAGGCGGTCTTGTCCGGCTTGTCGCCGCCGCGGCGGCGCGGTGCGGGCGGTTTCGGCGGGGCCGATGCGGGCGGCGCGGGCTCGAGACCGCCCGCCTCGCCGGCGCCGGTCTGCGCAGGCGGTTCCTGGTCGGCCCCAGCATCCCTGCCGGCGTCCGCCGTCGCCGCGCCGGCCAGGCCGGACAGGCTGGCGCCGTCCAGGCCCACGTCCTTCAGCAGGGCATCGATCAGCGGCGCCTGGCTGCGGTAGCGCAGGGCCGTGGTGACGATCTGGTCGGCCAGACTGCCACTGCCCTGCCCGTCCGGTGCTCCGCTGCCGGCAGCGCCGCTGCGCGGGGTCAGGCCGTCGACCTGGATGATCTTGATACCGTCGATGTGCTCCAATGGCTTGACGCTGGCCTCGATGATCAGCGGCATCTGCTGCAGCAGCTCCAGCCGCGTCTTCAGGGCGATGACCTGCGGCGTCAGAACGTTGTCGGCCTCGTTCAGCGCCCGCCGGCCGGCGGCCTCGACCTGATAGGTCAGCTCGGCGGCGGCGGCGCGCAGGCGCTCGGCGTCGGCGGCGGCCTGGGCGGCGATGCGCTCGCGATCGGCCTCGGCATTGGCGCGGGTGCGGACCGCTTCGGCATCGTCCTCGGCGGCCCGCTTGCTGGCCTCGGCAGCGACGGTGATGCCGATGGCGTCGCGTTCGGCGGCCTGGCGCGCCTCGACCAGCTCGATCGCCTTGCGCCGCTCGGCCACCTCGGTGTCGCGCACGGTGGCCACCTTCTCCTCGGCGCGCACCGCCAGCGACCGCGCCTCGTCGGCCTCGGCCTGGGCCTGCGACTGCTCCTTGGACTTCTCGGCGATGGTGATGGCGCGGACCTGCTCGGCCAGCTCGATGGCCTGGCGCCGCTCGATCTCGGCGACCTCCAGGGCGCGCTGGCGGGCGATGTTGTCCTCCTCGACCCGGCGCTCGGCGGCGATGTTGGCCTGGCGCACCTGGCGTTCGGAGAGGATGCGCGCCTCCTCGGACTCGCGCTTGCGCTCGGCCTCCTGGCGGACGACCTCGGCGCCCTGTTCGGCGCGGCGGGTGGCGATCTCCTGCTGCTGCTCCAGGCGGGCGAACTGCTCGTCGCGCTCCAGGGTCAGGCGGCGGCGCTCGGCCTCCAGGTTCTTTTCCTTGATCCCGACCTCGGTGTCCTGCTCGATCTCGTTACGGCGCCGCCGCTTCTCCTCGATCTCGTAGGTCAGCCGGGTCAGGCCTTCGGCGTCGAAGGCGTTGTCGGGGTTGAAGTGCTCGCGGTTGGTCTGGTCCAGACCGGTCAGGGACACCGATTCCAGCTCCAGACCGTTCTTCAGCAGGTCCTCGGTGACCGCCGTCTGCACCTTCTGCACGAAGCTGACGCGCTGCTCGTGCAGCTCCTCCATGGCCATCTCGGCGGCGACGGCGCGCAAGGCGTCGACGAACTTGCCCTCGACCAGCTCGCGCAACTGGTCCGGCGCGGTCGTCTTCAGGCCCAGCGTCTGCGCAGCGTTGGCGATCGACTCGCGGGTCGGCTGGACGCGCACGTAGAACTCGGCCTGGACGTCGACCCGCATGCGGTCGCGGGTGATCAGCGCCTGCTCGTTGGCGCGCCGCACCTCCAGCCGCAACGTGTTCATGTTGACCGGGATGACCTCGTGCAGCACCGGCAGGACCAGGGCGCCGCCGTCGACGATGACCTTCTGGCCGCCGAAGCCGGTACGCACGAAGGCCAGCTCCTTCGAGGCACGGTGATACAGCCGGGTCAGGATCATGCCGATGGCGAACAGGCCGCCGACGACGATCACGACCAGGAACAGCAGTCCGGTGAACCCTTCGAACATGACTTCTTATTCCCCTTTCGTTCTTGTCTTCTGCTGACGAACGCCCGGCCGGCGGGTCGAGTATCCCCTACCGAACGGGCTCTGTTGACCGGTGCGCGGCCACGGCCTTGAACACGCTGCCCTCCCTGCGGCGGAGGATGATCTCGGTGCCCGCCGGGAAGCGGTCGTCCGGGTCGAGCGGCTCGACCCGGACGTAATGGGTGCCGCCATGCTCATCGCGCAGGCGCGCCTCGGCCGGCTGTCCGGCGGCGGCCGTGCCGAGGGTGATCACGGCGCTGCGGCCGACGAAGCTGTTCGCCGACACGGCATAGGTCTCGTGCTCCGGAAAGTTGCGGGCCAGGCCGAGGCCCAGATAGCGGGTCACCGGCAGCGCCACCGCCAGCGCCGGGACGGCGGCAAACCAGCCGGGCAGCAGCGCACCCGTGGCCTGGGCGACGAGCGACTGGACCACCAGCCCGGCGGCGCCGAACCCGGTGAGAAAGGCGATCAGCAGGACCAGCGCCGGCACCTTGCCGACGCACAGCCAGCCCAGGAGACCGGCGACCGGACCAGACGCCCCCTGGGCGGCATCGATGTCGGCGCCGGCGTCGACATCCACATCGAACGACAGGTCGGGCAGGATCGAGTCGACCAGCCCCGACAGACTGGCGCCGAACACGGTTGTCACCACCTCCAGCAGCGTGATGACCAGCACGACGCCCAGCGCTGCGGTGAACACCAGATTGGCGTCAGCCAGAAGGAAGGACATGGCAGGGCCTCGACGGTCGCGCGGGGTGGCGCCGGCGCTTCGGGCCGTGGGGCCCGGCCCGGCTGGCCAAATGTGCAAATGCCACCGTACCACCCCTGGACCAGATACCGGGGTATGGCTGTCTCACTGCCGACACTATAGATCGAAGGTTAACAGAAACCCACAATCACATCGCTGTCCGATTGCAGCAGCCCGACCGCATACTTTTTGTCGAATAATCTTACAACGATTCAAGAGACAGGGCACGCAGGACACTACAGGACCGGCAAGGCGTCGCGCTCGGCGCCGTCCACCACCGCCGCCCGCACCGCGCGGGAGGGCGGAAGCAGCACCGGTCAGGATCCCGACAGCTGTTCCATGAGCGCGCGGGCGCGGTCGCTGCTCTCGAAGTGCGGCGTGGCATCCAGCAGCGCTTCCAGCTCGCGGCGGGCGGCCTCGGTGCGGCCGAGCCGGCTCAGGGCGACGGCGATGTGGTAGCGGACCTCCGGGTTGTCGCCGCCGCGGACATAGGCCTCGCGCAACAGGGACAGACCCCGCTCCACTTCGCCCTGCTGCACCAGGACCCAGCCGAGCGTGTCGATCGCCGCCGGCACCAGCGGCGCACTTTCATAGGCGCGCCGCGCATGGTCCATCGCCCTGGGGTCGCCCGCCTCCAGGTACAGCAGGGCCAGATTGTTGAGCACGACCAGGTCATCGGGCCGGCTTTCCAGAAGGGCCTCATGGGCGGCCAACGCCGCCGCCGTGCGACCGGCCTGGATATAGGCCACGGCCACGGCCCGCTGCGCGGGATAGTCGCGCGGCCGCGCCGCAGCCCAGGCCACCAGGTCGGCCAGGGCCGATTCCGCCTCGCCGGCATCGCGCCGCGCCCGGTACAGACGCCAGGCCAGCTCGGTGTTCGGCGCCTTGTCCATGGCGCTGGCAAAGGCCGCCGCTGCTTCGGCGGGCGCGCCCAGGGCCATCAGGATGTCGCCAACGAGCAGATCGCCGGCTGCCGACGCCGGATCGATGACCTGCAGCTCGCGGGCGATCGCCAGGGCCCGCCCCTCGTCGCCGGCGTCCATCTCCAGCCGGGCCAGCAGGGCGCGAGAATGGGCGTGGGCCGGGTCCGCCACTGCGGCCCGGTCGAGCGAAATGCGGGCGCCCTCGACATCGTTGAGCTGAAGTTGCAGCGTCGCAGTCCGGCTGAACTCGTCTGCGTTGGCGGCAATGTAGTCGGACATCGAGCGCAACGCCCGAACGGCATCGCGGGTCCGCCGGGCGGCCATCAGCGCCCGCGCCTCCGCCTCACGGAAGGCGAACCTTTCCGGGTCGCGCAGGCGCAGCGCGAACGCCCACGAGAGGGCCGCTTCGGACCGGCCGACCCCCAGCAGCAGGTTGACCATGTGCACGTCCTGTCCCGCCACGTTCGAGGCCACGCCGAGATAGCGTTCAAGCCAGTCGATGGCCAGCGGCAGGTCGCCCTGCTCTTCGGCCAGCCGCGACAGGGCGAGCAGGGCGCGTACCTCGCCCGGGTTGTCGATCAGGAACTGCTCGTAACGCGCTGCGGCGCGGTCCGGCATGCCCTGATAGGCGTCAAGCCGGGCCAGATTGGCTTGAGCCGGAAAGAACGTCGGGTCGACCTCAAGCGCCTGCGCGAACTGCGCCCGCGCCTCGTCCTCACGACCAAGGCCGAACAGGGCACCGCCGGCAAGGTTGTATGCGACCGGATCCTGTGGTGCGACCGCGGCCAGGCGCAGGGCCGCATCCAGGGCCATGTCATAGCGGCGCCGCTCCAGCTGCATCATGGCCAGCAGGACGGCGGCCCCGGTCGCCTGCGGGTCGGCCGCCAGCGCCGCTTCCAGTTCGGCGGTCGCGGCGTCCTGCTGCCCCAGTGCCGTCAGGCTCATGGCCAGTCCGGTGCGGACGGCAGCTTCGCGGGTCGTCGCCGGCATGGCACGCCGGAAGATGTCCAGCGCCTGTGCATACCGCCCGGAGCGGAGATAGGCGTCGCCCACCAGCTCGAGCAGCTCGACGTCGTCCGGCGCCGGCTCGAGCGCCGGCTCGAGCGCTGCCATCGCCCCCACGGCGTCGTCGAGCATCAGCCGGACCCTGCCGAGCAGCTTGCGCGCCGCCACATGGTGCGGCCGCACCTGCACGTAGCGCGAGACATGGGATTCGGCCTGGTTGAGCAGGCCCTGGTTGTAGCTGATGATGCCGGCCATCAGCAGGGTCGGCGGGTGCTCGCGCATCTGGTCGAGCGAGATGTTGGCGAGCGCCGCGCTGGCGGCGGTCAGGGCCGTGCGAGCACCGGCGGCATCGCCTGCCTCGGCCTGCATCATGGCGTACAGATAGGCCACCTGCGGCTCGTTGGGCATGAGCTCGTAGGCCCGTTCGAGGTCGGTCAGCGCCCCCTGGTCGTCACCGGTGTCGATCCGCGCCGCCGCCCGCCCGACCACGGCGGCCAGGTGATCGGGGTTGACCGCCAGGGCGCGATCGTAATGCGCCACCGCCGCCCCGGCGTCGCCGCTCAACCGGCGCGCCTCGCCCTTGACGTACCAGAACCAGGCCTCCAGGCCGCCGTCGAAGAGGACATCGCGGGCGGTGTCGACAAGGGCCTCCGCCTCGTCGCGCCGGCCCTGCGTGAGCATCACCCGCACCCGGCCGATGACCGGCGCCGGGTCGGACGGCATCAGCTCGCCGGCGTCGATGAACGAGCGTTCGGCCTCCTGCCATTGCCGCAGCTCCAGAAACGCCATGCCGCGGGCCACCAGAACGTCGGCGCGGCTGGCCAGGCTGCGGCCGCCGGTCGGGATCTCGGTCAGCAGCTCCTCGTACTTGCCCTGCATCAGGAAGGCGAGGGCGAGCGGCCCGAGGACGTGGTCGTCGTCGATGCCCAGCTCGCGCGCGCGCCGCAGCGCGGACTCGGCGCTCTCGGCGTGGCCAAGGCGCAGATAGGCGCGGCCGATCAGCAGTCGGGCCGGCAGGTGATCGGGGTCGGCCTGCAGGACGTTGCGCAGTTCGATGACGGCGCCGGCATAGTCGGTGCGGCCGAACAGCCGCACGGCGTTCTCGTAATAGTCGAGGCTTCCGTCGACGCCACGCGCCGCCGCCGCCGCCGGGTTCCGGGCGGTGCCGGCCAGCGCGGCTGCCAGCACGAGGCCGGTGACGATGACAAAGACGATGGCGATGGCGCGCCGAAGCATGGCCTACCTCATCGGGCAGCGCACCCCGCCGCCTGGACCGGCCATGGCTGCCGGCTCCGCACCGCCTGGCACCGGCCGCGACGGCGGCGGATCACGGCAAGCCCCGCCACCCCGGAGGCCAGCAGGGCCAGGCTGCCCGGCTCCATGATGCCCTGCGGCGGCGTGCCGGACGGCAGGACGTAGACCAGGTTGCCGGTGGCCCCCGAGCCGGAGAACTGGACCGCGATCTTGCTGACGTTCTCGATGCCGTTCGCACTGAACGAGGTGAACAGCAGCCGGCCGGCGCGGTTGTCGCCGCCCAGGTCGTCGCCCTTGACGGTGATGCTGTCGATCAGCTGCGTGCCGCCGAGGTCCGAGAACAGGCTGATCGTGGCGGTTTCGTTGGCGCCGCCGCCATTCAGGTCGAACAGGTCGATGCTCTTGGCGGTGATGGGGCCGTCGGTGAACTCGAAGCTGATCGTGTTCGGGCCGCCGGCCTCGTCGTCGGGATCGTTACAGACGCCGTCGGAGCATCCGTTGTTGTTTTCCTGAACGATGAGGATGTTGCCGGGACGCTCCATCTCCGACTGGACAAACGAGACCTCGTAAATGGCGCCCGAATCTGAATCGCCGGGGTTGGTGGAATAGGGGTTGCCGGCCGTCGGAGCGCTGAACGGATCCTGAAGATCCGGGTCGGCCGTGCCGGTCCGTCGTGAGTCGAAGACCACAGCGAAGTCCGGCCCGCCGCCGTTGTTCTCCGTCGAAATGCCGACGCTGATGCCGGAATCGGCGGCCTGGTAGGTGCCGTCGATCACTGTCCCGTGCACCAGCGTCTCGCCGATGAACGAGGTCTGCTCGAAGTCCAGCACAAAGGCAGCTGCCGACCCGCTTCCCAGCAGGACGGTGGTGGCGGCGACCACGGCTGCAGCAATCCGCGAACGGGACACACCCATTCTCCTGTATGTCGTCATCACGTTACCGCCTTTAGATATGCAAGGCTCGCGCCAGGGAGCAGTGTACGGCTCCTGACATGCGTTTAACTTGTACATCGAAAACGACAAAAACGAAACATGTAAGAGCACCCGACACGTTCGGCTGCGTGGCCGATAGCGGCGGAAGGTGGCGACGCTGCAGGCTCCCTGCGGATCCCGCCGTGAACGCAACCGCCGGCCTGTCGATCATGTCGCAGCCAGCCCCATCATCGTGTGGCCAAAGGCGGTGCTCTGGCCGGCCACCGGTCGTGCCATCCTTATGGTCTCTGCCTCGGCGCTACAGGAACACGGACTCCCGGCCCATGATCTGTAAATCCTGCCGACACTCCCAGGAGGTTTGTGTCCGTCGAAACGGCACACCGGGCGGTGCCGCGGCGGAGCAGGCCACGGCCATCACCGGCCGCGCAAACCACTTCCCATGGCGCGCCGTAATCGCCATGATCGCGCCATGACCGTCCTGTTCGACAAGCTGGTGTACCTCGACCGCCTGAAATCCGGCGGCCTGGAAGAGGTGGAGGCACGCGCCCTTGCCGATGCGCTCGACCTGGCCTTGCGCGAATCGGTGGCGACAAAGCAGGACATGGCCGAGCTGAGCCACGTCATCGCGGAGACGGCAGCCGACCTGAACGCCAGGATCTCCGCGGTCCAGGTCGACCTGCGAGACCACCTGGCCGACGCTCGCACCGAATTGCACACGGCAATCCAGACGGAAGGCGACCGGCTCCAGGGAATGAACCGCATCCTGGAACAGCGGATCGAGGCCCTGGACGGACGGGTCAACGATCTGGGCAGCCGCATGGACCGACAGGAGGCCCGGCTCGACGGCCTGAGCCAGGAGCTGCACGCTTTTCGTGTTGAAACTCAGGAGCGTTTCGTCCGCATCGACGGGCGGTTCGCTCAGATCGATGCGCGCCTTGCCGAGATGGACACACGGTTCGTCGAGATCGACGCGCGCTTTGACCGGATCGATGCGCGCTTCGAGGTCATCGACGCGCGCTTTGACCGGATCGACGCGCGGTTTGAGCGGATCGATGCGCGCTTCGAGGTCATCGACGCGCGCTTCAAAGAGACCGATCGCCAGCTTGCCGATCTGCGCAAGACCCTGGACGTGCACGACCGCCGGCTGGATGCCCTGACCCAGGGTCTGCAGGCCTTCCGCGCCGAGACGCAGGACCGCTTTGCGCAGATCGATAGCACACTGGCCCGGATCGACCACCGGTTCGAGGCACTGGAGCAGCGCATGACGATCAAGCTGGGCGGCATGCTGGTCGTGGCGGTCGGCATCATGGCCGTCCTGCAGCAAGTGCTTTAGCCGCCGGAAAACAAGAACCCTCCGCCGGCGCACCGGGGAGGGTTCCTGTCAATCCGTGCTGTGGAGGGACCGACGGTGCCTGACGGCGCCGTGTCCACGGCCCCGACGGGCTCAAGCTGGACCGGTCAGCCGCCCATCGCCTTGAGCATTGTCGAACCCAGGCTGGCCGGGCTTTCGGCAACGTGGATGCCGGCCGATTTCAGCGCCTCGATCTTCTCCTTGGCGCCGCCCTTGCCGCCGGAGATGATGGCGCCGGCATGGCCCATGCGCCGTCCCGGCGGAGCGGTCAGGCCGCAGATGAACGCCGCCATCGGCTTCTTCACCTTGGACCGGGTGTAGAAGTCGGCGGCGTCCTCTTCGGCGGTGCCGCCGATCTCGCCGATCATCAGGATGCCTTCGGTCTCGGGGTCGGCCAGGAACGCATCCAGGCAGTCGATGAAGTTGGTGCCGTTGACCGGGTCACCGCCAATGCCGATGCAGGTCGACTGGCCCAGGCCGGCCACGGTGGTCTGCGCCACCGCCTCATAGGTCAGCGTGCCCGAGCGGCTGACCACACCGATCTTGCCGCGGGTGTGGATGTGGCCCGGCATGATGCCGATCTTGCAGGCCTCGGGCGTGATGATGCCGGGGCAGTTCGGCCCGATCAGGCGCGACTTGGAGCCCTGAAGCTTGCGCTTCACCGTGATCATGTCCAGCACCGGAATGCCCTCGGTGATGCACACCACCAGCGGAATCTCAGCCTCGACCGCCTCCATGATGGCGTCGGCCGCGAACGGCGGCGGCACGTAGATGACGGAGGCGGTGGCGCCGGTCGCCTTGACGGCGTCGGCCACCGTGTCGAACACGGGCAGGTCCAGGTGGGTCGAGCCGCCCTTGCCCGGCGTCACGCCGCCGACCATCTTCGTCCCGTAGGCGATGGCCTGCTCGGAATGGAAGGTGCCCTGCGCGCCGGTGAAGCCCT
>CAZGMC010000056.1:0-28934 GCA_964526565.1 uncultured Mycobacteriaceae bacterium
GCCCTGGCGGTCGCCATCTGCCACGCCCACCACCGCCAGACCGCCGGCCGCCTGGCGCGGCTGCCCCCCGCCGCGCCGTGATCGCGCCATGATCGCGCCGTGATCGCGCCATGATCGCCAGGCTGACCGGCACGGTGGACGCGGTGGCCGCCGACTCCGCCGTGATCGACGTGGGCGGCGTCGGCTATCTGGTGTTCTGCTCGCGCCGCACGCTGGACCGGCTGGACCGGCTGGACCGCGGCGGCACGGCCGTGTCGGTGCTGGTCGACACGCACGTGCGCGAGGACCACATCCACCTGTACGGCTTCCTGGACGCCGCCGAGCGCGACTGGTTCCGCCTGCTGACCACGGTGCAGGGCGTGGGCGGCCGCATGGCGCTGGCCATCCTGGGCGTGCTCGCCCCCGACGCCCTGGCCACCGCCATCGCCGCCCAGGACCGCACCCCCCTGACCCGCGCCGACGGCGTCGGCCCGAAGATCGCCAGCCGCATCGTCGCCGAGCTGAAGGACAAGGCCGGCGCCTACGCCTTCGCCTCTGGCGCCGCCGCGGTCACGGGGAGCGCTGCGGGCGTGCCGGCGGCGCCCGCCGGCGAGGCCTCGGCGCCCGCCGACGCCGTCTCCGCCCTGGTCAACCTGGGCTACCAGCGCGCCGAAGCCTTCGCCGCCGTCCACGCCGCCGCCAAACGCCTGGGCGCCGAAGCCGGCGTGGAACGGCTGATCCCGGCGGCCCTGAGGGAACTGGGCCAGGGCTAGGTTCGACCTTGGCCATTCAGGCAGAAGGTCCGTCTTCGCCGTTGCAACAACGAAGCGACCGGGCCCTGAACACGAGTTGGTAAAGACGAACACGAGCTGGTAAAGACACTGTCAAGAATTCCGTCGCTTGATGCGCACAGGGTTCTACCGTACGCTGCACACTCGTTCAGGTCGGCAAGGGGGCTCGACGGCCATGCATGTCCTGCGCAGTGCGGTGCTGTCCGTGTGTCTGTCTCTTTTCGCGGCGCTGCCGGCGGCGGCGCAGGGTGGGGGCGACTGGGGCGGGTTTGCCGTTCCGTCGCCGGGGGCGGCGCAGCCGGTGGGGACGTACTCCAATGGCTGCCTGTTCGGCGGCGTGCCGCTGCCGCCCGAGGGCGAGGGCTATCAGGTCGTCCGCCTGGACCGGAACCGGTACTACGGCCACCCCATCCTGGTCGACTACCTGATCGACCTGGGGCGGCGCGCCGAGGCGGCGGGGCTGGGGCCGATCCTGGTCGCCGACCTGAACGCGCCGCGCGGCGGGCCGCTCAGCGGCCATGCCAGCCACCAGATCGGCCTCGACGCCGACATCTGGCTGCGCCTGGGCGTGCCGGCACTGCCGCGGGCCGAGCGCCGGGGGGAGAACCTGCACTCCACCCTGCTGGTCGACCGCCAGGCGTTCACCGTCAACGGTGCCTGGACCCGGCGCCATGCCGAACTGATCCGCCTGGCGGCGTCGGACCCGCGGGTTTCGCGCATCTTCATCCACCCGGCCATCAAGATCGCCATGTGCGGGATGGACTGGCCGGACCGCTCGTTCCTGCGCGTCGTCCGCCCCTGGTTCGGCCACGATTCGCACATGCACATCCGCCTGGACTGCCCGGCCGGCACCACGTTCTGCGAGCCGCAAACGCCGGTGCCGCCCGGCGACGGCTGCGGGTCGGAGCTCTATTCCTGGATCCCGGACCCGAACGCGCCGCCGCCGCCCCCGGCTGTTGCGCGCCCGCGCCCGCCGCTGCCGCAGATGTGCCAGGACATGCTGCGCACCGCCAGCGGTGACTGACGCCGACCCGCGCCTGGCCGTCACCAGGCGGAGATGCTGGTGCTGGCGCGCGACCGCCTGGCGCCCGACGCGGCGCTGGACCGCTTCATCCTGGACACGATCGGCTGCGCCGTGACGCGCCTGCAGCGCAGCCTGCGCCTGCGGCGTGGCGTCCGGCGGGTTGCCCGGCCGGCGGGCTTGTCCTAAGGTCGCAAGATATCCGGCCCGTCCGGCCTTGATCGAGCCGGCCGCAGCCCGCCCGGTCCCGTCACGTGCCGTTGGGGGAACGATGTCCAGCGAAAGCCTGCATGAAGAACGCTCGGCGCTGCAGCCCGAGACCATGGACCGCCACCGCGCCATCACCTCGATCATGGAGGAGCTGGAGGCGGTCGACTGGTACGACCAGCGCGTCGATGGCGCCGACGACGACGAGCTGCGGGAAATCCTTGCGCACAATCGCGACGAGGAGAAGGAGCACGCCGCGATGGTGCTGGAATGGCTGCGCCGCCGCGATCCCAAACTTGACGAGCACCTGCGCACCTACCTGTTCACCAGGGAGAACGTCCTGGAGATTGAAGAGGCGGCGGAGGACGGCGGCAACGGCAACGGCAACGGCAACGGGAATGCGAATGGCGGCGCCGCCCGGCAGGCGGACGGGTCGCTCGGCATCGGCAGCCTGCGCGGGGAGCCGTGATCATGAATGGACTGTATCGGGACCTTGCCCCCATAACCGCCGAGGCCTGGGAGGAGATCGAGGGGGAGGCGCGGCAGACGCTGAAGCGTCACCTCGCCGGCCGGCGTCTGGTCGACGTGACCGGGCCGCATGGCTGGGCCTACTCGGCGATCGGCACCGGCCGCGTCGATACCCTGGCCGAAGGGCCCGGTGAGGGGGTGGCGGCGCGGCGGCGCCTCGTCCAGCCGGTCATCGAGTTCCAGGTGCCGTTCACGCTGGAGCGCAGCGAGATCGATGCCGTCGGGCGCGGCGCCAAGGATGCCGACTGGGACCCGGTCAAGACGGCCGCCCGCCGCGCCGCCCTGGCCGAGGACCGCGCCATCTTCAACGGCTTCGGCCCCGGCTGCATCCTGGGCATCGGCGAGAAGTCCGAGCACGACCCGGTGCCGATCAGCGACGACTACGGCGCCTATCCCGGCGTGGTCGCCACGGCGCTCGGCAAGCTGCGCACGGCCGGGGTGGGCGGGCCCTATGCCATCGCGCTGGGCCCGCGCTGCTTTACCGGATTGACCGAGACGGCGGTCGGCGGCTTTCCCGTCATTGAGCACGTGCGCCGTCTGCTGGACGGACCGATCGTCTGGGCCCCGGCGGTGGACGGCGCGGTGGTGCTGAGCCTGCGCGGCGGCGACTTCGAACTGGCGCTGGGGCAGGACTTCTCCATCGGCTATCTGGGCCACGATGCCGAGAGCGTGCGGCTGTACATCGTGGAAAGCTTCACGTTCCGCGTGCTGACCGGCGAGGCAGCGGTGGCCCTGCGCTACGTCAGCTGAGCCGCGCGGCCCCCGCCGAGGGCCGGCGCGACCGACGCCGCCCCGGCGGGCCGCCCCGTCGACGTCAGAAAAAAACCCGCATCCGTTCCCCGCAGCGCCGCACATCAAAGCTTTGTGGACTTGGCAGAAATTTCTTTTGACACAACATTGCGTTTGACTTGCATACTGGGGTGCAACATTCGTAAGGTTCGGCAGCGGTCGGGACGGCGGCAAGTTCCGAGAGGCTGATTTGCAACAGATTCGCGTGGTGCATACGAAGGACCAGGCGGCGCCGACGGCGACCGCATTTCAGATCCGTCGGCGGTCGTTCACCGCCGTCGTGCTGCGTCTCGCTGCCGGCAGCGATCAGGCCTTTTTCCGCAGTCTTGACGAGAAGCTGGGCCAGGCACCCAACTTCTTCCGGGAGGCAGCGGTCGTGCTGGACCTGGAAGAGGTCGCCGCGGTCAATCAGGGCATCGACCTGATTCGCTTCGCGCGCCAGCTGCGCACGCGCAAGCTTGCACCCGTTGGCGTACAGAACGGCAATGCCGCACTCAACGCTGCGGCGACCGGGGCCGGGCTGGCCATCCTCGACGCCGGCGAGGAGCCGCCGGCCGAACTGACGCAGCGTCCGGCCGCCGTGTCAGCGCCGGCGCACGGGCGCGGCACCGTAATGATCACGGAGCCGGTCCGGTCTGGCCAGCAGGTGTTCGCCGATTCCGGGGACATCATCGTCACCGCCTCGGTCGGATCCGGTGCGGAACTGATCGCCGACGGGAACATTCACGTGTATGGCACGCTGCGCGGCCGTGCCCTGGCCGGCGTCAACGGGGACGCCAGCGCCCGCATCTTCTGCCACAGCCTGGAAGCCGAGCTGATCGCCATCGCCGGGCTGTACAGGGTCAGCGACGACATCGACCAGACCATGTGGCAGCAGCAGATCCAGGCGTTTCTCGACAAGGATAACTTGCGAATCGAGCTGCAACGATAACTCATTGCCGGAAGGGCACAGCGACAGGGGGAAAGCCGGTGGCCAAAGTCATCGTTGTAACATCAGGCAAGGGGGGCGTCGGCAAGACGACCACCACGGCCGCCATTGGCGCAGGCTTGGCAATACGCGGCAACAAGACTGTGATCGTTGATTTTGATGTCGGCCTGCGCAACCTTGACATGATCATGGGCTGCGAGCGCCGCGTCGTCTTCGACTTCATCAACGTGATCAATGGTGAAGCGAAGCTGCACCAGGCCATCATCAAGGACAAGCGGCTGGAAGAGCTGCACATCCTGCCCACCTCCCAGACGCGGGACAAGGAAGCGCTGACCAAGGACGGTGTCGAACGGGTGATCGACGAGCTGCGCGAGCAGTTCGACTACGTCATCTGCGACAGCCCGGCCGGCATCGAGCACGGCGCCTACATGGCCATGTACTTTGCCGACGAGGCCGTCATCGTGGCCAATCCGGAGGTCTCGTCGGTGCGCGACAGCGACCGCATCCTCGGCCTGCTCAACAGCAGGACGCGGCGGGCGGAGCGCAACGAGGATCGCGTCAAGCAGCACCTGCTGTTGACCCGGTACGATCCGAACCGGGTCGGCCGGGGCGAAATGCTCAAGGTGGAAGACGTCCTCGACATACTCGCCATCCCGCTGCTCGGCGTGGTCCCGGAAAGCGAGACCGTGCTGCGCGCCTCCAACCTCGGCATGCCGGTCGTCCTGGACGACCGGTCCAGCGCCGGCCGGGCCTATCTGGACGCCGTCTCCCGGCTGATGGGGCAGCAGATCGAGCACCGGCTTCTCGCCCCGGAGCGCCGCGGACTGCTGCAACGCCTGTTGGGGAGGACGGCATGAGAATTTTTGAAATGTTCCGGAGCCGGCCGCCGGAGCCCGTGCCCCGCTCGGCCGAAGCCGCCAAGGAGCGGCTGCAGATCATCCTGGCGCATGAGCGCGCCGACCGGTGGAGCAAGGACATCCTGCCGCTGTTGAAAGAGGACATCCTCAAGGCCATCGCCAAGCACATCCCGGTCAGCCAGGACAAGGTCGACGTCAAGCTGCAGAACACGACCGACATTTCGATGATCGAGGTGAACATCGAGCTGCCGGACATGCGCAACCTGAAGCTCAAGGCCAACCGGTCGACGGCGGTGGAGGCCGACGACTCGCAGGAGCAGGCGGACGGCTTCCGGGCGGAAGGCGGCTGCGATGGCCGCTCGACCTCGTTGCGCGGCCGGCGCGCGTCATGACCGGTCCTGGCCGGTCAGGGCGCGCCCGTGCGTGCGGCGATCAACGGCGCGCGACGTTGATCACCCACAGCAGGATGATGGCGCCGACGGTGGCGGCGATGATCTGCCCCACAAAATAGGACGGCGGCAGGCCGAGAAGGCGAAACACGAAGCCGCCGATCAGCGCGCCGACCACGCCGACACCCAGGTTCCCCCAGAAGCCGAACCCTGCGCCGCGCATGATTCGCCCGGCCAGCCAGCCGGCGATCAGTCCGACGATGATGAAGCCGATCAGGGCGCCGATCATGAGGGTCCTCGCTGTGGGTGCGGCACTTGGGATGCGTTCAGAGCCATGATACGCGATCGCGTCGCGGCGGCAATGGTACACCGCGACGAGGCCTGCCGGCACCGAGCAGGTCACCGTTGCCCCAGGCCGTGGCAGCAACGCGGCCCTCAGGATGGGCCGGCCGGCCGAAGCGGCGGCATCAGCCCAATCAACAGTGAGCCCGCCGGGCTACTCCTGTTCCAGCCGCTCCATGTCGTCGTCGCTGAAGCCGAAATGGTGGCCGATCTCGTGGATCAGGACGTGGCGGACGACGTGGGCCAGGTCCTCGCCGCTGTCGCACCAATAGTCCAGGATCGGGCGGCGGTAGAGCTGGATGACGTCGACATGCTCGCGGCTCGCCGTCACCGACTGCGCGCCGAACGGCGTGCCGACGTAGAGGCCCAGCAGGTCGAAGGGGCTCTCCAGGTCCATCTCCCGCTCGGTGTCCGCGTCGGGGAAGTCCTCGACCTGGATCGATACGCCGGCGACCATGTCGCGCAGCGGTGCGGGGATGCCGGCCAGTGCGCGTTCGGCCAGGTCGGCGATGTCGTCGAGGCCGGGCGGCGTGGTGAACCGCGGCCGCGGCGGCGGCACCCTAGGCTTGCGCATGGCCGCCCCGTTGACGGCGGCGGCCGGGGGCGCCACCTCTGCGGCAAGGCCCGGCCATCCGGCCAGCCACCCGGGAGATGATCATGGTCGAACCGCTGTCCGCCGAGGCCCGCTCCGACGCCCTGGCCGAGCTGATGGGCTGGACCCAGGCCGAGGACCGCAATGCCATCCGCAAGACGTTTCGGTTCAAGGATTTCAACGAAGCCTTCGGGTTCATGAGCCGCGTCGCGCTGATGGCCGAGAAGATGGACCATCACCCGGAGTGGTTCAACGTCTACAATCGCGTCGAGGTCACCCTGTCGACCCACGACGCCGGCGGCGTCACCGACCGCGACATCGACCTGGCGCGGTTCATGGATGGCCTGATTGCGGCCTGATCGCCGGATACGGCCTGATCGCGGCCTGAGTGCCGCAAGGGGCCCGATCGCGGGCTGATTGCCGCATGGGGCCTGATCGCGGCCTGAGTGCCGCATGGGGCCCGTCAGCCGTCCGGAACGGGCCGCGGCGCGGTGCCGGCGCGGGACTCGCGGCGGGCAATGGTGATGGTGCTGGCCACGATAACGGCGGCGCCCGGCACGGCAAAGGCGTCAGTTGCCTCGGCGAACAGCATGAAGCCGAACGCGGCGCCAGCTCGCTCTCACGCTCGGGACCAGGGGAATAAGTAAACTGTCACCGTAACCTGTCAAGCCCGGCACCCGACGCTGCCGGGTGGTGTGGATGCCGGGCTTTGCAGCCCCTGTAGGCTGGGCTGCCAAGCCCAGCATACGGCGCTTCCTGCATAAGCGGATGCCGGGCTTCACAGACCAGCCTGCGAAGGCGCTCGTCCGGTCTCTGAGAGTTCGGTATTGCGTCCCCGAAACTCCCAAAGCTTGCACAGAATTCTTCAGGAAATCTTATGACGTTGTGTAAGGAATGAGCTTCGGCTTTGGTAGACAGGTTTCTGATATAGCCTTCTCAAGATTGCACCTGACAGAATGTTTATCGCGTGCTCGGCGGCGGCCATTACCTCGGCACAAATTGCCAGGGACAATCTGCTGTGTAGAACGGCCGCCCCCCGGTCCCTCCGGAAGGCGGCCGCCTCTCTCGTGCTCGGGTCCGGGTCAGCCGAACTTGTACTGGATCCCATAGCCGCCGCGCGGGTAGTTCCAGTCGAGCTCGACGTCGCCGCCGGTGACGATGCGGCAGGTGCCACATTCCAGGCAGCCGTCCAGGCTGGGCTCGACCGTGCCGTCGTCGCGGGTGGCCCAGCAGCCGGCGGGGCAGATCAGGGCCAGGCTCTGCAGCGAGGCCGAGACGCGGGCCGGGTCGCGCACGCACACGTGGGGACGGCCCTCGTCCACCAGGTAGCGGTTCTGGAACAGCTTTTCCTCGACCTTCACGGTCTCGGGTGCGGTCGTGGTGTCTGTCATCGGACTGCCCTCATGAGCTTGAATGCGTCGCCGATCAGCCCGGGCAGCGACCGCGCCGTGCGGAAGCTGCGCAGGATCTGACGCTGCTTGCTGCGCTTGTCCACGCCGTCGACGCGGAACCAGGTGTCGGCCGCGCCCGCCAGCAGGCGCGGATAGGTCGTCACGAACTGCTTGTTGCGGTGCAGGATCTGCGGCAGGTAGCGGTACTTCTTCAGGTCCTTCATGACGTAGGTGCTGTCCAGCGCCTTGCGGTAGCGGGCCAGGTTGGCGGCGGTGAACGGCTTGTTCTCCTCGCGCAGCTCGATCAGCGTCGTTGCCGCCAGCCGCCCGGTGGTCATCGCCAGGTTCGAGCCCTCGCGGTGCAGCGAGTTGACGAACTGCCCGGTGTCGCCGGCGATCAGCCAGCCGTCGCCGAACACCTTGGGCATGGCCTTGTAGCCGCCCTCGGGGATCAGGTGGGCGGCGTACTCCTTGACCTCGCTGCCGGCCAGCAGGCCGCGGATCGACGGGTGGCGCTTGAACCGCTCCAGCAGGTCGTACGGCTTCACCCCGGACGCCTGGAAGTCCGACACCAGGCAGCCGAGGCCGACCGACAGCGACTCCTTGTTGGTGTAGATGAAGCCGGTGCCGAGCATGCCCTCGGTCACGGAGCCCGCGACCTCGATGACGACGCCGTCCTCCTCGCCGATGTTGAACCGCGCCTTGATCGTCTCGGCCGGCAGGAAGTGCATCTCCTTGACCGCCAGGGCGGCGTGCTCGGGCTTGAGCGGCTTGGCCAGCCCGGCGCGCTGGGCGACCAGGCCGTTGACGCCCTCGGCGATGATCACGGCGTCGGCATGCACCTCGCCGCCCTCGCGGTCGGTGCGCACGCCGATCACCTTGTCGCCGTCCTTGATCAGGTCGGTGACGGTGGTCTCGCAGATGACCAGGGCGCCGGCGTCCTTGACCTTGCGGTGGAACCACTTGTCGAACTGGGCGCGGATGATGGTGTAGCGGTTGGGCGCCTCGTCCTCCTCGGGCTCGCTGCGATAGTGCGTGGCGACGTGGGCGCGCTGGTCCAGCATCCACATGCGCTGCTCGACAATGTGGCGCTCCAGCGGCGCGTCGTCGCGGAAGTCGGGGATGATGTCCTCCAGCGCATCGCTGTAGAGGATGGCGCCCTGGACGTTCTTGGCGCCGGGGTACTCGCCGCGCTCGATCTGCAGCACGTCGAGCCCGGCCGAGGCCAGCGTGTAGGCGGCGGCATTGCCCGCCGGCCCGGCACCGATCACGATGACGTCGAATCTTTCGGCCATGGAAAGGGGCTCTCCTGGGTTCCGTCCGGGGGCCGCGCGGCCCCCGCGGGAATCGGCCTGTGAAGGGTCTCAGACGGCCTGGCGGTTGACGGCGAGGCGGGCGCGGAACGCCCTGGTCAGCGCCGGCACGATCTGCAGCACGTCGCCGACGATGCCGTAGTGGGCGAAGTCGAAGATCGGCGCCTTGGGGTCGCTGTTGATGGCCAGGATCATGTCCGCACTCTCGACGCCGACGCGGTGCTGGATGGCGCCGGACACGCCGCAGGCGATGTACAGCTTGGGCCGGATGGTGCGGCCGGTCTGGCCGATCTGGCGGTCCGCCTCGATCCAACCCATCTGCACCAGCGGTCGCGAGCCGCCGTACTCGGCGCCCAGGACCGCGGCCAGCTCCTTGACCAGCGCGTAGTTCTCGGGCGAGCCCATGCCGCGGCCGCCGGAGACAACGATGTCGGCATAGGCCAGGTGGGCCTTGTTCTGGTCGCTGTCGGGAATGAACGACAGCACCTTGGTGATGATGTCGTCCTCGACCATGCCCAGGCCGACCTCGGTGACCGGGCCGGCCGGGCGGTCGTCCTGGCGCGCCGGCATGGACATGACGCGGGGCCGCACCGTGGCCATCTGCGGCCGGTAGTTCAGGGTGTGGATGGTGCACAGCAGGCTGCCGCCGAAGGTGGGGCGGGTGGCGGCCATGCTGCGCGTGTCGGGGTCGATGGCCAGGCCGGTGCAGTCGGCGGTCAGGCCGGTGGCCAGGGTGGTGGCGACGCTGCCCGCCAGGTCGCGGCCCAGCGTGGTGGCGCCGAGCAGCAGGATCTCCGGCTTGTGGGCGTTGACCGCATCGGTCAGCGCCTTGGTGAAGGGATCGGTGCGGTACTCGGCCAGCAGCGGGTCGGTCACCGTGTAGGCGGCGTCGGCGCCATAGGCGAAGGACTCGGCCGCCGCGGCCGGCACGGTGCCGTCGGGCGGGCCCATGACGATGGAGGCCAGCGGCACCGACAGCGCGTCGGCCAGCTTGCGGCCCTCGCCGAGCAGCTCCCACGACACGGAGTGGACCTGGCCGCGCTCCATTTCCAGGAACACCCAGACGCCCTGGTAGGCGGCCAGATGGGGCGGCAGGGGCTTGGCGGCGCCCGCCTTGCCGGCGGCGGGCCGGGGGGACTGGGGATCGGCCATGAAGGTCTCCTCAAGCAATCAGTAGCCCGCGGACAGGCGGTAGAGGTCGTCGGCCAGGGCCGGATTGGCGGCGAACAGGGTGTCGATGGCGGCCTCGGCGATCTCGTCCGGGGTCTTGCCGGAGACATCGATCATCTGCGCCTTCTCCGCCCGCGGGGTGGGGGCGAACACCTTCTTGACGACGGTGGGCGAGCCCTTCAGGCCGCACTTGGTCTTGTCCGGGATGCCGGCCTTCTCGGCATTCCACACCTCGACCTCGGCGCGGGCGGCGCGGAACATGTCGTCCATGGAGGCGAAGCGGATCTGGTTGGTGCCCTCCAGCATGGTGATCAGGCAGGGCAGGCGGGTCTGCAGCACCTGGACGCCGCCTTCGGCCCGGCGCTGCACGACGATGCGGCGCGCCTCCAGGTCCAGTTCGTCGATGGCGGCGACGTAGGTGAGCTGGTTGAGGGCCAGCCGGCGGGCGACGCCGGGGCCGACCTGGGCGGTGTCGCCGTCGATGGTCTGCTTGCCGCAGAACACGACGTCGACCGGGTCGTCCGCGCCGATCGTGGTGATGGCGCTGGCGATGGCATAGGAGGTGGCCAGCGTGTCGGAGCCGGCGAAGAACCGGTCGGTCAGCAGCACGGCGCGGTCGGCGCCATAGGCCAGGGCCTTGCGCAGGGCCTGCTCGGCCATGGCCGGGCCCATGGTCAGCACGGTGACGCGGCCGCCCAAGCGGTCCTTGACGCGCAGCGCCTCTTCCAGGGCGAACAGGTCGTAGGGGTTGATGATCGTCGGCACGCCCTGGCGCATGATCGTGTTGTTCACCGGGTGGACCCGGATCTGCGCGCTGTCGGGCACCTGCTTGATACAAACGACGATATGCATGCGGCGGGCTCCATGAACGGAAACGGACCGGCGACGGCCGGGCGCCGCCGTTTGGCTTCCAGTTCAGCAAGGCCCATGCCACGCGCTGCGCTGCGGCGGCGGCGGGAGGTAAGGGATTGATTTTCCGTGAAGGGCGCCGCTCGAACGGCGACGCGAACGCGACAAGAGACCGGGCGGTTTGTCGGGAAGGCGACAGGGGCCGGGCCGGAGGATGCGGCGGCGTTTGGCTCGCGGGATCCAGGAGATCCTGACCCGCCGCCGATCACATGGCCCTTTTCGGCTTCACCGCCACACGCTTGGCGAGACCGCGAGTCGCCGCCGTCAATAGCTCATCACGCGGATGTTGTCGGCAAACAGGGCCGGGAAGGTGATGTCGGGACCGCCGACCTGGGCGCCGTCGATCAGTTCCGCTTCCGTGACGCCGGCCAGGTCCATGCACATCGGGCAGACGATGACGGTGCCGCCGTCGTCGATGATCTGCTCGAGCAATGCCCGCAGCGTCTCGCCCGTGGCGGCGTTGGTCGGCGACGGGATCTCGGTGGAGGCGATGCGCACGCCGTCGACGTTCAGGAAGACGGTGACCGGATGGCCGCGCCCCTGGACGTTGCGCGCGAAGGCCAGCGCCATGCCGGCGCGCCATGCATCGGCGCTGGTCAGGTTGACGAACAGGCCCATCGGCTCGTCCTGGGCGGCGGCCGGGGCGGATGCAGCGACCGGCACCAGCAGGGCCAGGGCGGCGGCGACGAGCAGCAGCTTGCGCATGACGGACTTTCTCCCTCTCTCGGTGACGGGCACCGGCACTCCCGCCGGCAGCCGCGCCGTGCGGCCGGTGCCGTGCGGCCGGTGCCGGGCGGCCGGTGCCGGGCGGGCCTATGGGCTGGCGGCGGCGCCGCCGTGCTGGCCCATCTCCCTGGCCGGGCCGGAGGCGCTCACTGGCCGCACCGTGACCTCCACCGTCACGTCGCCGGCCTCGGCGAACGACAGCGTCAGCGGGAAGCGGTCGCCCTCGGCCAGCGGCGCGGCCAGGTCGATCAGCATGATGTGCAGGCCGCCCGGCGCCAGCGCGACCGTCGCGCCGGACGACACCGCGATGCCGTTCTCGACCCGGCGCATGCGCATGACGCCGCTCTCGTCCATGTCGTGGCTATGGATCTCGACAATGGCGGCGACATCGGACACGGCGCCGACCAGGCGGTCGTCCATGGGGCCGGCATTGGTCAGGGTCATGTAGGCGGCGCCGGGGCGTCCGGCCATTGGTGCCGCGCGCGCCCAGGGCTCCGCCACGAGGATGTCGCCGACGCGGTACTCCTGTGCCGTCGGCCGGTGCAGCCCGGCAATCAGCATCAGGGCGAGCACCCCGGTGAACACGATGAAGCGATGCATGGTCCCAACAGTCTCCCCCAAAGCACGCGACCCGGCGCGCCTGGAGCCGGGCCGACGGGGCGGCGCCGCTGGCGCCAGCCCACGCGACGGACCATGCCGCCGTGCCGCCGGGCGGGCCATGCGTCAAAAGTGCGCCGCCGATCGTCACGGCGCCGGCCCAGGGCTGTTGCAATCCGCCGCGCCCCGTCATAACTGAAGCGCTTTCAAGGCCCTGTCGGACAACTTCGACGGAAAGGGAATATCATGGGCTACAAGGTCGCAGTCGTCGGCGCCACCGGCAATGTCGGGCGCGAGATGCTGGGCATCCTGGCGGAGCGCGACTTCCCTGCCGACCAGGTGGTGGCGCTGGCCTCGGCTCGGTCGGCCGGCCAGGAGGTGTCGTTCGGGCAAACGGACGTGCTGAGAGTGCACGACCTGGCGACGTATGACTTTTCCGGCTGCGACATCGTGCTGTCGTCGCCGGGCGCCAAGGTGTCGGCGCAGTTCGCGCCGAAGGCCGCGGCTGCCGGCGCCGTCGTCATCGACAACACCTCTTACTTCCGGATGGACCCGGACGTGCCGCTGGTCGTGCCGGAGGTCAATCCCGGCGCCATCGCCGGCTACCGCAGGCGCAACATCATCGCCAACCCGAACTGCTCGACCATCCAGATGGTGGTGGCGCTCAAGCCGCTGCACGACCTGGCGCGCATCCGCCGCGTCGTCGTCACCACCTACCAGTCGACCTCGGGGGCCGGGCGCGAGGCGATGGACGAACTGTTCAACCAGACCCGCGCCATCTACGTCAACGACCCCGTGGTCAAGGAGCGCTTCACCAAGCAGATCGCCTTCAATGTCATCCCGCACATCGACACCTTCATGGACGACGGCTCGACCAAGGAGGAGTGGAAGATGGTGGCCGAGACCAAGAAGATCCTCGACCCGCGGATCAAGGTGTCGGCGACATGCGTGCGCGTGCCGGTGTTCATCGGCCACGCCGAGGCGGTCAACATCGAGTTCGAGGAGCCGGTCAGCGCCGAGGCGGCGCGGGCCGCGTTGCGTGCCGCCCCCGGCATCAGCGTCGTCGACCACCGCGCCGACGAGGGCTACGTCACCCCGGTCGAATCCGCCGGCGAGGACCTCGTGTACGTCAGCCGCATCCGCGAGGACCCGACGGTGGAGAACGGCATCAACCTGTGGGTCGTGGCCGACAACCTGCGCAAGGGCGCCGCCCTCAACGCCGTCCAGATCGCCGAGTGCCTGGTCCACGAGCACCTGTCGGTGCCGGCGTGAGCCGGCGGCGGGCAGATGCGCCCGGATGACGGCGACGGCGCTGCGCCTGGGGACCCGCGGCAGCGCGCTGGCGCTGGCCCAGACGCACGCGGTGCGCGACCGGCTCGCCGCCGCCGACCCGGCGCTGGCGGCGCCCGGCGCCATCGCGATCGTCACCATCAGGACCACCGGCGACCGCGTGCGTGACCGGCCGCTCGCCGAGATCGGCGGCAAGGGCCTGTTCACCAAGGAGATCGAGGAGGCGCTGCAGGCCGGCGCCATCGATGCGGCGGTGCACTCGATGAAGGACGTGCCGACCTGGCTGCCGCCGGGGCTGGGCATCGTCGCCATGCTGCCGCGCGAGGACCCGCGGGACGCGTACTTCTCACGCAGCGGCGCCGGGCTGGATGAGCTGCCGGCCGGCGCCGTGATCGGCTCGGCGTCGCTGCGCCGCGCCGCGCAGATCCTGGCGCGGCGGCCCGACCTGCGCGTCGCCACGCTGCGCGGCAATGTCGAGACGCGGCTGCGCAAGCTGGCCCAGGGCGAGGTCGACGCCACGCTGCTGGCCGTCGCCGGGCTGAACCGGCTCGGCCTGGGCGGCCACATCGGCCGCGTGCTCGGCCCCGGCGAGATGCTGCCGGCGGTCGGTCAGGGCGCCATCGGCATCGAGTGCCGCCTCGACGATACGGCGACCCGCGACCGCCTGGCGGCCATCGACTGCCGCGAGACGACGTGCCGGGTCGGTGCCGAACGGGCGCTGCTGGCGGCGCTCGACGGGTCGTGCCGTACGCCCATCGCCGGGCTGGCCGAGCTGGGCGCGGACGGCCGGCTGACGCTGGACGGCCTGGTTGCCCTGCCCGACGGTACGGACCTGCACCGCGTGCGCCGCTCCGGTGCGGCCGCCGACGCCGAGGCGATCGGCGCCGATGCCGGCACGGCGTTGCGGGCCGCGGCCGGGGAGGCGTTCCTGGAGCTATGCCGCGCTGGCTGATCACCCGCCCGACGGCCGACGCCGTACCGCTGGTCGAGGCGCTGGCGGCGCGCGGCCACGATACCGTCGTGGCGCCCATGTTCGAGATCGATTTCAGCGCTCCGGAGCCGGTCGACCTGACCGGCGTCCAGGCGGTGCTGCTGACCAGCGCCAACGGGGTGCGGGCGCTGGCCGGGCTGACGCCGCGCCGCGACCTGCCGGTGCTGGCGGTCGGCGACGCCACCGCCGCGGCGGCGCGCGCCGCCGGGTTTGATGACGTCGCAAGCGCCGCCGGCGACGTCACGGCGCTGGCCCGCCTCGCCGCGGACCGGCTGGACCCGGGGCGCGGGGCCCTGTTCCATGCCGCCGGCAAGCAGGTGGCCGGTGACCTCAAGGGAATGATGGAAGCGGCCGGGTTCGAAGTACGACGCGCCGTGCTGTACCGCACGCGTGCCGCCGGCGCCTTGCCCGTGGCGGCCATTGCGGCATTGACCAATGGAACCCTGGATGGTGTCCTGTTTTTCTCTCCCCGAACGGCGGAAGTGTTTGTTAGAGTCGTACGTGCCGCGGGGCTGACGGACGGGCTGGCCAGCCTGTACGCCCTGTGCTTGAGTCGCGCCGTGGCCGAGCGGCTGCAGCCGGAGGCATGGTGCGCCGTCCGCGTGGCCGGGCGGCCCGATACCGCCGCGCTGTTGGCCCTTCTCGACGCCATGACAGGCCCGCCCTCCTGACCGGCCCGTCACCCAGGAAGAGGTAAGAAGGCACGATGGCCCAGTCCGATCCCCCCGCCGACCGGGACAGGCCGGAAGCGGCCGATGCCGATCCCCCCGCCGGCCAGGACAATCCGGCCGAGCGCATCATCGCCCGCTTCGGTGGCATCCGCCCGATGGCGCACAAGCTCAACGTCCCGGTGACCACGGTCCAGGGTTGGAAGAAGCGCGGCGCCATCCCGGAGGTCCGGCACGACGACATCCGTGCCGCGGCCGTGGCCCACGGCATCGAGCTGGACCCGGCCGACCTGGCCGCGGCCCTGCCCGAGCCGACCGAGGGCGACTACCCCGAGGACGGCGCCGAAGAGGGGCGCGCGACACGGCCCGAGGCCGCCCCCGCGGCGCCGCCGCCCGCGCCGCCGCCCGGCCCGAAGCCGCCCGGCCCGGAGCCGGTCGAGCCGGAGCCGGTCGAGCCGGAGCCGGTCGAGCCGGGGCGGACCGCGGCGGAGATCGCCGAGGACGAGGCCCGCGCCGGCGAATCGCCGGCCGCCCCCGAGGAGGAACGGGCCGCGGCCGCAGCCGGCGAGGTGCCGCCGTCTCGCGAGGAGCAGGCCGCCGAGGCGCCGGACGGCGACGAACGCCGGGCCGAGGCCGAAGAAGAGGCAGCAACGACCCGCCCCTGGGGCGCCGGGCCGGCGCGGGACGCGCCCGAGCGCAGGGCGACCCATGACGAGGCGGCAGAAGAGGAGGAGCCGGTGGCGCCGAGCCATGCAGCCTATGGCGAGCCGGCCGGGCCACAGCGGCGCGGCGCGGGCGGGGGCGGGGGCGGGGGCGCTGTCCTTCTTGCCCTGCTGGCGCTGCTGGTCGCGGCGGCGGCCATTGCCATGCCGTGGTGGATGCCGCGCTACCTGCCGGACTACTGGCCCGGCCCCTCCGAGTCGGCCTTCCAGGATGTGCAGAACCGCGTGGCCCAGGTGCAGGGGCGGGTGGACGACCTGAGCGGCACCGTCGAGCAGGCCCCGAGCGGCGAGCAGGTCGCACAGATGCGCGAGCGCGTCGACGAGCTCGCCAATCAGGTGCAGCAGCTGCAAGCCGGACCCGGCGCCGAACAGACCGCCGCGCTGACGCAGCGTGTCGACGAACTGGCCAGCCAGGTGCAGCAGCTGCGGGCCGGCGCCGACGGCGAGCAGGCGGCAGTGCTGGCGGAGCAGCTCGGCCGTCTGCAGCAGGAGGTCAACCAGGCGGTCGGCGAGACCGAGACCCTGGCCCAGCGCATCCAGACGCTGCGCGACCAGCTCGGGCAGGGCGGCACGGTCGCCGACCTGGCCGGCCTGGAGCAGCGACTGGCAACGCTGGAGCAGGCGAGCGGGACCGGCGCGGCCGGTGCGGATCTGGCCGCCCTGCAGCAGGAGTTGGTCTCGCTGCGCGAGTCGCTGGCAGACCTGCCCGAACGCCTGTCGGCCCTGGAGGCCGGGCCGGGCCCCGAGGCGCTGCGCGGGCAGATCACCGCCATGACCGGCCGCATCGACCAGTTGGAGAGCAGCCTGGAGGAAGCCGGCCAGCGGCTGACGGCCGTTGCCCAAGAGGCCGAGCAGCGCCAGCAGCGCGAGGCGCGGGAAGAGGCGCTGGCCGTGGCTGCCAGCCAGTTGCGCCGCGACCTCAACATCGGCGCCGCCTATGCCGTGTCGCTGGCGGCGGTGCTGTCGCTGATCGAGGGCGATCAGGACCTGAGCGTCGTGCTGCGCCCGCTGCAGGAGCGCGCCAACACCGGCATTCCCACCGAAACCGAACTGGCCCGGCGCTTTTCCGAAATGGCGGAGCGGGTGCGCGAGGCGGCCACCCAGCCCGACAGCGACGCCTGGTGGGCGCGGGCCCTCAATCGCATGGAGAACCTGGTCTCCGTGCGGCCGGCACCGGGCGAGGTGGAGGGCGACGATCCCGGCGCCGTCCTGGCCCGGGCCGAATACCGCCTGAACAACGGCGACCTGGCCGGGGCCGCCGAGGCGGTGGCGCAGTTGAGCGGCGCGCCGGCCGAGGCGGCCGAGCCATGGCTCAACGACGCGCGCGCCCGGCTCGCCGCCGGTGCGGCGATCGAACTGCTCGACGCTGCGGCCATCGAGCGGCTGACCGGCGGCGCGACGGCCGCCGCCGCGCCCGATGGCTCGGCCGGACAGGGCGAGGAGGCCACGCCATGAAGCGGGCGATCTGGTTCCTGATCAAGCTGGCCATCGTCATTGCGGTGGCGCTGTGGCTGGTCGAGCTGCCGGGCCGGGTGACCATCCCGTTCGCCGGCTACATCGTCGCGATGCCGGTCGGCATCCTGATCCTGGGCATCATCGTGCTGATGGTGCTGGCGGCGCTGCTCTACCGCTTCTACCGCGGCATGCGCCACGCCCCTGGCCGGCTGGAACGGTCATGGGACCGGTCGCGCCGCGAGAAGGGCTACCGGGCGCTGACCCAGGGCATGGTCGCCGTCGCCGCCGGCGATGCCGACACCGCCCGCCGCATGTCGCGCCGTGCCGACGGCCTGCTCAACAACCCGCCGCTGACCCGCCTGCTGCAGGCGCAGGCGGCCCAGCTCAGCGGCGACGACAGCGCTGCCAGGACCTATTTCGAGGGCATGCTGGAGCGGCCGGAGACGGAGTTCCTGGGCCTGCGCGGGCTGCTGACCCAGGCGCTGCGCGACGACGACCCGGTGCGGGCGCTGGGCCTGGCTCAGCGCGCCCGCAGCCTGCAGCCGCGCACGCCCTGGGTGGTGCAGACCTGCTTCGACCTGGAGGTGCGGCTGCGCCGCTGGACCGAGGCGCTGGACAGTCTGGCGGCGGCGAGCAAGGCCAAGGTCGTCGACGCGGCGACGGCCCGCCACTACCGCGCGGCGATCAACATCGAGCGCAGCCGCGAGGCCGAGGCCGTCGGCCAGGTCGATGAGGCGTTGTCCCTGGCCCACAAGGCCGTCGGCCTGGAGCCGACATTCGTGCCGGCCGTGGTCCGCGAGGCGCGGCTGCTGGCCCAGGCCGGCCGCCGCCACCGCGCGACACGGCTGATCGAGAAGACCTGGCCGCAGGCGCCGCACCCGGCCCTGGCCGAGGTCTTTGGCGAGGTCGGCCCGAAGGACGAACCGCCGCTCGACCGGGTCAAGCGCTTCGAGCGCCTGCACAAGCTGCTGCCCGATCATCCCGAGACGCTGACGGCCCTGGGCGCGGCGGAGCTGAATGCCGAGCTGTGGGGCACGGCCCGCGCCCACCTGCTCAAGGCCGAGGCGGAGCGGCCGACGCGCCGCCTTTACCGCCTGCTGGCCGAGCTGGAGGTGCGCGAGCACGGTGATTCCGGTGCGGCGCGCGACTGGCTGATGAAGGCCGAGGCGGCGCCGGCCGACCCGGCCTGGGTATGCCGCAGCTGCGGCAACGTGGCCCCGGTGTGGGCTGCCGCCTGCGGCCGCTGCGGCGCGTTCGACTCGTTCACCTGGCAGCCGCCGCAGGTCGACGTCCACCTGCCACCGTCCGAACGCCCGGCCTTGGAGCGTCTGCCGGCTGCACAGTAGCCGGAGGACAGCCGACCTCGCGGGAAGCATGCGGCCAGATGGAAGCGGCCAGATGGAAGCGGAAGTGTTGCCGGGTCGAGCAGCCCGCCCGCGGCGGGCATGCCGTGCGGCCGGCTGAGCGTGTCAGTAATGGAACCGGCATTGCGCAATCGGCAGACGGTCGTCTTCCACCCGGTAGACGAGCCGGTGTTCCCGAGTGATCCGCCGCGACCACCAGCCCGAGAGCGAGCCGCGCAATGGCTCAGGTTTGCCCGCTTTCTCGAAAGGGGTGCGCATGCATTCCTTGATGAGGCGATTGATGCGAACGAGCAGTTTGGCGTCAGTCTGTTGCCAGTGCAGGTCGTCCTCCCACGCCAGTCCATGGAAGACCAGCTTCACTCGATCAACTGCTTCTCAACGCCGAGCCCCTGTTCCAGGTCACTGACCGCCTTCAACAGCCGGTCCGCATTGCGCGGACTGTGCAGCACACAACGCGTCTCTTCGTAGGAGGCGAAATCCTCGATCGAGATCAGCACCGCCGCCGGCTTGCCGCGATCACGGGTGATGATCACCGGTTCACGATCGTCGGTGACGCGATCCAGCATGGCCGCCAAGTTGCGGCACAGCTCAATATAGCAGGTGGTACGCAGGCAGATCATGTACGTGATTGCGGGCCATTATGCAAGGCGCTTTGAAGAGCCGGCATCCTCCGGGCGAACCGTGGAGCGGAGTGCCGGGGGTGCAGGATAGCGGCCGCAACCTTCCCCCCAAGCCTTTCCGGCCGCCGCCCCTTGTCCTACCCGCTCAGCAGCCCGCGCACGGCCGAGGAGGCGCTGATCTTGCCCTCGCCCGTATAGGCCTCGTGGTTGCGCTCAATGTCGCGCAGGCGGTACACGTAGTTGACCATGAGCCCGGCGGACTTCTTCAGCCCGTTGGGCGAGGTGTCGGCCAGCCAGTTGAGCCGTTCGACGCGGGCGCCGTTGGACAGGTGGAAGCGTGCCACCGGGTCGAGCGGCCGGCCCTTGCGCTTCTCCTGCAGCAGGTAGCGGGCGCACAGGCGCATCAGCGGCTTCTCCAGCGCCGCGGCCAGCTGCGGCTTGTCGGGCCAGTCGGGCCGTTCCAGCAGCGCCTTGAGCGCCCCCTTGCCGCCGACGCCGGGCATGGCGGCGCGCAGCTTCTCGTGCTCGGCGGCGCTCAGCAGCCGCGGCTCGCCCTTGGCCAGCAGCGAGTCGAGCCAGCCGCAGAAGCCGGGGATCGGCGACAGGGTCGAGAACGTCTTCAGGTTGGGCAGCTCGTGCGACAGGTCGTCCACCACCTTCTTGATCAGGAAGTTGCCCAGGCTGATGCCGCGCAGGCCCTGCTGCGCGTTGGAGATGGAATAGAAGATGGCGGTGTCGGCACTTTGCGGGTCGCCCTGCGGCTCGGTCTCGTCGAGCAGCCGGTTGACGTTGCCGGCCAGGCCGTTGACCAGCGCCACCTGGATGAAGATCAACGGCTCGTCGGGCATGCGCGGATGGAAGAAGGCAAAGCAGCGCCGGTCGGATTCCAGCCGGTTCTTGAGGTCCTGCCACGAGCGCACCTCGTGCACCGCCTCGTAGGCGATCAGCTTCTCCAGCAGCGAGGCGGGCGAGTCCCAGGTGATGCGGGTCATGGCCAGCAGGCCCACGTCGAACCACGACGACAGCAGCCGGCGCAGATCCTGTTCCAGGCCGGCCAGGGCCGGGTCGGAGTCGAGGCGGGACAAGAGCTCGGCGCGCATGTCGACCAGGAACTTGAGCCCTTGGGGCAGGCCGGTCATCTGGCCGAGCACCTTCATGCGCGGCGACACCAGCGCCTCGCGCAGGCGGCTCTCGGCCCTGATCACCTCCACCGTGTCGCCGCCGTCGACGGTGGCCTGGTAGGCGGCGATCTCCGCCGCCAGCGTGCCATGGTCGACACCGAAGTCGCGGCCCAGGATCTGGAAGAAGCGCAACCGGCCCGTCGGCGACAGGCCGAGATAGAGCTGGCCCAGCTCGGCCGCCCGGGCGCGCGCCGAGACCTCGCCACCCGGTCCGTCCAGGCAGGCCTCAACCTTCTGGACGATCAGCGCCTCGTCGCTGCGCGGCAGGTCGGGTCGCACCGAGGCATCGGCCAGCCGTGCCGCCACGGCGATATCGCGCCACGCCGAGCGCATCCGGACCATGGCGCGGTCGATGAGGGATTCCGAGATCTGTTCCGTCATGGTGGCCTTCCCGGTCTGCCTTCGGGCATTGCGGCGTCTTGTCGCCGGGAGCCCGGCGCGGCCCGCGGGCGCGCCGGCATGGGCCAGCCTACCGCGCACATGGGGCGATGCGGTAGGGGCGTCCGCATGGCCGTGCAGCCGCGGCGGCCCCTTCGGCGACGAATGGACCTATAATCACCCTTTCCCGGCAGCCAAGGCGACGCGGCGCGATGTCCGACCATCACTTCCTCATCGACATGGTGACGCTGCTCGTCGTCATGGTCGTGTTCGTGCCGGTGTTCCAGCGCCTGGGGCTGGGGGCGGTGCTCGGCTACCTGGTCGGCGGCGCGGTGATCGGCCCGCACGGGCTGGGCCTGCTCGACGACACCGAGGCGATTCGGGTCATGGCCGAGCTTGGCGTGGCCTTCCTGCTGTTCACCGTCGGCCTGGAACTGCCGCTGCACCGGCTGCGTGTCATGCCGGCAGCGATCATCTGGCTGGCTATCGCGCAGATCCTGGTCACCGGCGCGGTGATCGGCGCCGGCATCGCCCTGTTCGGCGACGACATCGCCGCTGCCATCGTCATCGGCGGCGGGCTGGCCCTGTCGTCCACGGCGATCGTCATGCGGCTGCTGTCGGAGCGGAGCGAGATGACGTCGCGCCTGGGCCGCACCGCCATCGCCATCCTGCTGATGCAGGACCTCGCGGTCGGGCCGCTGCTCCTGCTGACGGTCGCACTCGGCTATAATGTGGGCTCGGTGGCCCTGTCGATTGGACTGGCACTGGCCAAGATGGCCGTGACCCTGGGGGTTATCCTTGGCCTGGGGCGGTACGTGGTGCAGCCGCTGTTCTGGCTGGCGGCGGCAACGCGGATGCCCGAGGTGTTCGCCGGGCTGACCCTGCTGGTGGTGCTGTGCCTCGGCCTGGCGACGCAGCTGGCTGGCCTGTCGCTGGCATTCGGCGCGTTCCTGGCCGGCATGCTGCTGGCCGAGACCCGCTACCGCCACCAGGTGGCGGCCGAGATCCAGCCGTTCCGCGGCCTGCTGCTGGGCCTGTTCTTCGTCACGGTGGGCATGTTTGTCGATCCGCGGCTGGCCGTGGCCCAGGCGGGCACCGTGGCGCCGCTGGTGGTGCTGCTGCTGTGCGGCAAGGCGCTGCTGCTGGCCGGGCTGGCCCGGCTGTTCGGCCAGCCGCTGTCGCTGGCACTGCACCTGGGCGCGCTGCTGGCCCAGGCCGGCGAGTTCGCATTCGTCCTGTTCGGCGTCGCCATCGGCGTCGGCGTCCTGGACGCGGAGCAGGGCGCAGTGCTGACCGTCGTCGTGGCGCTGACCATGATGGTGACGCCATTGCTGGCCAGGGGCGGGCGCCGCGTGGCGGTGCGCATTGCCGGCGCCAGCGTGGTCGGGGCCGAGGACGAACCCGACTTCCTGACCGGCCTGAAAGACCATGTCTTCATTGCCGGGTTCGGCCGCGTCGGCCGCGTCGTGGCCAGCCGCCTGACGGCGCGGCGGGTGCCGTTCGTGGCCGTCGACCTCGACCCCGACCGCGTCGCCAAGGCGGCCGAGGCGGGCCTGCCGGTGCTGTATGGCGACGCGACCCGGCCCGAGGTGCTGGAAGCCGTGCACGTGGAGCGGGCCCGCGCCGTCGTCGTCACGCTCAACACCCCGCGTGAGGCGCTGCAACTGGTGGCGCTGCTGCGCTATGTCTTTCCCGACCTGCGCATCTACGCCCGCGCCTACGACCGTGCCCACGCCGCGGAGCTGGAACGGGCCGGCGCCTTCACGGTGGTCCCGGAGCTGGAGGCGACCGGCGTCACCCTGGCCGGCTCGATCCTGAACAATCTCGACATCGACCCGCCGGCCGAGGGTGGCTCCGGAGCCGGCCCTGGGACTGGCTCCGGGACTGGCTCCGGGACTGGCTCCGGGACTGGCTCCGGGACTGGCTCCGGGGCCGGCCCGGGGCCGATCTTCCCCGGCGGCCGGCTGACGGGCTGAGCGGCCGCCCACCGGCCCGGCGGCAGCCTGCTGCTCGGTCTGCTGGTTCATACCGCCGACATTCGGGATCGTGACGGGGCGCCGGTCGTACTCAAGTCCGGCCGGTCGCTGAACACCGCGGCGACCCCCAGGGCGAACAGGGCACGGGCGCGGGCCGGGTCGTTGACGGTGTAGGCCAGGACCGGGCGGCCGGTGGCGCGGCAGGCGGCGATGCCGTCCGGCGTCTCGAACGCATGGTTGACGGCGATCGTCGCTGCGCCGACGGCGTCGGCGATGGCGGACCAGTCGGCCGGACGCTCCCAGATCAGGTAGCCGCGCGGCCAGTCGGGGGCCGCCTCGCGGGCCGCCAGCAGCGACTCCAACTCGAACGACGAGACCAGCGGCGGCGGCCGGTCGGCCGGCCACAGCCGGCGCGCCTCGGCCAGCGCCACCAGCGCCGTCTCGCGCTCCCGCCCCGCACAGGGCTTGATCTCCAGGTTGAGAGCCAGGTCAAGCTGGCGGGCCATGACCAGCGCCTCGGCCAGGGTCGGCACGCGCTCGCCGGCGAACGCGGGCCCGAACCAGCGGCCGGCGTCGAGTCGCCGGATCACCGCCAGCGGGGTCGCGCGCACCGCCCCGCGGCCGTCGGTGGTGCGGTCCAGGTCGTCGTCGTGCATCAGGATCGGCACGCCGTCGGCCGTCAGCTTGACGTCGACCTCGACCATGCGCGCCCCCAGCGCCGCCGCGGCATCGACCCCGGCCAGCGTGTTCTCCGGCGCAAGCGCCGCCGCGCCGCGGTGGCCGATCACGCGCGGCAGCGCCAGGCCCGGCGGCAACGGCGAGTCCCCGCTCATGGCGTCCCTTCCTCCGGCGGGCAGGGCGGGCGCGGCCACAGGTCCTCGCGGCCGGCCGGGTGGAACCGGATCAGCACCCGCCGCGGCAGGAAGCGGCGCACCACCGTGCGCCGGTCGCGGTGGAGGTCCAGCACGTCGAAATCGCGGTTCATGTCCTCGTAGGCGATACCGGTGGTGACGAAATCGAGCAGGCTGGCATGGATCGCCGTGGTCGGGAAGCGCCAGCTCGCCTGCACGATGACCGGCGACCGGCCCGGCGGGTTGACGCTGCAGAAGGCGTCGGGCGGGCCGTACAGCGCCTCCAGCGTGTCGATAACGCTCAGATAGCTGGGCCCGAGCGAGCTGCGGTTGCGCCGCTCCAAAAGCACCTGCTGCAACCGGTGACTGTCCTCGTTCATCTGGAAATACGCCGTGAACTCGAGTCCGGCAAAGGTCACGTCGAACAGGGCGCGGTCGGCATAGGCGCCGCCGAACCGCCAGCGCCCCGGCAGTTGCGCCAGGGCCTCGCCGAAGGCCGCCGCCAGCGCCGCCTCGTCCATGCCCCAGCGGGCCACCCGCCAGCCCTGCGGGTCGACTGGCGCCTCCGGCCCGGCCACCGGCGCCGGCTGCATCGCCCCGGCCGACTCTGCGCCGGAGCCCTGGGCGAGCACCGTGCCGACCGGCACCGCCAGCCACAGCGCCGCGGCCAGGGCTGCGGCCCGGCGCCGGGCACGGGTCACGTCCGCTGCCGCTCGGTCAGGTGCCGGCGGAGGTCGGCGATCTCCCCGCGCAGCGCAGAAATCTGCGTGGCCACGGCCTCGGAGTTCTCGATGGCGGCGCTGCGGATGGTCTCGGTCTGCTCGGCCTGCTCCACCTCGTGCTGGCTCTGCATGGCGTTGACGATGATGGCTATGAACAGGTTGAGCACGGCAAAGCTGGTCAGCACGATGAACGGCACGAAAAACACCCACGACCAGGGGAAAATCTCCATGGTCGGGCGGACGATGCCCATGGACCAGCTTTCCAGCGTCATGATCTGGAACAGCGAGTACATCGATGCGCCGATCGAGCCGAACCATTCCTGCATGTTCGGGTCTGGGTGGGTGCCGAACAGCTTGGTCGCCAGCACCGACGACACATAGAACACCAGGAACAGCACCGCGACGATGGACAGCATGCCGGGGATGGCGGTCAGCAGCGCCTCCACCACCTTGCGCATCTGCGGCACCACCGACAAGAGGCGCAGCACGCGCAGGATGCGCAGCGCGCGCAGGATCGACAGGTTGCCGCTGGCCGGTGCCAGCGAGATGCCGACAATAATGAAATCGAAGACGTTCCAGCCATTCCGGAAGAACGCCAGCCGGTAGACCAGCAGCTTGGCCACCACTTCGATCACGAACACCATCAGGATGGCGCGGTCGATGGCGATCAGGACATCACCGGCCGCGGCCATCGCCGCCTCGCTCGTCTCCAGGCCGAGCGTCACTGCATTCACGCAGATGATCGCGGCGATGACGCGCTGGGTCCAATGCCACTCGACCAGCCAGCGCAGGCGGTCGATCAGGTCCGGCCTGCCGGCGGACCGGGCAGTGGATCGGGCAGTGGATCGGGCAGTGGATCGGGCAGTGGACTGGGCAGTGGATCGGGCAGTGGATCGGGCAGTGGATCGGGCAACGGACACGTCGGTCATGGCGATCGGCGCTCCACGGGCACGCTTGGCAGACACCGCGTGTCACTTGGGACAGGCGCCGGTGCGGCGCAAGAGGAGGCAGCAGCACCGGCGCGGCCGCCCGCGGTGCAACATTCAGAAAAATTCCAGGGGAACTGTAACAAAAGTGCCGGGTTTACAGGGCACCATCGGGCTCGTTAGGGTCGCCCCTCACGCTGCGGCACATGGCACAGACAGGGAGACCCCCATGCCCGTCAGCCCCGCCCGCGCGCCCCAGGCGCCCACCGACGAGGACCGTCGCACTCACCTCCTGCGCCGCTTCCGTGAGGTTCGCGCCCAGACCGACGCGCTGGCCGAGGGGCTGGCACCGGAGGACCAGGTCGTCCAGTCGATGACCGACGCCAGCCCGGTCAAGTGGCACCGGGCGCACACCACCTGGTTCTTCGAGACCTTCCTGCTGACGCCGTTCGCCCGCGGCTACCGCACGTTCCATCCGGGCTACGGCTATCTGTTCAACTCCTATTACGAGACGGTCGGCAGCCGGCACCCGCGCCCGCAGCGCGGCCTGATCACGCGGCCGGCGGTGGCCGAGATCGCCGACTACCGGCTGCACGTCGATGCCGCCATGGCGGCGCTGGTCGACGGCGCCGACGCCGACACCTGGGCGGCGATCGCGCCGCTGATCGAGTTGGCGCTGGCCCATGAGCAGCAGCACCAGGAACTGCTCCTCACCGACCTGCTCCACGCCTTCTCATTCAACCCGCTGCACCCGGCCTACCGGCCCTACCGGCCCTCGGGCGCGGTAACCCCGCCGCCGCGCGGCTGGGTCGGCTTCGACGAAGGCGTCTACGAGATCGGCCACGCCGGCGACGGCTTCACCTTCGACAACGAGGGTCCGCGCCACCGCGTCTACCTGCACCCGTTCCGCCTGGCGACGCGGCCGGTGACCAATGGCGACTGGCAGGCCTTCATCGCCGACGGCGGCTATCGGCGACCGGACCTGTGGCTGTCCGACGGCTGGGCCACGGTGTTGATGGAGGGCTGGACGGCGCCGATCTACTGGACCGAGCGCGACGGCCAGTGGTGGTCGATGACCCTGGCCGGCCTGCAGCCAATCGAGGCCGAGGCGCCGGTCTGCCAGGTCAGCTATTTCGAGGCCGACGCCTTCGCCCGCTGGGCCGGCGCCCGCCTGCCGACCGAGGCCGAATGGGAGGTGGCGGCGCGCGGCCTGCCGGTCGAGGGCAACACCGTCGGCAGCGGCATGCTGCGCCCGACCCCGGCGGCCGGGCCGGCGGTCGGGCCGGCGGTCGGGTCGGCGGGCGCGCTGCTGCAGATGTTCGGCGACGTCTGGGAGTGGACGGCCAGCGCCTACAGCGCCTATCCCGGCTTCCGTCCGGCCGGCGGCGCCGTCGGCGAGTACAACGGCAAGTTCATGTGCGGCCAGTTCGTGCTGCGCGGCGGCTCGTGCGCCACGCCGGACGGCCATGTCCGTGCCACCTATCGCAACTTCTTCTATCCGCACCAGCGCTGGCAGTTCAGCGGACTGCGTTTGGCTGAGGACGTGGCATGACTGCCGGGGTGCAGCGCGACCTGGGGCCGCTGGACGGCTTCCACGACTATGCAGACCACCACGACGCGTTCCTGGGCGCCGTGCTTGACGGCCTGGGTCGGGGACAGAGGACGCTGCCGTGCAAGTATTTCTATGACGCGTACGGCTCGCGCCTGTTCGACCGCATCTGCGAGCTGGACGAGTACTACGTGACGCGCACCGAGCTGTCGCTGCTGGAGACGGTGGCGCCGGCCATCGCTGGCCGGGCCGGCCCGCGCATCGGCCTGGTCGAGTTCGGCAGCGGTTCCAGCGTCAAGGTGCGCCTGCTGCTGGACACTCTGAACGCGCCGGCGGCCTACGTGCCGGTGGACATCTCGCGCGAGCACCTGCTGATCTCGGCGCGAGGGCTGGCGGCGGACTATCCGGCGCTGGCGGTGGTGCCGGTCTGCGCCGACTACACGCAGCCGTTCGCCCTGCCGGAGCTGACCGGCGCGGCCGGGCGGCTCGGCTTCTTTCCCGGCTCGACGATCGGCAACTTCGACCCGGCTGCGGCAGCGACGTTCCTGGCCGGCCTGCGCGCGGCCCTGGAGCCGGGCAGCGGGCTGGTCGTCGGCGCCGACCTGGCCAAGGACCCGGCCGTGCTGTGCGCCGCCTATGACGACGCCGAGGGCGTGACCGCCGCCTTCAACCTGAACCTGCTGCGCCGCATCAACCGCGAGCTGGGTGCCGACTTCGACCTGTCGGGCTTCACCCACGAGGCCCGCTGGAACGCCGCCGACAGCCGCATCGAGATGCACCTGGTCAGCCGCCGCGCCCAGACGGTGAGCGTGGCCGGCCGCCGCTTCCCCTTCGCCGTCGGCGAGAGCATCCACACCGAGAACTCGTACAAGTATTCGATCGACAGCTTCCAGGCGCTGGCCGCCCGCGCCGGCTGGACCCCCGCCGAAGCCTGGACCGACCCCGGCCGGCTGTTCAGCGTGCACTATCTGGAGGCGGACGGGTAGGTCATGCTGGAGAGCGGCGGACCGAGCGCCGCGGGTCAGGGCAGCAGCTTGATCAGGGCGACGATCGCTCCCGTCTGGGCCAAGGCAAAGGTTATCCCCCAGCGAAGCATTTCGGTCTTGGACGTCGCGACCCTGGCCTCATTCCTGGAATCCAGCTGCTGCATTTCGGTCCGCAACTGTTTGCTTTCGGTCTGCATGTCGGCCCGCATCTGCTTGAACTCGGCCTGCATGTCGGCCTGAAATTGCCGGCTTTCGGTGCGTAACTGCTTGAACTCGACCTGCATGCCCGTCTCAAGCTGCTTCATTTCGGTCCTGAGCTGCAGAATCTCGCCCTTCAGCTCGCTTTCAACCTGCCGGATCTCGTCCTTTAGCTGATGGATGTCACTCTTCAGTTCGGATTCAACCTGCTGGATGTAGCTCTTGAGCTCGCTTTCAACCTTACGGATCTCACCCTTTAGCTGCTGGATGTCACTCTTCAGCTCGGCTTCAACCTGCTGGATGTAGCTCTTCAGCTCGGCTTCAACCTGCTGGATGTGACTCTTCAGCTCGGCTTCAATCTGATGGATGTAGCTCTTCAGCTCGCTTTCAACCTGCCGGATCTCGCCCTTTACCTGCTGGATGTCACTCCTCAGCTCGGCTTCAACCCGCTGTATGTCACTCTTCAGCTCGGCTTCAACCTGATGTATGTCACTCTTCAGCTCGGCTTCAACCCGCTGTATGTCACTC
>CAZGMC010000057.1:0-12870 GCA_964526565.1 uncultured Mycobacteriaceae bacterium
TCAGTTTGTTGAACTCCGCCTCGATCTCGTAGACGGCGGTGAACTCGGCAAAGGTCCAGCGGCCGTATCGGTCCAGGTTGTTGACGCCGGGCACCCAGTAGGCGCGCACCTTGGGGTGCGCCTCGACCACGCGGCAGAACTCCGCCTCCCAGTCGCTGTCGCAGACGACCCGGTTCACGTGGCATTTGCGCGGGTCGGTCTGCCAGCGTCAGGGGATCGAGTGACCTGCCTGCGCTGCGACCTTTCTTCGGCAGCTTCCTGCCGATGTGTTCCCAAAGATTGCGGAACTTCGGCGTGTCGCCACCCGGGATGTTGTCGGCGACCGGCACGCGCGGCAGCTTCACGATGCCGCATTCGATTGCATCCATGAGCGAGAAGTCGCTCATGGTCCAGGGGAACAAGGTGCCTTCCGCATAACCCGAGCCGCGCAAAAAGAAAGGCGTGGCCGAGAGGTCGTAGACGAGCGATGTCCCGAGCCTGCGCTTGACCGCCTCGAGCCCGGAGATCCACATCCGGGCGGCCTCGTTGTTGGCTTTGGCCTCGTCCTTGTCCTCGCCCTTGAGGTCGGCCTCGGTTTCGCCTTCGGCGTCTTTCACCCGCTCGCGATAGCAGTGATGCGCCTCGTCATTCAGCACGACGACGTTCTTCATGCCCATCAATTCGGGCATGGCTCGCTGGAGCATCTGGCCTTCGGTCTCCAGCGTCTGCAGCGTCTCGCCGCGCCGGGCCCGCAATGGCTGCATCATGTGCGAGACAACTGACGCTACGCAAGCGAGACCACGGACGCGGAATGGGCGATGATCGAGCCGGTCATGCCGGCGCCGAAGCGGCCCGGGCGCCGGCGCACGACCAACCTGCGCCGCCGTCAGGTCGCCGGTGCGGCCGTGACGGCCTTCGAGGATTGATGAACGGCGGGCGCGGCGCCATCTCCCTGCCCATGCCTGCCGACACCGCTTCCAGACCCGCCGCCCCGGTCACTGCCGCCGTCGTCGTCATCGGCAACGAGATCCTGTCGGGGCGGACCCGCGATGCCAACCTGCCGTACCTGGCCAACCGGCTGAACGAGCTGGGCGTCCGGCTGGTCGAGGCGCGCGTGGTGCGCGACGAGCCGGCGGCCATCGTCGCCGCCGTCAACGAACTGCGGTTGCGGTGCGACTACGTGTTCACCTCGGGCGGCATCGGCCCGACCCACGACGACATCACCGCCGCGGCCATCGCCGAGGCGTTCGGCACCGTGCTGGAGCGCAATGCCGAGGCGGTGCGCCGGCTGGAGAATCACTACGAGCCCGGCCAGCTCAACGCCGCGCGGCTGACCATGGCCGACCTCCCCGCCGGCGCCGCGTTGATCGACAACCCGGTCAGCGCCGCGCCCGGCTTCCGGCTCGGCAACGTCCATGTGCTGGCCGGCGTGCCGGTCATCCTGCAGGCCATGTTCGAGACGCTGGCGCCGGGGCTCGTCGGCGGCGCACCGATGGTGGCGCGCACCGTGTCGAGCCATCTGACCGAGGGCACCCTGGCGAACCACGCCGCCGCCGTGCAGCGCGCCCACCCCGATGTCGAGATCGGCAGCTACCCGTTCCTGCGCCGCGGCCGGCTGGGCACCAGCCTGGTCGTGCGCGGCAGTGACGCGGGAGCGGTGGACGCCGCCGTGCAGGCCGTCATCGCCGCCATCCGCACCCTGGGTGGCGAGCCGCTGACCGAACCGGTGGACGGCTGACCCTCTGCCGGCCGGGACCAGGGCCGGGGATCAGGGCTGGCCGGCGCTGGCCGTCAGCCGGCCTCGGGCACCAGGAACGGACCCAGGGCCAGCCCGGCGACCATCAGGATCATGAACATCGAGATCAGCGTCATGAAGAAGTGCCGCCCGCGCACCGCGGGCGGCACCCACATGACCAGCGGAATGTTCCGGTACAGGATGATCATGGAGTAGACCAGTCCGGCCAGCCCGGCGATCACGCCAAGCAGCGGGATCGGCAGCACGGCTTCGCCGACGTACAGTGGCGTCATGGCCAGCGCCACCAGCACGAAGCCGCGGCTGAAGTCGTTCACCCCGCCGAACATGCCGGCGAAGAACGCCACCAGCGCCGCCATCAGCGCCACCATGACGAAGTTGACCAGGACGCGCATGAGCAGGAGGAACATCAGCTCGATCAGTCCCGCCCCGCCGGTGGCCGGCAGGAACACCAGCGACAGCACGGTCGAGGTCACCGCGCTGCCGGCGATCAGCGGCACGGCGTGTTCGCGGGCCACCACCTGCCATGGCGGGATCGGCTGGACATGCTCCCCCAGCGTGCCGTCCGGGTCGACCACCATGCCCCGGATGCGCCCCACCATTGCCGCCACATCGACCATCGCCGTTTCGCCCGTACCGCGCCGGAAGTGCCCGTGTCTCGCGCTATACATAGGCGCCGGGCACGGGTTTTCGACACGCGGCTTTTCGACAGGGACGACTTGCCCGGCCGCCGGCCGCCGCCCAGGTCTGCCGCCATGACCACATCTCGCAGCGCCTTTCGACCCGGCAGCCGGCCCCCAGGCCCGCACCGCCACAGCGAGGTCGAGCTGACCATCGACCATGTCGGCGCCCTGGGCGACGGCGTCGCCGATCTGGACGGCGTGCCGGTGTACGTGCCCGCGACCGCGCCCGGCGACCGCGTACGCGTCCGCCTGGGCGAGCGGCGCGGCGACGGCATCGGCGCCGACCCGATCGAGCTGCTCACCCCCGGCGACGGCCGCACCGAGCCGCCGTGCCCGCACTTCGGTGGCTGCGGCGGCTGCCTGGCCCAGCACCTGCGGCCCGACCTGTACGGCCAGTGGAAGGTCGGCCTGCTGCGCCAGGCGCTCGACCGGCGCGGGCTGGGCGAGGTGACGGTCGCGCCGCTGGTCGCCACGCCACCGCAAAGCCGCCGGCGCGCCGTGCTGGTCGCCCGCCGCGGCCGGCGTGGCGTGTTCCTGGGCTTCAACGAGCACCGCAGCAGCCGGATCGCCGACCTGGAGGTCTGTCACGTGCTGCGGCCGGAGATCGTCGCCCTGCTGCCCGGCCTGCGCGGGCTGCTGGCCCGGCTGCTGGCCGAAAGCGAGGCCATGGACGTGGCGATCACCGTGCTCGACGACGGCCTCGACGTGGTGCTGGTTGCCGGGCGGGAGCCTGACCTGGCGGCGCGGGAGGCGATGGCCGCGGCGGCTGCCCGGCTCGACCTGGCGCGGCTGTCGTGGCGCCGCGGCGAGGGGCCGGTGGAGCCGGTTGCCCATCGCCGCCGCGGCGTCGTCCGATTCGGCGGCATCCCGGTGCGGCTGCCGCCGGGCGGCTTCCTGCAGGCCTCGGCCGAGGGCGAGGCGGCGCTGGTGTCGCTGGTGCAGGCCGGCGTCGGCGCCGCCGCCCGGGTCGTCGATCTGTTCGCCGGGGCCGGCACCTTCACCCTGCCGCTGCAGGCGGGGGCGCGGGTGCTGGCCGTGGACGCGGACCGCGACGCCATGGCCGCGCTCGGACTGGGTGTCCGCGAGGCCGGGCTGGCCGGGCGCGTCGAGACTGCGGTGCGCGACCTCTACCGCGACCCGCTGACGGCGGCCGAGCTGGCCGCCGCCGATGCCGTCGTGTTCGACCCGCCGCGCTCCGGCGGCCGCGCCCAGGCGGCGGAGATCGCCGCGGCCGGCGTGCCGACGGTGGCCGCCGTGTCGTGCAACCCGGCCACGTTCGCCCGCGATGCCCGCGTGCTGGTCGATGCCGGCTATCGGGCGGAGCCGGTCACGCCGGTCGACCAGTTCCTGTGGTCGCCGCACCTGGAGGTGGTCGGGATGTTCCGGCGCTGACACTGCCGTTCGCCATTCGGTCGCCGGCGCGGCACGAACGGTTGGCGCCTTGCGCCAGGTCAATGCCGTCAGGCGTGCGGCCCGGCACGATGGCATGAACCCTCGAAAGAAAATTCCGGAAACGAGCTTTTCATGGACCGAATCGATACCGACGACTCGGCCTTGGCCGGGCTCATTCGCGATGCGCATTTCGACGGCTCGCCGGCGGATTTGCGTGACCTGCTCGCCGGCATCAACGCGGCGCCACCGGCCGTGGACGCCGATGCCTGGCTGACGCTGGTGGCGCCGGAGGCCGGTGCCGACGTGGCCGAACGGCTGCGCCGGGTGCGGGCCGGGCTGGCTGCCGGCGCGACCGTCGCCGAGGCGCCGCCCGACGAGCGCCTGGCCGCGCTGCGCGAGGAGCTGCGCCGCCGCGAGTTGACCGGCTTCGTCGTGCCCCGCGCCGATGCCTGCCACAGCGAGTTCCTGCCGGCCCGCGCCGAGCGGCTGGCCTGGCTGACCGGCTTTACGGGGTCGGCCGGTGTCGCCGTCGTGTTCCTGGAGACCGCGGCGATCTTTGTCGACGGCCGCTATACGCTGCAGGCGGCGGCGCAGGTGGACACCGACCGGTTCGTCTGCAAGCACCTGATTGAGGAGCCGCCGGTCGACTGGATCCGGGCCACCCTGCCCGACGGCGGCCGCCTGGGCTATGACCCCTGGCTGCACACGGTGAGCTGGGTCGAGCGCCTGCGCAAGGCGGCGGAAGAGGCCGGCGGCGAGCTGGTGGCGGTCGACGACAACCCGGTCGACGCCATCTGGCACACCCAGCCGCCGCTGCCGCTGGCGCCGGTGGTGCCGCACGCCCTGTCGTTCGCCGGCCAGCCGTCGCGCGAGAAGCGTGCCGCCCTGGCCGAGGCGATGGCGCGCGAGGGCGTCGACGCCGTGGTGCTGACCGCGCCCGAGTCGATTGCCTGGCTCCTCAATATCAGGGGCGGCGACGTGCCCAACACGCCGCTGCCGCTGGCCTTCGCCATCCTGGAGTCGGATGCCCGCGTCACCCTGTTCATCGACCGGCGCAAGCTCTCCCCCGGCCTTGACGTCCACCTCGGCAACCAGGTGGCGATCGCGCCGCCGCACAGCCTGGGCCCGGCCCTCGACCGGCTCGGCCACGAGGGCCGGACCGTCCAGGCCGACCCGGCCGCCGCCGCTGCCTGGGTGTTCGAACGGCTGCACCGCTGCGGCGCCACGATCCGCCGCGAGGTCGACCCGTGCGTGCTGCCCAAGGCGCGGAAGAACGAGGTCGAGCTGGCCGGGGCACGCGCCGCCCATGTCCGCGACGGCGCCGCCATCTGCCGGTTCCTGGCCTGGCTGGCCGGCGAGGTGCCGACCGGGCACATTTCGGAGTGCGACGCGGCCGAGCGGCTGATGGCGTTGCGTGCCGAGGGCGACCTGTACCGCGGCAGCAGCTTCGATGCGATCTCGGCGGCCGGTCCGAACGCTGCCATCGTGCACTACCGCGCCTCGGCGGAGACCAACCGCCGGCTCGAGCCCGACTCGCTCTACCTGATCGACAGCGGCGCCCAGTACCTGGACGGCACCACGGACATCACCCGCACGGTCGCCGTGGGGGAGCCGTCCGGGGAGATGCGCGAGCGGTTCACCCGCGTGCTCAAGGGCCATATCGCCATCACCACGGCGCGCTTCCCGGCCGGCACCACGGGCCCGCAGCTCGACGCCCTGGCGCGGCAGTTCCTGTGGCAGGCCGGGCTGGACTTCGACCACGGCACCGGCCACGGCGTCGGCAGCTATCTGGGCGTCCACGAGGGGCCGCAGCGCATCTCCAAGATGTCCAACAACGTCGCCCTGGAGCCGGGCATGATCCTGTCCAACGAACCAGGCTACTACAAGACCGGCGCCTACGGCATCCGCGTCGAGAACCTGATCGTGGTCAACCGGTGTGACGAGCTGGACGAGGCCGAGCGGCCGATGCTGGACTTCGAGGTGTTGACCCTGGCCCCCATCGACCGGGCCCTGGTCGAGCCGGGGTTGATGAGTGCCGCCGAGCTGGCCTGGCTGGACGCCTACCATGCGGGGGTGCGGGCCACGATCCGGCCGCTGGTGGATGACGGCGTGGCGACCTGGCTGGACGTCGCCACCGCGCCGCTGTCGGCCTGACCGCCCATGCTTTCCGATCTGGCGCGGGCCTTCGCCCAGCTCGATGATCCGGCGGTGCGGCGGGTGGCGTGGCGCGGCTTCGGGGTTGCGGCGGTGGTGCTGGCGGGGCTGGTGGCGGGGCTGGCGGTCACCCTGCTGCAGGTCGACCTGGTCGGCTGGGTCTGGCTCGACTGGACCATTGACGTGCTCGGCGGCGTGGCCGTGCTGGTCCTGGCCATCCTGCTGTTTCCGGCGGTGGCCGGCATCATCACCAGCTTCTTCCTGGACGACGTCTGCACGGCCGTGGAGCGGCGCCACTACCCCGGCCTGCCACCGCCGCGATCCCAGGGCATTGCCGAGGGAATCGGCACGGCGCTGCGGTTCACCGGCATCCTGCTGCTGGCCAACGCTGCGGCGTTCGTCGTCGCATACTGGATCCCGCTGCTCAACGTCGTGGTGTTCTACCTCGTCAATGGCTATCTTCTCGGCCGCGAGTACTTCGAGATGGTTGCCCTGCGCCGCGTGCCGTCGGCCGGGTTGCGCCGCCTGCGGCGACGGCACGGTGCGCGCCTGCTGATGGCCGGCATCGTGATCGCCCTGCTGCTGACGGTACCGATCCTCAACCTGCTGACGCCGATCGTGGCCACGGCCTTCATGGTCCATGTCTATGCACGCGTCGCGGAAGTACAGTTGCGGCGGTGACTTGTGAAAAAGACCGGCCGTCTGCCTGAGAACACGCTTCCGGTTGTGCGAATTCATGGTAGATTTCGCGTTGCTGCGCGTCCGCGCTCCGTCAGTCAGCGAGGTATCCGTTGGTGTTCCGCCGTCGTCACACCATCCCCGGCGCTCCGCACGAACCGGACAGTCCGGGCCAGACCAGGTCGCAACAGGAGCCGGCTGAGGCCAGGGCATCAACGCCCACATCCGGTTCCAATGAGGGAGCTGCCATGAAGTCGCCCAATCCCGCCCAGCCTTCCGAGTATTCCCGGCGCTCCATGGACATCCCGGGCATGCCGCCGCGGCGCCGGATGGCGGACGACGAGCCCGCGGCGTCCTCGTCGCCGGCCCCCGCCGCCACGGCATCGGCGCCGGCCGGGAACCGCGAGGGCGCCGACCGCCAGCTCATCGTCGGCCGCGACATCTCGCTGACCGGCGAGATCACCGCCTGCGACCATCTGGTCGTCGAGGGCCGCATCGAGGCGACGCTGCGCGACTGCCGGATCATCCAGGTCGCCGACGGCGGCACCTTCAAGGGCTCGGCGGAGATCGAGGAGGCGGAGATCGGCGGCCGCTTCGAGGGTGACCTCAGCGTGCGCGGCAAGCTCAAGGTGCACGGCACCGGCAACATCTCCGGCACCATCCGCTATGGCCAGCTCGAGGTGGAGGTCGGTGGCCGGCTGACCGGCGAGATCGCGCCGCTCGACGACGACCGCGGCGACAGCCCGGCAGCGGAGTCGCCCACCGTGGTGGCCCGTGCTCCCTTCGCCCCCGCCCCGCCGGCGGCCTCGTCCGCGCCGGAACCGGAGGCTGCGAGTGACGGCGGGCAGGAATGACCGGCGCCGCGGCCGTGGCCCGCTGATCGCGGCGGCGGCGGCGGTGCTGCTCGCCGCCTGCACCACGTCGGGTGGCGGGTCGGGTGGCGGGTCGGGCGGCGGGTCGGGCGGCGGGTCGGGCGGTGCCGGTGCCGGGGCCCGGTCGGGAGGCAGTGCGCGCGACGTCGATCCGCAACAGCTCATGGGGCTGGCGCCGTCGGCGGTCACGGCCATGCTGGGTGAGCCGGAACTGCGCCGCAGCGAGGGGCCGGCCGAGGTCTGGCTGTACCGCTCCGGCCGCTGCGCCTTCGACGTGGTCATCGACGACGCCGCCGGCCAGGGCCGTCGCGTGGTCCATTACGAAGCGCGTGCGCGCGCCGGCGGCGCAGTCCCCCCGCCGCAGTGCCTGGGCGAGATCGTCGCGGGGATGTAGACTCGGCGCGCCGGCGCCCGTCGCACCGATCGGGTCACGGCCGCCCTTGCCGTGCCCGGACGGGGTGCCGGCCGCGCTGGACGGAAAGCCATGACCGACGACGACTCCAATTCGCCGCGCACCTACTATCTGGTCGACGGTTCCGGGTTCATCTTCCGGGCATTCCATGCCCTGCCGATGATGAACCGGCCGTCGGACAAGACGCCGACCAATGCCGTCTACGGCTTCTGCACCATGCTGATGAAGCTGCTGGCGGACCTGCAGGCCGACCACCTCGCCGTGGTCTTCGACGCCGCGCGCAAGAATTTCCGCAACGACCTGTACGAGGCGTACAAGGCCAACCGGGCCGAGCCGCCCGAGGAGCTGGTGCCCCAGTTCCCGCTGATCCGCACTGCGGTCGAGGCGTTCAACGTGCCGATGATGGAGGTCGAGGGCTATGAGGCCGACGACCTGATCGCCGCCTACTGCCGCGCCGCCAGGGTCGAGGGCAGCCGCGTGGTCATCGTGTCGTCCGACAAGGACCTGATGCAGCTGGTCGGCAACGGCGTCACCATGTTCGATCCGATCAAGAACACGCCCATCGACGTGGGGGAGGTCGAGGCCAGGTTCGGCGTGCCGCCGGACAAGGTGGTCGACGTGCAGGCGCTGGCCGGCGACAGCATCGACAACGTGCCCGGCGTCCCCGGCATCGGCGTCAAGACCGCGGCCCAGCTGATCAACGAGTACGGCGACCTGGAGACGCTGCTGGCCCGCGCCGGCGAGATCCGCCAGCCCAAGCGGCGCCAGTCGATCATCGATCATGCCGGGAACGCCCGGATGTCACGCCGGCTGGTGCTGCTCGACGAACAGGCACCGGTGCCGCTGACCCTCGACCAGCTTGCCCTGAACCCGCCGGACCCGGCGAAGCTGACCGCGTTCCTGCGCGCCCAGGGCTTCCGCTCGATCGTGGCGCGGGCCGCGGAGCGGTTCGGCAGTGCCTCAGCGGGCCCCGGCCCGGTGCCGGCCGCCGTGCCCGAGGCGCCGCAGCCGGCCGAGGTGCGCTACGAACTGATCCAGACCGAGGCCGCGCTGGCCGCCTGGATCGACCGCGCCATCGCCGCCGGCACCATCGCCGTGGACACCGAGACCGATTCGCTGAACGCGGCGGCGGCGCGGCTGGTGGGCGTGTCGCTGGCGACGGCGCCGGGCGAGGCCTGCTACATCCCGCTGGGCCACACCGGCGGCGCGGCCCAGGGCTCGCTGGCACTGGGCGACGGCGGTGCCGCCGAGGCCGAAGCCGAGACCGAAGCCGAGACCGAAGCCGGGGCCGACGCCGGGGCCGACGCCGGGGCCGACGCCGGGGCCGACGCCGGGGCGCCGCCACAGCTCCCGCTCGACCGCGCCATCGCCTTGCTGAAACCCGTGCTGGAGGACGCCTCGGTCCTGAAGATCGGGCACAACGTCAAGTACGACTACCAGGTGCTGGCCCGCCACGGCATCCGGCTGCATCCGCTCGACGATACCATGCTGATGTCGTACGTGCTGGAGGGCGGGCTGCACGGCCACGGCCTGGACGAGCTCGCCGACCGCCATCTCGCCTACCGGACGATCCCCTTTGCGGACGTGTGCGGCAGTGGCCGCACCCGGATCACCTTCGACCGCGTGCCGCTGGACAAGGCGTTGGACTATGCGGCCGAGGACGCCGACATCACCCTCCGTCTGCACAGCGTGCTGCGCCCGCGCCTGCTGAAGGAGCGCCTGGTCACCGTCTACGAGACCATCGAGCGGCCGCTGCCGGCGATCATCGGCGAGATGGAGCGCATCGGCATCAAGGTCGACCGGGCCGTGCTGGAAACCCTGTCGGAGGAATTCGCCGGCCGGCTCAAGGAGATCGAGCGGGATATCCATCGGCTCGCCGGCCACCCGTTCAATGTCGGCTCGCCCAGGCAGCTGGGCGAGGTGCTGTTCAAGGAGATGGGCCTGGACAGCCAGCGCAAGAGCAAGTCCGGCGCCTTCGCCACCGGCTCGGAGGTGCTGGAGCCGCTGGCCGCCCAGGGCCACGAGATCGCCGCCCGCGTGCTCGACTGGCGCCAGCTGTCCAAGCTCAAGGGCACCTACACCGACGCCCTGGTCGGGCAGATCAACCCGCGCACCGGCCGCGTGCATACCTCGTTCAGCCTGGCGGCGACCAACACCGGCCGGCTGTCGTCGAACGAGCCCAACCTGCAGAACATCCCGATCCGCACCGACGAGGGCCGCAAGCTGCGCTATGCCTTCGTCGCCGAGGAGGGGAACCTGCTGGTCTCGGTGGACTATTCGCAGATCGAGCTGCGCCTGGTCGCCGACATGGCCGGAGTCGAGGCGCTGCGTCGCGCCTTCCGCGAGGGGCAGGACATCCACGCTGCCACTGCCGCCCAGGTGTTCGGCGTGCCGCTGGCCGACATGACCCCGGAGATCCGCCGCCGCGCCAAGACGATCAACTTCGGCATCATCTACGGCATCTCGCCGTTCGGCCTGGCCAACCAGCTCGGCATCCCGCAGCGCGACGCCGCCGAGTTCATCAAGGCCTACCTGGACCGCTTCCCCGAGCTGGGCGCCTGGATGGACGAGACCAAACGGTTCTGCCGCGAGCACGGTTTCGTCGTTACGCAGTTCGGGCGCAAGGTGCACATCCCCGGCATCAAGGACCCCAACCCCGCCCGCCGCGGCTTTGCCGAGCGGCAGGCGATCAACGCGCCGATCCAGGGCACCGCCGCCGACATCATCAAGCGGGCCATGGTCCGCCTGCCGCCGGCCCTGGATGGCGCGGGGCTCAGGGCCAGTCTTCTGCTGCAGGTGCATGACGAGCTGGTGTTCGAGGCGCCGGCCGCCGAGGCGGAGCAGACGGCGGCGCTGGCCAGGAAGGTCATGGAGAGCGCGGCATACCTGAGGGTGCCGCTGGTCGCCGACGCCGGCATCGCCCGCACCTGGGCCGAGGCGCATTGACCTTGCCCGTGGCCTTTGGCCCGGCTCGCACCACATCGCGACGGGTCGTCTGTTGCCGACGGCACAGCATTTCGCCCGGTCCGCTCACATGCCTGCACCCGTTCGCCTGACGACACCCATGCGCATCGCCGTTGCGATCATCGCCTATGCCGTGCTTTGGCTGGCCGGGCGAGAGGTCTTCCGCGTCTTCGCCATCGTTGACGGCGTCAGCATCTGGTACCTGCCGGCCGGGGTGACCTTCGCCTTCCTGCTGCTGTTCGGCTGGCGCGTCGTGCCGGTGATCGCCGCGGTCCAGGCGGTTGGGGCCATGGTGTCCCATCCCGATCATCCGCTGCTGTGGACGGTGATGCCGGTGGTCGTCGCCGTCGGCTACGGAACCGCAGCGTGGCTGCTGCGGGAGCGGACCGACTTCGACCCCCGGCTGAGGCGGGCGCACGACGTGTTCGCCTTCGCGATCGCCTCGGTCCTGACAGTCACGATCGTCACCGTCGCCGGCACGCTGGTCCTGGTGGTTGCCGGCCTGCGCGGCGGGTCCGACCTTGCCGCCGGCCTGTTCCACTGGTGGATCGGCGATCTGGCCGGCATCCTGGTCGTGACGCCGATGCTGCTGCTCTACGGGCAGAAGCTGGCGGCCTGGGTCGCCGGCACGGGCACGGCGACGCCATCGGGATCGGAGACCGCGGACCCGGCCCCGGACCCGGCCCCGGCCCCGGCCCCGGCCTCGCCCGGACGCCCGCTGGCCTGGCAGGCGTTCGATGCCGCGGCGCTTTTCGGTGGTCTGGTGGTCGCCCTGTTCGGCCTGCTCGTGAGCGGCGACTTCTGGTTCCTGCTGCCGTTCATGCCGCTGCTGTGGCTGGCCTTCTTCGACGGCCCCAGGGCCACGGCGGTCGCCGTCTTCCTGGTCGCGATCTGCGCCAGCCTCATGGTCCGCATGGCCGGCAGCGAAACGGCCATCCAGGAACTGCAGTTCTTCCTGATGTTCATGTCGCTGGCCAGCCTGACCCTGGCGGTGGTGGCCGAGGCCTGGCGGAGCAGCCAGGCGGCCCTCGAGCAGAACAAGGCGGACCTGCAGCGGCAGGTGGCGGAGCAGACCCGCGACCTGACAGAGACCAATGCGCGCCTGATCGACCATCTGGCTGCGCGCGAGGAGATCGCGGCCACCCTGCGCGAGATCAGCGAGGTCAACCGGCGCCAGCGCATGGAGCTCGAGACGCTGTACGACAGCGCGCCGATCGGCCTTGCCATGTTCTCCCGCGATCTGCTCTTCGTCCGCATCAACGAGCGGCTGGCGGAGATGAACGGCCTGCCCGCCAGCGACCACATCGGCCGCACCATCCGCGACATCGTGCCAACCGTGGCCGATCAGGCGGAACCACTGCTGAGCCGGATCATCGAGACCGGTGAGGCCATCACCGGCGTCGAGATCAAGGGAGAAACACCCAAGGAACCGGGCGTCGAGCGCACCTGGCTGGAAGCGTACTATCCCGTGATCATGGCCGATGGCGGTGTCGAAGGCGTGGCCGTGGTCGTCGAGGACATCACTGACCGCAAACGCCACGAGACACACCTGAAGCTGGCCATGCGCGAGCTGAACCACCGGGTGCGCAACACGCTGACCGTCGTCATGTCCATCGCTGCCCAGACGGCGCGGTACAGTGACTCGCTGGAGAGCTTCACGCCGGCGTTCAGTCGGCGCCTGCGGTCGCTGGCCGAGGCCCATGCGCTGTTGAGCAAGAGCAACTGGCAGACGACGTCCATGCACGACCTGGCGGTCACCGCGATCAGCCCGTTCTGCGATCCGGCCGGACCCAACGTCCATCTGGACGGCGGCGAGGTCGCGCTGCTGCCGTCGGCCGCGCTGGCCATGAGCATGATACTCCACGAGCTGGCGGCCAACGCCGCGAAATACGGTGCGTACTCGGTCTCGCCCCTGGGCCGGCTCGACCTGTCGTGGCAGGTCGGCAATGGCGACGGCAGTACCGGCGGCAGTACCGGCGGCAG
>CAZGMC010000057.1:12970-17615 GCA_964526565.1 uncultured Mycobacteriaceae bacterium
CGGCAGTACCGGCGGCAGTACCGGCGGCAGGCTGCACGTGCGCTGGCAGGAAAGCGGCGGGCCGACCGTGACCGTACCGGCGCGGCGAGGCTTCGGCACCCGGCTGATCCAGCACACGATCGCGCACGAATTCGGCGGCGAGGCGGCCTTCGACTATCGGCCGGAAGGCCTGGTCTGCGACCTGAACATGCAATACGGGCTGGCGACCCGGTCGCCGGCGGTGGCGGAGGATGGGGGCGGCGACGCGGTTATTGCGTTGCCAGCTGCGGCGCCTTGAAGCTCAGTGCCTGGCCGATCGCCGCGCGCAGCATGTCGGGGTCGAACGGCTTGGGGATGACGAAGGCCGGCTCCGGCGCCTCGCCGGTCAGCAGCCGCTCGGGAAAGCCGGTCACGAAGATCACCGGCACGTCCAGGGTCTGCAGGATCTGGCGCACGGCGGTGATGCCGCTGTCGTCGTCCCTGAGCTGGATGTCGGCCAGGATCAGCGCCGGCTTCAGCCGGTTGGCGAGGTCGATGGCGCCGTGCTCGGTGGCCGCCTGGCCGCAAACGTAATGACCCATGTCCTCGACCAGGTCGGTCAGCTCCATGGCGATCATGGGCTCATCCTCGATCACCAGGATCGGCGCGCCGGTGGTCATCCGGATGTCCTCACGCGCCTGGGTGACGAGGGCACGCACCTGGATCTCGTCCGTGGACAGGATATGGGCCGTTTCCGTGTAGGAGAACTCTTCAAGGCACACCAGAAGCAGTGCCTGCCGTTCGATCGGTGGCAGGGCCGCCAGACCGGCGTCGGGCCAATGTCGGCCGTCGGTGCCGGCCGGCCCAGGGGCAGGGGCCTGCAACACGCGCCAGGCATCGTGAAATGACTTGAACAGATCGAGCCGAACCTCGCCGGACCGCAACCGGTGCGGTTCCTCCAGGATCAGCTCCAGGCTTATGCGGACATATTCATCGCCCAGTGCCTGCGATCCCGTAAGCGCCCTGGCATAGCGACGGAGATACGGTATAAAACCTACAATTTCCGTGGAGGTAACGGCCATTTTGTGGCTCCATCATGCGCCGGCTGTGAGTATAGTCCGTCCCACTGCCATAGGGAATGCCGCTCGGACCGGCCGGCCGCATGCGGCGGGCGTCAACCGAAAAATCATGCGATCAACCGTCATGGGTGGTACGGTCATGTCAATCGGCGCCGGAAGCTCGAAGGAACGGTCCACACCACTCTCGGCCGACGTCGCTGCGGCGCTGCACAAGACGCTCGCGGCCGGTTGGGACGCCGACCGAATCGATATCGAAGTTTCCGAGGCTTTGCACCGGATTTTTGACTCGGTACTGGATGAGCCGCTGCCCGACAAGCTGAAAGATGTCCTCGTCCGGCTGCGCGAGACCCTCTGATGCCTGTCCGTGGCGGCGGCGTCGGCGCTGTCGCCTGTGCTACAGGCCCCACTCTATCCGGCGGTCGTTGCGGTCCAGTAACGACCTGTAGCGGGCCAGTGCCCACAGCGGAAAATATGCTGCATACCCGTGGTATTTCAAATAAAACACGCGGGGAAAGCCAACGGCCGTGTACAGATCTTCGGGCCAGCGCGCGCCCTCGCGCGGCTGCCGCTCCAGATAGGCGACGCCGCGGCGCACGGCCTCGCTGTCGACCTCGCCGGCCGCCATCAGGGCGAGCAGGGCCCAGGCGGTCTGCGACGGCGTGCTGGCCTTGACCTCGTCCCTGCGCTCGGTCCAGTAGCTGGCACAATCCTCGCCCCAGCCGCCGTCGGGGCGCTGGCATGACTCCAGCCAGGCCACCGCCTTGCGCATGTGCGGGGCCTGCGGGTCTTCGCCGGCGGCATTGAGGGCGCACAGCACCGACCAGGTGCCGTAGATGTAGTTCGTGCCCCAGCGGCCGAACCAGGAGCCGTCAGCCTCCTGCTCGCGGCGCAGATAGTCCAGGGCGCGCGCCACCACCGGATGGTCACGGTCGTAGCCGAGCTGGACGAGCATGCCGACGCATCGCGCAGTCACGTCCGCCGTCGGCGGATCGAGCAGGGCGCCGTGGTCGGCGAAGGGGATGTGGTTCAGGTAGTGATGGGTGTTGTCGGCGTCGAAGGCGCCCCAGCCGCCATTGCGGCTCTGCATGCCGATGATCCATTCGGCGGCGCGATCGATCGCCTCCTTGTACCGCTCCTCGCCGCCGCGGTGCAGCGCCATGACGACGGCGGCGGTATCGTCGACATCGGGATAATGGTCGTTGCGGTACTGGAACGCCCAGCCGCCGGGACGCAGGCCGGGGCGGCGGTCGGCCCAGTCGCCGACCACGTCCAGCACCTGCCGGTCGCGCAGCCAGTCGAGTGCCGGCGCGACCACGTTCCCGTCGCCGGGCTCGCCCGCCTCCATCATGGCATGGGCGGCCAGTGCTGTGTCCCAGATCGGCGACAGGCACGGCTGACAGAAGGCGCCGTCCTCACCCGGCGTGACCAGCTTCTCGACGGCCCGGCGGGCGGTGACGCAGTCCGGATGGTCGGGCGGATAGCCCAGCGTGTCGAAGGCCATGACCAGGTTGGCCATGGCCGGGAAGATCCCGCCCAGACCGTCCTCGCCGTTGAGTCGCTCGGTCGCCCAGGCCATCGCCTTGTCGATGGCGCGGCGGCGCGGACCCCTCGGGAACAGGGGTTCGGCAGTGCGCAATACCCGGTCGATCAGCAGGAACACGTTGCCCAGCCAGGCACCGGTGGGGTTGTGGTTGTACTCCTGTTCGCCGTCCGGTGGCGCCACGAACAGCTCGGCGATGTCCACCTTGCGGGGATTGCGCGCCCGCGGCTTGAGCGCCATCAGGATCAGCAGCGGCACGATCACCGTGCGCGACCAGTAAGACACCTTGCTCAGGTGGAACGGGAACCAGCGCGGCAGGTGCATGATCTCGATCGGCATGACCGGCACCGCCCGCCACGGCACCTGCCCGAACAGCGCCAGCGCGAACCGTGTGAACACGTTCGTCTGGGCAGCGCCGCCGCGGGCCAGGATCGCCTCGCGGGCGCGCCGCATGTGCGGCGCCTGGGGGTCGTCACCGATCAGCTTGAGCGCGTAGTAGGCCTTGACCGTGGCGCTGAGGTCGAAGTCGCCGTCGTGGAACAGCGGCCAGCCGCCATGAACGGCCTGGCGGGCGCGCAGATAGGACCCGATGCGCGCCTCGATGGCGGGATCGAGCTCGCCAAGGAAATGCCGCAGCATGATGTATTCCGACGGGATGGTGGTGTCCGCCTCGAGCTCGAACACCCAGTGGCCGTCAGGATGCCGCAGCTCCGCCAGTGCGGCGCGCACCTCATCGATCACGCGATCAAGGCGATCGCGCGGATCGATCATAGCCATCATGCTGTCCATTGTCCGGTCCGCGCTCCGGTCCTTGTTGCTTCGTCACAGTCCCCAGAAGCAGAAGACAGTGCCGCCGTCCGGCTCCGGCAACGGCTTGTGGCCAGGCGCCTGCGGCCGACAACCGCAGCGAATGCCCGCCATCCACTCGGACCCGCCTTCCGAGCGGCCGGCGCCCGCCCCGGAAAACGTGCGCTGCTGGACCGGCCTGGATGACAGGACGGCTGGTTGCCGGGCATCCGCGCCCCTACGCGGCATGCCGCAGCGCACTCTGACGTACAACCTTGCCGAACGGCGGCTTCGTCTCCGTACGAGTCGCAGATGCTAGCCCACTCTTTCGCATTTGCGCAAGATGGGCCACGGCCGATCTGTGCCGATTTGGCAAGGTTGTTGCGGCTTTGCCGCCACGGTGTTGCGCCGATGCCCGTCCCGGCAGCGGGGTGGCCCGGCAGCGGGGTGGTTTGGCTCAGCGAAGCCGGCTGACCGTGCGGGCCGCGGCATGGCCGGAGCGGACGGCGCCCTCAATGGTGGCGGGGAAGCCGGTGGCGGTCCAGTCGCCGGCCAGGACCAGGTTGGCCAGGGCGGTGCGCGGGCCGGGGCGGTGCGACAGGTTGTCCGGCGTCTGGGTGAAGGTGGCGCGCCGTTCCTTGATCAGGCGCACTGGCGGCACCGGCGCCGCGGGCAGGTCGAAGGCGCGGGCCACGTCCGACCACAGGCAGGCGGCGAGCTCTTCAGCCGGCAGCGCCGCCTCGGCACCGGCGCCGCTGATGGTCACGCTGACCACGTCGCCGCGGACGAAGGCCCAGTGCGCCGTGCCGCCCAGAATGCCGAGGAACGGGATACCGAGGAACGGGATGTCCTTCCCGGGCCGCGCCGGCGGCCGGTCGACGCGGAAGTGGGCGTTGACGATGACCTCGCCCTCGGCCGGCACCGTCAGCCCCGGCACCAGCGCCGCGGCCGCCGACGGCGGCACCGCCAGCACCACGGCATCGCCCGACCCCAGCCGCACGGTGCCGTCGGCGAAGTCGAGTGCGGCGACGCGGCCATCCGTCACCTCCAGCCGGCGCAGGCGGCGGTTGAGCCGGACCGGCACGTCGGCCCCGTCCAGGAACCGGAGCGCCGGGTCGACCAGGCTCGGCCCCAGGCCGTCGCGGGCGATCAGCGGCCGGCAGTGGGCGCCGCCGCGGACGAAGGTGCGCAGCAGCACCGGCACCAGCAGGCGGGCCGCCCCGCGCGCCGCGGCGATGTTCAGCACGGCGAGCGTCAGCGGCTCCCAGAAGCGGGCGAACAG
>CAZGMC010000057.1:17715-23437 GCA_964526565.1 uncultured Mycobacteriaceae bacterium
TCACCGGATCGGTCACCGGGCCGGGCGCAGCAGGCCGAGGCGGATCGCCGCCCAGACCTTGGCCGGCTTGGACAGGCGCACCGGCTCGGCCGCCCGCTGCCAGCCGCGCCGCGTCAGCAGGCGCAGGTAGCGGTCGTAGACGCCGGCCATCAGCAGGGCCGGGCGCAGCCGGCGCCGGTCGCACTGGGCCAGCGCCGCATCGGCCTCGTCGAAGCGGTGCCGCGCCACCTCCGCCACCTCCGCACAGGCCCCGGCCAGGCCGGGATGGGCCAGCATGGCCGGCGGATCGCTGCCGTCGCCGCGCATGGCGATGCCGTGGCGGGCGAGCAGGTCGGCCGGCAGGTAGATGCGGTCGCGGGCGGCGTCCTCGCCCAGGTCGCGCAGGATGTTGGTCAGCTGCAGGGCCTCGCCCAGGGCCACGGCCAGGTCGCGCGCCGCCGGCTCGGTGGCGCCGAACACGCGGATCGACAGCATGCCGACGGCGCCGGCGACGCGGCGGCAGTACAGGCGCAGGGTGTCCATGTCGGTCAGGCGTACGGTCTCCCGGGCGTCCATCTCCATGCCGTCGATCAGGGCCAGGAACTCGGCGCGCGGCAGGTCGAAGCGGGCGACCGGTCCGGCCAGCGCCTGGGCCGTGGGCCGGAGCGGGCGGCCGGCATAGAGGCGGTCGATCTCGTTGCGCCATTCGGCCAGGCGGGCGCGCTTCTCGGCCGGGGTGCCGCCCTCGTCGGCGATGTCGTCGACCTCGCGGCAGAAGGCATAGACGGCGAACATGGCCTCGCGCCGGTCACGGGGGAGGATCTTCATGCCCATCAGGAACGACGTCCGCGACGCGGTGACGACGCGGTGCACATGCGCCTGCGCCGCCGCCAGCGTCGCGCCGCCCATGGCCTCCGCCGTCATGCCGCCCCCTTCCGCCCCGCGGCCGGCTGTGGTGCCCGGTTGCGCCAATGTTGCAGGTCTGCCCTTTCCTTAAAGCGGTCTGTGCGAATGGGCAAGCGTGGGGCGCAGAGGCGGTGCCTGGGGGGCGACGCTTCCCCGTCAAGAGGGCCGGGTCCCGACCTTCCGCCCGGGTTGTGCCGTGCTCAGGCGGGGCATCGGCTTCTCAGGTTGCCCTCCAGCAGTACTATTGTCTTGAGCGCAGTCGTAAACGTAGAAACGCTTGTCATTTCGAGAAAAGCGAAGCAACCCAGACCCGGCGATGCCAATAACGCAAATCATTGATCGCGCTGGCTGCGCCACTGGGTTGCTTGTCTTCGCTCGTAACGACGGGTTTATTGCAGGATATAGACTGCTTAATCTCGAGTAGTATACCTGATACGCCGAAGATTTACGGCCTTCTGCGCGTCTGTCTTGGTGCCTGCCGCTGCTGTCGCTTGGTCAAACGCAAGGGCCGCTGGTATGATGCCACCTCGGCGACGGCGGCCAGCCCGAGCTGGCGCGGGCGGTGCGCCGGCTGGGCCTGGTCGACGGCGCCGCCTATGACCCGGCGCGGCTGGCCGGGGCGGTGGATCGCAGCAGTTTCGACGGTTTCACGGCACTGGTGGCGATCGAGCTGCTGGTGACGGCCCGCGGCGCGGCGGTGACGCCGCCGTTCGTGCGCAGGGCCCTGCGCACCCTGGCCGCCGAGGCCGAGGTCAAGCGTACCGTCGCCCCCCACATGCTGCGCCACACCGCCGCCACCCGCATGCTGGAGGCCGGCGTCGACAGCCGCTTGGTCCAACGCCGGTTCGGCCACCAGAGCATCTCCACCAGAGCATCTCCACCACGGAAATGTACACGGCGGTCAGCGACTCGAGCCTGAAGACAGTGATCACCGCGGCGGCGCCGGAGGTGAAGGAGGCGGGCCGCGGCGCATAACTCCCTGGGGGTGGTCCGGCCGCCGGCCCGTCAGGTCAGCCGGTCCGGACGGTCGCCGTGGAGGAAGTCGATGACGCGGTGGACGGTCGTCACGTCGAACAGCAGGCGGTGCAGGTCGGCCTCGACGGTGTAGATCGGGCGGAAGATCGAGGCCGGCTCGAACAGGTCGCGGCGCATCGGCACGGCCAGCAGGAACACGCCGTCGGTGAAGGCGGCGCGCAGCGGCCGGCCGCGGTGCGCCTCGGCCAGCGCCACCAGGCTGTCCAGGAACGGCGGCGACAGCAGCGCGTGTGCCGTCGCCGGATCGTCGGCATAGACCTGGTACAGCGACTCGAACGCCTGATGGTCGAACGGTACGCGGTCCAGGCCGCGCAGGCCGACCGCCCAGTCGGCCACCTTGTTGCCCAGCCAGCCGTGCTCGCGGCCGAGCAGCACGCGGCCCGTGAACGGCCGCGGCACGTCGATCACGAACAGCAGTCCGCGGAACACGGTCGACGACGAGGAGCCGCCGCGGCCGCTGCGCTTGCGCCGCCTCAGCACGGCTTCGGCCATGGCGAAGCCGGTGTCGCGGTGGCGGCCGATGAACAGGTCCTCCAGGCGCGACCGGTTGAACGCGCCGACGACCCCCGTATCCGTAAAGCGGCCGAGATCGATCTCGCCCTTGGCGTCGCGCCGGTACTCCATGTCGCCGAAGAAGCGGCACACCGGCGGCATGACCACGGCGCGCACCCGGCTGCCGAAGCCGCGCGCCGGCTGGCGCACGACGTACCCGCCAATCAGGATGCCGAAAATCAGCGGGACCAGCAGGAAGACGATGGCGCCCTGGAGCAGGATGCCGGCCAGCGCGACCACAACGACGATGCCCAGGACCACCAGTGCCAGTCGCACCAGCGTCTGCGCCCGCGCCGCCCGCCGGTCGCGCTCCAGATCGTCCAGGTGCGGCACGATCTCGCGCCGGAACACGTCGGCAAAGCCGCGTTCGTAGGGCTCGCGCTCAATGAAGTCGGGTTGGTCCATGATCCTCTGCCTCTACCCCGGCAGGCGGAGGATACACCGCAGACCGCCCTTGGGCGAGCGCGACAGCAGGATGTCGCCACCGTGGTTGCGGGCGACGTCGCGGGCGATGGTCAGCCCCAGGCCGGTGCCGCCGGTCGCCACGTTGCGCGACGAATCGAGGCGGAAGAACGGCTTGAACACATCCTCCAGGTGCTCGTCGGGAATGCCGGGGCCGTCGTCGTCGACGATCACTTCGGCGGCCGGGCCGGCCCAGGCGGCCTGCACCCAGGCGTGCTCGGCATAGCGCACGGCGTTGCCGAACAGGTTGGCCAGGCAGCGCTTCATGGCGTGGCGGCGCACCGGCAGGACCAGCCCGTCGCCGGCCGACAGCTCGACCCGGCCGCCGCTGCGGCGCGCGCCGGCGGCGACCTCGTGCAGCAGGGCGCCGAGGTCGGTCGGCACGGGTTCTTCGGCACCGTTGCCGCGGGCGAAGGCCAGGTAGCCCTCGATCATCCGCTCCATGTCGGCCACGTCGGCGCACAGCTCGCGGATGTCCGGGTCGTCGTCCATCATGGCCAGCTGCAGCTTCATCCGCGTCAGCGGCGTGCGCAGGTCGTGGCTGACGCCGGCCAGCATCTCGGTGCGCTGGGCGATCATGCGCTGGATGCGGTCGCGCATGACCAGGAAGGCGCGCGCCGCCTGGCGCACCTCGCTCGCCCCCTCCAGCCGGAAATGCGGCACGTCGCGGCCCTTGCCGAAGCTTTCGGCGGCGACGGCCAGGCGCCGGATCGGGCGGATCTGGTTGCGCATGAACACCAGCGCGATGGCGAACAGCCCCGCCGCCGAGCCGATCATCCAGACGATGAAGTTCTGGCTGGACTGGCTGAACAGCCGCTGCCGCGGGATCAGGACGACCAGCACACCCTCCTCGAGCTGCACCTGCACCTCGGCCCAGCGGTCCAGGATCTCGGGCACGACGGTGAACGGCCGCCCGACCCGGCCCTCGAGGGCAAATTCCAGCTCGCTCTCGAGGATCCAGTGGCCCGGCGTCGCCGGACGCGGCCGCAGGCTGGCGCCGGGCTCGAAGGTGACCGTCAGTTGCATGGTGCGGGCGGCGCGGTCGAACAGGTCGCGCTGCGCCTCGGGTTCATCGACCAGGCGCATCTCCTCGATCAGCATGGCGATCTCGCCGGCGACGGCGAACGACAGCCGGCTCGTCATGTGCTCGAAGTGCTGCTGGTAGAAGTACGTGACGGCGATGGCCTGGGCCAGCAGCACCGGCGTCACGATGATCATCAGCGACCGGCCGAACAGCGTGCGCGGCAGGTAGCGCTTGATGCCGAGCCGGCGCCGCGCACGGGCCGCCAGCCGCTCGCGCGCCACTGACGGGCGGGGCAGGCGCTCGGCCAGGGTCATCGGCCGTCGGGCCTCAGCACATAGCCCTCGCCGCGCACCGTGTGCAGAAAGCGCGGCAGCCTGGGGTCGGGCTCGATCTTGCGCCGCAGGCGGGTGACCTGGACGTCGACGGTGCGCGCGTTGCCGCTGATCCGGCTCTTCTCCGTCAGCTCATCGCGGGTCAGTACCGTGCCGGCGTGGGCGGCCAGTACGCGCAGCAGGCTGGCCTCGGCGCTGGTCAGGTGAATGCGCTCGTCGCCGTGGCGCAGCTCGTCGCGCTCCGGGTGATAGACCAGGGCGCCGAGGCGGATCGGGCCGGCCGGCGGTGGCGGCGGCGCCACCCGGCGCAGGATGTTGTTGATGCGCAGCACCAGCTCGCGCGGCTCGAACGGCTTGGGCAGGTAGTCGTCGGCACCCGACTCCAGGCCGGCGATGCGGTGCTCGGGGTCGGTCATGGCGGTCAGCACCAGGATCGGCGTGGCCATGGTCCGGCGCAGCGCGACGGTCAGCTCCAGCCCGGTTTCGCCCGGCATCATCACGTCCATGACGATCAGGTCGAAGCTGAAGGCCGCCAGCCGGGCCCGCGCCTCGCCGGCGTCACCCGCGGTGGTGACCAGGAAGCCGTTGTCGCCCAGGTACTTGCGCAGGCGGTCGCGAAGCCGCTGGTCGTCCTCCACCACGAGCAGATGGGGCAGCTCAATCATCATCGCCCCGTTATATCCCCTGCGGCCGCGCGGCGATCAGTCTTTTGCGGCGCCGTCCGGCCCCGTCCATTCGCTGACCACCTCGTCCAGCGCCGGGCGCGGCCGCTCGTCCGGCGGCTGGGCGGCGCTGCCAATGTACACAAAGCCGACGATCCGGTCGGTGGCCGGATTGTGGCCCAGGGCCTCGATCACCTCGGGCCGGTAGGCCGGCCACTCGGTCAGCCACTGGGCGGCATGGCCCAGTGCCCTGGCCGCCAGCAGGGCATTGAAGCAGACCACCCCGGCCGACAGCAGCTGTTCCATTTCCGGGATCTTGTGGCCCTTGCGAATCCTGGCGGTGACGGCCAGCAGCAGCGGCGCGCGCTGCGGCCGCTGGCGCTCGAACTCGATCTGCTTGTCCCTGGCCTCGGGATTGTGGGTCGCGAACAGGTCGGCCAGCAGGTCGCCCAGGGCGCGCTGCCCCGCCTTGCGCAGCACCTGGATGCGCCACGGCGCCAGCTTGCCATGGTCGGGCACGCGGGTGGCGGCGCGCAGGATCGTCTCCAGGTCGGCGTCGTCCGGCCCCGGCTCGATGATGTTGGCGACGAGGACGGAACGGCGGGTCAGCAGCAGCTCGACGGCATCCATGGGCGGACCGGCGGGTAACGGCAGCGAGATATGCGCCGCGGCAAGCGGCGAACGGCCTTCGTACATAGACGATTCCGTGCGCGAGACCAACGGACGCTGCGTCGCACGGGGTCTCAAGGGGATGCGGCAGGGGATGCGGC
>CAZGMC010000057.1:23537-28688 GCA_964526565.1 uncultured Mycobacteriaceae bacterium
AGGGGATGCGGCAGGGGATGCGGCGGCGCCGGCTGCCGTTCCCGTTCCGGCCTCGGCGCCGCAACGGGCGGTGATGCTGCCGACCGTGGCCCGCTCGTCCGCCGACAGGGTGCCGCCCGCGCCCATGGCCCAGGCGCCGGCGGCGTCATAGCCGGCCAGGACGCAGCGGCAGTAGCGCCCGCAATCGGTCGCGGTGCCCGCCGTGGTCCGGCAGGAGGCCTCGCACTCGGCGACGAAGGCCTGCGCCGCCAGCCCGTCGGCGCCGCGTCCCGGCAGTGTGCCCGTGCCGGTCGCCAGGATCAGGACGAGCAGGCCGCCAATCAGCACCGGCTGGTGCAGCAGGTAGATGGGCAGGCTGTGCCGCCCGGCCCACAGCACGACCGCACCGGCCCGCCCCGGCGGCCGCCAGGCCAGTGCGGCCGTCGCCGGCGGGGCCGCCAGCACCAGCCGCGCCGCAGCGAGCCCGAGCAGGAACACGCCGAACCAGGGGAACAGGGGCACGTAGTCCATGCTCTGCGGCGGCACCGTGACCAGGCCCAGCCAGCGCAGGGCCGGCCGGTCGAACCCCGGCGCAGCGAACAGGTCCGGTGCGGCCAGGACCAGCGCCGCCGCGGCCACCGTCACCAGCGCCGGCAGCCGGAGGAAGGCCAGGCCCAGCACGCTGCTGACGGCAATGCAGTGCAGGATGCCGAAAAAGATGACCTGCTGCGGCACCAGCAGCCAGGTCGCCAGGGAAATCAGCGCAGCCGCACCGGCGATCACGCCGACCCGCTGGACGAAGGCCAGCGCGTCCACCCCGCCGCGGGCCATCAGGAACACGCTGGCACCGCTGATGAACAGGAACGCGGCGACGATGACGGTGCGGAACGCCAGCCAGCCCGGATGGGTCAGCAGCGGCCAGTCGGCGAGCCGCAGCCAAGTCAGGTCCCAGCTGAAATGATAGACGATCATCAGCGCCACGACCGCCCCGCGGGCCAGGTCCAGGCCGGCGAGACGGCGGCGGGAGCCGACAGCGCTGCGGTCTCCGCTGGCATCAGGTGTCATGGGCGGGGCGCGCCTGATGGAGCCGTCGTCAGGCATGCGTTGGCGCTCAGCGCTGCTCGTAGCGCAGGTACTCGCTGCTGTTCTGGAAGCGCTGCAGCTCGTGGAAGAAGGCGCGGGCATCGACCGCCATGTTGAAGTCGTACGGGCCGGACCGGTTCATGTAGGTGGCGGACTCCAGGGCGACGATGCGGTATTCGTCGTTGATCTGGATGAACAGCGGCGAGCCGGAATCGCCCTGCAGCGTGTCGCACTCGTGGAAGAAGGTGCGGTCGTCGAAGAACCGGGTGATCGGGCAGCCGACATGGGCGGTCAGCCGGTCCTCGCTGTCGGCGCTGTAGCCGGCCTGGGTGACGGGCAGCCACTGCCGGCGCAGCGCCTGCTGCAGCTCGCGGTCGGTCAGCGGGTGCACCGTCATCATGCCGGCCACCGCGCCGAGGTCGCGGTCGAGGATCAGGAAGCCCCAGTCCAGCCCGTCGATCTCGCTGGTCTGCAGGTGGCGGCCGGGCTCGAACCCCGGCGGCACGTGGTAGCCGACGGGATAGGCGCGGGCGACGTAGCGACCCTCGCTGAACCCGGCGAAGAAGTCGGTCGGCCGATCGATGATGTTCGATCCGTCGCCCATGAAGAAGCAGTGCGCTGCGGTCAGGACGATGCGCGGCGCCACCAGCGTGCCGGTGCAGTGGCCGCCGGACTGAAAGTAGACCTTGCCGATGGCACTCCACGGGTAGGCGGCGGAGTCGACGAATTCGCGGTCGTCGTGGCCGTGAAAGGCGCGCAACGGGTCGTCGGCACCGATCGGCTTGGCCTGGGCCAGCACCGGGCCGGCGTGCAGGCCGGCGGCGACCAGCACGGCGGCCATGGCCAGGGCGAAGGCACGAAGCAGCGGGTGAAGGGTCATGGTGTCCTCCAGGCAGTGGCCGGCGCTGGCTGCGCGGCGCGCGGGCCGGACAACAAGTTTAGGTTTCGCACGCTGGCCGCCAACGGTGTCCGAAACATGAACCGACAGGGCCGGTTTCGGGCGCCGGCGGGGCGATTTGGTGGACTCTCGCCGGCCGACCGCGCATCAACTGCGCCGCCGGTCGTACAGGCGGGCCAGCCGCTCCGGCGCCACGCCCAGGTGATGGAGCGTGTGCATGACCAGCCAGCCGGCGACGATGCGCACCGGGTGGCGGCCGTGGAACCGGCGTGACGACGTGGTCAGCGGCGGCTCGGCGATGCAGACGGTGCCACCCAGCCGCTCCAGCCGACGGGCGAAGACGTAATCCTCCATCACGGCGATGTCCGGCATGCCGCCGATGCGCTGATAGGCGGCGCGGCGGACGAAGATGCCGGAGTCGCCGTAGTACAGGCCGCGGCGGCGGAACCAGGCATAGAAGCCGGTCAGCCAGCGGCTGAAGCCGTCGCCGCCGTCGAACAGGATGCGGAAATTGCCGCCGGTCACCGCCGGATCGGCGAGCGTCTCGGCCAGGGCCGCCAGCATGCCCGGCGCCGGCCGGCTGTCGGCATGCAGGAACAGCAGCACGTCGCCGACGGCCGTCTCGGCGCCGGCCCGAAGCTGATGGCCGCGGCCGCGTGGCGCCGTCACCACCCGCGCCCCGCTGGCGGCGGCCAGGGCGGCGGTGCCGTCGGTGCTGCCGCCGTCGACGACGATCACCTCGTGCGGCGTCGCCTCGGCGGCCAGGGCGGCGGCCAGCGGCCCGATGGTGCCGGCCTCGTTCAAAGTGGGGATGATGACGGAGATCATCGGTGCTTTCCGCTCCTGAGTGGCGGTCGCGGCCGGCTGCCGGGGGGCCATCACAGCCTTCACCCACTTGCAAATGAGAACCATTCGCATTAAAAACGTGACGACGGACGTAGAGTGCCGGCGCAACGGGCCGGACGGAGAGGCCATTACCCGTGACATTGGACTCGCTGGCACCGCCCCTGCCGCGGCCGGGCTCCCGCCTCAGGGTCTCGCGGCCGAGCGGTTGGGCAGCGCTGACGCTTGCCGTGGCCACGCTGGTGGCGCTGCCGGTGCTGGTCGTGCTCAGCCGCATTTTTGCCGACTCCCACGGCGTCTGGGCGCATCTGGCCGAGACCATGCTGCCCGTCTACGTGACCAACACGCTGGCGCTCATGATCGGCGTCGGCGTGCTGACGGCGGCGTGCGGCACCTGTGCGGCGTGGCTCGTCACCATGTACCGCTTCCCCGGCCGCGGCATGTTCGAGTGGGCGCTGCTGCTGCCCCTGGCGGTGCCGGCCTATGTCATGGCCTATGTCTACACCGACCTGCTGGATTTCGCCGGGCCGGTGCAGACGGCACTGCGCGACGTGTCCGGCTGGGGACCGCGCGACTACTGGTTCCCCGAGATCCGCTCTGTCGAGGGTGCCATCGTCATGATGGCGCTGGTGCTGTACCCGTACGTCTACATGCTGGCCCGCGCCGCCTTCCTCGACCAGTGCCTGTGCGTGCTGGAGGTGAGCCGCACGCTGGGGCGCGGCCCGTGGCGGACGTTCGGCACGGTGGCGCTGCCGCTGGCCCGGCCGGCGGTGGCCGCCGGTGTGGCGCTGGCTCTGATGGAGGCCATCGCCGACTACGGCACGGTGGCCTATTTCGGCGTGCCGACCTTCACCACCGGCATCTATCGCACCTGGTTCGGCCTGGGCGAGCCGGTGGCGGCGGCGCAGCTGGCCGCCGTCATGCTGGTGTTCGTCGCCGCGCTGATCGCGCTGGAGCGCTGGTCGCGCGGCCGGGCGCGCTATGACCACACCAGCCGCCGCTACCGTACGCTGACGCGCCAGCCGCTCACCGGCATCAGGGGCTGGCTGGCCTGCGCCGGCTGCGCGCTGCCGGTCAGCCTGGGCTTCGTGCTGCCGGCCGGGGTGCTGCTCGACCTCGCCATTGACCAGGGCGACCCGCACTGGGGCCGGCGGTTCGCCGAGTATGCCGGAAACAGCTTTACGTTGGCGGCGGTGACGGCCGGGCTGGCGGTGCTGGTGGCGGTGCTGCTGGCCTACGGCGTGCGGCAGCGATCGACACCGACGGTGCGGGCGGCGGCGCGGGTGGCCGGGCTTGGCTATGCGGTGCCGGGCTCGGTGATCGCGGTCGGCGTGCTGCTGCCGTTCGCGGCGCTGGACAACACCTTTGACGCCACCATGCGGCAGACCTTCGGGGTCGGCACCGGACTGCTGCTGACCGGCACCATTGCCGCCCTGGTCTATGCCTATCTGGTCCGCTTCCTGGCCGTCTCGTACAACGCGGTGGAGGCCGGCCTGGGCAAGATCAGCCCTGGCATGGACGGGGCGGCACGGACGCTCGGCTCCAGCGCGCGCGGCACGCTGCTGCGGGTGCATGCACCGCTCATGCGCGGCAGCCTGCTGACGGCCGCATTGCTGGTCTTCGTCGACGTCATGAAGGAGCTGCCGGCGACGATGATCCTGCGGCCGTTCAATTTCGATACGCTGGCGATCCGCGTCTACCGGCTGGCCGCCGACGAGCGCCTGGCCGAGGCGTCGACGGCGGCGCTGACCATTGTCGGCGTGGGCATCGTGCCGGTGCTGCTGCTCAGCCTGGCCATCGCCCGCTCGCGCCCGGGCGCCCGGCCGCCCGCGGCCTGATCGATCTGCCCGAACCGCAATGCAATCATCGGATGGCTGTTTTGTCTTTGCATTTTGGAAAGGATTGACCCTGTAACATAACAGAAACAAAGTGGACATCCGGATGCCAAGGAATGGCATCCGCCGGGGCCTCGACTGCCAGAAAGGAGGTCGTGCCATGTTCGAGTTGCTGTTGATTGCCTGTGTCGGGGTGCGCCACTGCGAGTATCTGGTCAGCCCCATCGCCTACCCCACCGAGGCGCGATGTGCTCACAACGCGGCGCTGATCGCCGGCACCGTCCGTGGCCGCTATGCTTCGACCTGGAGCCACAGCTACCGCTTCTCGTGCCGGCCGCAGGGCGGCGATGCCCCGTGGGTCGTCGTCGAACTGCCGGTCGAGGTGGAGGAGGTGCCCGGCCGGGTGACTGCCCTGGACCGGGCCCGCGAGCGCCCCTGAGCGGCGGCGCCTGCGCGCGGGTGGGGGGCGGGCGGGAGGCCGGTTGCCGCCCGCCCGCTTGGCGATGAAACATG
>CAZGMC010000058.1:0-2650 GCA_964526565.1 uncultured Mycobacteriaceae bacterium
GAGTGGGGGCTCGACCTGGATCGGCAGCGGCCACAGGTCGATCTCGACGCGCTGGCGGTGCTGGATGGCGAAGATGACCGCGATGGCCAGCAACGGCAGCGTAATGATCCAGGATAGATGTTTCACCGTGCGATCCGCTGGAAGGTTTCGATCAGGACTTGGCGCCATTCAGGCGCTCGCGCAACTGTTTTCCGGTCTTGAAGAAGGGGATGCGCTTGGCGTCCACGTTGACGGTCGCGCCGGTACGCGGGTTGCGGCCTTCCCGGGCCTCGCGGTCCTTCACGGAAAACGCCCCGAACCCGCGCAGCTCGACGCGTTTGCCGTCGGCCAGGGCCTCGGCGATCTCGTCGAAGATCGTGGCGACGATGCGTTCCACATCGCGTTGATACAAGTGCGGGTTGTTCTCGGAAATGCGCTGGATCAACTCCGATTTCGTCATGCTATGCTTTCCCCGGCCTCCGAGCCATTTCGCCGCGATCGCGCCGTGCTGTTTTGGCGTCGGCGCTGCCCCCTCACGCGGCACGCGGCGTTTTTCTTCCGCGAGCAAGAGTCGCGTCGCGGTCCCTGTCAGGCAATGATGGCCGCAGGCGCTTCGCGGCGTCAAGGTAAGCCTCTCACATGCCTGAACTTTCCCGGGCCGCGGCGGGGCGTTTCGCCACCGCGACGAAAAACGCCCGGGCGCTTTGCGCGCCCGGGCGTCCCGAACTTCGTGGGCTGAAACGACGGCCGGCTCAGCTCTTGCCGGAGTCGTCCTCGCCCTCGCCGACCTGCTCCTTGACCGCCTGCTTCATCGCCGGGCCCAGGATCTCACCCAGGCTGGCGCCGGTGTCGGTGGAGCCGTACTCGGCCATGGCTTGCTTTTCCTCCTCGATCTCGCGCTGCTTGATCGAGAGGGTGAGCTTGCGGTTCTTCTTGTCGATCTGGGTGATCTTGGCGTCGAGCTTCTCGCCGGGGGCGAAGCGATCGGGCCGTTGCTCGCTGCGGTCGCGGGACAGCTCCGCCTTGCGGATGAAGCCGATGGCGCCGTCCTCGCCGCCGACCTTCACCTCGATGCCGTTGTCGTCGATCTTGTGCACCGTGCAGGTGACCACCTTGCCCTTGCGCAGCTCGCCGGTCGCCGTCTCGAAGGGGTCGCCGGAAAGCTGCTTGATGCCAAGGGAGATGCGCTCCTTCTCCACGTCGACATCGAGCACCTTCACCTTCGCGATGTCGCCCTTCTTGTAGTTCTTGACGGCCTGTTCGCCGGACTCCTCCCACGACAGGTCGGAGAGGTGCACCATGCCGTCGATGTCGCCGGGCAGGCCGACGAACAGCCCGAACTCGGTGATGTTCTTGATCTCGCCCTCCAGGACGGTGCCGCGCGGATAGCGGTCGGCGAAGGTGTCCCAGGGGTTCTCCAGGCACTGCTTCAGGCCCAGGCTGATGCGCCGCTTGTGCGGATCGACGTCCAGCACCATCACCTCGACCTCCTGCGAGGTCGAGACGATCTTGCCCGGATGGACGTTCTTCTTGGTCCAGCTCATCTCCGAGACGTGGACCAGCCCCTCGATCCCCGGCTCCAGTTCGACGAAGGCGCCGTAGTCGGTGATGTTGGTGACGCGGCCGGTGAACTTGGCGCCGACCGGGTATTTCAGCTCCACGCCCTCCCACGGGTCGGCCTCAAGCTGCTTCATGCCGAGGCTGATGCGCTGGGTCTCCGGATTGAAGCGAATCACCTGGACCTTGACGCTCTGACCGATCTGCAGCGCCTCGGACGGGTGGTTGATGCGGCGCCAGGCGATGTCGGTGACGTGCAGCAGCCCGTCGACGCCGCCCAGGTCGACGAAGGCACCGTAGTCGGTGATGTTCTTGACGACGCCGTCGAGGACCTGGCCCTCCTTCAGCGTGGCGACCAGCTCCGACCGGGCCTCGGCGCGGCTCTCCTCCAGCACGGCGCGGCGCGACACGACGATGTTGCCGCGTGACCGGTCCATCTTGAGGATCTGGAAGGGCTGTGGCGTGCCCATCAGCGGCGAGATGTCGCGCACCGGGCGGATGTCCACCTGACTGCCGGGCAGGAAGGCGACGGCGCCGTTCAGGTCGACCGTGAAGCCGCCCTTGACCTTGCCGAAGATGACGCCGGCGACCCGCTGCTGGTCGTGGAACGCCTTCTCCAGCGCCGACCACGCTTCCTCCCGCCGCGCCTTCTCGCGCGACAGCACGGCCTCGCCGTTCTTGTCCTCGACGCGGTCGACATAGACCTCGACCTCGTCGCCGACGTCGAGGTCGGCCGGCTGGCCGGGGACGGAGAACTCCTTGAGGGCGACGCGCCCTTCGGATTTCAGGCCGACGTCGATCACGGCATAGTCGTTGTCGACCGAGATGACCCGGCCCTTGACGACGGTGCCCTCGAAGCTCTCGGTCTGCCCCAGCGATTCGTCCAGCAGGGCGGCGAAGCTCTCCCTTTCGGCGCCGACGGTGGCGGCGGTGCTGACTGCCATTGACTCTCCTCAGACGATGGTGCCGGACGGCGCGCAACGCCGCAAAGCGCGGCCTGCTGGCGGATGCCGCCTTGAACGCCACCGGCCGGCCGGGGACCACCCCAACCGCGCGTTGCCGATCCTGTTGCGTCCTGCCGGCTCCGCAGCGTCAGCGCCGCGAAGCCTTCCGC
>CAZGMC010000058.1:2750-28489 GCA_964526565.1 uncultured Mycobacteriaceae bacterium
TGTTCCGCGATCTTCTGTTCCGCGATCTTCTGTTCCGCGATCTTCTGTTCCGCGATCTTCTGTTCCGCGACCTTGCTGTCCACGAACGCCAGCGCGGCCGCAAACGCCCGATCGATGTCCAGCCCGCTGGTGTCCAGCACGAACGCATCCGCGGCCGGTTGCATGGGAGCAACCGCCCGCCGACTGTCGCGTTCGTCCCGTTCTTTCATATCCCGCAGGATTTCCGCGTATATAGCCTGTTGGCCGCGCTCCCGCAACTCCTTGAAGCGGCGTTCGGCGCGGACGTCCGCTGCGGCGGCGATGAAGATCTTCACATCGGCTTCGGGGCAGACCACGGTGCCGGTATCGCGGCCGTCCAGCACCGCCCCGCCGGGCTGGCGGGCGAAGGCCTGCTGCATGTCGAGCAGCGCCTGTCGCACCGCCGGCACGGCTGCCACCTTGGAGGCCGCCGCGGCGGCCTCGTCGCCGCGCAGGGCCGGATCGGCCAGGGCGGCGGTGGTCACCGCCCGCGCCGCGCGTTCGGCCGCCGCCGGATCGGCCGGGTCGGCGCCGTCGCGCAGCACACGCAGGCCGGTGGCGCGGTAGAGCAGCCCGGTGTCCAGGTGCGGCAGCCCGAAATGGACCGCCAGCCGCCGCGCCAGCGTCCCCTTGCCCGACGCGGCCGGGCCGTCGATGGCGATGATCATGGTGTCCGGGCCTTCGTTGGTGGCGCGGGCTCATTGCCGAATCCGGGCCCGCATGCAAGACTTTTGTGCCGGCATCGACATCCCGCGGCGCCGCCGGCCGGGTTCGGCTGGGGCCACGCTCGTGCCGAACCGCGCCGCGTCAAACCCGCTGCGGCCGGGCCAGCAGCACGCCGGCAATGAAGCCGCCGATGTGGGCCTCCCACGCGACCTCGGCGTCCAATGGCAACAGCGCCGCACCCAGCACACCGACCACCAGGTTGACCACGAACAGCACGGCCACGAACGACAGGACGAAGCGCTGCCGCTCCGGATGGCCGCCGGCCAGCACCAGCCGGACCATGCCGCCCATGCAGCCCGACACCATGCCCGAGGCACCGTAGACGACGATCGGCACGCCCCAGTCGACCGCCGCCTGGGTCAGCGCCGCCGCCACCGCCGTGCCGGCCAGCAGCACCACATAGTGCTGCCGCCCCAGCGCCCGCTCGCAAAAGCTGCCGAAGGCCAGCAGGAACCCGGCATTGACCAGGAAGTGCAGCAGGCTGACGTGGATGAAGGCATAGGTCACCAGTGTCGCCGCCGCGGCCAGCGTCTCCCCCAGCGGCGCCCCGGCGATGGCCGCCGCCAGCCGCAGCGGGATGACGCTCAGCCACGCCTGCACGGTGATGGCCCACGGCCCCGGCAAGACCTGCAGCAGCAGGAACATGGCGGTGATGGCCAGCACCGTGGCCAGCGTCACCGGCGGCACATTGAAGGCGGGCTGCCCGGCGGCGGCATGGACATCGGGCGGGTCGTGGCGATAGGGCACGGCGGAGCTATCCTTGGCGGGTGCAGTCATCGACACTAGGCCGCCATGATCGTTTCCGCCAGCTATCGCACCGACATTCCGGCCTTCTACGGCGCCTGGTTCGTCAACCGGCTCGGCGCCGGGTTCTGCCGCGTGGTCAACCCCTACGGCGGCCCGGCCACCACCGTGCCGCTGGCCGGGCCGGCGGTGGACGGGTTCATCTTCTGGACGCGCAATATCGGCCCGTTCCGCGCGGCGCTGGAGGCGGTGACGGCGCGGCGCCTGCCGTTCGTCGTGCAGGTCACCATCACCGGCTACCCGCGGGCGCTGGAGACCTCGGTCACCGACGCCGGCCGGGCCGCGGCCCAGCTCCGCTGGCTGGCGGGAACATACGGCCCGCGCGCGGCGGTGTGGCGCTATGACCCGATCCTGCTGACCAGCCTGACGCCGCCGGCCTGGCACCGCGCGACGTTCGCCCGGCTGGCCGGCACCCTGGCCGGCGCCACCGACGAGGTGGTCGTCTCGTTCGCCAACATCTACCGCAAGACCGGCCGCAACCTGACCGCCGCCGCCCGCCGCCACGGCTTCTCCTGGCACGACCCGCCCCTTGAGGAAAAGCGGGCGCTGCTGACCGCCCTGGCGCCGGTCGCCGCCGACCACGGCATGGCCCTGACCCTGTGCACCCAGCCCGCCCTGGTCGAGCCCGCCCCGGTGGCCGGCACGGCGCCGGGCACGGTGGCCGGCACGGTGGCCGGCACGGCGCCGGGCACGGCGCCGGCGGCCTGCGTCGACGCCCGCCGCCTGGCCGACGTGGCCGGCCGGCCGATCGCCGCCCGGCAGAAGGGCAACCGCCCCGGCTGCCTGTGCGCCGAGAGCCGCGACATCGGCGCCTACGACACCTGCCCCCATGGCTGCGTCTACTGCTACGCCGTCACCCACCGCGACACCGCCCGCCGGATGCACAAGATCCACGACCCGGAAGGCGAGTTTCTGATCCCGCCAAGGGGCGGGGTGGAACGGCAGGGCCGGCTGCTGTGAGGACCGTGCTCCAGGCCGCGCCGTTACGGGCAGCTGTCTACGGGCAGGTGTCGCCGGGGGGCAGCAGGCGCAGCAGGGTCACGCGGCCTCGGGGCACGACGACCGTGCTCGGATCCAGCCCCGCGGCCCCGGCGTGCGGGCGGATCCGCTCCGCCGGCATGTCTTCGACCCGTTCGGTCTCAGGTCTCGGCGGCCCGGTTTCACTGGCCGGCTTGCATGGCGGAGGCATGGGCGGGGACGATGGTGTCGTGTGTGTTGTCGCTTTTAGATAAACCCATCCACCAGAAACACCGTCATCCCGAGCAAAGCGTGGCGATCCAGTGGCGCCGCACGGGCTGGCGGACAGCTTTCTGGACTCGGCGGCGCCGGGACTGGATCGCCGCGCTGCAATTGCCACCCATGCCGTCACCGCGAGCGAAGCGAAGCGGCCCAGTCCCGGCGGTGCCGAGTCCGAAATGCCGTAGACCTGGCGTGCGGCACCACTGGATTGCTTCGCTGCGCTCGCAAAGACGGGTTGGGAATTGTTTTTCGGAATACTTCAGATCCTCGAAAACGGAACGAGTCTCCGACTGCTTGTCTCCCGCCTCCCCACAGTTTCATGCAACGGGATCGGCCAACACGGCCGGTGTGAACTGGCGATGACAATGTTGATTGCTGCTACGGCAAGTTAAAGCGGCAACGACATGCTTCCAGCGGTCGGGTAGGGCCGCAAGACCCTTGCAGGCTAGGACCATGGTCCTGTAAATCGATCGCGACGGACCGGGCCCGGACGCCCGCCCGTCAAGACCTTGGCAGGGGCCGTGGCAGCGAAGAGGTGCAACATCGTGGGACCCGTTGCAGACGTTGCAAACGTTGCAGGAAGCCGGATCGGCCATACAAACCAACGGCTTGCCGCGCAACACCGAGTTTGCGCCGATGTTGCATCCGGTCACACGGCGTTGCGCCCCGCCGCGCCCGCCGCCGCCCGACCCTGCGTCCCCGCCATCTGGCGCGGCCATCGCAGTCCCGGCGCCGCGCCCCGGCCCGCACCCTGGCTTCGGGCCGGGGCGTTTGCTAACCTCCCGCCCGGCCGTCGCGCCGGGGCCCGCGCGGCCCCGGCCGACCGCACCGGGACCCGCACCACACGCCCGCACCCGCCAAGACCATCCGCACCGAGGGGGAGTTCGCCCATGTCGTCGCTGACCGAGTCGCCCGCCTGGAAGGCGCTGGAGGCCCATTTCTCCGGGGCCAGGCACCTGCACATGCGCGACCTGTTCGCCCAGGACCCGCAGCGGTTCGATCGGTTCTCGGCCCGCGTCGGCGACCTGCTGGTGGACTACTCCAAGAACCGGATCACCGAAGAGACCATGCGCCTGCTGCTCGCCCTGGCCCGCCAGGCCGACGTCGAGGGCTGGCGCGACCGCATGTTCGCCGGCGAGAGGATCAACGTCACCGAGGGCCGCGCCGTCCTGCACGTCGCCCTGCGCAACCGGTCGAACACGCCGATCCTGGTCGACGGCCAGGACGTCATGCCGGAGGTCAACCGGGTGCTGGACCAGATGCGCCGGTTCACCGAAAGCGTCCGCGCCGGCGAATGGGTCGGCCACACCGGCAAGCGCATCACCGACGTGGTCAACATCGGCATCGGCGGCTCGGACCTGGGGCCGGTCATGGTCAGCGAGGCGCTGAAGCCCTACCACCACCCGGACATCCGCGTGCACTTCGTCTCCAATGTCGACGGCACCCACATCGCCGAGACGCTCAAGCGCGTCGACCCGGAGACGGTGCTGTGCATCGTCGCGTCGAAGACCTTCACCACCCAGGAGACGCTGGCCAACGCCCACTCGGCGCGGCGCTGGTTCCTCGACAAGACCGGCAACGAAGGCGCCATCGCCAAGCACTTCGTGGCGCTGTCGACCAACGAGCCCAAGGTGCGGGAGTTCGGCATCGACCCGGCCAACATGTTCGAGTTCTGGGACTGGGTCGGCGGCCGCTATTCGGTGTGGTCGGCGATCGGCCTGCCGGTGGCGATCGTGCTGGGCATGGACCGGTTCGAGGAGCTGCTGGCCGGCGGCCACGCCATGGACCAGCACTTCCGCACCGCGCCGCTGGAGCAGAACCTGCCGGTCATCCTGGCCATGCTCGGCATCTGGTACAACAACTTCTTCGGTGCCCAGACGCTGGCGATCCTGCCCTATGACCAGTACCTGAACCGCTTCGCCAACTACTTCATGCAGGGCGACATGGAGTCGAACGGCAAGTCGGTCGGCCGCGACAACCAGCCGGTCGACCACGAGACCGGCCCGGTCATCTTCGGCGAGCCCGGCACCAACGGCCAGCACGCCTTCTACCAGCTCATCCACCAGGGCACCAGGCTGGTGCCGTGCGATTTCCTGGCCCCGGCCAAGAGCCACAACCCGATCGGCGACCACCACAAGCTGCTGCTGTCCAACTTCTTCGCGCAAACCGAGGCGCTGATGCGCGGCAAGACCACCGACGAGGCGCGCGCCGATCTGGAGGCGCAGGGCAAGTCCGGCGCCGAGCTGTACACCCTGCTGCCGCACAAGGTGTTCGAGGGCAACCGGCCGACCAACTCGATCATGGTGCCGATGATCACGCCCTATACCCTGGGCATGCTGATCGCGCTCTATGAGCACAAGATCTTCACCCAGGGCATCGTGTGGAACATCTACAGCTTCGACCAGTGGGGCGTGGAGCTCGGCAAGCAGCTCGCCAAGGACGTCCTGGCCGACCTGGAGGGCGACCAGCCGGTCACCGGCCACGACAGCTCGACCAACGGCCTGATCAACTTCTACAAGGTGAACCGGTGACTGTGGTGGTGAGGCCGTGCGGAAAGTGACCCCTACGGGATTCGAACCCGTGTTGCCGCCGTGAAAGGGCGGTGTCCTGGGCCTCTAGACGAAGGGGTCAGTGCACAAAGACCTAGCGGCCGGCGGGCGGAAAATCAACCGCCATCGCGTTTGCCGAAAGGGTTGCGACGGTCGGCCCCGCCGGCCCCGCCCCCCAACGCCGGCCCCGCCGGCCATGCCTCAGCGAGCCACGGCCCCGCTGCGGCCCAGCCCGCCGCGGCACAGGGACCGGCGGCGCACGGCAGGACGGCGCCGGCCAGACCATGGCCGGCGCCGCGTTGCGCCCGTCAGTTGCGCCCGTCAAGGGTCTTCGGTGGGCCGGCTGGGGCGCCGGCCCGGCCGGCCTATTCGGCCGCGGCGGCCTTCGGCACCGGATAGTTGCGCAGGCGCGCCATGTCGAACGAGCCGGAGCCCAGCAGCGGCCGCAGGTACAGCCGGAAGGCATCGGTGATGTTGTTGCTCTCGGCGTTGAGGAACTCGTCGGACATCACCTTGGTCTTGGCGGCGATGTTCTCCAGCGGCTCCAGCACGTACTCGACCGAATAGTGGCCGGTGCGGCGGATCGTCACTGAACCGTTGCGGTCCTCCCAGTGGGCGAAGTGCACCGCCTTCTCGCCCACCTCGCGCGCCTCGCACTGGTCGACGTCGGAGACCACGCCATAGAACGAGCGCTGCATGTAGCCCAGCGTGTCGCCGCGCACCCGCTTGATGCCCAGGCCGTCCTTGATCTGGTCGGACAGCAGGTCGGCCAGCGCGCCGCTGCCAGAGAGCTGGACATTGCCGTGGCTGTCCCGCTCCACCTGCTTGGCCAGCCTGGTCATGATCGGCGTGCCGCTCTCGTCGTGGATGCCCTCCGACACCGCGACGATGCAGCGGCCGAGCCGGTCGTACACCGCCTTCACGTCGCCCAGGAACTTGTCGATCGAGAAGGTCCGCTCCGGCACGTAGATCAGGTGCGGCCCGTCGTCCTCGAACTTCTGCGCCGCACTGGCCGCGGCGGTCAGGAACCCGGCGTGGCGGCCCATGACGACGGCGATGTAGACGCCCGGCAGCGCCCGGTTGTCCAGGTTGGCACCGGCGAAGGCGCAGGCGACGAAGCGCGCCGCCGACGGGAAGCCCGGCGTGTGGTCGTTGAGCACCAGGTCGTTGTCGATGGTCTTGGGCACGTGGACGCAGCGCAGCGGGTAGTTCGACTTCTGCGCCTCCTCGGCGACGATGCGCGCCGTGTCGGACGAGTCGTTGCCGCCGATGTAGAAGAAGCTGGTCACGTCGTGCGCCTTGAGAACCTTGAGGATCTCCCGGCAGTACTTCAGGTCAGGCTTGTCGCGGGTGCTGCCCAGGGCCGAGGCCGGCGTCTGCGCCACCATCTCCAGATTGTGGGTGGTCTCCGGCGTCAGGTCGATCAGCCTGTCGTCGACGATGCCGCGCACACCGTGATAGGCGCCGAACACGCGATCCACCCCCGCAATCCGGCGCGCCTCAAGCACGACGCCGACCAGCGACTGGTTGATGACCGCGGTGGGGCCGCCGCCCTGGGCGACCAGTACGTTGCCCTTCAGCATGGGTTCGTTCCTCTCGTTGATGCGACCGGGTTCTTGCGTGACACGGGTTCGGAAAGCCTTGGCCTGCGGACACCACGCCCCGCCGCGTCATCCGGGGCGGCGCGGCGGCTTGGGTTCCTGATCCTGTTGTTCCGGCCCCTGTTGCTCCGGCTGCAGCCGCCCGCGCGGCGGCCGCTCGTCTGCGGTGCGTTCTTCTAGCACGGATATCCGGGCACCGCCACCGAGGGCGAAACGCATCGCCGGCAGGAACGCGCGTGGTTGGCCTGCGCCGGCCACGCTCAGCGGCGCCGCACGAGGCGGCAATGGAGGTCTGGCATCCGCGCCGCGGCATCGTCTGGATCGTCTGGCCGGGGTCAGCCGCCCCACACGGGGGCACCGTCCTCGATCAGGATCTGCGGCTGCTGCCGGCCGCCCCAGTCGTCGACGCGCAGCGTGCCGGCCAGGTGCAGTGGCGCGCCGCCGCCGGCCAGCAGTGCCCGGCCCAGGTCGGTGTCGGCGGCACGGAAGGCGATCGCCTTGAGCCGGCCGCCGTCGGCCCCGGTCAGCCAGCAGGCGACGTGGCCGACGCCGACCACGCGCGGCTGCACCGGGCGCACGCCCAGCACGGCGAAGCGCGGCTCGGCATTGCCGGCGCCGAACGGCCCCAGCCGGGCGATGCCGCCGGCCAGTTCGACCGTGACGCCGCCGACGCGCAGCGCCCCGTCCAGCTCCAACAGCGGCACCGGCGGCCCGGCCAGCCCGGCCGGCCCGGCGCGCAGGCGGTCGGCCAGGAAGGTGCGCACCGCCGGCAGCCGCGCGGCGGCGACGCGGAAGCCGGCGGCCATGGGGTGGCCGCCGCCGGTGATCAGCAGCCCGGCTCGCCGCGCCTCGGCCACCGCCGCGCCGATGTCGAAGCCGGGCACCGACCGCGCCGAGGCGTGGCCGACGCCGCCGTCCAGGGCCACGACGCAGGCCGGCCGGTGATAGCGCTCGCGCAGCCGCCCGGCGACGATGCCGACGACGCCGGGGTGCCAGCCGGGCGCGGCCACGACCAGCACCGGACCCGGCTCCTCGGCCTGCTCCACCTGCTCGCAGGCGTGGCGCCAGACGGCGGCCTCGATCGCCTTGCGGTCCTCGTTGTGGGTGTCGAGCAGCGCCGCCATCTCCGCCGCCGCCACCGGATCATCGCCGGCCAGCAGGCGGGCGCCCAGGTCGGCGCGGCCGATGCGCCCGCCGGCGTTGATGCGCGGACCCAGCAGGAAGGCGGCGTGGTCGGCGGCGACCTTCTCGGCCAGTCCGGCCGCGTCGGCCAGCGCCGCCAGGCCCACATTGCGGCGCGCGGCCATCACCTTCAGGCCCTGGCGGACCAGCGCCCGGTTCAGCCCGGTCAGGGGCACCACGTCGCAGATCGTACCCAGCGCCACCAGGTCGAGCAGCGCCAGCAGGTCAGGCTCGGCGCGGCCGCGATAGTGGCCGGCGCGGCGCAGGGCGCGGTTGACCGCCACCGCCGCCAGGAAGGCGACGCCGCAGGCGGCGAGCTGACGGTGCGCGCCGCTCTCGTCCAGGCGGTTGGGGTTGACCACGGCGACCGCCGGCGGCAGCCGCGCCTCGGGCGTGTGGTGGTCCAGCACGATGACGTCGAGCCCGGCCGCGGCCGCCGCCTCGAGCGGCGCCTGGGCGGTGGTGCCGCAGTCGACGCAGACGACGAGGCGCACGCCCTCGCCGGCCAGCCGCTGCAGCGCCGGGGTGTTGGGGCCGTAGCCCTCGGCAATGCGGTCGGGCACATGGATCCGCGGCGGCGACCCGGCGGCCGTCAGCAGGCGGGCCAGGATGGCGGCCGAACAGGCGCCGTCGACGTCGTAGTCGGCGAACAGGGCGACCGGCTCGCCGGCCATGACGGCGGCGGCCAGCCGCGCGGCGGCGCGGTCCATGTCCTTGAACGACGACGGATCGGGCAGCACGGCGCGCAGGGTCGGCTCCAGGTAGTCGGGCACGGCCTCGGGCATGATGCCGCGCGCCGCCAGCAGCCGGGCGACCGCCTCCGGCAGGCCGTGTCGCTGCGCCACGGCCAGGGCCAGCCGGGTCTCGGCGGGCCGCAGCCGCCAGCACCGGCCGCTGAACGAGCGGGTGACGCCGAGCAGCGCGTCGCCCGGCGCCGCCGCCGGCGCCGTCTCCTCTGTGGCGAGCAGGGCGGGCATGGGGCCTATCCCTGCCCCACCACCGTGACCTCGACGCTGCGCCGGCGCGGCCGGTTGTCGTGGTTGATCAGGATGGCCTGCTGCCAGGTACCCAGCTTGAGGCGCCCGCCGCGCACCGGCACGACCAGCGACGGTCCCAGCAGGGCGGCCTGGACGTGGCTGTGGCCGTTGCCGTCGTGCCAGGCCATCTCGTGGGCGTAGGGCATGCCGGGCGGGGCCAGCCGGGTGACGGCGTCCTTGAGGTCCTGCACGGCGCCGGGCTCGAACTCGATCGTCGACAGCGAGCCGGTGGAGCCGATCACGGTGGCGTGCACCGTGCCCTCGCGCACCGCCGACGCGGCGACGATCCGGCCCAGTTCGGCGGTGACGTCGGCGATGTCGGGCCCGGTGCGCAGCGCCACCTCGAAGCTGTCGCAATGCACGATCGTGTCCATGGCTACCCCGTCCTGCGGTCCGGCAGACATGCTAGCAGGAAAGCGGCCGGGGCCGGTAGGGTGGCTTGACACCGGCACCACCCGCCGGCGCCACCGGCCGGCACCACCCGCCGGCGCCACCCGCCGGCGCCGCTGCCCGACATCCATCCGTTCCGGATCTGGTCGCTGTCGGGCCGCTCACAACAGCCCGTTCGAGGTGGCCGGGGCCGGCGCCGCGGTGTCCGTCAGCGGGTCGCGCTGGCCGGCACCGCCCGTTCCCAGGGCCTGGGCCGCCACTTCCGGGCCCCACTCCTCGACCAGGCGCTCCTGGTGCTCGGTCAGGCGCTCGATCTCGACCTCGTTGCGGTGAGCCAGGTAGGCGCCCACCGCCGGCGGCACGCTGAAATAGATCAGCCAGCCGGCCGCCGCCGCGCCGTACATGACCAGCCAGTAGGCCGGCTCGGCGAGGATGGTCATGGCGCGGTCGACCGAGTGTGCGCCCTGCCACAGGGCCAGCGCCGCCGGCAGGACGCCGCAGAAGTTGACCGGCCCGACCGTGATCGCGGCGAACTTCTCCGCGTCGCGGTCGACGATCAGCGCGACCAGAGTCGGCACCAGGCCGACCATGACCAGCAGCGTCGTCGGCAGGAACAGCGCCGCCCCCGGCAGCGCGAACAGGAACACGATGAGCAGGCCGCCCGCCCCGCGCCGCCGCCGCGGCGCAGGGCCGGACTGCGGCGCGGGTGCCGGCGGCGGCGGCGGACGACGCGATGCGACGGGGTGTCCGGCCATGACCTTCTCCTTAGGCCGCGGACAGGATGACGAGCACGACGACCAGCACGGCCGACAGCACGCCGCTGCACAACGCCGCCATCTGGCGGCCGCTGTCCTCGGTCAGCCGGGCGCGGTTGGCCAGCACCTCCTGCCGCTGGGTGATGGCGCGCATCGCCGTCACGTAGTCGCGCGAGGCGGCGCGGAATGCCGCCTGGTCGCGCCGGATCAGGTTGCCGTTGTTGGCGATGGTGTAGATGTTCTTGAACAGCCCGGTCTCGGCCTCACGGTCCATGGCCTCGCGCACGCGCCGGCGCAGCGTCCGGCTGTGGAACCGCTCGATGGCCGGCTCGAGCAGGTCCGCCGCCCAGCCGCACAGCGCCGGCAGCGGATGGGCGCGGGTCGCCTTCTGCAGCTCGAACAGCAGGCCGGTGACGGCGAGGCCGTACTCCGGACGCTGCTGGTCCGATGCCAGCGCCTGCAGCAGCCGGTCGCTCACCTTCGGATTGCGCGACAGCACGAAGGCGGCGACGTGCCGGTCGACGGGCGCCGCCGGCCGCTCGGCCGCGCCGGCCACCTCCTCCAGCGCCCACATCAGCCCCTCCAGGTCGAGCACGTAGTGGCCCTGCAGGATCGGGCTGAGGCACGGCGTGTTGGGGCTGAGCTCGTAGACGCAGCGCTCGAGACCGTTGCCGATCGCCGGGCGCTCCAGGTACGAGCGGGCGTGGTCGAAGGTGCCCGTCAGTGCGACGAAGTCGGCACGGAACTCGGGCTGACTGTTGACCCAGGACATCGGCAGCTGGCCGGCGATGATCTCGGCGTACTCCTGCGCCGTGCCGCCGCGCGCCACGACCTCGCCGAGCACGGCACCGAGCCCCGCCGGCATCACTGCCTTGCCGCGGTAGCGGACCGGCGCCGGCGGGTCGAGCGCCATGACCACCCGCGCCACGCGGCGCTCCTCGATCGGGCCGCCGCGGCCGGCGCGGGCCGAGCTGACCGCGTCCTCGACCTTGTTGACCAGGAGTTCGTCGTCCAGGCTGCGGCGGATCCAGTGCACCAGATCGCCGGTCTCGATGACCTCGTTGGCGTCGCCGGTGCGCGCCGCCATGGCGGCGGCGACGGTGCGCGCCGTCCACAGCTCCTGCCCCTTGAACGGGAACGGCCGCGAGCCCCGCTTCGGCGCCTGGGCCTGCCTGGGACTGAGGCGCCGGCCCGCCAGCCACAGCTCCAGGTCCTCCAGGCTCCAGCGTGACGCCGGGTCGTCCAGCAGCAGGCCGCGCACCGGCTCCAGCACCGTCAACGGCAGGCGGGCGTCGCCGATCAGGGCGGTGAAGCTGCCCTTGTCGATCTTCTCGTTGAGCAGCGCCTGGTCGTCCAGGCCGCGCCCGGGCATGGCCCCCAGCAGCAGGGCCAGGATCGTGACGCCCAGGGCATAGAGGTCGTCGGCGCCGGTGCCGGGGCCGCGCCCCAGCGGCTGTGCCATGCCGCGCTCTATGGTTTCGAACGCCGGCAGCTGGCCGGCCCCGGCCGGCAGGGTGACGCATTCGCCGAGCTGCACCTTGGCGCTGCCGTCGCTGTCGCGCAGGAACAGGGTCATGGGGTTGACGGCGCCGTGGAACAGCCGGCGCAGCCTGAGCTCGGCCAGCGCCGCCGCCAGCGGCTGGATGACGCCACGGGTGAGCAGTTCCTCCGGCATCGGTTCGCGCTTGTGCTTGACCGACTTGAACAGGCGCGTGCCCCTGGGCCGTTCGAACACCATGACCGGCCGTTCCGCCTTGTCGGAGGGCCAGGCGACGACACCATAGCCGATCAGCCGGATCAGCGCCGGGTTGTCGATGCCGGACAGCGAGCCGGCAATGTCCCAGCGCGGCGGCGCGTTGCCGCGGCAGACGTGGGCCGACAGCTCGATATTGGCGTCGCGCCTGTCACGGGCGGCGACGGCGGCGGTGTCGGGGCCGGCCAGCTCCGGCAGCGGCTGTACAGGAAAGATCTCGTAGCGGTCGTTCAGCAGGACGGCATCGGGCGGGCCGTCCGGGGGCCTGGCCGCCTCCGGCGGTGAGGCCGCGGCCGGCGGGGCGGCGGCGTCGGGCGACCTGGCACCGGCACCGGTGCCGGGGCGGCGGCCGCGTTGCGCCGCCGGCTGCGGCTCGGCAGCCCCGGTCTCCGGCAGCGGGTCTTCCGGCAGCGGATCATCCGGCATGTCCGACAGGAAGTCTGCGAGGTCGCTGGATGGCATGCGTCGGCGGTCCGGCCAGAGGGCTGCAGTCCCACCGATTATGGCCGGCCGGGGGGAAAGGAAATGTTAATGGGCGCGACAGTCCCGATCCGGCCGGCAGCGATGACCGGCGCGCGGAGGCGGTCGGCAGCCTGTGCCGCGGCCCGACGCCCGCACCGGCTGACGCCGCGGCCCGGCCGCGCTATACCGCGTGGCGATGACGGGTTCCTGGCATGCCTCGCTCGACGACGTGGTGCGGCGGCGGTTCGACGTGCACGCCGCCGGCCACCGGCTGTGCGCCGAGTGGGTCGAGCCGGCCGCGGCCGACCCGGCGGCGTCGCCGCTGGTCTTCCTGCACGAGGGGCTGGGCAGCATCGACCAGTGGACCGGACGCGGTGTCTGTGTGCCGGCGGCGCTGGCGCGGGCCACGGGGCGGCGGGCGCTGGTCTACGACCGGCTCGGCTTCGGCGGGTCGGAGCCGCTGCCGGCACCGCGCACCCCCGACTACCTGTACGCCGAGGCGCGCGCCAGCCTGCCCGAGGTGCTGGACCGCTGCGGCATCGGCCGCGCCGTGCCGATCGGCCACAGCGATGGCGCCAGCATCGCCCTGCTGTTCGCCGCGGCCTGCCCGGAGCGGGCGGCGGCGGTGGTCAGCATGGCGGCGCACGTGATCCTCGAGCCGGTCACCCTGGACGGCATCCGCCGCACCCGTGCCGCCTATCACGCCCGCGGCAGCCGGCTGCGCGCCGCGCTGCAGCGCTATCACGGCGCCAAGACCGACCTGGTGTTCGCCAACTGGGCCGACGCCTGGCTGTCGCCGGCCTTCGCCGGGTTCGACATGCGTGCCGAGCTGCCCAGAATCGTCTGTCCGGTGCTGGCCCTGCAGGGCGAACGGGACGAGTACGGCTCGCCGGCCCAGGTCGACCTGATCGCCGCCGGCGTCTCCGGCCCGTGCCGGCCGTGGATCATCCCCGACTGCCGCCACGTGCCGCACTTCCAGGCGACCGAGGCGGTGCTGGAGAGGATTGCCGGCTTTGTCGAAGGCAGTGTACGATAGGATGCACGCATCAGCCTGCAGCACCCTGTCAGATACCAGGCATCAAAGCCATGCCGCACGCACCGGGCGCATATTATCCTTCCGCGTCCGTGATGTGGCCCTCGTGGCGGCAGTTGTCGCACACATGCTGCGGCCGGGTGTTCCCCGACCACGGCATGGCCTTCCTCTAATCCTCGTCCGTGCCCGTGCTGCTCTCGGCCGCTTCGTCGCCGGGGCGGTCCGGCGGGGGCGGGGGCGGGGGCGGGGGCGGGGCGGCGCCGCGCCGGCGCGTCCGGGCGGATCGTGCCGACGCCCTCTCGTCCGCCGCCTCGCCGGCCGCCGCCGCAACCTGCGGCGCGGCGGCGAAGGTGCCGCCGGCGGCCAGGGCATCGACCAGGGCCGGGGCCTGAAGCTGCAGGTTGGCTGGCGGCGCCTTGCCCTGCCTGTCCTGGCCGAAATACAGCGTCATGTGCGGGAACGGGATCTCGATGCCCAGCGCGTCGAAGCGCTTCTTCATGCGGCGGTTGAACTCGCGCCCGACCATCCACTGCTTGATCGGCCTGGTCTTGATCCGCGCCTTGATGACGACGGCGCTGTTCTGGAAGCTGTCGACGCCCAGGATCTCGATCGGCTCCAGGATCTCCGACTTGTACGGTTCTTCCTGGATCATCTCGGCGCTGATCGCCTGGACCACCTCGATGACCTGGTCGGTGTCCTCGCGATAGGCGACGCCGATGTCGAACAGGTAGTAGGAATAGTCCCGGGTCATGTTCATGACCGAGGTGACCTGGCTGAACGGCACCGTGTGCACGTTGCCCGACAGGTCGCGCAGGCGCACCGTGCGGATGGTCAGCCCTTCCACCAGGCCGCCGTGGCTGCCCACCTGCACCACGTCGCCGACGGCGATGGTGTTCTCGAACAGCATGAACAGGCCGGTGATCACGTCGTGGACCAGGGTCTGGGCACCGAAGCCGATGGCCAGGCCGACCACGCCGGCACCGGCCAGCAGCGGCGCGATGTTGATGCCGATCTCCGACAGCACCATCAGCGTGCCGACCACCAGCAGCACGACCAGCGTGGCATTGCGCAGCAGCGGCAGCAGCGTCTGCACGCGCTGGCGCTGCTCCACCGGCACGCCCTCCGATGCCGCACGGTCGAGCCGCTTTTCGACCAGGATGTTGATCATCTCCCAGACCACCACGCCGCTGACGAGGACCAGCGCGATCGTGATCAGGGCGCTGATCAGGTTGCCGCCGGTGTCGCTGTCCATCCAGTCGAACGACGGCACGCCCCAGGCGGCCAGGATGCCGAGCACCGCCAGCACGGCGATCAGCGCCGACAGCACCGTCTGCATGATGGGCGAGTAGCGCGCCATGCACCGGTTGAGCTCGGGATAGGCCGGCTGCTCCTGCGGGCCGAGCACGGCCTGCAGGTAGTGCGCCAGACCGAGCGTCAGCAGCCGGGCGCCGGCGACGATGAGCAGGCTCAGCAGCGTCGCCACCACCATGAAGGTGAAGCCGCCCTCCACGTCCAGCGCCCAGATCACGTACAGCGCAACGATGTAGATCACCGCCAGCACGTGCCAGACATTGCCGAGCTGGCGCCGCATCATGGCCAGTGGCCGCATGCCGGTCTCGCCGCGGATGATCCGCCGCACCGGCCGCCGGTAGCGGATGACCAGATAGATCAGCATGGCGACGACGATCAGCCCGACCAGCGCCAGCAGGCCGTCGCGCAGCGCCGCCGGCAGGCCGAGCGCGAACGCCGTCTCGGTGACGATGAAGCCGACGATGGCGGTGTTGACCAGCAGCCGCACCCAGCGCGACAGGTGGCGCGCCGTGCGGGTGGTCAGCGGGAACAGCCGCAGCCCCTCCAGCCGCGGCGCCAGCAGCACCCGCGCCACCGCCCGCACCGCCGTGACGATGGCGACGGCGTTGATCAGCGCCAGGGCGACGATGCGCGTTTCGGTCCGCGGCGGATCAACCAGGCTGAAGGCGCCATAGGCTGCCGCGGCAAAGGCCGCCACCGGGACCAGCTCCAGCAGCAGCCGGGCCAGGGCCAAAGGCAGGCGCTCCAGGATGCTGGCCCGGTGGTTGCTGCCCAGGGGGTGCCGCGTGCGCCACAACACCAGCCACGCCAGCCAGAACGCCGCCGCACCGCCGCCGATGATCAGGCCGCCATTGCCCAGGATGTCGAGCCAGCGCTGCCGCGCCGCCGGCGACGCGACCTGCTGCTCGGTCCAGTCCGTCATCGCCGGCAGGTCGTCGAGCATGTCGCCGACGGCGATGACCTGCTCGGACATGCTGCCCAGCTCTTCCGAAAGATAGGCCAGCATGCCCGTGCCCACCGTCTCGATCAGCGTCTCCTGCTGCGTCTGGACGGCGGTGATCATGCGCAGCTGCTCGATCAGACGGTTGCGCGCCGCCTCGTCCTCCAGCGTGGCGATGAAGGCGTTGATCTGGTCCGGCGGGAACTCGGCCAGCGGCCCCGTTCCGTCGGCCGGCGCCAGCCCGGCATCGGCACCGGCATCGGCATCGGCATCGGCATCGGGGACCGCCTCGGCCTGGTCGGCCGGCGCCGGCGCCTCCGCCGGCGCTGCGTCGGTCGCCGGCGGCGTCTGGGCCTGGGCCTGGGCCCGGACCCGTTCGGGCCCGCCGGCCCAGACGAGGAGGAATGCAAACACGGGAACGGCAAGCCGGAGGGAGAGGCGCGATGTGGTCACGGTGCTCCTGCCCAGTGCAGTCACGGATCGTGGTCGTGCCGACATGGATCGCGGTTGTCGCGAGCCGCAATTTCCGGTCGGCGCCGCGGCAAGCGGCACGCGGGATCGGGCACGGCGGCGATCATCGTACAGACTAGCGGCCGACGACAAGGTTCCAGCCGACACCGCGATGCCGCGGCGCGAACAGGTGCGGGTGCAGGATCTCGGCGAGGATCTCCAGCGACTCGGCAAGCCGCGGCCCCGGCCGGTTGAAGTACTGGTTGCCGTCGGTCAGGTAGACCCGCCCGGTCCGCACCGCCGTCAGGTCGCCCCATTCCGGCCGGCCGGCCATCAGCGGCAGCTCGGCCTGGGTCCGCGCCAGGTCGAAGCCGCACGGCATGACCACGATCACGTCCGGGTCGGCCGCGGCCAGCGCCGGCCAGTCGAGCCGCGGCGAGTGCCGTCCGGTCTCGCCGAACAGGTTCACGCCGCCGGCCAGGCCGACCAGCTCCGGCATCCAGTTGCCGGCGGCCATCAGCGGCTCGACCCATTCGATGCAGGCCACGGTCGGGCGGTCGACCGCCCGCTCAGCCCTGGCGGCAATCTTGCCGATGTGCGCCCGCAGCTCGCCGGCCAGCGCCGCGCCCTCGGCGGAGCGATGGAGCGCCGCAGCCACCGTCTCGACATCCGCCCAAACATCGTCCAGCCGCGCCGGCGCCAGCGACACGATGGTGACGTTGTTGCCCAGCCAGTCGCGCGCCGCGGCCTCGACATCAACCAGGCTGACGGCACACACGTCGCACTGCGCCTGGGTCACGATCAGATCCGGCACCAGGTCGCGCAAGGTCTCCACATCCAGGCGATAGACCGCCAGCGCAGCCTCCAGCAGCCGGCGCACGGACCGGTCAATGGCCGCCGACGACCCGCCCAGCGGTATCATTGGCGCCGTCAGCACCGGCAGCGCCGCCACCTCCGGCGGATGGTCGCATTCGTGGGAGCGGCCTACCAGCAGCGGCGCGGCGCCGAGCGCGGCAACGATTTCGGTGGCGCTGGGGATCAGCGAGACGACCCGATGCGGCATCTGACGGATTAGCTCCTTACAAACGGTGAGGCTATTCGCGGTGGGGCTGTTCGCGCATCAGTATAGGCACCCGTGCCGCCGCGCCAACCCTGTCCCGCCTGTATGCCGGCCGGGCGTTCGGATACACTCGCCGGACCGTTGCCACTTCCAACCGGTCCGGGGGGCCCGCGTCATGGTCCGCGCCACCCTGTCCGCCTTTGCCGTGCTGCTGATGCTGGCCCCTGCCGCACCCGATCCCGCCGCCGCCTGGCGGGTCGACCCGGCCGACTACCCCGCCGGCGGGCCGCACACGGACCAGTTGGGGTTCGCTTTGCGCCATGCCGTGCTGGCGCCGTCCGGGCACAACACCCAGCCGTGGCGATTGGCCGTTGCCGGCGACACGGTGGCGGTGCGGGCCGACCGCAGCCGGAGCCCCGGTGAACCGTCACCGCGACGCCAGGACCTCTTCCACAGCCGCGCAGATCTGCTTCAGCGAGAACGGCTTGGAGACCACCTTGTGGATCAGCCGGTCGAGGCCGTAGGCGCGCTGCTTTTCCGAGGCATAGCCGGTCATCAGCATGATGGCGGTAGCGGGATGGTCCTTGGCCACCTTCAGCGCCAGCTCGATGCCGTCCAGCCCCGGCATCACGATGTCGGTGACGAGCAGCTCATACGGCGCGGCGGCCAGTGCCTCCAGCGCCTGCAGCCCGTCCTCGGCCGTGTCGACCGTGAAGCCGTGCCCGGAGAGTTGCAGCGCGCGGGAGACGAACTGGCGAATCGATTCCTCGTCGTCGACGATCAGGATGCGTGCGCCGCCGATGCCGTCGCCGGCCGCCATGCCTTCCGGTGTGTTGCGCTCTTTGGCCATGGCGGACGGCCCTGCCGCTCCCGGTCTCCGGGTGTCATCGTCACCAAACTGATACTCTAAGGGGTTTCCACCGCGTTTTCGAGCCCACTGATGGGGGGCCGGACCTCAAGGGTTGGCGGCGGCGGTCGCTGCGTCGAGGACACGGATCGACAGGTAGCTGGCGGCCGGATCCGGATCGGTCACCACGGTCTCGAACCCGGCGGCTTCCCCCGGCGCCAGCCGCTCCGCCGCGGGCTGGAACGACCAGCGCTGCAGCGGGTCGTCATCCTCGCCGAGGAGAGTGACCTGCACCGCCGGTGGCGGCCGCACCTCGTCGGACAGGTTGACAACCTGCCCGGTCACGATCAGGCGTGAGCCGTCGGCACCGTCGTCGCGGCGGGTGGAGATGCCGCGCACCTCGAAGGCGGTCCCGTCGGCGGCATCGAGGCCCGCCACCTGGATGCCGAGCACATCGTAGAGACGGTAGGCCGGCGGCCACCACTGCACGATCTGCTCGCGCCCGGCATAGACCGTGCCGACCAGGCCCACCACCAGCAGGACCAGCAGGCCCCAGCCAAGGGCAGCGCGGCGAACCGGCGCACTGCGCAGGGCCGGCAGGTTGATGCGCGGCGGGCCAAACCGCCGCGCCAGGCCGTACACTCCCGCAACACCGCTGGCGGCGCCGCCTTGGTCCCGCCCGCCGGCCGCCGGTTCGGCCATGGCTGCGGACCTGTCGCCAATGCCGTTGCCGGGAGTCGGCACCGGCGGCACCATCGGCGTGTCGGCCGGCGTGTCGACCGGCGTGTCGGCCGGCGGCTCCTGGAACCAGACGTGGCGGCAGCGCGCGCAGCGCACGCGCCGGCCGGCCGCGCCGATCCGGGCGGGATCGAGGACGAAGCGGGTCGAGCAGGCGGGGCAGGACAGGATCATGCCAGTGGCGCCGCACTTCAAGGTCACCGGCCGCGACCAACGGCGGCTCGGCCGGCGGCCCGACCGTGCCGGGTGCCAGTCCTGCACCCATGGCCCTGCACCCATGGCCCGGCACCCATGGCCCGGCACCAAGTGCGGTCCCAGGTGCAGTCCCAGGTGCGGCCCCAGGTGCGGCCAGCGTCCGGCATGGCGCCGCCGCGTGCAAACATGCCGCATCGCGCTACCGTGCGCCACGAAAAAAGCCGGTCATTCGGGTATGCCGCGTTCAACGCCGGCAGGAAACGTGTTACCGCTAGCCGTCGGCAATGGTGCCGTCGGCGGCGACCCGGCGGCGACCCGGCGTCGCGCCGCGGAGGTGCGCGTGGAGCCCTTGATTCATTGTGACGCTGTCGGCATGCGCTACGGTGCGGGACCGCAGGTCCTGTCCGGCCTGACCTTCGCCATCCCGGCCGGGTCGTTCCACTTCGTCAAGGGGCCGAGCGGGGCCGGCAAATCGTCGCTGCTGCGCCTGCTGCATCTGTCCTGCCGCCCGGCCTCGGGCCGGCTGCGCGTGTTCGGCCGCGACGTGGCGGCGCTCGGGCGGCACGAGTTGCCGCCGCTGCGCCGGCGCATCGGCATGGTCTTCCAGGACTTCCGGCTGATCGAGCATCTCTCGACGCTGGACAACGTCACGCTGCCCCTGCGCCTGGCCGGCTTCCGCGACGAGCAGTACCGCGGCCACGTCATCGAGCTGCTGCGCTGGGTCGGGCTGGCCGACCGGCTGACGGCGTGCCCGCCCGAGCTGTCCGGCGGTGAGCAGCAGCGCCTGGCCATCGCCCGCGCCGTCGTCACCAAGCCCGACCTGCTGATGGCCGACGAGCCCACCGGCAATGTCGACGACCGGGCCGGCGCCCGGCTGATCCGCCTGTTCGAGGAGCTGAACCGGCAGGGCACCACGATCATCGTCGCCACCCACAGCGACGCCCTGGTGCGCCGCTTCGACCGCCCGGTACTGGAGCTGGCCCACGGCCGCCTGGTCGGGCCCGAGACCGCCGTGACGGCCGGGGCCGAGACCGCCGTGGCGGCCGGGGCCGGCGCGGGGGCCGGCGCGGGGGAAGCGGCATGAGACTGCCGGCCGCCGGCCGCGGCCACGAGCCGGTGCCGCTGGGCCGGTCCGCCGCCGACCGGCTGGCCCCCTGGATCATCGTGCCGATGGCCTATCTGGCGACGCTGGCGCTGATGGCGAGCCTGGCCGCCGCCGGCGCCGCCGGCACCTGGCGCGCCGCCCTGGACGGCCGGCTGACGGTGCAGCTGCCGCTGGCCAGCGAAACGGAGGGGGTTGTCGAAGCGGCGGTCGCGGCGCTGCAGGATCTGCCCGAGGTGGCCGCGGCGCGGGCACTGTCGGCGGCCGAGGTGACCGCCTTGCTGGAGCCGTGGCTGGGGCCGGAGGAGACGGCGGTGCTGGCCGACCTGGCGCCGCCGGTGCTGATCGACGTCCGCCTGGCGCAGCGCCCGGCCGACATGGCGGCGCTGCAGGCGGCGCTGGCCGAGGCCGTGCCCGGTGCCATGGTTGCCGGACACGGCCGCTGGCTGACGCCGGTGCGCGACCTGGCGGCGACGGTGCGGCTGGTCGCCTGGCTGGTGCTGGGCGTGGCGACGGCGGCGACGGCGGCCACCGTCATCGCGGTGACGGCCGCCGCGCTGACCGTCCACCACCGCACCGTCGAGCTGCTGCACGCCCTGGGTGCCACCGACGGCTATGTTGCCGGCCTGTTCCAGCGCTTCGCGGTGCGGCTGGCGGCGGTCGGCGCCGCGGTCGGGATGGCGCTGGCGGTGGTGACGCTGGTGGCGCTCGGCCGGGCGGCGGGCGACGGCGTGCTGCCCGAGGCCGGCCTCGGCCCCCTGGGCTGGCTGGTGCTGCCGGCGGTACCGGCGGCAGCGGCCGGGCTGGCCCTGCTTGCGGCGCGGATCACGGTGCTGCGCACCCTGGCGAGGTGGCCGTGACGACCGATACGGTGCCGCCCGCCGACGCCCGGTCGCGGCCGGTGCCGTGGCGCGCACGCGGCGTCCGCTGGCTGCGTCGGCTGGCGGCGACCGGCCTGCTGCTGGCGCTGGTCTGGGCCGGCGGGCTGGTCTGGTTCGCCGAGCGGGTCGCCGCCATCCCGCCGGCCGCGGACCGGGTGACCGATGCCATCGTCGTGCTGACCGGGGGCAGCGAGCGGGTGGCCGCCGGGCTCGGCCTGCTTGCCGCCGACCGGGCCGGCAGCCTGTTCGTCTCCGGCGTCCACCACGATGTCGACGTGGCCGAGCTGCTGCGTGTCGCGGAGCAGGCGCCGGGCGGGCTGGAGTGCTGCATCGTGCTCGGCCACAGCGCCGACGACACCGTCGGCAACGCGCGCGAGACGGCGGCGTGGATGCGGGCCCAGGGCTACCGCTCGCTGCGGCTGGTCACGGCCAACTACCACATGCCGCGCAGCCTGCTGGAGTTCCGCCGGGCGCTGCCGGAGGTGGAGATCCTGCCGGACCCGGTGGCCCCGGCCGTGGTGCGCCTCGAAGACTGGTGGCGCTGGCCGGGCACGACGGCATTGCTTGCCCGCGAGTACAACAAGTATCTGTTCGCACTGGCCCGCGACCTGCTGCGCCAGTGACTCGTCGCTCACAGTGAGCCCCATCCGAGGTGACGGCGCCGCCCGACGATGATTGTCATCCGCTCCCTCGTGTTCAACACGACCTTCTATCTGTGGACGCTGGTCGCCTGCCTGGCCATCGTCTGGACGCTGCCGTTCCCGCGCGGCGTCCTGATGGGGTGCGTGCGTTTCTATCTGGCGACCATCCATCTTCTGGAGAAGCACGTCCTGGGCCTGGACTACCGCGTCGAGGGCCTGGAGCGGGTGCCGCCGGCGCCGTACATCCTGGCCGCCAAGCACCAGTCCACCTGGGAGACCATGAAGCTCCACCGCATCCTGGCCCGCGACGACCCGGCCGTGGTGCTGAAGCAGGAGCTGATGTGGATCCCGTTCTGGGGCTGGTATGCCGCCAGGGCGCGCATGATCGCGGTCAACCGCGCCGGCCGCGGCAAGGCCATGCACAGCCTGCTGACGGCGGCGCGGCAGCGGGCCGCCGACGGCCGCGCCATCGCCATCTTCCCCCAGGGCACGCGCGTCGCGCCCGGCACCTGGCAGCCCTACCGCGCCGGGACCTTCGCCCTGTACGAGGCGCTGGATCTGCCCGTCGTACCGATGGCCCTGAATTCCGGCGTGTTCTGGCCACGCCGCCGATTCCTCAAGCAGCCGGGCACCATTACGGTCCGCTTCCTGCCGCCGATCGAGCCGGGGCTGGACCGCCACGCCTTCCGGCACCGGCTGGAGGATGCGCTGGAGGACGCGACCGATGCGCTGGTCGTCGCCGCCGGCGGCCCGCCGGCCCCGCGTCCGCCCCATGAAGCGCCGGAAGGCACGCCGCAGGCCGCGGCCGCCGGGCAGCCGTGAGTGTCTGGCCGGTCCCCGCAACGGGCACGAACAGAAATAGAACATTTGCTTGACCGCCGGAATGCCGCAGCCTAGAGTCGCGGCCGCGGCGGCATGGGCCGCGTTGACGGGATGGCGATCCACCACGATGTCCGGCCTCAGTGATATTTCCCAGCAGATCTGGGACATGAAATACCGCTGGCGCGACCTGGACGGCGCCCCGCGCGATGCGTCGATCGAGGACACCTGGCGCCGCGTCGCCCGCGCGCTGGCGGTGCCGGAGGCCGAGCCCGAGGTCTGGGCCGAACGGTTCTACGGAATTCTCGAGACGTTCGAGTTCCTGCCGGCCGGGCGCATCCTGGCCGGGGCCGGCACCGGGCGCACCGTCACCTTGTTCAACTGCTTCGTTATGGGCCGCGTGCCCGACGACATGGCGGGGATCTTCGAGCACCTGAAGGAGGCCGCCCTGACCATGCAGCAGGGCGGCGGCATCGGCTACGACTTCTCGACCCTGCGGCCCAGGGGGGCGCCGGTGCTGGGCGTCGGGGCCGACGCCTCGGGGCCGCTGTCGTTCATGGACGTGTGGGACTCGATGTGCCGCACGATCATGAGCGCCGGGTCGCGCCGCGGCGCCATGATGGCCACGCTGCGCTGCGACCACCCCGATATCGAGGACTTCATCGACGCCAAGCGCGATCCCAACCGGCTGCGCATGTTCAACCTGTCGGTGCTGGTCACCGACCGCTTCGTCCGCGCCCTGGAGCGCGACGCGCCTTGGGACTTGGTGTTCAACGGCAAGATCCACCGCACGCTGCGCGCCCGCGACCTGTGGGACCGCATCACCCGCGCCACCTACGACTACGCCGAGCCGGGCGTGATCTTCATCGACCGCATCAACAAGCTGAACAACCTGAGTTATTGCGAAACAATTTTTTCTACCAATCCTTGCGGAGAGCAGCCACTCCCCCCGTATGGCGCGTGTCTGCTGGCCTCGGTGAACCTGGCGCGGCTGGTGCGGGAGCCGTTCACGGACCGGGCGCGGCTCGACAGTGCGCGGCTGGAGGAGATCGTGCCGGTCGCCGTGCGGCTGATGGACAACGTGATCGACGTGTCCGGCTATCCGCTGCCGGCTCAGGCGGAGGAGGCGCGCACCAAGCGGCGCATCGGGCTCGGCGTCACCGGCCTGGCCGACGCGCTGATCCTGTGCGGCGTGCACTACGGTACGGAAGAGGCGGCGGTGCTGACCCGGCAGTGGCTGGAGATCGTGCGCAATGCCGCCTACCGCGCCTCGGTGGCGCTGGCCGCGGAGAAGGGCACGTTCCCGGTGTTCGACCGTGACGCCTATCTGGCGCGGCCGATGATCCAGTCGCTCGACGACGAGCTGCGCGCCGAGATCGCCGGCCACGGCATCCGCAACGCCCTGATCACCTCGATCGCCCCGACCGGCACCATTTCGCTGCTGGCCGACAACGTGTCCTCGGGCATCGAGCCGGTGTTCGCCCGCCAGTTCAACCGCACCGTGCTGCTGCCCGACGGCGCGCGCCGCACCGAGGAGGTGGAGGACTACGCCTACCGCCTGTTCCGCAGGCTGCACGGGCCGGACGCGCCGCTGCCCGACGCCTTCGTGGAGACCGCGGGGTTGGCGCCGCACCAGCACCTCGCCATCCAGGCGGCGGCCCAGCCGTTCGTCGACAGCTCCATCAGCAAGACCATCAACTGCCCGGCCGACCTCAACTTCGAGGCGTTCAAGGACGTCTATGCCGAGGCCTACCGGCTCGGCTGCAAGGGCTGCACGACCTACCGGCCCAACCCGGTCACCGGCGCCGTGCTGGAGTTCAAGCCGGAGACGCAGCGCCCGGCCGCCGTGGCCGAGGGCGACGTGGTCTACATGACGCGCCCGCTCGACCGGCCGGAGGCGCTGCCCGGCCGCACCTACAAGCTGCGCTGGCCCGACAGCGACCACGCCATCTACGTCACGATCAACGACATCGCCCAGGAGGGCGCGGGCCGCGACCGCCGCTGGCGGCCATTCGAGGTGTTCATCAACTCCAAGAACATGGAGCACTATGCCTGGACCGTGGCGCTGACGCGCATGATCAGCGCCGTGTTCCGGCGCGGCGGCGACGTGTCGTTCGTGGTGGATGAGCTGAAGGCGGTGTTCGACCCGCGCGGCGGCCACTGGCTGGACGGCCGCTATGTGCCGTCGCTGCTGGCCGCCATCGGCCAGGTGATCGAGCGCCACATGGTCGAGATTGGTTTCCTGCCGCCCGACCGTCTGGCCCGCCCGCTGGTCGACGCCGCGGCGGCCGAGGGCGTCACGGCCGAGGCGGTCAACGCCGACCAGGCCCCCGGCCGCCAGTGCCCCAAATGCGGCCAGCCGACCCTGCAGCGCCGCGAGGGCTGCGACGTCTGCCCGGAATGCGGCTACAGCCGGTGCGGCTGAGCCGCATCCGTCTCGTCCTGCCGCTGTGCCACCAGGGCAGCCAGCCGGCGCAGGGCCCGGTCGGCGATGCCGAGCTCGTCGAGGTGGCGGACGGTGTTGAACAGGTACTCGCAGTTCGGGCCCATCAGGCCGTGGCCCTGGCAGATCAGCGCCGCCATGTCCTCCGGCTCGGTCAGCAGGCAGTACTGCTCGTGGCCGGGGCGGGCGACGAAGGTGCAGGCCGGCACGCGGCCCTCCGGCGTCTCGACGCCGAGCAGGGCGGGCCGATAGACCTCGCTGACCATCTCGCGGCGCCACAAATAGGCCAGCGTCGGCCGCGCCTGGTCCGGCGCCACCTCGAAGGCGACGCCGCGGCAGGCGCCGCCGCGGGCCAGGCCCAGCACCAGCCCCGGCCGCTCCGGCGTGCCCCGGTAGTGGTGGGAATAGATGCAGAACCGCCGGTGATAGCCGCGCAGCAGGGCGGGCGCCCGCCGCATGAACGGGAACCCGGGGTTCCACATCAGCGAGCCGTAGCCGAACACCCATAGCGGCGCATCGTCGGCCAGCGGCACATAGTCGTCCGGCGGCCGGTCCGCGGCGGCGGCCGCCGCGCCGGTCATGCCCGCCCCGTCCGTCCCGCCATCACCGATGCCGAACCCCAATCCGTCCATGCCCGTCTCCCGCTGCAAACCGGCCGCATTGGGGCCGGGAGTATGGATCAGGACGGGCGCCAAGGGAAGAGTGCGCTAGCCCGGATTATGCACCTGGGCCGGCAGGCATAGCGTAAAGGCTTGAAAGGGAA
>CAZGMC010000059.1:0-27215 GCA_964526565.1 uncultured Mycobacteriaceae bacterium
CCCGGCCGTGGCGCGGGGCCCTTCATGGGTACAGCGGTCATACAAGGTCCGGACAGGGCCGATCCTGTCACTACACCTGAAAGCATTTACCGCCACGAGAACAGTGATATACGCCCGCTTGAGAGTCAGGAGCACGTCATGTCCGGTTCGCCGAAATCAGATCATGAACCCGCGGTGCATGTGGAGGCCGTGGCGCAGGCTCATGCTGCTGCCAGCCTGTGGGCCACGCTCAACGGGCTCGAGCGGCAGGCCAAGGATACCGGCCTGGCCGACCTGGCCTTCTTCATCGGCCTGGCGCGGGTGGCCGCCGAGGAGTTCCTGCGCGACACCATACAGGACGATGCCCAGCCCATCATGCGCAACTGAACGGCCCGGGCTTCAAGGGAGATGCAAGTCGTGACACCAGCGGCCCTTCCTCATGACCGGACGACGGCACCGGCTGGTGCCAAGGCGGGCATGCATGGTACAGGTCGACCGCTTCGGCATCTGCAATGATCTTCGGTATGTCTGCCAGGCATATCCGCCAGAAAGCACGTCATCGCGAGCGCAGCGTGGCGAGGCAGACCCGGAGCCGCCAGTTCAGCAAGTCATCAATCGCGCTTGCGGCACCACTGGATCGCCACGCTTCGCTCACGATGCTGGGTGGGATCTTGCCTGGAACGGTGCTGCTGTCCTCAGTATTTGACCTGTACCATAGTTTACCATAGTCGGTCCTGCCGCTGGACCGGTCCTTGGTCCCTCAGCCCGCCGCGGCGGCGCGCTGGTGCCACCAGGTGCGGGTGCGGTCCAGGTTGGTGCGGGTCTCGTGGTCGTGGACCGGCATCAGCGCCTCGTGCCGCGCCAGCAGGGCATCGAGGAAGGCCGCCATCACCGCGGCCATCTCGGGCGTGACCGGCACCTCCTCCAGCCGCTGCGGCCTGCGGCTGTCGAAGCGCAGGGCCAGGGCCAGGCTGTCGAACGCCCTGGCCCAGCCGTCGGCGCACAGCACCAGCTCCATGATCTCGGGCATGGCGGCGAGCCACTCCGTCCTGGTCACGCAAGGATGATGGGCCAGGACCACGGCCGCGTCGTCCACGGAAAAGTGCCGCCAGGTCCGCCCGGCAAGATGGGCGTGGCAGGCCGCCGCCTCGCTCTCCCCGGCCTCCGACGGCGCCGGGCCGCGGCGGATCGGGCCGGGCGGCCGCAGGGGGGCGAAGGCGGCGCGGGCGCGGTCGAGCAGCGCCGTGTCGGGCGCCACGGTCAGGCCCACCATCTCGATGGTGCCGTCGATCGGGTCGATCAGCTCTACCGTCCTTGGCATCGCGCCGTCCTCTCCGTGTGCCGCCATGACAGGCGCCCGTTCCCGCTCCGACCCGCGGCCGCCGCCGCCGCGCCCGGACCGCGCGGCGCCATCACGCTAGGCCGTCGCCGCCTCCAGGACCGCGCGCTGCAGCGCCGTCAGTTCGGCGATCCCGGCGCGGGCCAGCCGCATCAGCTCCAGGAAGGCCGTCTCGTCGAACGGGGCACGCTCGGCGGTCACCTGGATCTCGACCAGGCCGCCGGCCTCGGTCAGCACGAAGTTGGCATCGGCCTCGGCCGCCGAGTCCTCGGCATAATCCAGGTCCAGCAGCGGCACGCCGCGGACGATGCCGCACGACACCGCGGCCACCCGGTCGGTCAGCGGCATGGTGCGCAGGGCGCCGATCTCCGTCAGGTGGCGGCAGGCCAGGGCCAGGGCGACAAAGCCGCCGGTGATCGACGCCGTGCGCGTGCCGCCGTCGGCCTGCAGCACGTCGCAGTCGACCTTGATCTGGATTTCCCCAAGCGCCTTCAGGTTGGTCACGGCCCGCAGGGAGCGGCCGATCAGGCGCTGGATTTCCAGTGTCCGGCCGCCCTGGCGGCCGCGCGCCGCCTCGCGGTCGGTGCGCTCGTCGGTGGCCCGCGGCAGCATGCCGTACTCCGCCGTCACCCAGCCGCGGCCGGTCCCCTTCATCCAGCCCGGCACCCGGTTCTCCACCGTGGCGGTGCACAGCACGTGGGTGTCGCCGCAGCGAATCAGGCACGAGCCTTCGGCATACTTGTTGACGTCGGTCTCCAGCAGGACCGGCCGCAGGGTATCGGCGGCGCGGCCGCCGCTGCGGCCGGCCGATTGCGGCGCCGCCGCGCCATGAGCCGTCCCGCAGGCTGGGTTCGAAGAGGCGATCATGCGACATTCCTTTGCGCTTCGGGCTGCGGCAGGCTATCCCGGAGCCCGGCCCGCCGTCCAGGGCGCCGCCTGGGCCGGGCGTTGAATCGCCACGCCGCGCCCCCACATTGCGGTCGCTGAGACATGGACAGACTGCACGGGCTGCACACCTCGTCGAAAGAAATGATTGCGGAGCTGAACGACCGCTCGCGCGACATCTTTCGGCACATCGTCGACGCCTACGTCGAGACGGGTGAGCCGGTCGGCTCGCGCACCATCTCGCGGCGGCTCGGCATGAGCCTGTCGCCGGCGACGATCCGCAACGTGATGGCCGACCTGGAGGACCTGGGGCTGCTCTACGCGCCGCACACCTCGGCCGGCCGTATCCCCACCGACGTGGGTCTGCGCCTGTTCGTGCACGGCCTGCTGGAGTTCGGTGATGTGAGCGAGGACGAGCGCACCAACATCGAGGCACAGTGCACCGCCGCCGGACGCAGTTTCGCCGGCATCCTGGAGGACGCCACGGCGGCCCTGGCCGGCCTGTCGCGGTGCGCCGGGCTGGTGCTGGCGCCCAAGACCGACCGGCCGCTCAAGCACATCGAGTTCATCAACCTGGCGCCGGGCCGCGCCCTGGTGGTCATGGTCACCGAGGAGGGGCTGGTCGAGAACCGGGTGGTCGAGGTGCCGCTGGGCCTGCCCGCCTCGACCCTGGTCGCCGCCTCCAACTATCTCAGCGCCCGGCTGGTCGGCCGCACGGTGGCCGAGGCCCGCGCCGAGATCACCACCGAGATCGAGGCGCACAAGAGCCAGCTCGACGCCCTGACCACCAGCCTGGTCGAGGCCGGGCTGGCGGTGTGGGGTGGCGGCTCGCCCGGCACCCTGATCGTCAAGGGCCAGTCGCGGCTGCTCAGCGACGTCACGGCGCTGGACGACCTGGAGCGGGTGCGCACCCTGTTCGAGGCTTTGGAGACCAGGGAAGCCATGCTGCGCCTGCTCGACGCCGCCAACCAGGCGGAGGGCGTGCAGATCTACATCGGCGCCGAGAATTCCTTGTTCAGCCATGCCGGCTGTTCGATGATCATCGCGCCCTACAAGGACGCCAGCGAGCACATCGTCGGGGCGATCGGCGTGATCGGCCCGACCCGTCTCAACTATGCCCGCATCGTGCCGATGGTCGACTACACCGCCAAGGTCATCGGCCGGCTGCTGGGCAACACCAGCCACGAGCACCAGCTAGCATGACGCCAGGCAGCATGACAAACGATACCCCGAAACCCGAGGACATCGAGGACGGCCCCCAGGCGACCGGCCCCCAGGCGACCGGCCCCCAGGCGACCGGCCCCCAGGCGACCGGCCCCCAAATGGCCGTTGGCGAGGAGGCGGCGGCGGCGACAGCGGCCGGGGAGGCCGCCGCGCCCGAGGCGGCGGCGACAGCGCCCGGGTTGCCCGGTCCGGAGCAGGAGCTGGCCGAGTTGCGTGCCGAGAACGAGAAGCTGCGCGACCAGTTGCTGCGCGCCCTGGCCGATGCCGAGAACACGCGCCGCCGCGCCCAGCGCGACAAGGAGGACACGGCCCGGTTCGCCGTGGCCGGGTTCGCTCGCGACCTGCTGACCACTGCCGACAACCTGCGCCGCGCGCTGGATGCCGTGCCGCAGGACGCGCGTCAGCAGGACTCGGCCCTGGCCGCCCTGATGGACGGTGTCGAGGTGACCGAGCGCGAGCTGCTCACCGTGTTCGAGCGGCATGGCCTGACCCGCATCGACCCGGTCGGCGAGAAGTTCGATCCGAACTACCACCAAGCCATGTACGAGGTCCCCGACAGCGGTCATGTCCCCGGCACCGTCGCCCACGTCATGCAGCCCGGCTATGTCCTGAACGGCCGCCTGCTGCGCCCGGCCATGGTCGGCGTCGCCAAGGGCGAGCCGCCGCAGAAGGTGGACAGGTCGGTGTAGCGGCCGCAGCCCGGTCGTCTGCATGGGGCGCCTGCCTGGAGGGCCTCACGGCCCACCGTTCCTCCTCGGCAGCCTTGGGATATCCGGCCGCGCCGCGCCGCGGTGCAGCGTGCCGCCGGGCATCGGGTGCGGCACGCCGGTGGTGCCGGGCAGGCTGAGCGGCAGGCCGGCCAGCGCTCGCACCGCCAGATAGGCGAAGGCCTGCGCCTCCAGCGCGTCGCCGTCCCAGCCGACCGACTCGACCGGGTCGACCGGCACGCCCAGGCGGGCGCGCAGCAGCGCCAGCAGCGTCCGGTTGTGCCGGCCGCCGCCGGTAACCAGCCAGCGCGCCGGCGGCCGCGGCAGGTGGTGCCGCGCCCGCGCCACGGCCTCGGCGGTGAACAGGGTCAGCGTGGCGGTGCCGTCGGCGGCGGCCAGCCCGGCCACCGGGGCCGGATCGAAGTCGCCGCGGTCCAGCGACTTGGGCGGCTCGCGCCCGAAATACGGGTGGTCGAGCAGCCGTGCCAGCGCCGTCGCGTCGACCCGCCCGGCCGCCGCCAGCGCCCCGCCCTCGTCGTACGGCCGGCCGGTATGGTGCCGCACCCAGTCGTCGACCAGCGCGTTGCCCGGTCCCGTGTCGAAGGCCAGCAGGGTGCTGTCATCGATGAAGGTGACGTTGGCGACGCCGCCGATGTTGAGCACCGCCAGCGGCCGGTCCAGGCCGCCGGCCAGGGCGGCATGGTACAGCGGCGCCAGCGGCGCCCCCTGGCCGCCGGCGGCGACGTCGGCGGCGCGGAAGTCGTCGACCACGTCGATGCCGAGCCGCCCGGCCAGGGCCGCGCCGCCGCCGATCTGGCGGGTGATGCCGGCCTCCGGCCGGTGCAGGATGGTGTGGCCGTGGCAACCGATGACGACGATCGTGTGCCGCCGCCGCCCCGCCCGGTCCAGCAGTGCCTCGACGGCGCCGGCGAAGGCCTCGCGCAGGGCACTCTCCAGCGCCAGCAGCGCGGCGGCGTCGGCGCGCTCCGGATCGTGCACCACCGCGGCCAGCCGGGCGCGCAGGTCGTCGGCATGGGGGACCGTCAGCCACGGCCCGGGCACGGCAACGTCGCGGCCGTCGGTGTCGAGCAGGGCCACGTCGACTCCGTCCATCGACGTGCCGCTCATCACGCCCAGTGCCGTGACCGTGCCGTGCGCCATGCCGCGTCCCCTTCTTCCTGCCGTGGCCCCGCAGGTGCCGGCTACGCTAGTGTGCCGCGAGGTTGCCGGCAAGCACCACGGGAATGCCACGATTCCTCCGTTTCCTCACCGCCGGCGCGGTGATTATCGTGAGCATGCCGCGCTGCAGCCAAGGCGGGCACTCCCGCTCTGCACGCGGCGCATTCGGCTTCACAGGCTCGGGAGGAACCAGTCATGCGATACGGAGTGGGCTTTGCCGTCCTGCTCGCCGGCACCATCGGTGCCGGCGGCGCGGCGCTGGCCGACGACCACCCTGCCGACACCACCACCGAGGGATCGGTGGCGGTGGGCGGCGCAGCCACCGGCGAGATCGAGGCGCCCAACGATACCGACTGGTTCGCGGTGACGCTGGTCGGCGGCCAGGGCTATGCCATCGACCTGGAGGGCGCGCCGACCGGCCAGGGCACGCTGCCCGATCCGCTGCTGCGGTTGTACGATGCCGACGGCACCGAGATCGCCGCCGACGACGATGGCGGCACCGGCTTCAATTCCCGGCTGATCTACACGCCGGAGGCGGACGGCACCTTCTACGTCGGGGCCGGCGCCTTCGCCGGGGCGACCGGCACCTACACGGTGCGGGTCACCGAGTTCGTGCCGCCGCCGGACGACCATCCGGCCAGTGCCGAAACGGAGGGCAGCATCGAGGTCGGCGGCGTCGTCACCGGCGAGCTGGAGATGCAGGGCGACAGCGACTGGTTCCGCGTCGAGCTGCCCGGCGGGCAGCAGTACGCGATCGACCTGGAGGGCGCGGCCACGACCATGGGCACGCTGTCCGACCCGATGCTGGTGCTGTACGACGCCGACGGCGCCGAGATCGACCGCAACGACGACGGCGGCGAAGGCCTGAACAGCCGGCTGATCGTCTCGGCCGAGACCGACACGACGTATTTCGTTGGCGCCGCTGCGTTCGGTGACGCGACCGGCACCTATACGGTGAGCGTCGAGGAATATGTGCCGCCGCCGGACGATTTCGCCGATGGTCCGGACACGGCCGGCGAGGTGGCGGTGGGCGGCTCCGTCACCGGCGAGATCGGCACGGCCGGGGACGAGGACTGGTTCGCGGTGACACTGCAGGCCGGCCAGGGCTATGCCATCGATGTCGAGGGCTCCGATACCGGCGGCGGCACGCTGATGGACCCGTACGCGCTGCTGTACGATGCCGACGGCAATGTCGTCGCCCAGGACGACGACGGCGGCCAGGGCTTCAACTCGCGGATCCTGTTCACGCCGGACACGACGGGCCAGTATTATGCCGCCGCCGCCTCGTTCGGCGAGGCGACGGGAACCTACACCCTGAGCGTCGAGGCGTACGTGCCGCCGCCGGACGACTACGGCGATGACATTGACGGCGCCGGCGCGGTGACCGCCGGCGGCTCCGTCACCGGCGAGATCGGGGTGCCCGGCGACATCGACCTGTTCGCCGTCGACCTGCGCGCCGGCGTGCCGTACACCTTCGACCTGGAGGGGGCGCCGACCGGCATGGGCAGCCTGCCCGACCCGCTGCTGGTGCTGCTCGACGCCCAGGGCCGCGAGCTGACCGGCAACGACGACTGGGGCGGCACGTTCAACTCGCAGATCACCTTCACGCCGCCCGCCGCCGGCACCTACTATCTGTCGGCCGAGGCGTTCGCCGACAACACCGGCACGTACACCCTGACGGTGCGCGGTACCGGCGGTGCCACCGGCACCGGCGGCGACGGCACCAACATCGTGATCATCGTCGAGATGACCGACGGCCAGCGTGTCCGCCTGGTCGTGCCCCGCACCTACCTGCCGGAGGTCGAGTCGATCTTCATCGGCCCGGACATGGTGGACTAGCCCGGACCTGATGCCGGCCGCGGCCAATGGCGGCCGCGGCCGGTGTCTCCGGTTCCGCTTCCTGGCGACCTTCGGCAGGGGCCCGGCCGGGCCGGGCCGGGCCGGGGCGGGCCGGGGCGGCGCTCCTTCGTTCGGCAGGGGCCCGGGCGGGGCGGGGTGGGGCCGGTCCGACCGCCTACGACGGCAGCAGCGACACCGTGGCCACGGCGGCCACTCCCAGCACCAGCACCATCCCCGCCGCCACGTACAGCCTGAGCGCCACGGCGATGTCGCCGGGGCCGAGGCCGGCGCGGCCGGGGCCGATCCACGGCTCGTCGGTGATGCGGTCGCCATAGCGGCGCGGCCCGGACAGGGCGAAGTCCAGGGCGCCGGCCAGCGCCGCCTCGGGCCAGCCGGCATTGGGCGAGCGGTGGCGGCCGGCGTCGCGGCGCAGGCTCCGCCAGGCGCGCCGGGCATTCGCCCCCGGCACGACCAGCGCCGCGGCACACAGCGTCAGTCCGGCCAGGCGCGCCGCCGGCCAGTTGGCGGCGTCGTCCAGGCGCGCCGCCGCCTTGCCGAACGCCTCGTGGCGGAGCGTGCGGTGGCCGATCATGCTGTCCAGGGTGTTGACTGTCTTGTAGGCGAGCAGGCCCGGCAGGCCCAGCAGCAGGTACCACAGCGCCGGCGCCACCACGCCGTCGGAGAAGTTCTCCGCCAGCGACTCGATGGCGGCGCGGGCGACGCCGGCCTCGTCCAGGCTGTCCGGATCGCGGCCGACGATCCGTGCCACCGCCGCCCGGCCCTGGGGCAGGCCCTGGGGCAGGCCCTGCGCCAGTCCGGCGGCGACGGCGGCGACATGCTCGTACAGCCCGCGGAAGGCCAGCAGCGTGCTCGCCAGAATCGCCTCGGCCAGCCAGCCACCCGGCACCGCCGCCAGCCCGAGCGCCAGTCCGCAGCCGGCCGCCGCCGCCGCCGCGACGGCCACGACGGTCACCGCGGCACCGCGGGCGATCTGACCGGTGCGGGTGTCGCCGCGATTGAAACGGCGGTCGGCCCAGGCGATGCCGCTCCCGATCAGCGCCACCGGGTGCGGCACGCGCCGGTACAGCCAGTCCGGATCGCCCGTCAGGCCATCGATCAGCAGCGCCAGCAGCAGCACCCAGGCGAGCGGCGGCAGGTCGGGCGAGAGCGGAAACAGCAGCACGGGAAGGATGGTCCTGCCGGATTGATGGCACCGATGCGGTGACGCCATTGAGCGCGGGAGCCGGCCGGCGTCAAAACGTTTTCAGCCATGGCGGCGATGAACCGGCCGGCCATGCCGGCGGAGGAGGGGTTGAGGACGGTCAAGGCCGTCCGGGATCAGGCCGGCGGAAGTCAGGCCGGCGGGGGTTCGCTGGATCCGCCCGGCGGATTGCCGGTGCCGATCGCTTCGCTCTGGACGTTCTTGGTGATGACCAGGCCCAGGCTGCCGCCGAACAGCTGCAGGAACTTGGTCGATTGCACCGGCATCGGGATCTTGCGGTCGATGCAGTACATGATCAGCGCCGCGGCCAGCTCTTCGCGGTGGACCATCAGGCGCAGGTCCTGTCCGCCGTCGTCGCGGGCGATCACCACGTCGGCGCGGATCTCCGGCCCCGGCTCGATGGCGAAGCGCAACACCGTGCCCTCGGGCAGCGGGTTGTCCCGGCGCCTGCGGTGTTCCTTCAGCGCGACGTACATCTCTGCCGAGCTGAAAATGATATGTCGGATTTCCGTCGGCACCCGCCGTGCTCCGCCGTCTGGTTGACCCCGCGCAGGCTCGCCGCCATACCGGCGCAACCACCCATCAATGATACCGGAAACAGCCGGCAAGGGAACGCCCCAATTCAGCCGTCAGGAATGGTGGCTCGTATCGGAAAGGGCGAACAGGGCAGAGACAATTCACCATAAATACCAGGCAGGACCAAGCGCCGCCGGCCGGGGCGAGGCCGACGGCGCATGGGCGGCGGCAGCAGGGCAAGGTCAGAGCGCAGCCAGGATCGACTCGGCGCTGGTTCCGCTGAGGCCGCTGTCGTCGACGGCCAGTTTGGTGACGGTGCCGTCCTCGACGATCATGGCGAAGCGCTTGCTGCGCTGGCCCAGGCCGAAGCCGCTGCCGTCCATGGTCAGGCCCAGCTTCTGGGTCAACTCGCCATTGCCGTCCGACAGCAGCCGGATGTCGGGGCCGCAGCCCGCGCTGGCGCCCCAGGCCTTCATCACGAACGGGTCGTTGACGGCCATGCAGACGATCTCGTCGACGCCCTTGGACTTGATGTCGCCGGCGTGGGCGATGAAGCCGGGCAGGTGCTTGTTGGTGCAGGTCGGCGTGAACGCGCCGGGGACGGCGAAGATGACCACCTTCCTGCCGCTGAACAGCTCGTCGGTGGTGACGTCCTTCATGCCCTCGTCCGAAAGATATTTGAGGGTGGCGGACGGAATCTTGTCGCCTTCCTGGATGGCCATCGGTTGTTCTCCCTGTTGGCATGGTGCGTGTGGACCGGGCGCGGCGCGCCGCTTCCCGAACGTGGGAATGACGCCAGCCGGAGTCCAGCATCATCCGCCGGCCGCACCGTCGTCGCGGGCGGCCCTGCCGGTACCGCCGCCGGCGGCGGTGGTGCCGTGCGGCTCGACCGGACCGGCCGCTTCGGCCAGGACGGCCAGCACCGCGGCTTCGGTCAGCAGCTCGGGCAGCACCACGCCCTCGGGCGCGCCCGGCCCGTAGGCGGCGTTGAACGGGATGCCGTAGCGGCCGTGACTGGCCAGATAGGCGGCGATGCCGTCGTCGGGCCGGGTCCAGTCGGCGCGCATGGCGACCACGCCGCCGTCGGCCAGTGCCGCCGGCACGGCGCCGCGGTCCAGCACCAGCGCCTTGTTGGCCTGGCAGGTGAGGCACCAGTCGGCGGTGACGTCGACGAACACGACGCGGCCGTCGGCGACCAGCGCGTCGATGCGCGCGCGGTCGAACGGCTGCCAGGCCGCCGCCGCCGCCGTCGTCGTCGCCGTCGCTGCCGTTGCCTCGGCATCAGCCACCGGCACCGGCACCGGCCCGTCGTATCGTGCCGGCACGACGAAAGCCGCACCGGCCAGCACCGCGGCCAGAATGGCGGCCAGAATGGCGGCGGTCGGCCGCAGGACACGGCCCGAGGCGCGGCGCCGCGCCCACAACAGGGTGGCGATGCCGGCCATGGCGGCGGCCACGCCATGGGCCGCGGGCGACGACACCTGCACCGCCAGGACGGCGAGCAGCCACACGGCGGTCAGCACCAGCGCCACCCCGAGCACCCGCCGCAAGGTCACCATCCAGCGCCCCGGCCGCGGCAGGCGGGTCGCCAGCCGGGGCCGGGCGGCGACGGCCAGATAGGGCAGGGCCAGGCCGACCCCCAGGGCGGTGAACACGGCCACGATCTCTGCCGCGCCGCGCGACAGGGCGAAGCCGACCGCGGTGCCCAGGAACGGTGCCGAGCACGGCGTGGCCAGCAGCGTCGCGAAGGCGCCGGTCGCGAAGTGGCCGGCCAGGCCGTGGCCGTCCGATCCGCTGCCGCTGCCACTGCCACTGCCACTGCCACTGCCACTGGCGCCGGTCCGGGCCAGCCGGTCATTGACGCCCGACGGCAGCGTGACCTCGAACAGGCCGAACAGGTTGCAGGCGAACAGCGTTAGCACCAGGATCATGAACACCAGGAACAGCGGCTGCTGGAACTGGATGCCCCAGCCGACCGCACCGCCCGCCGCCTTGACCGCGATGGCGCCGGCCGCCAGCACCAGGAACGAGGCCAGAATGCCCGCCGCCGAGGCCAGGAATCCAAGTCGCACCCGCCGCGGTGCCTGGCCGCCATGGCTCACCACCGACAGCAGCTTGAGCGACAGCACCGGCAGCACGCACGGCATCAGGTTGAGGATCAGCCCGCCCAGCACCGCCAGCCCCAGCATGCCGGCAAAGCCCCCAAGCCCGATGCCGCCGGCGGTTGCGGCCGTGTCCGGCCGGGGGGCCGTGTCCGGCAGGGGGGCCGTGTCCGGCAGGGGGGCCGTGTCCGGCCGGGGGGCCGTCGTTGACGCGCCGACGGTCGCGGCACGTTCGGCGGCGCGCGGCCCGTCGACAAGGGTCACCGTCACCGGCTGTCCGGCCAGCGCCGGCCCGTCGGCAGGGGCCTGCAGCACGGCCAGCTCCGCCTCCAGCCGCCGGCCGCCGTCCGACATGGTGACCTCGGGCGCGGCGAACGCCCAGGCGCCGTCGGCTTCGATGAACAGGTCCGGTGCCGTGAACGGCTCGCGCGCGGTTGCCGCCACGCGCAGCCGGTCGTCGCCGGCCACGGCAACCTGCTCGATGGCCACGCCGACGGCACTGCCGTCGCCGGGAACGAGGGCGCGGAAGCGATCGATCAGGTTGGCCGCATCGGGGTCGATCGTCGCCGGGCCGGCGGGAACCGCCAGGCTCAGGTCGAACGTGGCCGGCACGCACAGGTCGCTGCACACCAGCAGGTCGAGCCGCCCGTCGAGCCCGACCGCCGCGCCCGGCCGCGCCGGCGTCACGGCCAGCGGGAAGACCACCTCGTCGGCATAGCCGAAGGTGTCGATGCCGAACAGGGTGAAGCGGTGCGGCGCCGGCCAGCCCATGTCCACGGCAGCGACGTTGGTCGCCGCGGACCAGTCGGCCTCCGGCGGCAGGCCGGCATCGCCGGGGGAGCGCCAATAGGTCTTCCACGGCGCCGGCAGGCGTACGTGCAGGCCGGCCGGCAGGGACTCGAGGGCGCCGGTGCCGTTCACCGCGGCGATGAGCCGCGCCTCGACCTCCACCCCCGGAGTCAACTCGGCCCGCTGCCAGCTGCCCTCGGCGGCCGCGGCAATCCCCGCCGCCATCAGACCCGCCAGCCCGATCGCTGTCGCGGCGGCGACGGCTGCCGCGCGCCGGCCGGGCACTCCTGTCCTGGTTCGCATCACGCCTCGTCGAAAAGTCCTTTGCCCTTTGGCACCCGCGCCCGATTTTTATATAGGTGGTAACCGGAGGGTGCCGTTGTCACATTGCCGTCAGCCGACCGTTACGGCGGACCCCGTGATGCGGCTGAGCGCGTCAGCCAGAGGGACTTGAGCGCGGTCATGACGGACGACAACCTTAGACATTATCTCACCGGGCAGTTCCTGATGGCCATGCCCAATATGCCGGATCCGCGGTTCGCCCGGTCGGTCATCTACATGTGCGCGCACAGCGCCGACGGGGCGATGGGGCTGGTCATCAACAAGCCGATGCCGCAGATCAGCTTCGTCGACCTGCTGGCACAGCTGGAGATCGATGCGGTCAGGGATGTCAGCCAGCACCGCGTGCAGCTCGGTGGTCCCGTCGAGGCCGGCCGCGGCTTCGTCCTGCACACCACGGACTTCATGCGCGAAGGCACCATGGTGGTGGACGAGCGGGTGGCGCTGACAGCCACGGTGGACATCCTGAAGGCGATCGCCTCGGGCGAGGGGCCGCGCCACCACCTGCTGACGCTCGGTTATGCCGGCTGGGGGCCGGGCCAGCTCGATGCGGAGATCCAGGCCAATGGCTGGCTGTCGACGCCGGCCGACCCCGACATTCTGTTCGATGCGGATCTGTCCACCAAGTGGGAGCGGGCGATCGCCAAGCTCGGCATCTCGCCGTCCATGCTGTCGGGCGAGGCCGGCCACGCCTGAACGACGCGCCGCCGGGACCGCCGCCGCCGGGCGTGACCGTGCCGGAGCGGTGCGGAGTCGATAATCCTTACAGTTTTTCCGGGGTTTTAAACCTTCCGCACAGGGTCGGGCGCGGAGTTTGACCCTCATGTCTGCGTGAAATCAACGTCTTCCGCCGCTGCCTGCCAGGCCGGCCGTTTGACATCCGTGTCGAAAATGTGTCAAATTTTTAAGACACAAGGGGTAAGCCCCGTTGCCCTGCCACACCGCCTGTCCATGGCCTGCGCAACCGTTCATTGATCTGCCCGCAGAGGCTCAGGCAGGAACCCCTGGTGTCGGAAGGAAGAGGTGTCGTGGCACGGGGCTTGCTTGTCTTTGACGCAGGCTTTGGCGAAGTTTGCAGCGGGCACGGCCAGCCACGGCGGCAGCAGGCCGGGCATTTCTACAAACAAGACATTATGCGGGGGTGATGCATGAAACTCGATGCGCTGGCGAACGAACTGGCCGAACGCTGGGCCCCGCTGTTGCGCCCCATGGACTGGCGGCAGCGGCTGCGCGTGCTTGGCGAGATTCATGAAAAGCTGCTCGAGGACCTGGGCAACTTCGACGTCTATGCCGAACTGTCGCCCCGCTTCATCGCCGGGCTGATCGAGAAGATGAGCAATGGCGCCGTCATCTCGCTCGAGCAGGCGCACATCTATGCCAACTCCAGCGATCCCCGCCACCGCGCGGCCTCGGGCGACTGGTTCCGCCGCAGCCGCTGCGGTGAGACCGCCGTGATTTCTCCGGTGCCGGACCGGCGCGTGGCGAGGCGGCATCCGGTCAACCGTCCGGCCTCTTTCCACGGCAATGCGGGCAGGTCGCTTGACTGCTGGCTGGTCAACCTGTCGCGCAGCGGCGCCCTGATCACGGCACCGGACATCCCCGACACGGGCAGCGAGATCGTGCTGAACATTCCCGAGGTGGGCGCGGCCGTTGGCGACGTCGTTCGCGTGGCACCGCCCACTTTCGCCCTCCACTTCCACACGCCGCTGGCGGACCACCCGCTGCACTGAGCGGGATTGGCCGCCTGGGGCTGCGCCGGTCGCGAAGCGGTCAGTCCAGGTCGCCGGCCAGTTCGGTGCGGGTGGCCTCGGACATCACCGCCATGTGCGCATAGCTGGGGTGGTTGATGCCGACGACGACACGGGTGCCGGGCTCCTTGAACCTGGCCGCCTGTTGCGGCGTCATGCGGAAGTGGATGAACTGCACCGACGAGGCCTTGCCCCCGGCCGTGGTCCGGTCGACGTCGGTCTCGGGGGCGCCGGGAACGACCTCGCCGGCGAACTCCAGCGTCGCCGTCTCCTCGACGCCGCCCAGGGCATCCAGCACCTGCTTGCGCCGCACCGCGTCGCCGATCTCGAACATGACGGTGGCGACCAGCTCGTTGCCCTGCGGGATCAACGGGTTGTAGGCGTGCAGCTCGTCCTTGATCTGCGCCTCGCCGCCCTTCTCGATGCGCAGCATCTCGTGGATCTGCAGCCACATCGTGTCGTAGTTCTCGAAGTAGAACGTTGCGTCCGGGCCCACCGGAATGCGCCGGTTCTGCTTGACCGGCAGCAGCGCCCGGCGCTTGTCGGCGCGGACCTTTTCGTACTCGTCGAGCGACAGGATGTCGTCGCGGCTGATCTCGCGGCGGTGACCGTGATGGCTCATGGCAGCGTCCGGACGTTGCGGGACAGAAAGGCTGGGCACGGGCTCACACGTCGATGCCGTACGCCTTGGCGAACAGTTCGATCGGGTGCGGCGCGTGGGCCGGCGCCTCGCCGTCGGCCAGGCGCTCCATGCCCTGGACGATGTGCAGGCCGGCCAGCGGGCATTCCGAGCTGACGTGCGGCGCCTTGGCCTTGATCGCCTGGCGCGCCACCGGCTTGCCGACCTTCAACGCCGTCTCGAAATTGTCCTTCATCACGCCCCACGAGCCGCCGTGGCCGGAGCAGCGCTCGATCACCTGCAGCTTTCCGTCGGGGATCAGGCGCAGCATCTCGGCCGCCTTCTGGCCCATGTTCTGGGCGCGGGCGTGGCAGGCGATGTGCAGGACGACCGGTCCGTCGAGCGGCTGCAGGCCGTCGGCCAGGCCCTCCTTGCGGGCGATGTCGACGACGTATTCGGAAATGTCGAAGGTGGCCTTGGCCAGCGCCTTGACGTTGTCGTCGTCGGGCACGATCAGCGGCCATTCGAACTTCATCATCAGCGCACAGCTCGGCACCAGCGCGATGATGTCGTGGCCGGCATCGACATGGGGGCGAAGCGCCGCGGCCACCTTGCGCGCCGACCGGGCGACCTCGGCGATGCTGCCCTGCTCCAGCTGCGGCATGCCGCAGCAGTGCGGGTAGACGACCTCGGTCTCGACGCCGTTGCCGGCCAGGACGGCACGGGTGGCCATGCCGATCGACGGGTTGTTGTAGTTGACGAAGCAGGTGGCGTAGAGCAGCGCCTTGCGGCCATGGGCCGGCGCTGCCTCGTTCAGCTCGGGCGGCTGCTGCGCGCTCAGCACCGAGAACGTGACGGGGGCGTAGCGTGGCAGCGCGGCCTCGCGGTGCACCCCGGCGATGTCCTCCAGGACCGGCCGGGTCAGGCGATTGCCGGTGCGCGACGCCCAGTTGGTCACCGTCGCGGCCAGGGTGCCGAGCCGGCCGTTGCGGTCGGTGCGGGTCAACTGGCGCGCAGCGAACGGCGTGGCGCCCTGCTTCGCCTCGACGGCGCGGTAGCGCAGCATCAGGTGCGGGAAGTCCAGGTTGAATTCGTGCGGCGGCACGTAGGGACACTTCGTCATGAAGCACATGTCGCACAGCGTGCACGCGTCGACGACCGGCTTGAAATCCTCGGACTTGACCTCGTCCAGCTCGCCGCTGGCGCTTTCGTCGATCAGGTCGAACAGGCGCGGGAAGGAATCGCACAGATTGAAGCAGCGCCGGCAGCCATGGCAGATGTCGAACACCCGCCGCAGCTCGGCGTCCAGCTTCTGCTCGTCATGGAAATCGCTGTTCTGCCAGTCGATCGGGTGGCGGGTCGGGGCCTCGAGGCTTCCTTCGCGCATGTCTGGTCGTCTCCGGCGGACGCCCCCTTTTCGAGGGGACGACCAAGCGTCACCGGCCGGGTCTTGATACTCTGTGGCCGCGAATGCAGCGGCCGAACGCGGTCGGCTGGGGCAGGCACGGGGATCCCGCCCTGGGATCCCCGCTCGAGCGCGGGCCCGCGATCCGGGCCGGCGCCTTACGACATGGTCTCGAGCGCCTTCTGGAAGCGGCCGGCATGGGACCGCTCGGCCTTGGCCAGGGTCTCGAACCAGTCGGCGATCTCGTCGAAGCCCTCGTCGCGGGCGGTCTTCGCCATGCCCGGGTACATGTCGGTGTACTCGTGCGTCTCGCCGGCGATGGCAGCCTTCAGGTTGGCGTCGGTCGGGCCGATCGGTTCGCCGGTGGCCGGGTCGCCGACCTCCTCCAGGAACTCCAGGTGACCATGGGCGTGGCCGGTCTCGCCCTCGGCGGTGGAGCGGAACACGGCGGCCACGTCGTTGTAGCCCTCGATGTCCGCCTTCTGGGCGAAATACAGGTAGCGGCGGTTGGCCTGGCTCTCGCCAGCGAACGCCTCCTTGAGGTTCTCCTCGGTCTTGGTGCCCTTGAGCGACATGTCCTCTTCTCCGCTTGGCCGTTTTCCCGGCTGGTGTGAACCGCAGCCGGCACACCCCGTCAATGCGGCATTTGTGCCACTGCGACACCGGCGCGTCAAGAGTTTTTAGAAATGTTCTAAACTGGCGCGCAGTGGGTCGGCCAGCCGGTCGGCCAGCCGGCCGGTCGGCCGGCCGGTCCGTGTCACTCGATGTCGCTGATGCGCACCACCACGTCGACCCGCTTGATCCGGGCGCCGTCCGGCGGCGTCGGCACGTTGGTCACGACGACGCTGTCGATGTCGCGCAGTTCGCCGCTGCGCTCGTGGAAGAAATGGTGATGGTCGCCGGTGTTTGTATCGAAATAGGAGCGGCCGGGGTCGACCACGACCTCGCGCAACAGCCCGGCTGCGGTGAATTGATGCAGCGTGTTGTAGACCGTGGCCAGCGACACGCTGATCCGTGCGCCCTGTGCCTCGGCATGGAGCTGTTCCGCCGTGATGTGGCGGTCGCGGCCGTCGAACAGCAGCCGGGCCAGCGCCAGCCGCTGCCGCGTCGGCCTGAGCCCGGCCGATTGCAGCATTTCGAGGACCTGCTGGAAGGGGCGAACGCGCGTCATGGCGGCGGATCACAGCAGGGCGGGATGCCCAGACACTGAATATTACCGTCCAAATGCTTCGAATGCAATGCCATGTCTCGCTTGCGGGCCATGCGGCCGGGGCAGCGCGGGCGACTCGCGCTCGCGGTACCGGGGCAAAGGGCCGCTGGCCGTAACGGGTGTCAGACCGGTGCTTCGTCCGCGCGGCCGGGGTTGTGCTGGGCCAGCAGGATGGCCGCGGCTGCGGTGGAGCGCGACCTGCCGATGTGGCAGTGGATCAGCAGGTGGTCGACCCGACAGGCGGCCAGGTGGCGGCCGACCTCGAGCAGGCGCTTGATGTCCTGCGGCTCCGGCAGGTCGATGCCCGGCGACGGCACGATCTTGTCATGGAAAAGAAAGGTGTAGCGCTCGTGCCGGCCGTAGTCGGCGAAGCAGCACGGCTCCGGCAGGGCCGGATCGGTGATCGACACGACATGGCTGACCCCGGCCCCGACGAACTCCGGCAGTTCGTCCAGCCCGCAGATGGACAGGCGGTAGGGGACGAGGGGATCGGCGTCGCGGTCGGTTGCGTCTGTCAGGCTGGCACTCCAGTTCATTGATCTCTATTCTGCCCGGGTCCCCAAATCTGAACCACCTCCACATAATCTCTGCGCCCACCAAGGTGAGGGTGCGAGACGACGCGATAGACAACCGTATGCCCTTCGACAACTCTCTCTCGGCTTTCGCCCGTTCTGCTTTGAGGCCATAGGTATGGGTGAGCCCCGATTTCGTTGATCGCAAGAACTATCTTTCTCAGTTTTTGCTTCGCCCGTCTTCCCGAACCGGGCTGCGAGTACCAGCGCCGTGCTCTCTCCAAATCGTCAAGGGCAACGTTCGATAGAATGACGGGCAGCCTCATTCATGGCCCGCATCGCGCCACGATACCGGTACAGGTTTGGGTCGCTCATGGGGAGTATCCCACGATTCAATCCACTCGATGACGGCTTCCAGAGGAATCCCCTGACCGGCATCAAGCTCCGCCAGACCCTGACGAAGCCGTTCCTGTCTCAGGGATTTGAGAGCACTATCCTCTGCGCGATCGTCTGAAACCGCAAAAGACATCATTGTGCGATCCGTCATAAGCTCCACCTCGTCCGAGCCTGCGAACGCGTTGCCCCTTCACTCCTTCCTATTCTAGTAGGCTGCCTCGGAAAATACAACCTCTTGACGCCAAAAACGGGGGCGGACCCGTTGCGTCTGAACGGGCCCGTCGTCATGCCTTTGTGCCGCCGGCTCAGACCTCCGGTTCCAGGTCGACGGTGAACAGGTCGGTGCCGGCGATGTCCTTGAGCGTCACGGTCATCACCTCGCTGTCGCCGTCGATGCGGACGTGGCCGAAGAACTGCAGCCCTGCGGACGGCGGCAGGTTGGCCTCGCCGCCCGGGTCCTTGGAGAAGCGGACCTGCGGGCCGAAGGTGTTGTCCATGTCGCCGGGGCCGAACGAGCCGGCGTGGATCGGGCCGGACACGAACTCCCAGAACGGGTTGAAGTCCTGGAACACCGCCTGGTTGGGGTCGTAGTAGTGGGCCGCGGTGTAGTGCACGTCGGCGGTCAGCCAGACCACGTTGCGGATGTCGTTGGCCCGGATGAAGCCGAGGACATCGGCGATGTCGTGCTCGCGGCCCAGCACCGGGCCGTCGCCATTGGCGCCGTTCTCGAACGCCGCGTCGCCGTCGCGGACCATGATGCCGATCGGCATGTCGGAGGCGATCACCTTCCAGGTGGCATTGCTGGCCAGCAGTTCCTGCTTCAGCCAGCGGATCTGGTCGCGGCCCAGGAAGGCCGTGTCCGGCCCGCGCTCTTCCTGGTCGTTGGCCGTGTTGAGGCCGCGGAACGAGCGCATGTCGAGGAAGAAGATGTCCAGCGACGGGCCATAGTGGACGGCGCGGTAGATGCGGTCGCGGTCGGCGGCCGGCGTCCACAGCGGCATGTAGTCCAGGAACGCCCGCCTGGCCCGTGCCGCCAGCAGCGAGGCGCTGCGGACCGTGTAGCGGTCGTCCGCCAGCATCTCACCGGGATACCAGTTGTTGACCGTCTCGTGGTCGTCCCACTGCGCCAACATCGGCACCTGGGCATTGAAGCGGCGGACGTTGTCGTCCATCAGGTTGTACTTGAACTGGCCCCAGAACTCGGCCTGCGTCTCGGCGACCTTGGACTTCTCCTCCGTGACGACGTTGTGCCAGACGGTGCCGTCGGCCAGCTCCACCTCGGGCTGCAACGGGTTGTCAGCATAGATGGTGTCGCCGGAGTGGATGAAGAAGTCCGGCTGGGTGTCGAGCATGGCCTGGTAGCCGCGCATGCCGCCCCACTCCGGGTTGATGCCCCAGCCCTGGCCGGCGGTGTCACCGGACCACACGAAGCTGATGTCGCGCCTGCCGCCGGGGGCGGTGCGGAACCGGCCGCTGGCCGGCTCGCTCAGGCTGTCGGGCTCGGCCAGGTCCTGGAACTGCACGCGGTAGAAGACGTCCTGCCCCGACGGCAGGCCGGTCAGATAGACCTTGCCGGCATGGTCGGTGGCAGCGAGCGCCGCCGGGCCCGCGATGCGGTGCGGGTTGGCGAACGACTCCGTGGTCGCCCACTCGACGATCATGCGGCTCGGGCGGTCGGCGCGGCTCCACACGACGGCGCGGTCGAGGCCGACATCGCCGCTCTGCACGCCGTGGGTGATCAGCGGCCGGCCGGCCTGGGCGATGGCCGGCCGGAACACCGGCCCGGCGGCCAGAAGGCCGGCGCCGGCGGCGGTGCCGTAGAGAAAACGGCGGCGGCTCAAGGCGGATGCGGTGAGGCGGAAACGTGGCATGGCCTGCTCTCCCTGATTCCGGTTCTGATGTTGCCGGTCTGCTTAATTTTCTTCGATTGCAAAGAGGTGACGCCCGCGTTGTGCTTCCGTGAAGCTTTCTGTCCGGACGGGGTTGCATTTGTTACCGACGGTTCCCCTGTTGGCCCGGCGCGCACCGGCTTGGCCCGGCGCGGCCGGTGCGCTAAGGTGCTGCCGCTACGGGAGGAGAGGGTCCATGCTGTTCGTCATCCGCTGCCTCGACAAGCCGGGGCATCAGAGCGTGCGCGCCGGCAACCGCGCCGCCCATCTGGCCTATCTGGACCAGTACGCCGACCGGCTCGTCTTCGCCGGTCCGACCCTGACCGACGACGGCGGGGGCATGACCGGCAGCCTGCTGGTGATCGACCTGGACGACCGCGCCGCGGCCGATGCCTTCTGCGCGGGCGACCCCTATGCCAAGGCCGGGCTGTTTGAGCGGGTCGAGGTGGCGCCGGTCAAGCAGGTCTACCCGCGGCCCTGAGGCGGCCCTGAGGGCGGAGCCCCTGGGGATGGCCCGCTGGCTGCTGAAGTCGGAGCCCGGCACCTGGTCGTGGCAGCGGCAGGCCGCCGTCGGCACCGAGACCTGGGACGGGGTCCGCAACCACCAGGCAAGGAACAACCTTCAGACCATGGCGGTGGGCGACCGGGCGTTCTTCTACCACTCGGTCAGCGACCAGGCGGTGGTCGGCATCGTCGAGGTGACCGCCCCGGCGCGGCCCGACCCCACCGACCCGACGGGCAAGTGGGTGGCGGTGGACGTGCGTGCGGTGCGCCCGTTCGTCCGCCCGGTCACGCTGAAGGAGATCAAGGCCGACCCGCGCCTGACCGACATGGTCCTGGTCCGCAACAGCCGCCTGTCCGTGCAGCCGGTGACGGCCGACCAGTGGCGCCTGGTGTGTGCCCTCGGGGAGACCGATCCGGATTGACGCGGGAAAACGTAGTTGGGTACCCAGTCTACGCTTCGGGCAGATACCGCCCCTTCAGGTGCGTCTTGAAGGCCTCCGTGCCCAGCGGCGCGCCGGTGGCCTCGGTCAGGATCTCTTCGGTGGAGGCGGACGAGGCCTTGGTGTGGATGTTGGCGCGCAGCCAGGTGACCAGGGGGGAGAAGTCGCCGCGGGACAGGGCCTCAAGCAGGCCGGGTGCGGCGCGGCAGGCGGCCTGGAACAGCTGGGCGGCGGCCATGGCGCCGAGCGTGTAGGTCGGGAAATAGGCCCAGGCGCCGGCCGGCCAGTGGATGTCCTGCAGGCAGCCGCGGGCGTCGTCCGGCGGCGTCACGCCGACCAGCTCGCGCATGCCGTCGGTCCACGCCCCCGGCAGGTCGGCCAGGGCCAGGTCGCCGGCCAGCATGGCGCGCTCCAGGCGGTAGCGCAGGATGACGTGGGCGGGGTAGGTGACCTCGTCGGCGTCGACGCGAATCAGGCTGCGCTCGACATTGGTGTACATGCGGTACAGGTTGTCGTCGCTCCAGGCGTCGCCCGCGCCGCCGAACGCCTCGCGCACCAGCGGCGCCAGATAGTCGATGAACTGGCGGCTGCGGCAGGCCTGCATCTCGATGACCAGCGACTGGCTCTCGTGCAGCGCCATGCCGCGGGCGGCGCCGACCGGCTGGCCGCGCCACGCGGCCGGGCGACCCTGCTCGTAGAGGGCATGACCGGTCTCGTGCAGGGTGCCGAGAATGGCGCGGGAGAAGTCGTCCTCTTCGTAGCGCGTGGTGATGCGCACGTCGCTCTCGGCGCCGCTGCAGAAGGGGTGCGCACTGGTGTCGATGCGGCCATGGCGGAAGTCGAACCCGACCGCGGTCATCAGCGCCAGGGCCAGCGGCCGCTGCATGCCCTCCGGGAACGGTCCCGACGGGCGCACGGCGGCCGGCCGGCGCGCCTGGTGGGCCAGCACCTCCTCCGTGAAACCCGGCAGGAACGCGGCCAGGTCGTCGAACAGGTCGTCGATGCGGGCGGCGCGGCCGTCGGGCTCATAGGTGTCGAGCAGGGCGTCATAGGGCGACACGCCCAGGCTGTCCGCCTTGGCCTCGCCGATGCGCCGCTGCAGGCCGAGCAGCTCGTCCAGGGCCGGCCGCAGCGCGTTGAAGTCGCTGTCGCGGCGGGCGGTGCGCCACGCCGTCTCGCACAGCGAGGTGGCGCGGGCATTGGCCTCGACCAGGTCGCCGGGCACCGCCACCGCGTGCGTCCACAGGCGGCGCATCTCGCGCAGGTTGGCGCGGTCCCACGGGCCCGGCACGCCGTTGCCGGCAACGTCCGCCGCGGTGATCTCCTCGGCGGCATCGAGCGCATCGCCCACGCGGGCATCGGTCAGAAGCTGGTGGCGCAGCATGCTCACCGTACCGACCACGTCGGCGCGGCGCGGCGCGGCGCCATCAGGCATGACCGTCTCCTGGTCCCACTGCAGCAGGCCCAGGACATCGTCCAGATGACTGATGCGGGCGAAACGGAGCTTCAGGTCCTCGTAGGGGGTCATGTCTGCCTGCAGGGCTGCGGGAGGCGCTGGTCAGGGCCGCGGGCCGGCGTCGGCCGGGCGGCGCACATGGTAAAGCACATAGACGGTCAGCAGCGCCGCGGCCAGGGTGAACCATGTGAGCGCATACTGGAGGTGATTGTTCGGTATGTCGACGATCGTCTGGCCGCCGACCGGCAGCGTCGGGTCGCCCGGCGTCGCCACGGCATCCAGCAGCACCGGTGCGGCCTCCGCCGCCCCCGCGGCGGCGGCCATGGCCGGCAGGTCGATCCAGTACCAGCGGTTCCGCGCCGGCTCGTTGTCGGGCTGCAGCCAGCCCTGGCCGCCCGGCACGCGCACCACGCCCTCAACAGTGACCGGGCCCTCAACAGTGACCGGGCCCTCAACAGTGACCGGGCCCTCGACCAGGCGTGCGGGGCGGGTCGCCGGGTCGATCCGGTCGGTCGGCACCCAGCCGCGGTTGACCAGCACGATCTGGCCTTGCGCGACGTCGCCGGTGCGGCGCAGCGGCGTCACCACGTGGGCGCCAACCCGCCCGTCCAGGGTGCGCGGCAGGACGTGAAGCTCGCGGTCGTGCAGGAACACGCCGGTGACGCGGACGTGGCGGTACTCCCAGGCGTCAGGATCCTCGATCGCCGCCGGCAGCGGCACGGCGGGGGCGCTGATGCGCTGCTCGATGCGGTCGAGCAGGTCGGCCTTCCAGGCCCGCCGCTCCAGCTGCCAGGTGCCGAGCCCGATCAGCACGGCCAGCATCGGCAGCACGAGCAGCGTCGGCCACAGGCGGGGGCGGAAGCGCCAGGAGGAGGCAGCGGGCATGAATGGATGCAAAGTGTGGCGGGGCCGGCTCTAGCTTCCACCCTCCAGCTCCTCCCGCCGGTGCCGGTACTGCAGGGCAACGACCAGGGCCTTGGACGGGCGCAGCAGCAGCGCGGCCAGGACGATGACGAAGGCGCTGGCGATCAGGGCCGGGGCCCAGGTCGGCAGGTCGAACGCGGTCCATATCCAGAAGGCCAGCGGCACGGCCAGGAAGCCGAGAATGAAGATCAGGAACACCGCCGGGCCGTCGCCGCTGTCGTTCTTCGCCAGGTCCAGGCCGCACATGTCGCAGCGCTCGGCGACCTGCAGGAAGCTGCTGAACAGCCGCCCCCGGCCGCAGCGCGGGCAGGCGCTGTGCCAGGCCGCGGCATAGGGGGAAACGGCGGTGTGGCGGGTGGTGACCATGGTCTCCCTTCATGCGGCGGAACCGGCGCCGGCCCCGCCCGGCGCGCTTGAGGATCAGTGGACCGTGCCGCCGATCGAGCCCCACCAGTAGATCGAGACGAACAGGAACAGCCACACCACGTCGACGAAGTGCCAGTACCAGGCCGCGGCCTCGAAGCCGAAATGGCTGTCCGGCGTGAAGTGGCCGCGCATGCTCCTGAACCAGCACACGGCCAGGAAGATCGTGCCGATGATGACGTGGAAGCCGTGGAAGCCGGTCGCCATGAAGAAGGTCGACGGATAGATCCCCTCGGTGAACCCGAACGCGGCGTGCGTGTACTCGTAGACCTGCAGCGTCGAGAAAAACAGGCCCAGCAGCACCGTGATGCCCAGCGCCTGCGCCGCCTTGACGTTGTTGCCCTCGCGCAGCTCGTGGTGGGCCCAGGTCACCGTGCAGCCCGACAACAGCAGCACCAGCGTCATCAGGAACGGCAGGTGGAACGGGTCGAAGACGTAGATGCCCTCGGGCGGCCAGACGCCGCCGGTATACTCCACGCGCGCCACCTGCCGCGGGTCGGCCGGGTACAGGCTGGCGTCGAAGTAGGCCCAGAAGAAGGCGACGAAGAACATCACCTCCGACGCGATGAACAGCATCATGCCGTAGCGCAGGCCGAGCTTGGCCACGGCCGAATGCGCCTTCTGGATGACGCTCTCGTTGATCACGTCGCGCCACCAGCCGGCCATGACGGTCAGCACGGCGGCGAGCCCGAGCCACAGCAGCCACCACGTGTCGTAGTGCATCACGAAGATGGCGCCGACCGCAAGCAGTCCACCGGCGAACGCGCCCAGGATCGGCCACGGGCTCGGGCTGACCAGGTGGTACGGGTGGTGTGGCCCCTCTTCTTCCGGCGTATGGGCCTCGGGCTTGGCGGTAACGTCCGTCATGATCTCTGACTTCCCCCTCTGTGCCCGCCCCGCAGGCGGGCGCGGCGGTCGTGATCCTGTCGCTTCCGGTTATTGTTGGGCCGGCCCGCCGACCATGGCCGTCTCGGCGCCGGTCGACTCCTCGACCGAGCGATAGTAGTCCTCGATGGCGTCGTCGAGGTCGTCCGAATCGCTGCGGTAGAACGTGTAGGACAGCGTGATCACGTGCACGTCGTCCAGGTCGACGTCCTCGGCCATGGCCGGGTCGACGTAGAAGTAGACCGGCATTTCCATGCGCTGGCCGGGCAGCAGCACCTGCTCCTCAAAGCAGAAGCACTGCACCTTGGCAAAGTACAGCCCGGTCTTGGCCGGCGCCACGTTGTACACGGCGGTGCCGGCGGTGGGTATGTCACCGACGTTCTCGGCGTAGAAGTTGACCAGCGCCGGCTCGCCGATGTGCACCTCCATCTCGCGCCGCTCGGCCGCAAAGCGCCATCCCAGGTCGCTGGCGGCGGCGGCGATGAAACGGACCCGCACGGTGCGGTCCAGCACCGGTCCGGCCACGGCGCCGGCCACCTGGGTGGTGCCGCCGAAGCCGGTGACGCGGCAGAACAGGTCGTACAGCGGCACCGAGGCGAAGCTCAGGCCGACCATGCCGAAGACGACGCCGAACGCGATGGCCAGGGTCAGGCCGTTGCGCCGTTTCGACACCGGGCTCGACACCGGGCTCGACACCGGGCTCGACACCGGTCGTGGCTGGCCGGCGGCCGGGCGTGGCTGGCCGGCGGAGCCGGCGGGATCGGTGCGGTCGGTCATCGGCCGTCTCCCTCCTCCTCGATCACCTCTTCGACGACCTCGTCCTGCGGCGGCGGGGTCAGCCCGTCCTCCTCGGCGCGCTCGATCCCGGTGCGGATGCGCACCACCGAGATGACGTAGATCAGCACCACGATGGCGATCAGCACCGCCAGCAGGGCCAGGTTGCGGCCGCGCCGGCGGCGCCAGATCTCATCGCTGGAGCGCGGCCTCTCCTCACGCCGGTCCTCACGCCGGTCCTCACGCCGGTCCGCCATGTCAGCCTCCGAACGCGACCGGCACCCGGTCCATGATCAGCAGCGTGAACAGGGCGAACAGGTAGAAGATGGAATAGCCGAACATCTGCTTCGCCGCCTTGTGGCCGGTGGCGGCGCCGTCCTCGCGCCACACGCGCACGGCGCAGACCACGAACAGGGCGCTCAGCACCGCGGCCCCGGCGCCGTACAGCCAGCCCGCCGCGCCGGCCGCGAACGGCGCCAGCGCCACCGGCAGCAGCAGCACGGTGTAGATCAGCATCTGCCGCCGCGTCTCGCGCTCACCGGCGACCACCGGCAGCATCGGCACCCCGGCCTCGGCATATTCGCCGCGGCGGTACAGGGCCAGCGCCCAGAAGTGCGGCGGCGTCCACATGAAGATGACCAGGAACAGCGCCATCGGCGCCAGGGTCACGTCACCGGTCACGGCCGCCCAGCCGATCATCGGCGGGAAGGCGCCGGCGGCGCCGCCGATGACGATGTTCTGCGGCGTCCGCCGCTTGAGCCACATGGTGTAGACGAACACGTAGAACGCGGTCGCCAGGGCCAGGATGGCCGCCGCCACCCAGTTCACCGCCAGCCCCATCAGGGCCACCGCGCCCACCGCCAGCACCACGCCGAAGGCCAGCGCGTTCTCGGGGCCGATGCGGCCGCGCGGGATGGGGCGCTGGCGGGTGCGCGTCATGATCGCGTCGATGTCGCGGTCATACCACATGTTGATGGCGCCCGAGGCGCCGGCGCCGACGGCGATGCACAGCACCGCGGTCAGGGCCAGCACCGGGTGCAGATCGCCCGGCGCGGCGATCAGCCCGGCGATGCCGGTGAAGACGACCAGCGTCATCACCCGCGGCTTGAGCAGCTCGACATAGTCCCGCCAGTCGGCCGGCGACTCTGCCGCCATCTTCCCCTGGTCGGTTCGGGCCTGGATCGTCAGGTCCGTCATTCCTCGTCCTCTCCGGTGCCGGACCGGACCGCCCCGGCGGTCAATGCGGGGGCGGTCCGGCGGCCCTTCATGGTGGTCTCCAACCCTGCCGGTTGGTTCAGGCTATTTGATCCGCGGCAGCGTCTCGAACTGGTGGAACGGCGGCGGCGACGACAGCGTCCACTCCAGCGAGGTCGCGCCCTCGCCCCAGTAGTTCGCTGCCACCTTGCGCCCGGCGACCAGCGTGTAGATGGCGATGCCGACGAACAGGAACGCCGACGCCACCGAGATGTAGGCGCCGATCGACGAGATGACGTTCCAGCCCCAGAACGCGTCCGGATAGTCCGGAATGCGCCGCGGCATGCCCGACAGGCCCAGGAAGTGCATCGGGAAGAACGTCAGGTTGACGCCGATGAACGTCATCCAGAAGTGCACCTTGCCCCAGAATTCCGGGTACTGCCGGCCGGACATCTTGCCGATCCAGTAGTAGAACCCGGCGAAGATGGCGAACACGGCGCCCAGGCTGAGCACGTAGTGGAAGTGCGCCACGACGTAGTAGGTGTCGTGCAGGACCACGTCCATGCCGCCATTGGCCAGCACCACGCCGGTCACGCCGCCGACGGTGAACAGAAAGATGAAGCCCAGCGCCCACAGCATCGGTGTCTTGAACTCGATCGACCCGCCCCACATGGTGGCGATCCAGCTGAAGATCTTGATGCCGGTGGGCACGGCGA
>CAZGMC010000060.1:0-26684 GCA_964526565.1 uncultured Mycobacteriaceae bacterium
GGAGGTGTTGGTGCAGCTCGTGATCGCGGCGATCACCACGTCGCCATGACCCAGGGAATAGTCGCTGCCGGCGACCGGGATCTGCTTGTCGCGCGGGTCCTCGGTGTGGTTCGGCTCGCCGGGGCTGCCGCCCTCGCCCATCAGCCGGCCCTCGTCGCCGGTCGGGTCGACGTGCAGCTCGTTGGCCAGGTGGGCCATGAAGCGCGGCGCCGCCTCGCTCAGCGCGACACGGTCCTGCGGGCGCTTCGGCCCGGCCAGCGACGGCACCACGTCGCCCAGGTCGAGCTCCAGCGTGTCGGTGAACACCGGGTCGGGCGTGCCGGACTCGCGCCACAGGCCCTGCGCCTTGGCATAGGCCTCGACCAGCCGCACCCGGTGCGGGTCGCGCCCCGACAGCTCCAGATAGCGCAGCGTCTCGCCGTCAATGGGGAAGAAGCCGCAGGTGGCGCCGTACTCGGGGGCCATGTTGCCGATGGTGGCGCGGTCGGCCAGCGACATGCTGTCCAGGCCGGGGCCGTAGAATTCGACGAACTTGCCGACCACGCCCCTGCTGCGCAGCATCTCGGTGACGGTCAGCACCAGGTCGGTGGCGGTCGCGCCCTCGCGCAGGCTGCCGGTCAGCTTGAAGCCGACCACTTCCGGGATGACCATCGACACCGGCTGGCCCAGCATGGCCGCCTCGGCCTCGATGCCGCCGACGCCCCAGCCCAGCACGGCCAGGCCGTTGATCATGGTCGTGTGGCTGTCGGTGCCGACCAGCGTGTCCGGGTAGGCGACCATGCGCCCGCCCTCGCTCTGGTCGGCCTCCGACCAGACCACCTGGGCCAGGTATTCCAGGTTGACCTGGTGGCAGATGCCGGTGCCCGGCGGCACGACGCGGAAATTGTCGAACGCGGTCTGGCCCCAGCGCAGGAACGCGTAGCGTTCGCCGTTGCGCTCGAACTCGTGCGCCACGTTCTGCTGGAAGGCCAGCGCGTTGCCGAAGGCGTCGACCATGACCGAGTGGTCGATGACCAGGTCGACCGCCGACAGCGGGTTGATCCGCTTCGGATCGCCGCCCAGGTGCAACATGGCCTCGCGCATCGCCGCCAGGTCGACCACTGCCGGGACACCGGTGAAGTCCTGCATCAGCACGCGTGCCGGACGGTAGGCGATCTCGCGGTCGGAGCGGCGGTCGTCGAGCCACTGCACCATCGCCTTGACGTCGTCGACCGACACGGTGCGCCCGTCCTCGTAGCGCAGCAGGTTCTCCAGCAGCACCTTGAGCGAGAACGGCAGGCGCGACAGGTCGCCCAGGCCGGCCTCCTGGGCCGCTTCCAGGCTGAAATAGTCGTACTCCTTGCCGCCCACGGTCAGGGTGCGGCGGGTCTTCAGGCTGTCTTGTCCGGTGATGGTCACGTCAACTCCTCCCGCACCGGCGCAAGGGGGCGGCCGGCGCTGTTCGCCCGAGGCTGTAAACCCCATGATCCCCCTTGATTTAGCGTCTTCCACGCCGGCGTTCAAATGAACCGGCGGGTGAACCGGCGGGTGAACCGGCGGGACGGCGGTTCCGGACGCTCGTTCAGGCCGATCGGCCATCCTGCAACTTGCTGTGTTTCGGCGGCCCTCAACGTTCCGATATACTGTGCGGCAACCGGCCCGCAGCGACGGAACCTCGATGACCGCAGACCAGGATATGCCGGGCACTGCAGGCCGCGGCCTGCTGGCGCTGGACCGCGACGGCCGCATCGCCTTTGCCAACGCCATGGCCTGCCGCCTGTGCGGGGCGATGCCCGGCACCCTGACCGGGCGGACCCTGGGCGACCTGCTCGACTCCGCAACGGCGGCGGCGCTGCTGGCGGTGGTGCGCGGCGGGGCGCCGGCGGCGGCGAGTGTCGCCATCGCCGGGCTGGACGGGCGGCGGCGCACCGTGCGGGTCGAGGCCGCGTGCGACCGCGATGCCGACGGCGGGCCGACCGGTGCCATCCTGCTGCTGCGCGGCGCCGCGGCCGGGCCGGAGGCCGTGCCCGCTGCCGCGGCGGAGAGTCCGGCCGCCGCGCTGCAGGTGGTGCTGCAGCACATGCGCCAGGGCGTCAGCGTGTTCGGCGCGGACCTGACGCTGCGCTTCTGCAACGACAGGTTCCGCGCCCTGCTGGACCTGCCGGACGAGCTGACCCGCTCCGGCACCCGTCTGGACGACATCATCCGCTTCCAGGCCGCAAGCGGCGAGTTCGGCCCGGTCGACCCCGAGGCCGAGGTGGCGCGGCGCCGCCGGCTCTACTGGGCGCCGTGGCTGCGCAGTTGGGAACGCAGGCGCCCCACCGGCCGCTGGATCGAGATCCTGCGCGACCCCCTGCCGGACGGCGGCTTCGTCAGTCTCTATGCCGACATCACCGAGCGCAAGCAGGCCGAGCTCGATCTGCGCGTCGCCAAGGACCAGGCCGAGGCGGCCAACCGCGCCAAGTCCGACTTCCTGGCGCAGATGAGCCACGAGCTGCGCACGCCGCTCAACGCCATCATCGGCTTTTCCGAACTGATGCAGGTGCCGGGGTTCGTGCAAGAGGGGTCGGACAAGGTGGCGGAGTACGCCGGCGACATCCATCGCAGTGGCGAGCTGCTGCTGGCCCTTGTCAACGAGGTGCTCGACCTGGCCAAGATCGAGGCCGGCCGGTTCGAGCTGCAGGAGACGGCGGTGGACGTGCGCACGGTGGTGCACGGGGCGGCCCGGCTGCTGCGCGACCGCGCCTATCGCAAGGGCCTGGAGTTCATCGTGCAGGCCGGGCCGATGCCGGCGGTACGGGCCGACCGGCGGGCGCTCAAGCAGATCGTGCTCAACCTGCTGTCCAACGCCGTGAAATTCACCGAGGCGGGCGGCACGGTGACGGTTGCGGCGTGCCTGGACGGCGGCGTCCCGACCATCACCGTCCGCGACACCGGCATCGGCATTCCGCGCGACGAGATCCCGCGGGTGCTGGAGGCATTCGGCCAGGCCAGCAATGCTCCGATGGTAACGGAGGCGAGCACCGGCCTGGGGCTGCCGATCGCCGCGTCGCTGGCCCGCCTGCACGGCGGTGACATCGCCATCGACAGCGATATCGGACAGGGCACCCTCGTCACGGTGCGGCTGCCGGGCGACCGCGTGCTGGATGGCGCCGTCGCCGATTGAGGGCGCCGGCGACCGGACCCGGCCGGCCCGGACCCGGCCCGCCCGGACCCGGCCCGCCCGGACCCGGCCCGCCCGGACCCGGCCCGCCCGGACCCGGTGCGGGCGATCGCCGGGCCAACCACGGCAACCCCGGTGCATATCGCCGCGGCCACCGCGATTGCGGCTTATCCATTGGGACTGATATGGTTGCTCAGCAATCCGACCGACCGTGCCCGGACGATACGGCAGCAGCAGCGACAGGGGAGGCAGCGAACCATGGCGACGACACCGCAGGAAGCGCTGGCCGCCGTCATCGGCGCCCGCGGGCTCGGTTCGGGCCGCCAGCCGGGCGAGGCCGAGAAGCCGCCGGTCGTCACCATCGCCCGCGACTACGGCTGCGGCGCCGAGCGCGTCGGCCGTGCCCTGGCCGAGGCGCTGCACGTCGACTACTACGACAAGGACATTGTCGAGCGCATCGCCGAGGCGGCGCACGAGGACAAGTCGGCGATGGCCCTGCTCGACGAGACGGACATCGACAAGTGGGGGCTGTGGCTGTCGTCACTGACGACCCACACGCGCCTGCACCCGACGCTGTACATGCGCCAGCTGATCAACATCGTGCTGTATATCGGCAGCACCGGCGGCGTGATCATGGGCCGCGGCGCCCACCTGATCCTGCGCGGCCGCGGCGCCTTCCGGCTGCGCCTGGTCGGTTCGGTGGAGCATTGCGCCCGCCGCATCGCCGCCGAGGAGGGCCTGGACAAGACCGAGGCCGCGGCCAAGGTGCGCGACACCAACCAGAAGCGCGCCCGGTTCCTCTGGGAGCACTTCAAGTCGCGGACCAACGAGCCGCACAATTTCGACCTGATCCTCAACACCGACGGCTTCCCCAAGGTGGACGACCTGGTCCACATCGTGCTGGCCGCCCACGCCGCCCACGAGGCCGGCCACGCCGTCAAGGCCGCCGCCGAAACCGCCGCCTGACCGCGTCCCGCCGATGACCGTCCCCCGCACCGTCACCATCGGCCCGGTCGCCGTGGCCAACGACCGGCCGCTGGTGCTGATCGCCGGGCCGTGTGCCCTGGAAAGCCGCGAGCATGCGCTGGAGACGGCGGTGGCGCTGGCCGCCATGGCGGCACGGCAGGGGCTCGGCTTCGTCTACAAGACCTCGTTCGACAAGGCCAACCGCACGTCGCTGGACAGTCCGCGCGGGGCGGGTCTGGAGGCGGCGCTGCCGGTGTTCGCCGAGGTGCGGGCGCGGGTCGGCTGTCCGGTGCTGACCGACGTACACGAGCCGGCCCAGTGCGCGGCCGTGGCCGGCGTGGTGGACGTGCTGCAGATCCCGGCGTTCCTGTGCCGGCAGACCGACCTGCTGGTCGCCGCGGCGCGCACCGGCCGCGCGGTCAACGTCAAGAAGGGCCAGTTCCTGGCGCCGTGGGACATGGTCCCCGTCGCCGCCAAGGTCGCCGCCGCCGGCAACGAGGACATCCTGCTGACCGAGCGCGGCGCCAGCTTCGGCTACAACACCCTGGTGTCGGACATGCGCGCCCTGCCGGTCCTGGCGCAGACCGGGTATCCGGTGGTGTTCGACGCCACCCACTCGGTGCAGCAGCCGGGCGGCCTGGGCGGGCGCAGCGGCGGCCAGCGCGAGTTCGTCCCGGTGCTGGCTCGCGCCGCCGTTGCCGTCGGGGTCGCCGCGGTGTTCATCGAGACCCATCCCGATCCCGACCGCGCTCCCAGCGACGGCCCCAACATGGTGCCACTGGCGGAACTGGAGCCGCTGCTGGCCATGCTGGTCGCCCTCGACCGCATCGCCAAGGGTCATTCGACGGCGGCATGACGGCCCGGTCGCCGGTCCCGGCCAGCCGGGCCTGACCCTTCGGCCAGTGGACCATCCGGCGGCCTTGACGCGGCAGCCCGGCCGCGCCGCAATGGGCGGCGGGAAGCGTGGAGGAGCCGGGGCGGGCGGCGCGCCCGCCGGCGAGGCGATGCATGGATTTCCTGGGGCCTTACTGGCCGCTGCCGCTGGGGCTGGATGCGGTGCTGGCGACGTTCGCCTCGGCCCACGTGGTGCTGCACAAGCGTGACGTGCGGGCGGCGATCGGCTGGGTCGGCATCATCTGGCTGGTGCCGCTGCTGGGGCCGCTGCTGTACTGGCTGCTCGGCATCAACCGCATCCGCCGCCGCGCCGGGCGGCTGCGGCCGGGCCGGCTGCACCACCAGCCGGGGCAGGGCGTGCCGGCGGTGGGGGCCGCCGAGGTCGCGGCGGCGGTGCCGGCGGCGGCCGGACACCTGGCCGGGCAGGCGGCGTTTACGGAGCGGGTCGTCGGGGTGCCGCTGACGGCGGGCAACGCCGTGACGCCGCTGATCGGCGGTGACGCTGCCTATCCGTCCATGGTCGAGGCGATCGACGGCGCCGACCACAGCGTGGCGCTGACCAGCTACATCTTCGACGCCGACCGGGCCGGCACCCGCTTCGCCGATGCCCTGGCGCGGGCCATGCGCCGCGGCGTCGCCGTGCGCGTGCTGGTCGATGCCGTGGGCGCGCGGTATTCGCGGCCGCGCATGGTCGCCGGCCTGCGCCGGCGCGGCATCCCGGCGGCCGAGTTCATGCGCGCCCTCATCCCGTGGCGCATGCCGTACCTGAACCTGCGCAGCCACCGCAAGATCCTGGTGGTGGACGGGCGGGTCGGCTTCACCGGCGGCATGAACATCCGTGCCGGCTGCCTGGGTGACGACCACCGGCCGCCGGCCATCGCCGACGTGCACTTCCGCGTCGAGGGCCCCGTGGTGGCGCAGTTCGTGGACGCCTTCGCCGAGGACTGGGCCTTCACCACGGGCGAGCGGCTTGACGGCCCGGGCTGGTACCCGCCGCTGCGGGCTGCCGGAGAGACCTTCGCCCGCGGCATCGCCGACGGGCCGGACGAGAACTTCGAGAAGACACGCTGGACGATCCTGGGGGCGCTGACGCGGGCGCAGTCGCGGGTGCGCATCGTCACCCCCTATTTCCTGCCGGACTGGACGCTGGTCACCTCGCTGGACCTGGCCGCGCTGCGCGGCGTGACGGTGGACATCGTGCTGCCGAAGTGCAGCAATCTGCGCCTGGTGCAGTGGGCATCGATGGCCGAGGTGCCGCAGGTGCTGGGCCGCGGCTGCCGGGTGTGGCAGACGCCGGCGCCGTTCGACCATGCCAAGCTGATGGTGGTGGACGGCGGCTGGTCGCTGATCGGCTCGACCAACTGGGACCCGCGCAGCCTGCGCCTGAACTTCGAGTTCAACGTCGAATGCTACGATGCACGGCTGGCGCAACGGCTCGATGCCCTGATCGACGCGCGCATCGCTGCGGCGCGGGCCCTGAGCCTGGCCGACGTGGCGGCGCGGCCGTTGCCGATCCGGCTGCGCGACGGTGTGGCGCGGCTGTTCTCACCCTATCTGTAAGGGTCAGAGCTTTGGACTCCGGCGGTCCGGCGGGGGTTGTGTTTCCGCCGTTGCGCGCGCGGCGCCAAGGACGGACAATCAAGGTCAAAGCCCGCCCGGTACCGGTCGGCACGGAAACGGTGGTGGCGCGGCCTGGCGGTGGAAACGGGCTCACGACGGATAGAGGCGTGATATGAAGGACCAATCGTTCAAGGCGCCGATTGCGGCCGGTTCTGCCGCGATCGATGCCATCTTCGAGCTCTTCGAGCAGCGCGGCAACTCGATCTATCCGGGTGAGGAGGTGACCCAGACCGAGCACAGCCTGCAGACCGCCGAGGCAGCCGAGCAGGCCGGTGCGCCGCCGGCCCTGGTGGCGGCCGGTCTGCTGCACGACATCGGTCATTTCTTGCACGGCTTCACCCAGGACGCCGCGGTGCAGGGCATCAACACCCGGCACGAGGACATCGGCGCGGCCTGGCTGGCGCGCTGCTTCGGCCCGGAGCTGACCGAGCCGATCAAGCTCCACGTCGCGGCCAAGCGCTATCTGTGCGCGGTCGATCCCGACTATTTCGAGGGCCTGTCGGAGGCCTCACGGCGCAGCCTGGAACTGCAGGGCGGCCCGATGACGGCCTCGGGCATCGCCACCTTCAAGGCCAACCCCTACTGCGCCGACGCCGTGGCGCTGCGCCGCTACGACGACGCCGGCAAGGAACGCGGCCGCCCGGTCAAGGACCTGGAGCAGTACCGCCCGCTGCTGGAATCCCTGCTGGTGGAAACGGCAACGGCGGCGTGACCGTGCGGAGCCGAAGCAGGGCACGATGGCAACGGGCCCTGCCAGACCGTCCGGATGAACGCGAAGCCGCGCGGGGCCCATGCCTGCGCGGCCTTTTTTTCTTGTATGGAGCGGGGGCGCCGCCTCGGCTACTCCGGAAACGGCAGGACCTCGGCGCTCTCTTCCACCACCTCGCGCTGCACGTCGGGGAAGCCCTTGGGCGTGCCGATCTTGAGGCGGTCGCGGGCGAACATCGGGGCGCTCAGCATGTAGTGAGCCAGCAGCTGCGACACCGAGACGATGCTGTCCAGATGGGTGCGCTCATAGCCGTGGCTGGCGTCCAGGCCGAAGCAGGCCAGGGCCGTGCGAATGTCGTTGCCGGCCTCCACCGCCGAGGCGCTGTCGCAGCGGTAATAGCGGAACACGTCGCGCTGATGGACGATGCCGTTGTCGGCACACAGGTCGATCAGGTGGCGGGTCAGGTGGTAGTCGAACGGGCCGCTCGAATCGGCCATGGCGATGGTCACGCCCAGCTCGCCCGAGTTCTGGCCCGGCGCCTGGGTGCCGTTGTCGACCGTGACCATCTCGGCGACGTCGCCGTGCAGCACCGCCGAGGCGCCCGAGCCGACCTCCTCCGAGATGGTGAACAGCAGGTGGCAGGGCACCGGCAGGCGGGCGGCGGCGTCCTGGATCGCCTTGGCCGCGGCCAGCATGGCGGCGACGCCGGCCTTGTTGTCCAGGTGGCGCGAGTTGATGAACCCGCCCGGGGTGATCTCCAGCGACGGATCGAAGGCGATGAAGTCGCCGATGCGGAAGCCGCGCGCGATCAGGTCGCCGTGGTGCTGGACCATCTCGTCGATCCGCACCTCCAGGTTCTCCCAGCTGACCGGCTGGGTGTCGACCTCGGTGTGGTAGGTGTGGCCGGAGGCCTTGAGCGGCAGGATGGTGCCGCGATAGGTGCGGTAGTCGGTGATGATGGTGACGCGCGTGCCCTCGGCGAACCGCGCCGACCAGGTGCCGATCGGCACCACGGCCAGCCGGCCATTGGGCTTCAGGTCCTTGACCAGCGCGCCCAGGGTGTCGACGTGGCTGACGATGGCGCGCTCGGGGGCCCGCTGCTCACCCGGCAGGTTCGCCCGGATGGCGCCGCGCCGCGTCAGCTCCACCGGGATGCGCAACTCCAGCAGCTTGTCGCAGACGTGCTGGACGATGTTGTCGGTGAAGCCGGTGGGGCTGGGGATCTCCAGCAGGCTTTCCAGCGTGGTGAGCAGGTAGTCGGTGTCGATCGAAAGCGCCATCCCCTCGTCCTTCGCCTGCACATCCGGATAAACGGCCGAGATGCCTAATCCGTACGCCGTACGGCGGTCTGGGGGAAGAGCAGATCGATGAATCTTTCGGCAGTGGGCTGCGGTTCGTGGTTGGCCAGGCCGGGGCGCTCGTTGGCCTCGATGACGTAATAGTCCGGCCGGTCCGGCGCCTGGATGATGAAGTCCATGCCGACCACGGGCATTTCCAGCACTTCGGCGGCGCGCACGGCGGCGTCGGCCAGCGTCGGGTGCAGGCTGGGCGTCACGTCGTGAATGGTGCCGCCGGTGTGCAGGTTGGCCGCCTTGCGCACGCGCAGGTGCTCGCCCGCCGGCAGCACGTCGTCGAGGCCGTAGCCGGCGCGGCGCACGCAACGCTCGGTCTCGCCGTCCATGGGGATGTGGCTCTCGCCGCCGGTGGCGGCGGCGCGGCGCCGGCTCTGCCGCTCGATCAGGTCGCGAATGGTGTGCTCGCCGGTGCCCACCACCTCGGCCGGCTTGCGGATGGCGGCGGCAACCACCTCGCCGCCAATGACGATGACGCGCAGGTCGTCGCCCTGGACGAACTGCTCCAGCAGCACCACGTCCGCCAGCCTGGCGGCATTGGTGGTGGCGGCCTCCACCTCTTCCGTTGTGGTCAGGTCGACGGCGACACCGTGGCCCTGCTCGCCGCGGGCCGGCTTGACGACGATGCGGCCGTACTGCTCCAGGAACCGGGCATTCGCTTCCGCCGTGCCGGCCGTGGTCTGGGCCGGGACGCGCAGTCCGGCCTGCTGCATCAGCCGCCGCGTCACCGTCTTGTCGTCGCAGCGGCTCATGGCGACGGCCGAGGTCAGGTCCGACAGGCTTTCGCGGCAGGCGATGGAGCGGCCGCCGAGCGTCAGCCGGAAGAAGCCGCCGGCCGGGTCGGTCGGCTCGACGGCGATGCCGCGCCGCCGCGCCTCGTCGATGATCAGCCGGGCATAGGGGTTGTAGTCGGCGTCCAGCTCTGGCCCGGCGTACAGCCGCTCGTTCACGATGTTGCGCTTCTTCAGGCAGAACGTCTTGATGTGGGTAAAGCCCAGGTGCTCGTAGAAGCGCACCGCCTGCTCGTTGCTGTGCAGCACCGAGACATCCATGAAGGCGCGACCGCGGTCGCGGAAGCGCCGCGCCAGGGCGCAGACCAGCTCCTCGCCGATGCCGGGAAGCGGCGCCTGCGGGTCGACCGCCAGCGACCACAGGCTGGAGCCGTTGGTGCGGTCGCCGAAGCAGGCGACGTGGTCGACGCCGACCACGACGCCGACGATGTCGCCCGTGTCGTCGGTCGAGGCGATCAGGAACTCGACCTGGTCGTCGCTGCCGTGGGCCAGCACCACCGCCGGGTCCAGCGGCATCATGTGGTGGACCTGGTAGATGCGGTTGGCGCGCTCGATGGCGTGGGGGGTGTCCAGCGTCGTGACCGTGAAGCCCTTGGCCTTGCGCCCGGAGGGCGCCCAGCCGTCCAGGCCCAGGCGCAGGCTGTGCGACGGGTCGAGGAACACCTCATGCGGCGCGTGGGCCAGCGCCAGGTGCGGCGAGTCGACGTAGAAGGCGATGTTGCGCTTGCCGTCGGCCTCGTCGCACAGGGCGCGCACCAGGGCGGCGCCGTCGCTGAAGGTCTGGCCGAACACCAGCTTGCCCCAGCCGCAGTCGACCGCGGCATTGGCCTTGCACAGCATGGACATGGTCATCGCGGGTGACCTCCCGTTTACAGGCCATGGGTCTGCAGCCACAGCTCCAGCAGGCCGAGCTGCCACAGCTTCGATCCGCGCAGCGGCGTGATGTGCGACTCCGGGTCGGCGAGCAGCCGGTCGACATAGGCGCGGTTGAACAGGCCGCGCCCGGTGGCGTCGCGGTTGGTCAGGGCGGTGCGGACCATCTCCAGATAGGGGCCCTGCAGGTACTTCAGGGCCGGCACCGGGAAGTACCCCTTGGGCCGGTCGATGACCTCTGCCGGGATGATCCGCCGCGCCGCCTTCTTCAGGATGCCCTTGCCGTTTTCGGCCATCTTCAGCTCGGCCGGCACCCGAGCGGCCAGCTCGACCAGCTCGTGGTCCAGGAACGGCACGCGCGCCTCCAGGCTGGCGGCCATGGTCATGTTGTCGACGCGCTTGACCGGGTCGTCGACCAGCATGACCGTGGTGTCGAGGCGCAGGGCCTTGTCCACCGGCCGGTCGGCGCCGGGCACGGCGAACAGTCGCTCGAGGAAGGCGCGGCTGTAATCGGTGCCGTGGAAGCGGGCGTGGACGGTCTGCTCGTACTCGGCCTGATCGCGGTCGAAGAAGACGCGCGCGTAGTCCCGCGCCGGGTCGTTGGAGTCCATCAGCGGCGGGTACCAGTGATAGCCGGCGAACACCTCGTCGGCGCCCTGGCCGGACTGCACCACCTTAAGGAACCGCGCCACCTCCTGCGACAGCAGGTAGAAGCCGATGTTGTCGTGGCTGACCATCGGCTCCGACATGGCGGCGAAGCACTTGGGCAGGTTGGGCAGCACGGCGGCCGTGTCGACCGGCATCTTGTGGTGCACGGTGCCGAACCGTTCGGCAATGAAGTCGGAGTACTGGAACTCGTCGCCGCGCTCGTTGCCGACCGTCTCGAAACCTATGGAGAAGGTCTCCAGTCCGGTCGCCCCCTGCTCGGCCAGCAGGCCGACGATCAGCGAGCTGTCCAGCCCGCCCGACAGCAGCACGCCGACCGGCACGTCGGCGACCAGGCGGCGCTGCACCGCCTTGCGCAGCGCCTCCAGCACCAGGTCCTGCCAGTCCGCCTCGCTGAAGGTCTCGTCGCCGGGGCGCGGGCCGAAGTCCAGCCGCCAGTAGGTCTCGATCCTGTCGCGACCGTCGGGCTCGACCGTCATCAGCGTGGCCGGCGGCAGCTTCTCCACGCCGCGCAGGATGGTGAAGGGCGGCGGCACGACCGAGTGGAAGGTCAGGTAGTGGTGCAGGGCGACCGGATCGATGTCGGTGTCGATGCCGCCGGCCGCGACCAGCGCCGGCAGGAACGAGGCGAAGCGCAGGCCGCCGTTGATCCTGGCCATGTAGAGCGGCTTGATGCCCAGCCGGTCGCGCGCCAGCACCAGGCGGCCGCTGTCGCGCTCATGGATGGCGAAGGCGAACATGCCGTTGAACCGCTCGACGCAGCGCGGGCCCCAGGCATGATAGGCCTTGAGGATGACCTCGGTGTCGCCGTGGGCGAAGAAGCCGTAGCCCATCGCCTGCAGCTCGGCGCGCAGCTCCTTGTAATTGTAGATGCAGCCGTTGAACACGATCGACAGGCCCAGGTCGGGGTCGATCATGGGCTGCTGCGAGGCGTCGCTGAGGTCGATGATCCTGAGCCGGCGGTGGCCCAGGGCGACGCCGTTCTGCGCGAACACGCCGGCCCCGTCGGGCCCGCGCGCCGCCATCGCGTCGCCGCAGCGGATCAGCTCGCTCAGGTCCGGGGAAGTATTGTCGAAGCGGATTTCGCCGTATATGCCGCACATCGTGCCGGGCCGCACCGTTGCCATTGGAAGGAAAACGACAGGCGGCGACCGTACGGGCCACCCTACTGCGATGCAATGATTTTTGCGGGCAGCTTCCAGATCTTGAGCGGACCCGCCGGGCAATGATCTTGTCGATCGGAACCCTTGCCGGAGGCGTGCACTCGATCAGGGCAGACTGCCTTGTCATTGGGCATCTACTGCCTCCCGCGCCACCCGCCGACCGCCGGCCGCAACGGCACGGCCGGGGCCGTCCGCGTCGGTCCGGCGGTTTCGACGGTTGATGAGCGGGCGCATAAGGCTTAGAGGCATGGGGCCTGAGGGGAACCGGCGCCAGCGCCGCCGCGGCGCGCTCGGAAAACACGGAACGCAAGGGAAGGGATGGGGACCATGGCCGGCGACAGACTGCGCATCGGCGTGCTCGGGGCGAGCGGCTACACGGGGGCGGACCTGGTGCGCCTGCTGCTGTGCCATCCGCATGCCGAGCTGACCGTGCTGACCGCCGACCGCCACGCCGGCCGTCCGATCGACGAGGTGTTCCCCCACCTGGCCGGGTTCGGCCTGCCGACCCTGGTCAAGGTCGACGATGCCGACTGGTCGGCGGTGGACGTGGCCTTCTGCGGCCTGCCCCACGGCACCACGCAGAAGATCGTCGCCGCGCTGCCGGGGCACCTCAAGGTCGTCGATCTGTCGGCCGACTTCCGGCTGCGCGATCCGGCCGTCTATGCCGACTGGTACGGTCACGAGCATCATGCGCCGGCGCTGCAGCCGGCCGCCGTCTACGGACTGCCCGAATGGTACCGCGAGGCGGTGCGCACGGCGCGGCTGGTGGCCAATCCCGGCTGCTATCCGACGGCGGCGCTGATCGCCCTGCTGCCGCTGGTCGCCGGCGGCCTGGTCGATCCGGGCGAGCTGATCCTCGACGCCAAGTCCGGCGTCAGCGGCGCCGGCCGCGGCCTGAAGGAAAACCTGCTGTTCTGCGAGGTGGGGGAGGGCACCCATGCCTACGGCGTCGGCAGTCACCGCCACATGCCGGAGCTGGAGCAGGAACTGGGTGCCGCCGCCGGGCGGCCGGTGACGGTGTCGTTCACGCCGCACCTGCTGCCGATGAACCGCGGCGAGTTGATCACCGCCTATGCAAGGCTGGCCGGCGGCGCCACGCCCGACGACCTGCGCGCGGCGCTCGTGCGGCGCTATGCGGAAGAGCCGTTCGTGCGCGTCGTGCCGGCCGGCGTGTCGCCGGCGACGCGGCATGTGCGCGGCTCCAATCTGTGCCTGGTCGGCGTGTTCGCCGACCGCCTGCCGGGGCGGGCCATCGTGCTGTCGGCGATCGACAACCTGGTCAAGGGCTCGTCGGGTGGCGCCATCCAGAACATGAACCTGATGTGTGGCCTGCCGGAGACGGCGGGGCTGGAGCAGGTGGCGCTGTTCCCCTAACGTCGCGGCCGGCGCCGCCCGCCGGGTGGGGTCTTTGCGTTCCGGCACACGACAGACAGGGAGGACAGGCAATGTCCGCGGTGATTCTGCCCCATCACGGTGTCTGGCCGACGATCCACGAGAGCGCCTGGATCGCGCCGACGGCCAGCGTCATCGGCGACGTGGTGATCGGCGAGGGCAGCGGCATCTGGTTCGGCTGCACGGTGCGCGGCGACGTCAACGTGATTCGCATCGGCGCCCGCACCAACATCCAGGACGGCACTGTCATCCATGTCACCACCGGCGGCCACGGCACCTTCATCGGCGACGACGTGACCGTCGGCCACATGGCGCTGCTGCACGCCTGCACCGTGGAGAGCGGCGCCTTCATCGGCATGAAGGCCTGCCTGATGGACGGCGTCGTCGTCGAATCCGGTGGCATGGTCGCGGCCGGCGCGCTGGTCACCCCGGGCAAGCGGGTCGGCGCCGGCCAGCTCTGGGCCGGCAGCCCGGCCCGGCACGTCCGCGACGTGAACGACAAGGAACGCGGCTTCATGCCCGTCTCGGCCGAACGCTACGCCAACCTGGCCCGCGAGTACCGCGCCCGGCAGGGCTGACCCGCGGCCGGGTTGCGCTGCGGCCGCTCGTCTTTCCGAATCATGACCGCCGGAGTCCGCCGGCGCCGGCAAGCGTGCGCCGGCGCAGCGGGGGCTGGCGGCCGGTGCATGGGCGGCGAGGCGTCAACGGATGACCCGGATTGACAATGAAGGCGCGAAGAAGCGGATTTGGCTTAACAGCCAAACAATCAGAAATTCATTGTGAAGCGCACGCAGGTTAGTCAAGACTATTTAGTTTTAATGGCTCCAAAATTAAGTTCCTGTTTACTTTACGAATTAGGAGTAAATTAACTACGATATTTAGATAAATTGCTTTGAATTTTGCAGCGCACTCGGCTAGACATAGTACTCGTAAACGGTCACACGCCGCACCACGAAAACAGGTTCAGAAGACCACCGCGGCGGTGGCTCAATCAGAAACACGGGACTCAAGTACGAGGCGAGATCATGCTTACCATAGTTCTTCCCTATGCTGGCGCGCTTCCAGTCGTAGACGACACCGCTTATGTTGCTCCGGGCGTCATGATGGTCGGCGACATCACGATCGGCCCCGACGCCTCCGTATGGTTCGGCTCGGTGCTGCGGGCGGACACCGGCGCCATCCACATCGGCGCGCGCTCCAACGTGCAGGACGGCTCCATCCTTCACGTCAACCACAAGCATCGCGGCGTGATCATTGGCGACGACGTCACAGTCGGTCATCAGTGCCTGCTGCACGCCTGCACGTTGGAGGACGGCAGCTTCGTCGGCATGCGCGCCTGCGTGATGGACGACGTGGTGGTGGAGAAGGGCGCCATGGTCGCGGCCGGCTCGCTGGTCACCAAGGGCAAGCGGGTCGGCGCTGGCCAGTTGTGGGCGGGCAGCCCGGCCAAGTACCTGCGCGACCTGACCGACGAGGAAAAGGAGCGGATGACGATCCCCGTCGAGCACTATGCGGTCGTCGCCAAGGAATACCTCAACGCGCAGCGCGACAGCGCCATCCCGAGCTGGAATGCCGATCCCCGCATGGTTGCCGGCTTTGCCGCATTCCCGCCGCGGCCCGAAACCTTCCCGGCCAAGGCCGACATCGCCGCCGGCCTGGTCGACCAGCAGTTCCTCGCGGCGCACGCCGGCCACGGCACGGCCGACCCGTCGCTGCACGGCTACCGCCAGCGTGGCACGGCCGAACGGACCAAGCCGCGCGTCCACTGAACGGGCCGGCGCCACCGGCGGGTGCGCCACGCCGCGCGCCCTGCCTTGTCGGACAGGCTGGCAGCGCCGGGACGGGTCCCGTCTCCGGCGCGCCGCCGTTTTCGCACCATGCTCAAAAAGGACGCGCCGCCAACCACCCCGGCCGGGAGGCGACGGCGCGTCGGTTGCCGTACCTGGTGCGACGGGCGCGTGAAGGGGGCGCCCGCCGCAGCGACGGGTCAGATGCGGGTGGCGACGAAGCTGCCCGGTGCGTCCTCGACGATCTTCAGCTTGCCGCCGCCGGGCTCGCGCGCCGGCACCTTGCCCTCGGTGAACTGGCCGACCCACTTGTCCCACTCGGTCCACCACGAGCCGGCGTGCTGCTTGGCGGTGGCGAACCACTCGTCGGGATCCTTGGGCAGCTTGGTGTTGGTCCAGTAGCAGTACTTGTTGGCCGCCGGCGGGTTGACGATGCCGGCGATGTGGCCGGACGCCGCCAGGCAGAAGGTCATCTTGCCGCCGGCATGCTGGGTCAGGGCGTAGGTGGACTTCCACGGCGCGATGTGGTCCTCGCGCGCGGAGACCATGAAGCCCGGCGTCTTGATCCGCTTCAGGTCGATCGGCACGCCGTCCAGCACCACCGCACCCGGCTCGATCAGCTTGTTCTCCTGGTAGAACTTGCGCAGGTAGAAGCTGTGCATGGCCGCCGGCATGCGGGTGGAGTCGCTGTTCCAGTACAGCAGGTCGAACGGGAACGGATCCTTGCCGAGCAGGTAGTTGTTGACCACGAACGACCAGATCAGGTCGTTGGCGCGCAGCATGTTGAAGGTGGTGGCCATCTCCGACCCGTCGAGATAGCCCTTCTCGTTCATCTTCGCCTCGAGCCCCGAGATGGTCGACTCGTCGATGAAGACGCCGAGCTCGCCGGGCTCGGAGAAGTCGGTCATGGTGGTGAAGAAGGTGCCGCTCTTGATGCGATCGTCACCCTTCGCCGCCATGTACGTCAGCGTCACCGCCAGCAGGGTGCCGCCCAGGCAGTAGCCGACGGCGTTGACGTCGCGCTCGCCGGTGGCCTGCTCGATCACGTCGAGCGCCGTCAGCGGGCCCTCCTTCATGTAGTCGGCGAAGCCCTTCTGGGCCAGTTCCTCGTCCGGGTTCACCCAGGACGTGACGAACACCGTGTGGCCCTGGTCCACCGCCCACTTGATGAAGCTGTTCTTGGGCCTCAGGTCGAGGATGTAGTACTTGTTGATCCACGGCATGACGATCAGCAGCGGCCGCTTGTGCACCTCCGGCGTCGTCGGCGTGTACTGCAGCAGCTGCATCAGGTCGTTCTGGTAGATGACCTTGCCCGGCGTCACGGCGATGTTCTCGCCCACCTTGAAGGCGTCGTAGTCGGTCTGCGAGATGCGCAGCATGCCCTGGCCGCGCTCCAGGTCGTGCAGCAGGTTCTCCAGCCCGCGCACCAGGTTCTCCCCGCCCGACGACAGCGTCTCGCGCAGCACCTCGGGATTGCTCATGACGAAGTTGGTCGGCGCCAGCGCATCGACGAACTGCCGAGTGTAGAAGTCGACCTTCTTGGCCGTCTTCTCGTCCATGCCCTCGATGCCCTGCACCGTCGACTGCATCCAGCGGGCCGACAGCAGATAGGACTGCTTGATGTAGTCGAACAGCGCGTTCTCGTCCCAGGCGGCGTCCTTGAACCGCTTGTCGTCCCGGGTCGGCACCGCGACCGGCTCGGCCTCCTCACCCATCAGCCGCTGCGTGGTGCGCTGCCACAGTGTCAGGTAGTCGTTCCACAGGCTCATCTGGGCCTGCATCAGCTTCGCCGGGTCCGCCATCATCTTCGAGGTCATCTCGAAGAAGGCGTTGCCGATGTTGAGCGGGTCCATCGTCCCCGGCGACTCCGTGGCCGTGCGCTGCAGGAACTGACTGACCAGAGCCTGGCTGCGGCGGGCAATGTCGGCCATAGCCCGGCTCATCTTGACGGGATCCGGGAACTTGACCTCGCCGGTCAGCGGGTTCGTGTCGGAAGGGGTACCCGATTGCTGGGCCATGCCTCACTACCTCAGTCAGTTAAGGGAGTTTTGTGTTCGCCTGCGGCAGGATCAGGATAACCGATATCCAAACACCGGTCACCCGGCGTTTGCCCCGGCGCAGGCCGCGCTTGATGATTTGGCCGTTTTCATACACGATCACAACCGCACCTGCATAGCCCAACTGGGGGTTCCTGCCAAATCCCGAGGGATTGGCAGGCTGGAAACGGCAAAGGGCGACGATGATGGCGCGTACGACGGCAAGGCAGGGTGTTCGGGGCGGGTTTACCGTTGAGAACGCCCGTTTGACGGGACCATGGGCGGCCCTGGCCGTCGCCGGTGTCCTTTTGTCGTCGCTGACGGCGTGTGGCGGCGGCGGCTATGGCCGGCTGTCCGGGACACCCTATGTCGCCGACGTCACGCCGACGGTCAGCCGCCCCGCGTTCGCCCGCGCACCGGGCGCCGAGGCTCCGGGCGCCGAGGCTCCGGGCGCCGGGGCGCCGGAAGGCACCGCCAGGCCTGCCGACGACGTGGTGACCGGCGGTCCGACGACGGATGATGACGTCATCGAGGAAGACATGCCCGGCGTTGAAACGGATCTCGCAAGTCCCACGCCGATGGAGTAAGAGGAACTTTCTCGTGCCGCCGTGCCGGACAGCCGGCCGCGGTTCTTGTCGATTCGCTTGGGGGTTGTTGTGATCGACGCGGAGTTTCATCGCATCAAGCGCCTGCCGCCCTATGTGTTTGCCGAAGTCAATGCCATGAAGGCGGCGGCCCGCGCCCGCGGCGAGGACATCATCGACTTCGGCATGGGCAATCCCGACAGCCCGACGCCGCGCCACATCGTCGAGAAGCTGGTCGAGACGGTGCAGAACCCGCGCACCCACCGCTATTCCATGTCCAAGGGCATTCCCGGCCTGCGCCGCGCCCTGGCCGGCTACTATGCGCGCCGCTTCGGCGTCGAGATCGACCCCGAGACCGAGGCGGTCGTCACCATCGGCTCGAAGGAGGGGCTGGCCAACCTGGCCCAGGCCATCACCAGCCCCGGCGACATCATCCTGGTGCCGAACCCCAGCTACCCGATCCACATGTTCGGGTTCATCATCGCCGGCGCGGCGATCCGCAGCGTGCCGGTCGGCCCGCACGTGGACGTGCTGGAGCAGCTCGAGCGGGCGATGCGGCACAGCGTGCCCAAGCCCGTCGCGCTGGTGCTCAACTTCCCGGCCAACCCGACGACGCAGGTCGCCGACCTGGACTTCTACCGGCCGATCGTCGACTTCTGCCGCGAGAACCGGATCTACATCCTGTCCGACCTGGCCTACGGCGAGATCTATTTCGACTGCCCGCCGCCGCCGTCGATCCTGCAGATTCCCGGCGCCAGGGACATCGCCGTCGAGTTCACCTCGCTCAGCAAGACCTACTCCATGCCGGGCTGGCGGATCGGTTTTGCCGCCGGCAATGCGCGGCTGTGCGCGGCGCTGGCCAGGGTCAAGTCCTATGTCGACTACGGCGCCTTCACGCCGATCCAGGTCGCCGCGGTGGCGGCGCTCAACGGCCCGCAGGACTGCGTGGAGGAGGTGCGCGAGCTGTACCGCAGCCGCCGCGACGTGCTGATCGAGGGGCTGGCCCAGGCCGGCTGGGAGGTGCCGCCGCCGCCCGCCACCATGTTCGCCTGGGCGCCGATCCCGAAGCGGTTCTCCAATCTGGGCTCGCTGGAGTTCTCCAAGCTGCTGCTGCGCCATGCCAAGGTGGCGGTGTCGCCGGGCGTCGCCTTCGGCGAGTACGGCGAAGGCCATGTCCGCCTGGCGCTGGTGGAGAACCGCCACCGCACCCGGCAGGCCGTGCGCAACGTGCGGCAGTTCCTTTGCAACAGCGGCCTCGACATCGAGGCGCCGCCGCCGCGCGAAGCGGTGGCTGCCGTGCCGTGATCGCGCCGGTCAAGGTCGGCGTCGCCGGGCTGGGCACGGTCGGCGCCGCCGTGCTCAAGGTGCTGCAGCAGAATGCCGACCTGCTCGCCCGCCGGTGCGGCCGGCGCATCGTCGTCGGCGCCGTGTCGGCGCGCGACCGCCACAAGGACCGCGGCGTTGACCTGTCGGCGGTGCGCTGGTACCAGGACGCCGTGGCGCTGGCCGCCGACCCGGAGATCGACGTGGTCGCCGAGCTGATCGGCGGCGCCGACGGCATTGCCCGCGCGGTCTGCGAGACCGCCATCGCCGGCGGCAAGCACGTCGTCACCGCCAACAAGGCGCTGCTCGCCGAGCAGGGGGTGCCGCTGATCCGGCAGGCCGAGGCGGCCGGCGTGGTGCTGGCCTACGAGGCGGCGGTGGCCGGCGGCATCCCCATCGTCAAGGGCGTGCGCGAGGGGCTGGCGGCCAACCGCATCGCCTCGGTGTTCGGCATCCTCAACGGCACCTGCAACTACATCCTGACCGGCATGCAGGGCAGCGGCCGCGAGTTCGGCGAGGTGCTGGCCGAGGCGCAGAAGCTGGGCTATGCCGAGGCCGACGCGGGCTTCGACATTGACGGCATCGACGCCGCCCACAAGCTGTCCCTGCTGGCCGCGCTGGCCTTCAACGGCATCGTCGACTTCCCGGCCATCCACGTCGAGGGCATCCGCCACGTCTCGGCCCTGGATATCCAGTATGCCGAGACGCTGGGCTTCCGCATCAAGCTGCTGGCCCTGGCGCGGCTGACCCCGGCCGGGGCGGAGCTGCGCGTGCACCCGTGCATGATCCCGGTGGACTCGCCGCTGGCCTCGGTGCACGGCGTCTACAACGCGGTCGTCGCCCAGGGCGACTTCGTCGGCCAGGTGATGATGGAGGGCCGCGGCGCGGGCGCCGGTCCGACCGCCTCGGCCGTCGTCGCCGACCTGACCGACATCGTCCGCGGCCACCGCGCGCCGGCCCTGGGGGCGCCCGCCGCCGGCCTGCCGGTGCTCAAGACGGTGCCCATCGAGCGGCGCCGCGGACCGTACTATCTGCGGCTGATGGTGGTCGACCAGCCGGGCGTCATCGCCGACATCGCCGCCTGCATGCGCGACAACGACATCTCTGTGGAAGGCCTGCTGCAGCGCGGCCGCGCGCCGGGCGAGGCGGTGCCGGTGGTGATCGTCACCCACGACACCGAAGAGGCGCCGATGCGCCGCGCCCTGGACGCCATCGCCGCGATCGACGCCGTCCTCGAGCCGCCCCGCCTGATCCGCATCGAAACCCTGGCCGAGTGAGCCGTTTCGCTGACCGTCCGGCCCATCATGCCGGCCCATCATGCCGGCCCATCATGCCGGCCCATCATGCCGGCCCATCATGTAGGTCGGCCCGAGCGCAGCGAGGTCCGACGCACGGCGTCGAGGACAGCGGCACCATACTGGATAAGATACAAACCGTCATCGCAAGCGAAGCGTGGCGATCCAGACCCGCCCTTGCCAGTCAAGCATGCCATCGACTGCGCTTGCGGCACGACTGGATCGCCACGCTTCGCTCGCGATGACGGTCTTTCTGGCGGATATATTTCGCAGGATACCAATGATCATTTCAGATACTGAAGCGGTCGACCTGTACCGTGCATGCCCGCGTTGGCACCAGCCGTTGCCGTCGTCCGGTCAGGAGAAAGGACCGCTGGTCCAAACCCCGAAAACAAACCGGGGCGAGCCACCCGGACTCGCCCCGGTCGAGCCCCCGCGAGGCGCGGGGCCGGTCTGCCCGCTCAGCCGCCGAACAGCGACAGGATCGACTGGGGCTGGGCGTTGGCGATGGACAGGGCCTGCAGGCCGAGCTGCTGCTGCACCTGCAGGGCCTGGAAGCGCGCCGATTCCTCCGACATGTCGGCATCGACCAGGGTGCCGATGCCGTCGTTGACGCTCTTGACCAGGCTGGCGACGTAGGTGTCCTGGATGTCGAGCCGCTTGGACGAGGAGCCGAGCTGGCCCATCACCGCCTTCAGCACGTTCTCGGCGTCGTCGACCCGCCGCAACAGGCCATCGAAGTCGATGTTGCTGTCGCCGAAATCGGCCTCGTAGCCGGTCACCTCGGCGTCGGACAGGGAGGAGTGCAGCCGCAGCTCGCCCTGGGACAGCGAGGCCGTCAGTCCGCCGATGCCGCCGGCCGATTCCGGGGCATTGATGGCCTCGACCAGCGCCTTGATGTCGGCAAACTCGCGGTCGCCGTTGCCGATGTTGGACCCGGTCGCCTCGGCATCGAAGGTGAACTGGTAGTCGACGCTGTTGTACGTGAACTGGACGTAGCCGCCGTCGTCGGCGATGCCGTCCTCGGGCGCATCGACGGCGATGTACAGCTCGTTGCCCTTGTGTGCAGAGACGATCTGGCCGGGGTCATAGGTGGTATCGCGGTGGACGGAGAGGTCGCCGACCAGGTTGTTGTCGATCAGGCCACTGCCGGCCAGGGCATCGCTGTTGGACGCGCCGTAGATGGTGAGGACACCCTCGGTGACGGTGATGCTGCCCTCGTCGCCCTCGTCGAACGCGGCATTGGCGATGGCGTCGGCGTCGGCAAAGATCGCCGTCCGCACCGCCGAGGCCAGCACGTTGGCGTCGTCCAGCATGGCCTGGGTGACGGTGACCTGGATGTTGTCGGTGCCGCCGAATGCCGAGAACTGCAGCACGTCGCCGATCTCCAGGTTCGACGTATCGCTGAGGTTGAACCGCACCACGTCGGGCCGGACGTGTTCGTTGTCGGTGCCGGTCGTGGCCTGGAAGCCGGCCATCTGTGCCTGGGTCAGCGTGCTGGCTTCCAGCTCGCCGATCGAGCCGTTCTCGATCAGGCCGCTGCCCGCCGTGTTGTTGGCGCCGGTGATCGTGATGGTGGCGCTGGTGCCGGCTGCATTGTCCACCGAGGCGATGTCGGCGTGACCAAAGCTGGTGATTGCGGCGACAAGCTTGTCTGCAATCGCGATGTCGTCGGCCTCGGACCCGTCCAGGTCGACCGTGACCGCGTCTCCGGTGCCGAACAGATCCAGGGTCAGCGTCGTCGGGTTGGCGCCGACCAGGGCCTTCAGACCCGTGAGATCCATGGTGACCACGTCGCCGGTGGCCGCGCCGCTGCCCTCGGGCCGGTTGAAGACGGTCTGCAGGCCGACCTCTTCGACCGTGACGTTGCCGGTCGCGGTCACACTGAAGTCGTTGCCGGCACCGGTGTTGGCGCCGAGCAGGGACAGCGTGCCGTCGGCCGAATGAATGCCGCCGTCGGCCGTTGGCGCCAGCGCCGTGTCGAGGCCACCACCGGGGTTGGCGACGCGGTAGGCGTCGATGTCCGCAGCAACCTCCTGGGCCACCTCGGCGGCGCTCAGGTCGGTGGCGGCCGTGAAGTTGACGACCTCGCCATTGATGGTGATCGCCAGCGTGTCGCCGGTCTTCATGTCCTCGAACTTGATGTTGTTCACCTGGGCGCGGTCGTGGGCGGCGGTCTCGATCTGGCCGTCGACCTTGCCGGTCACGCTCAGGTCCTTGAGGGTGCCCAGGCCGCGGTCCGCGTCGGTCAGCGACAGGTCCTCGTAGTCAACGAAGATGCGGTCGATGGTCAGCTCGCCGCCGACGGTCCGGTCGAGCGAGCCGAGCACGCCCATGCGGCGGCCGATGTTCTCCTCGTCGCCATTGATCAGGTTGACGCCGTTGAAGTGGGCGGCCTGGGTGATGCTCTTGATCTGGTTCAGGAACTGGTCGATGTCGCGCTGGATGGCGACGCGGTCGACGTTGTCGGAGCCGGCCTGGGTGACCTTCTGCTTCATGTCCTTGAGAATGTCGCCGATGCTCTCCGACGCGCTGAGCGCCACGCCGACCGTGGACCGGCCGAGCGCCAGGTTCTCGCGGATCGCCTTGAAGCCGGCCACGTCGGAGCGCATGCCCATGGCGATGGTGAAGGTCGAGGCGTCCTGCTTGGCCGAGCTGACGCGCAGGCCGGTGTTGATCCGCTCCTGCGTGATGTTCAGCTGGGTCAGCGTCTTGCTCAGGTTGAGGACGGCAGAGGCGGCCTCGGGATTGGTCAGGACGGAAAAACCAGTCATCGGAAGTCTCCGGTCGGATCGGGTGCGGCCCTGTTTGGGCTTGAGGTCAGGCCGGGGTCGCGACCTGTGGCGTGAGGCTGTCGTCGGTCTTCGGATGCTGGTCGTCAGGGACCCAGGGGCCAGAACCGGCACGGCCGGTCGGTATCGCGGCGGGCAGGATTTGCCGAGGCGGATCTTGCCGGGAGCGTGTGGCGGACCCATGCCCGTGGCGCGGCGGCGTCGCCGGGCTTCGGCTTGGCAGTGGCGGTGTCGCTTCGCATCGTGTCGTGTCCAACGAATTTTGTTGCGCCTGGCGAGCAGGGATGCTCGACCCATGTTTAGCAAGGCCCGTGCCAGCCTCTGCCAGCCTCTGCCAGGCCATGGCCGACGTGATCAACGGAGCCAGGCGGTATGTTCTTGCGAATGATGCGCAACGCAGATGCCGCTGCTGATCAAGCAAAGCCAATATGTCTTGTAAGGATCTCTCTTTCTGATCACGGCAGGAGCAGGCGGTATGTTTGGTGTTTCGTAAGGAACAGGACCGATAAAAATGAGTTTGTCTGTTGGAGTGTGCGATCTTGATGAGGCGGTGGCGATGATGTTTGACTGCCATTGAGGAGTCATGCGGGATCTTCCGGTTCGTGGCCGCCAGGGGAGGCGGCGCGGCGTTCATTGCCGGCTGCCGGCGGTCGGCTCGCGACGGCGCCGGCCGGCGGCGCTCGGCAGGAATCTCCCGGCTGTGGGAATCATCAGCCACGTATGCAGCATCGTGCCGCCGGTACCGGCCGGATTGACGGCTGCCTCGCTGTTGCCTCATTTCCCGCGTTAGCCGGGTCGCAGAAGGGTGCAGAGACTCATGACGGACGTTGTGGCGCGGTACGAATTCCTGGTGGTCGGGGCCGGCATGGCCGGGGCCTCGGCGGCGGCGGCCCTGGCGGCGCTCGGCCCGGTCCTGGTGATCGAGCGCGAGAGCCAGCCGGGCCGGCACAGCACCGGCCGCTCCGCCGCCCTGTTCACCGAGACCTGCGGGCCGCCGGCGATCCGCTCGCTGAGTGCGGCCAGCCGCGTCTTCCTTACCAAGCCGCCGGCCGGGTTCACCGACGTGCCACTGGTGCGCCGGCGCGGCATGCTGCTGTTCTGCCGCCGCGGCCAGGAGCAGGCGCTGGAGCAGGCCCATGCGGAGTTCGGGCGGCATGCCGCCGGCGTGCGCGTGCTCGATCCCGAAGAGACGGTGCGCGAGGTGCCGGTGCTGCGCCGCGACGCCATGGCCGGCGCGGTGCTGGAGCCCGAGGCGCTGGACGTCGATGTGCATGCCCTGCACCAGGGTTTCCTGCGTTTGGCGCGGGCCCGCGGCGGCACGGTGCGCACCGATGTCGGGCTGACCGGCCTGGAGCGTCAGCGCCATGACTGGCGGGCCCTGACCACGGCCGGGCCGATCCAGGCCAACATCGTGGTCAACGCCGCCGGCGCCTGGGCCGACGAGGTGGGGCGCATGGCCGGGGCGCCGCCGATCGGGCTGGTGCCCAGGCGGCGCACGGCCTTCGTGTTCGACCCGGAGACGCCGGTGCCGTGCGACGACTGGCCGATGACCGCCGACCTGGACGAGACCCTGTACTTCAAGCCCGACTGCGGCCGGCTGCTGGCCTCGCCGGCGGATGCGACGGCGGTGCCGCCCTGCGACGTCCAGCCGGAGGAGCTGGACGTGGCCGAGGCCGTGGACCGGCTGCAGCGGGTGACGAGCCTCAGGGTGCAGCGGATCGTGCGGCGCTGGGCGGGCCTGCGCTGCTTCGTGGCCGACGGCCTGCCGGTGGTCGGCTGGGACGAGGAGCGGCCGGGCGGCGCGCTGGCCTTCTTCTGGCTGGCCGCCCAGGGCGGTTACGGCATCTCGACGGCGCCGGCGCTGGCGCGGCTGGCGGCGGCGGTGGTCGCCGGCACCGGCCTGCCGGCCGACCTGGGTGCCGCCGGCGTGGTGGCGGCCGACGTGTCGCCGGGCCGGCTGGCGGCGGCGGATTGACGGCGGGAGAAAAGATGAGAACGGCGATGCGCCTGATGCTGCTGAGTGCGGCGGGGCTGGTGCTGGCGGGCTGTGCCGCCGATCGCGGCGAGATGGCCCTGGCGGCGCAGGGCGCGCTGATCGGCCTGCCCAGGGGCGACCTGCTGAGTTGCGCCGGCGTGCCGGAACGCTCCCGCGCCGAGGGCAATGTGGAATACTTTACCTACGGCAGCGGCCAGCTCGTCGAGTACCCGACGGTGACCATGGGGCTCGGCCTCGGTTATTACCGCAGCGCCCATCCCTATTACGGCCTGGGCTGGGGCGTGCCGGTGGCGCCCGAGGTGCGGTCCGACTACTGCGAGACGACCTTCACCATCGTCGACGGCGTCGTCACCGACGTGAACTACGTCTCGGCCAGCGGCGTTGGCGCCTCGCGCTTCTCCCAGTGCTACTACACGATCCAGACCTGCCTGGCCCGCCTCTCCGGCAGCGACCCCGCCGCCGGCCTGCCGGGCGGGGGGGCGGTGCCGTAGCGATCCGGACGATTACTGGATTATCGTATCAACAAGATCGACGATGGCGTGATGACTGGGACTGCGGGCCAACCGTCCGTCGAACGTGACCATCGGTACCTCAAGCGCTTCGGCCAAGGCCAGATAGGCGGCATCATAGGCTGTAATGTTGTGGCGCAACGCCCAGATTCGCGATATCAGCGGGTCGTGGGGCCACCTTCGGATCGGCATGTCGCGTACCAGGGCCAACGCCTCACTGCCCCGCGCATCGGACATCTCGCCTGCGAGAACTTGGCGGCGCAAGACCTGGGCAATTTCCAGGTCCAGAACGTGCGGCGCATGCCATGGATGACGCGATACCAGCCGACTCTCACATGCCGCGAATAATGGACCCTGGCGCAGCAACTCGACGATCACGGAGGCATCGACGACAATCAACGCTTGTCGCGCTCTTCGCGGATGGCATCGGCGGACGAGACGGATGAGCGGACCGGCTCCAAGGCGTGCAGGCGATCAAACACCTCATCGATCGTCGGCGTCGCTGCAACCCGGCTGATTTCCTGCACGAGGTAGTCCGAAAGCGACAGGCCGGAACGGGCCGCACGCTCCTTCAACTTGCGGTGCAATTCGTCTGGGACGTTACGCAATTGGATCATCTTGGACATGCATGCAAGATGAGCGCATGTTCCGCGCATGTCAATGGACCGGCGGCGGGCCTGATGCCGGGTTGTCATGTGACCACCAGTTCGGCGCGATCCGTAAGTCGCCGTGTAGGCTGGGCTGAGCCCTGCGAAGCCCAGCATTTTCCCCAGAAGCACGGCGACGCCGGTTCT
>CAZGMC010000061.1:0-1921 GCA_964526565.1 uncultured Mycobacteriaceae bacterium
GGCCGACGCCCGAACCGACGCCCGAACCGACGCCCGAACCGACGCCCCGGCCGACGCCGTGATGCTGGCCGAGCTGATCGACCGGCTCGGCACCCGCATCGGGCTGGACGCCGTGTGCCGCCCGGTGCCGCGCCAGAGCCACCTGCCCGAGGCGGCCGTCGCCGCCGCGCCGCCGCTGCCGGGACCGCCGGCCCCGGCCCCGGCCCCGGCCCTGGTTCCGGCATGGCCGGTTGACCGGCCGCGGCCGCTCAGGCTGCTGCCAGTGCCGCACCCGGTGGCAGCGGTGGCGCCGGTGCCCGACGATCCGCCGCTGCTGTTCCGCTGGCGCGGCCGGGTGCACCGCGTCGTCCGCGCCGACGGCCCGGAGCGCCTGGCCCCGGAATGGTGGCGGCCGGCGGTGGCTCGCGACGGGATGGACGACACCCGCGACTACTATCGCCTGGAAGACAGCGACGGCCGGCGGTTCTGGATGTACCGCGCCGGTCTCTACAACCCTGCACGGGCGCCGCGCTGGTTCCTGCACGGGCTGTTCGCCTGACCGGCGCCGGCGTGATGCCCGCCCGCTGCCGTCCCCGCGCCGGAAAAATGTCGCAAAGCGCATTTTTCCGGTTCATCTGGCGATCAGAATTTGTTATACAAGACAATAAGATGGATACTTTTGTTAATCCAAAGACGCAAAGCTGGAAGCGGGGACCCGATGATGCGCCAAACGACGATCGCCACCGCAGCGTCCGCCTATCGCCGGTTCGCTCTGCCCGTCGTCCTGTTTGCGGCCCTGGCCGGCGGCATTGCCGCCTGCAGCGGATCGCGCGACACCTCGGTGGGGCCGCCGGTCGCCTCGCCACAGACGATCGACTCCTATATCGCCGAATCGTCGCGCCGCTTCGACATTCCCGAAGAATGGATCCGGGCGGTCATGCATGTGGAGAGCGGCGGCCGCACCCACCTCAACGGCCAGCCCATTACCAGTCATGCGGGTGCCATGGGATTGATGCAGATCATGCCGGCAACGTACGAGTACCTGCGCCGGCGCCACGATCTGGGCCCCGACCCGCACCATCCGCGCGACAACATCATGGCCGGTGCGGCCTATATCCGGGAAATGTACGACCAGTTCGGGTCGCCGGGCTTCCTCGCCGCCTACAATGCCGGGCCGGGCCGGTACGGCCAGTACCTGAACCACGGCCGGCCGCTGCCGCAGGAGACCCAGCGCTACGTCGCCCTGATCTATCCGCGCATCGCCAACATCAACCCCGCCACCGGCCGCCCCGCCTACCGCTACAACAGCGTGACGGAGCGGACCCCGGCGGGTCGGCTCGATCCGGGCTGAGGCGCAAGGGGAGCCCCCGCCCGCCCCGCCACCGGCCGGCCGTGCGGTTCCCGGCGCGGGGGTGTCAGCGGGCGCGGGCGGCGCGCAGGGCATGGCGGGCGCAGCCGCGGTCCCGCCCGCCCGGATCCGCCGTGTTGCGTCAGACCTTGCCCATCCACTCGTCGATCTGGCGGTCGGCCTCTTCCTTCTTGATGCCGTAGCGCTCCTGCAGGCGGCCGGCCAGCTCGGTGCGCTTGCCGGCGACCTTCTCCATGTCGTCGTCGGTCAGCTTGCCCCACTGCTGCCGGGCCTGACCCTTGAACTGCTTCCAGTTGCCCTCGATCTGGTTCCACTCCATGGAATCCTCCTGTCTGCTGGAGTAGGGCCGCGGCCGCCGGCGACTCCCTGTCCGCCGGCCCGGGCCTTGACGGCGCGCCACACCCCGTTTGGCCCACCGCCATATCCTTCGCCTCGTCCTCCGGCAGCGGCAGCACACGACTGCAGTTGCCGAATGCAACGATGTCCGGCCGATCAACCCCGGCAAGGCCACGCTTGTTCCGCACCGGGCCACCGCGCCCGACCGCCGCCACGCACAGGCGCGTCCGGAACAAA
>CAZGMC010000061.1:2021-26455 GCA_964526565.1 uncultured Mycobacteriaceae bacterium
CCGCACCGGGCCACCGCGCCCGACCGCCGCCACGCACAGGCGCGTCCGGAACAAAGCCGGTGCGGGGCGTGTTGGTGGAGTCTCTGCACCGGTGCGGGGCGTCCGCCTGCTGTTGGCCGTACCGGCGTGGACCCCTCCCGCAGACTGGAGAGGCACGCACCCCATGGCCGACACCACCGCCCTGACCTTCCTGTCCGTGTCGGGCAAGGCCGAGATCGTGCGCGACACCGGCCTGATGAAGGAGTTCTGGCGCGATCTCCTCAAGACCTGGTTTCCGCGCGGCACCGATGATCCGGAGCTGCCCCTGCTGCGAATCCCGATCGGCAAGGCCGAGTACTGGGACGGCGCCACGGGCGAGATGGTCGATCTGGACGCCCGCCCGGACGCTACGGAACCGCCCGAACCCGGCCGGTCATTTCACATGGTGATCTGACGGGTGCGCCGCACCGCTGCCGACCGGCGGCCGGCGACACGGTCCAGGGGCACGATCCAGGGGGAGGCCGCCTCTCGCCCCAATCCCCCACTCAATCCAAGGAGACAATCCGATGACCTCGGAAGCGCTGAAGACGCAGGCCACAGTCGAGACCGTCGATACCGGCCTGGAGCAGAAGACCCGCGAGCGGCTGGCCGAAGGCGTGGCCGCGCTGGTCGCCGACACCTACGCCCTGCTGATCAAGACCCACGGCTATCACTGGAACGTCGTCGGGCCGCTGTTCTACTCGCTGCACAAGCTGACCGAGGAGCAGTACGAGGACCTGTTCGAGGCGGCCGACGACCTCGCGGAGCGGGTCCGCGCCCTGGGCTTCCCGGCCCCCGGCAGCTTCACCCGAATGTCCAACATGTCCGTCATCGAGGAGGCGCAGGGTGCCCCCGCTGCCGAGGACATGATCAAGGACCTGATCCGCGACAACGAGGCGATCGTCCGCCGCATGCGCGAGACAGCCGTCCTCGCCGACGAGCTCGAGGACACCGTCACCAGCGACCTGCTCACCCAGCGCATGGGCACGCATGAAAAGGCGGTGTGGATGCTCAAGGCCATCGTCACCGGCTGACCCGACCGCACACCCGAACACGGCAAGGCCCCACCCGGCATTCGGGCGGGGCCTTTCCCATGAACCACACGACATTTTCGCTTGGGCTCAAGCCGTGGTCGCGCAATGTTAGGCGTTTCAGGGAAGACCGCAGGGAGAACGGCCGCCATGCTCCCGCCCGTGCCCATGCTCGCCCAGCTGCCCCGGCTGCCGCCGGGGCACCTGCCGGAGGTGCCGCCGGTGCAGCCGCCGCCCGGCGATCCGGAGGAGATCCCCGTCGAGGAGCCGCCCGGCGCGCCGGGCGATGATCCGCCGCAGCGGCCGCCGAACGTGCCGCTGCAATAGCTGTCGTCGCGTCAGCGCCGCGTGCCCGAGGTCGGCGTCGGCGTGCGCAGGCTGGCGGTCGACTTCGCCGCCGAACCGGGTTCCGGTTCGCGGTCCCGCTGCATCGGCGCCTCGCCGGTGCCGGTACCCGTACCGGTGCCGTCGGTCGGCCGGTTGGTCTGCACGGCCAGCCACGCCAACCCGCCGAGCAGCAGGAAGATCATCAGCGGCGGCACGATCATGGCAGCCAGCCAGAACTCGCGCCCATAGGCATAGGTCAGCGGCCCGACCGCCGCGACGTAGATTGCCGCAATGATGGTGGCGATCACCCAGACGCGGAAGGTGATGCGGCGACGTCGGCGCTGCCGCGGCGTTTCGCCCCTGTCGCTGCGATTGTCCCCTCGAGACATGCCCCGTGCTCCTCTTTCCGCCGACGGCAGCCCTGTCACGAGGACAGCTTGCCTGCCTCCCCGGACAGGGCGGCCCGGCGCCGCAATCCGGGCAGGGGAAACAGGCAACCTGTCCCCGTCACCTCTGGTGTCATACCGTGTCGGATGCAAAACCCGGTGCGGCGGGGATGGTTCCGGGATTACGGGCGCCGGCAGAGCGGCCGGATTCGGCCGCTCAGGTCGACCCGAACGCCAGGCTCGGCACGTCCAGCGGCAGGAAGCCGTAGTGGCGCAGCCAGCGCAGGTCGCTCTCGAAGAACGTCCGCAGGTCGGGGATGCCGTATTTCAGCATGGCCGGCCGCTCGACGCCCATGCCGAAGGCGAAGCCCTGATAGCGCGTGCTGTCGATGCCCGACATCTCCAGCACGTTGGGATGGACCATGCCGCAGCCCAGGATCTCCAGCCAGTCGCCGAACTTGCCGAGCTTGAGTTCGCCGCCCCGGCGCGAGCAGCCAATGTCCATCTCCGCCGACGGCTCGGTGAACGGGAAGAATGACGGGCGGAACCGCACCGGCAGGTCGTCGATGCCGAAAAAGGCCCGCGCGAACTCCATCAGGCAGCCCTTGAGATGGCCCATGTGGGTCGTCTCGTCGACCACCAGTCCCTCGATCTGATGGAACATCGGCGTGTGGGTCATGTCGTAGTCGGACCGGTAGGTGCGGCCCGGCGCAATGATGCGGATCGGCGGCTTCGTCGCCATCATGGTGCGGATCTGCACTGGCGACGTGTGCGTGCGCAGCACCGTCGTGGTGCCATCCGGCTGCGGCGGCAGATAGAAGGTATCGTGCATCTGCCGCGCCGGGTGCTCCGGCGGGATGTTCAGGGCGGTGAAATTGTGGAAGTCGTCCTCGATGTCCGGCCCCTCGGCAACGGTGAAGTCCATCTCGGCGAAGATGGCGATCATCTCGTCCAGGGTCTGGGAGATCGGGTGGATGTGCCCGACCCGCTCCGGCCGCACCGGCAGGGTGACATCAAGGCGCTCGCGCTCCAGCCGCTCCTGCAGGGCGTGGCGAGCCAGCACCGCCTTGCGCGCCTCGATCGCCGCGGCGACCTCGTCCTTGACGGCATTGAGGGCGGCACCGCGTTCCCGCCGGGCGTCCGGGTCGAGCTGGCCGAGCGTCTTCATCAGCCCGGTCAGCCGGCCCTTCTTGCCCAGTATGGTGACGCGCGCCTCCTCCAGCGCGGCGAGGTCGGCGGCCGCCGCCGCCTGCCCCAGCAGCTCGTCCTTCAGGGCGTCGAGGTCGTCCATCCCGTGCCTCCCGTGCCTGGCGTGCCTGGCGAGGATCGGCCGCGGCCGACCGGCGTTACGCCAGGGCCGCCCGTGCCTGGTCGACCAGCGACTTGAACACGTCCGGCTCGCGCACCGCCAGGTCGGCCAGCACCTTGCGGTCGAGGTCGATGCCGGCGACCTTCAGGCCGTGAATGAACGTCGAGTAGGTCATGTCGTGCTCGCGGGTGCCGGCGTTGATCCGCTGGATCCACAGCGCGCGGAAGTCGCGCTTGCGGTTGCGGCGGTCGCGATAGGCGTACTGCAGCGCCTTGTCCACCGCCTGCTTGGCGATCCGGTAGCTGGTCGAGCGGCGGCCGCGGTAGCCCTCGGCCCGCTCCAGAACCTTCTTGTGCCGGGCGTGCGAGGTGACGCCGCGTTTGACACGTGCCATGTCCGGTTCCCTCCGTCAGCCGTTGGGCAGCATGTAGCGGCGCACCTTGCGGGCGTCGGGTTCGCACATGATCTTGGTGCCCTGGTTGCGCTCCTTGGCGGCCTTGTCCTTGCTGATCAGGCGGTGGCGCCGGTAGGCGGAGTTGAACCGGACCTTGCCGGTCGCGGTCAGGCGGAAGCGCCCCTTGGCGGCGCTCCTGGTCTTCATCTTGGGCATTTTGCGGTGTCCTCTTGGCCTCGTCGGCGCCGCCGCGGCGGCGGCACGCCTTGCTTTTCTTTCAGGGCGGGTGGGCATGCCCTTTGGGTTCGACCCCGGCCTCGCCGCCCGAACGGAACGGGGGTTATATGCCGTTGCGGTGCGGCATGGCAACCCCGGCGAACGCGGCGGCACGTTCGCAGCCCGAGTCGTGAAGACCTTGCAGACGGCCGGCGCCGTCCCGTGATAATGCATCCGTTCGCAGGGGTCCGGCGCCCGCCCGCGGCATCCGGCCGGGCCGATCATCGCAGGCGCAGGGAGGGAGGCCGTCCTTCATGGAACTCAGGAACCGCCAATCGCGTCCCGTTACGCTGCTGCTGGTCGAGGATGACCCGGCCCATGCCGACCTGATCATGACGAACTTGCGCAAGGGCGGCATCCATAACGATGTGGTCCACGTGTCGGACGGCGAGCAGACCTTTGATTTCCTGTACGGCCGGCGCGGCTATGCCGGGCAGGTGCGCCCCGATTCGCTGGTCATCCTGCTGGACCTCTACCTGCCGAAGGTCGACGGGTTCGAGGTTCTGCAGGCAGTCAAGGCCGACATGACCCTGAAGACCACCCCGGTCATCGTCCTTACCTCGAGCGAGGACCCGGAGGAGATGGAGCGCTGCTATGCGCTCGGCTGCAACCTGTTCATTCCCAAGCCGGTGGAATTCGAGAACTTCGCCTCGGTCATGCGCGAGCTGGGCCTGCTGATGATCGCCACCGCCATGCCGAAGACGGACTGAGGGCGGGCCCGCCGGCAGATCCGCCCCCACAGCGAAAGGGCCCGGCGGTTGGCCGGGCCCTCGCGCGTTGGGGACTGGGGCCGGATCAGTTGATCTGACTGTAGGTGCCGTCCTCCCAGCGGTAGAACACGTAGGCCGGCTGCTCGATGTCGCCGTTGTCGTCGAAGGTCAGCAGGCCGATCACCGTGTCGAACTCGTTCTCGCGCAGCGCCTCGATCACCGCGTCAAGGTCGGTCGTCCCGACGATCTCCACGGCCTGCACGAACGCCTGGATGGCGGCATAGGTGTACAGCGTGTAGCCCTCCGGCTCGATGCCGTCGGCGCGGAACCGCTCGACCACCTCGGCGGCCGACGGGAACTCGCGCGGGTCGGGGCCGAAGGTCATCAGCGTGCCCTGGCCGTCGGCGCCGGTGATCGACCAGAACTCGTCGGTGACCAGGGCGTCGCCGGAGATCAGCTGGGTGTCCATGCCCTGCTCGCGCATCTGGCGCAGCATCAGGCCGGCCTCGGTGTGGTAGCCGCCGACATAAAGAACGTCGATGCCCTCGGCGTTGAGGCGCGTCACCAGCGCGGTGTAGTCGCTCTCGCCGGCCGTGTAGGACTGGTACAGCGCCTCCTCGACGTCCAGCGCGTTCAGCGAGTCGCGGGTGGCGTCGGCCAGGCCCTTGCCGTAGGCGGTGCGGTCATGGACGATGGCGATGCGCGCGTCGGGGAAGTTCTGCGCGATGTAGGCGGCGGCGATGGCGCCCTGCTGGTCATCGCGGCCGCACACGCGGAACACGTTGTCGGCGCCCTCGTCGGTCAGCGCCGGGTTGGTCGAGGCCGGCGAGATCTGCAGGATGCCCTCCTCGGTGTAGACCGTGCTGGCCGGGATCGACGAGCCGGAGCAGAAATGGCCGGCGACGAACACCACACCTTCGTTGGCAAACTGGTTGGCGACCGAGACGGCCTGGCGAGGGTCGCAAGCGTCGTCGCCGACCGACAGTTCCAGCCGATCGCCCAGCACGCCGCCCTCGGCGTTGATGTCGGCGACCGCCATCTCCGCGCCGTTGCGCATCTGCTCCCCGAAGGTGGCGTACTGGCCGGTCATCGGGCCAGCGGTGGCGATGCGGATCTGGGCATTGGCCGCCGCCGCGCCGATCACCATCGCCGCGGCGCCCGCCATCATGGCCAGTCTGATTTGCGTCATCTCGGAAGCTCCAGTCTGTCTTTTCAGGTTGATGGTCCGGCGCCGCACGGCCTGGGCCGGCTGCGGCGTGACATGAATTTGTCTACTTTCCAGCGAAGTTGCAATGTCCCGACCGCGTCCCTGCCGCGATACGCCGCCGCTCAGCCGCCCGCCGTTCAGCCGGCATGGCCGCGTTGGCGCCAGCCGAACAGGCCGTCGCGCTCGTAAAGCCACGGGTACTGCGACACCATCTTGCGCGCCTTGGTCAGCCGGTAGGCCAGCAGGCAGATGGCCAGCAGCACCAGCGCGTGGCCGAGATAGCCCGTGAGCGTCAGCAGCTCGCCGCCGAACATGGCATAGGTCAGGAACCGGTCGCCGATGCCCAGCAGCAGCGCGTACGGCAGCGCCTTCCACGCCTGCTGCCAGCCGCTGGCCAGCGCATGGCCGGTCAGGAACGCCGCGCCGCCGAACAGCACCAGCGTCAGGCCGATGAACACCGGCAGCGTCGTGCCCAGCACCCCCTCGAACAGCTCCATCGTCCGTCCCTCCTGGCGACCCGCCGGTCAGTGCCCGCCTTCCAGATAGGCGGCGCGGACCTCCTCGTCGGCGAGGAGCTGGCGGCCGGTGCCGGTCATGGTGATCTGGCCGTTGACCATGACGTAGCCGCGGTGGGCCAGCCTGAGCGCGTGGTAGGCGTTCTGCTCGACCAGGAACACGGTGACGCCCTGCTGCTCGTTGATCTCACGGATCACGCCGAAGATCTGCTTGACGATCATCGGCGCCAGGCCCAGCGACGGCTCGTCGAGCAGCAGCAGCCGCGGCCGGCTCATCAGGGCGCGGGCGATGGCCAGCATCTGCTGCTCGCCGCCCGACAGGGTGCCGCCGCGCTGGTGCTGGCGCTCCTCCAGGCGCGGGAACAGCGCGAACACCCGCTCGCAGTCCTCGTCGAAGTACTGCGGGTCGGCCGACAGCGCGCCCATCTGCAGGTTCTCCAGCACGGTCATGCGCGCGAAGATGCGCCGGCCCTCCGGCGACTGGGCGATGCCGCGGCGGATGATCTCGAACGTCGGTGTCCGCGTGATGTCCTCGTCCATGAAGCGGATGGCGCCGGCCCGCGCCTGCGGGCTGCCGCAGATGGTCATCAGCAGCGTCGTCTTGCCGGCCCCGTTGGCGCCGATCAGGGTGACGATCTCGCCCTCGCCGACCTCCAGGGTGACGCCGCGCAGCGCCTCGATGGCGCCGTAGAAGGTGTGCACGCCCGATACCGACAGCATGGCTCACACCCCCCTGCGGCCGGCCGTGCCGGCGGCGCCGGCGGCGCCGGCGGCCAGGTCCTCGGCCACCTCGGGCGGCAGGTCCTCGTCCTCCTCCTCGCCCAGATAGGCGCGGATCACCGCCGGGTCGTTGCGCACCTGCTTCGGCGGCCCGTCGGCGATCCTGCGGCCGTAGTCCAGCACCACGACGTGGTCGGAGATTCTCATGACCACGCTCATGTCGTGCTCGATCAGCAGCACGCCGATGCCGTGCCGGTCGCGGATGTCCAGGATCAGCTCGTTGAGCTCGCCGGTCTCGCGCGGGTTGAGGCCGGCGGCCGGCTCGTCCAGGCACAGCAGGCATGGCTCGGTGCACATGGCGCGCGCGATCTCCAGGCGGCGCTGGTCGCCATAGGGCAGGTTGCCGGCGTCCCAGTCGGCGCGGCTGAGCAGGCCGACGCGGTTCAGCCAGTATTCGGCCAGGTCGATCGCCCGGCGTTCCGCCCGCTTGAAGCTGGGCACGCCGAACAGGCCGAGCACCGAAAAGCCCGAGGCCAGCATCAGCCGGTTGTGCTGGGCCACCAGCAGGTTCTCCAGCACGCTCATGCCCTGGAACAGGCGAACGTTCTGGAAGGTGCGGGCGACGCCGGCGCGGTGGGCGATCAGGTGCCCCTCCATGCGCTCCAGCAGGTATTCACGGCCGTCGTCGCGGCTGAGGCGCAGCCGGCCCACGGTCGGCTTGTAGAACCCGGTCAGGCAGTTGAACACCGTGGTCTTGCCGGCGCCGTTGGGGCCGATGATGGCGGTGATCGCCCGGTTCTGCGCCGTGAACGATACGTCGTCGATGGCGACCAGGCCGCCGAAGCGCATGGTCAGGTGCTCGACCTCGAGCAGCCGCGACCCGGTGCCGGGATCGTTCGGGCTCATGGCGTGGCGGCCTCCCCGGCCGTGGCGCCGCGGGCCGGGCCGCCGGGCGCCGCCCGTGTGGGTACGGGCTCCGGTTCGGGTTCGGGCTCGGCCGGCGGCGCCACCTCGCGTTCGGGGCGCGAGGCGCGCCGGCCCTGGGCATCGTAGTAGCGCACGCTGGGCAGGCGATGGGCCAGCAGGCCGCGCGGCCGCCAGATCATGATCGACACCATGGCCATGCCGAAGGCCAGCATGCGGTACTGCTCCAGGTCGCGGAAGATCTCGGGCAGGCCGATCAGCAGGATGGCAGCCAGGACGATGCCCGTCTGGCTGCCCATGCCGCCGAGCACGACGATGGCCAGGATGATCGCCGACTCGATGAAGGTGAAGCTCTCGGGACTGATGAAGGTCTGCCGGGTGGCGAAGAACGAGCCGGCGATGCCGCCGAACATGGCGCTGAAGCAGAACGCCGCCAGCTTGACGTTGCGCCGGTTGATGCCGAGCGACTGGCAGGCGATGTCGTCCTCGCGGATCGCCTCCCAGGCACGGCCGATGGGCAGCTTGCGCACGCGCAGCGACGTGAAGTTCACGATCAGCGCCAGCGCCAGGATCAGGTAATAGAGAAAGGCGACGCGGTAATAGGGGTCGTAGTCCAGCCCGAACAGCTCGTGGAATGTCGGCAGCCCGTTCTCCTCGCTGCGGCCGAAGGTGGCGAGCCCGAAGAACGACGGCCGTGGAATCTGCGAGATGCCGTCCGGCCCGCCGGTCACCTGGTACCAGTTGAGCAGGATGATGCGGATGATCTCGCCGAAACCCAACGTTACGATGGCAAAATAGTCGCCGCGCAGGCGCAGCACCGGGAACCCGAGCAGCAGTCCGGCCGAGGCCGCGAACAGGCCGGCCAGCGGCAGGCAGACCCAGAAGCTCCAGCCCAGGTGCACCGCCAGCAGCGCATAGGAATAGGCGCCGACGGCATAGAAGGCGACATAGCCCAGGTCGAGCAGCCCGGCCAGGCCGACGATGATGTTCAGCCCCCAGCCGAGCATGATGTAGGTCAGGACCAGCGTCGCCAGGTCGATGGTTGACCGTTCCGGATAGACAATGGGCAGGGCGATGGCGAACAGCACGCCGATCGGGGCGATGTACTTGCTGCTCTCGGTCACCCGCGCCGCCACCCGGTCGGCGGTCCTGCCGTCGCGGGCCGGCTGGACCAGGTGGCGGTAGCGGTGGGCCAGGACGACGCCCAGGACCACGTACAGGTAGAACAGCGCGAACAGGGCGACGACGCCGGAGTCGACGCCGCGCCCGGCGACGATCGGCACGGCGCGCAGCTCGCCGGCCACGTCGTACAGCCGTGCCGTTTCGCCATCGTAATAGCGCGGCACGACCACCGGCACCGTCACGGTCTGCCCGTCGACGGTGCCCAGCACGGCGCTCTCACCGTCGAACAGCGGCTCGTCGATGGGCTGGACGGCGACGATGCGCTCACCGCGGGCCTCGACCAGCACCGTCCTGTCCGTCACCGCCAGGGTGTAGAGCAGGCCGCCGAGCAGGACGGCAGCGGCGGCCAGCACGCCCAGTACCCACAGCGGGATGCCGAACGCCTGTCGGCCGCGGGCAGCGGCACGCGGGTGGGTGGTCAGGCCGATGGCCAGCGCCAGCCCGCCGTACCACAGCATGGCGATTTCCAGCAGACTGCTGGTCACCGCCAGCACGTGCAGCGCCAGACCCAGGATCACGGCGCCGGCCGCCACCGAGATCAGCACCGTGACCGGCACGTGCATGGCCCGCGCCGCGCCGAAGGCCAGCACGATGCCGCCGAAGATGGCGATGATCTGCAGCACGGTGCTGGGCAGCGGCATCAGCGTGCCGATCGCCGCGGCCACGCCGGCGCCGATCAGCACCGGCAGGGGATAGCCGGCGCGCGTCAGCGCCATGCCCATGCGGCCGAAGAACACCAGGGCCACGGCCACGCCGACATCGAGGAACCGGGTCTCGATCGCCTGGCCGCCCGGCACCTCGACGATGCGCAGGCCGACCATGGTGATGAACAGGCCGAAGGCGACGAAGGCGGCGACCAGGCTTTCCTTCAGCACGTCGGCAAGATCGAGACGGCGACTGGCGCCCTGGGTCGCGACCGATACGTCCGCCATGCCGTCAGACCTTCTCGATTTCCGGTTTGCCGAGCAGCCCGCTGGGCCGGAAGATCAGCACCAGCACGAGCACCGTGAACACCGCCACGTCCTTGTATTCGACCTCGAAATAGGCCGACCACAGGGCCTCGATCAGGCCGATCGCCAGGCCGCCCAGCATCGCCCCCGGCAGCGAGCCGATGCCGCCCAGCACCGCCGCAGTGAAGGCCTTGATGCCGACGATGAAGCCTTCGAAGAAGTCGATCACGCCATAGCGCACCAGGTACATCAGCCCGGCCACGGCGGCCAGCGCCGCGCCCATGACGAAGGTGACCGACACGGTGCGGTCGACGTTCACGCCGACCAGGGCGGCCATCAGCTTGTCCTGCTCGCAGGCGCGCTGCTGCCGGCCCAGCGAGGTGCGCGCGATGACCACCGTGAACGCCGCCATCAGCGCCACGGTCAGCAGGATGATCATGATCTGAATGTAGCTGATGGTGACGTTGAACCCGGCACCCGAGGTGAGCTGGAAGCCGCCACTGATCATCGGCGGCAGCGCCTTGGTCCGCGCCCCCTGCAGCAGCTGCACGTAGTTCTGCAGGAAGATCGACATGCCCAGCGCCGAGATCAGCGCCGCCAGGCGGAACGAGCCGCGCACCGGGCGATAGGCGACACGCTCCACCGTCCAGCCGTAGATGGCGGTGAACAGCATGGCCAGGACCAGCACCACCACGATCGCCAGCGGCACCCAGGTCACCCCGGCCATGCCCAGGATCAGGAATCCCATCAGCGAGATGAAGGCGCCGACCATGAAGATGTCGCCGTGGGCGAAGTTGATCATGCCGATGATGCCGTACACCATCGTGTAGCCGATCGCGATCAGGCCGTAGACGGCGCCGAGCGTGACCCCGTTGATCAGCTGCTGTGCGAAATACTCCATGCCCACGACCTCTACGCTGCCGGCGGGTCCGCCGGCGGCGCACGCAGTCCGTCGCCCCGCCGTCGTGAAGACAAGCCGGAAACAAGGTTGCCGGCCGACCGGGGGGTGACGACCGTCGGCAGCTTCCCCCGGTGTCGGGCCGTTACGATAGTTGCAGCGACGGACCGCGGCAAGAGCCTGCCGGTACCGGCGCGGACGGCACGGCCTGTCGGCGCTGGCGGAAGGCGGCGCCGTGCCCTAAACTCTGTGCACGATGATTTGACCAAGGCCAGACCGGACTCCTGCAATGGACCTGACCCTGACCATCGGCCTGGCGGCGGGCACCCTGACCACCGCGGCGTTCGTGCCGCAGGTTGTCAAGACGTGGCGGACGCGGTCGACCCGCGACATCTCCCTCGGCATGTTTTCCATTCTGTGCACCGGCGTCGCCCTGTGGCTTCTCTACGGCCTGCTGACCGGCGACCTGCCGGTGATCCTGGCCAACATCGTGACCCTGCTGCTGGCCGGGACGGTTTTGATACTAAAGGTTAAGCATAAATAGCCCAGAGGGGCAGCCATGGCAACGGCGTTGCACGCCCACGGGCGGTCGAGACACGGCCATTACAGCCGCCCCTCGGCGTCGACGCGCAGCAGCCAGAAGTCCTCATAACCAGCCCCTGCGGACGTGGTGTAGCCGGCGACCACGAAGCCGCCGTCGGGCGTGGCGGCAAGGGCGGTCGGCCGGTCCCACAGGGCCCCACCATGGGTCCGTTCCCACAGCACCGCGCCGGCGCCGTCAAGCCGGATCAGCCAGGCGTCGGTGCTGCCGGCGCCGCGCGACTCGGTGGCCGCGCCGACCAGCAGGCCGTCGGCGACGGCGACCGCGCCCCAGGCGGCATCGTTGCCGTCGCCGCCCAGCACGCGCTGCCATTCGGGCTCGCCCGTGGCCGCGTCCAGGCGCAGAATCCAGGCATCGAGGCGCCCGTTCGTGTCGTCGCGCCGGGTCGCGCCGGTGACGGCCAGTCCGCCGCCGGGCAGCGGCACCACGGCGGTGCCGGCGTCGAAGCGGCCGCGATCGAACCACTGCTGCCAGAGCGCGGTGCCGTCGGCAGCCAGCCTCGCCACCCACAGGTCAAAGCCGCGCGCGCCACCGGTCTGGACGTAGCCGGTGACCGCCGCACCACCGTCGGCCAGCGGCGCGACATGGAAGACGCCGTCGTCGCCGGGACCGCCGAAGCGCTGTTCCCACAGCGGCGTGCCGGCGGCGTCGACGCGCAGCAGCCAGGCGTCGCGGTCGCCGGGGCCGCCGCCGGCCTGAAACCCGCCGACGAAGAAGCCGCCGTCGGGGGCCGCCGCCACGGTCCGCGCCCGGTCGTTGCCGCTCGTGCCGAAGGTGTGCTGCCACAGCGTCGCGCCGGCGCCGTCGAGCCGGACCAGCCACACGTCGCTCGCGCCGGCCCCGGTCGAGCGGGTGTGGCCGACGACCAGCGCGCCGCCGTCGCCGGTGACGACCAGGCCGTACACCTGGTCGGTCTCGGGGCCGCCGAGGCGGCGCTCCCACAGCGCCTCGCCGGTCGGGTCAAGGAGGATGATCCAGGCGTCGTAGCGCTGCGCCAACAATCGGCTGTTGCCGGCCACCAGCACGCCGCCGTCGGCCAGCGCGGCCACGGCATAGGCCTTGTCCTCCCAGGCGCCGCCCAGGGTCCGCTGCCAGGTGCACGGGGACGGGCAGTCCTGGCCCGGCGCCGGCGCGGGGACGGCTGCCGCCAGCACGGCCAGCGCCACCGCGATCGCCATGGTTCGTGCCGATGCCATCGTGCCATTCCTCCCGGCCGATCGGACCATGATGGCGATCATGTGCGGCCGGCCGGTCGCATGCAACCGCGGTGGGGCGGCGGTGGGGCGGTCTCCGCCCCGCGCCCTGTTGCCGCAGGCCCCCGGCGGCGCGGCCGATCCGTTTAAGGTGAAAGGCCAATGCCGGCGCCCAGCCTGGGCCGCCGCGCCGGTACCCGCCGCCACGCCTGGAGGACCGCATGCCGCAGCCGGACCACATCATGGACCTGCCGGTGCCCGACCCGGACACTCTGGACGACGACCTGAAGACGTATTTCGACATCTGCCGGGACAAGCTGGGCCTGGTGCCCAACGTGCTCAGCGCCTACAGCCTGCGCCCGGCCAAGCTGCGCAACTTCATCTCGCTGTACAACGAGCTGATGCTGGGCGACAGCGGCCTGACCAAGCTGGAGCGCGAGATGATCGCCGTCGTCGTCTCGTCGGCCAACCACTGCTACTACTGCCTCGTCGCCCACGGCCAGGCGGTGCGCATGTTGTCGGGCGACGCGGAGCTTGGCGAGATGCTGGTCATGAACTACCGCGTTGCGCCGCTGGAGCCGCGCCAGCGCGCCATGCTCGACTTCGTCTGGAAGCTGACGGTCAGCCCCAGCGAGGTGGTCGCCGCCGACCGCGCCACGCTGCGCGAGCACGGCTTCACGGAGGAAGACATCTTCGACATCTGCGACGTGGCCGGCTTCTTCAACATGTCCAACCGCGTGGCCACGGGCGTTGATATGATGCCCAATCGCGCGTACCACGCGATGGACCGCTGACCCATCCGACCCGTCAAGGACGCGGGAGCCCGTCATGTGGCGCGCCTTCGGCCGTTTCTTCGTCTACCTGTTCGCCGTGATCGGCGTTCTCGCCGTGGCGTTCGTCGTTGTCGTCGGCTGGGGGCTGTACTCCCTGATGCGCGACGCAGACGTGCCGGCGGCGCCGCCCGATACCGCCGTGCTGCACCTCGACCTGCGCCAGCCATTGCGCGACGGCCCGCCGCAGGGCGGGCTGATCGCCCGGCTGGCCGGGCCGGAACAGACGCTGCGCGAGGTGGTCGAGGCGATCGACCGCGCCGCGGACGACCCGCGCGTCGTCGCCCTGGTCGCCCGCCTGGACGGCGACGTGTTCGGCCTGGCCACGGCGCAGGAGCTGCGCGCCGCCGTGGCCCGGTTCCGCGAGGCCGGCAAGACCGCCATCGCCTATGCCGACACCTTCGGCGAGTTCGGCAGCGGCAACGCCAGCTACTACCTGGCGACGGGCTTCGACGACATCCGGCTGCGCCCGACCGGCTCGGTCGGGCTGACCGGCATCCGCGCCGAGGTGCCGTTCGCCAACGCGCTGCTCTCCGACATCGGCGTGGAGGCCGAGTTCATCCGCCGCGGCCGCTACAAGACCTCTCCCGAGTCGCTGACCGAGAGCGCCATGCCCGCGCCCCATCGCGAGATGCTCGACAGCCTGGTCGGCGACCTGTTCGACCAGCTCGTCGCCGGCATCGCCGAGGGCCGCGGCCTGGCGCCCGCCGAGGTGGAGCGGCTGATCGACAACGGCCCGTTCATGGCTGCCGAGGCCGTGGGGAACGGCCTGGTCGACCGGCTGCAGAGCATGGACGAGGTGCTGGCGGCGCTGGAGGAGCGCTTCGGCGTCGACGAATCGGCACTGCTCGACGCCCGCCGCTACATGGCCGCGGCCGGCCCGCCGGACGTGGACCCCCAGGCGCGAATCGCGCTGATCTACGCCACCGGCATGATCGTGCTCGGCGAGGCCGAACCCGCCCCCGCGTTCGGCCCGCAGCTGATGGCGGCCGACCGCATCGCCGCCGCCATCGACGAGGCGGCGGAGGACGACGGCATCGACGCCATCGTGCTGCGCATCGACAGCGGCGGCGGCTCGGCCGTGGCCTCCGATGTCATCGGCCAGGCGGTGCGGCGGGCCGTGGCGGCGGAGACGCCGGTGATCGTCTCGATGGGCACCGCGGCGGCCTCGGGCGGCTACTGGATCGCCGCGCCGGCCACGGAAATCGTGGCGCTGCCGGCGACCCTGACGGGCTCGATCGGCGTGTTCGCCGGCACCGTGGCGACCCGCGAGCTGTGGCAGGAGATCGGCGTCAATTGGGATTCGGTGCAGCGCGGCCGCAACGCCGACCTGTGGTCGGGCATCGCCGCGCTGTCGCCGAGCGGCCGCGACCGGGTCAACGCGTTCGTCGATGCCATCTATGACGACTTCATTGACATCGTCGCTGCCGGCCGCGGGCTCGACCCCGAGGCGGTCCGCGACCTTGCCGAGGGCCGCGTCTGGACCGGAGCGCAGGCGCAGGATCGCGGCCTGGTCGACCGCCTGGGCGACCTGGACCAAGCGATGGCGGCGGCGCGCGATGCGCTGGAACTGGCCGAGGACACGCCGCTGACGGTGGAGATCCGGCCACAGCCGCGCACCCCCTTCGCCCGGCTGTGGACCCTGTTCGGCGCCCGCCTGGCCGGCGAGAGTCCGGCTGCCGCCGCGTTCGACCGGCTGGAGCCATGGCTGGCCCAGACCGCCCAGCTGCTCGACCCGCCGGGCGAGCGGCTGTTGCGCATGCCGCCGATCCGTCTGGTGCCCGGCGGCCCCTGAAGTGCCGCAACCGGACGGACGGGGACCGGGTCAGCGCCCGGACCGGCCCTGGACCGCACCCAGCGGCACGAAGGTGCCGCGCGGCGGGGCGTCCGACGCCGGTTCGCTGGCGTTGCGCAGCACCTTGAACACGCGTTCGGTCAGTGCGTCGGAGGCCACGAAGTCGGCATAGGCCTGGGCCAGCAGGCGGCGATAGGTCTCCGCCAGAGGGGCATCCTCCAGGCCGTCCAGGTCCTCGGCGACCAGATAGTCGTGCAGCCGCTTGAGGATGTGGAGGCGGTTCACCTGGACGACGTGACGGTCGTAGGGCACGCCGAAGAAATCCAGGAAATCCTCGGCGGTGGACAGTTCGGCAAGGCCGGCACGCAGGTCGCTCATGGGAACGAAGTCCTCCGGACGAGTCAGTGGGTCACGCCGGCGGCCGGCGGTTCGGTGACGGCAGCAGTGACGGCGGCAGTGACGGCGGCAGTGACGGCGGCCGGCACACCCGCCACAGCCTCTGGTGTCGCCAGCACGGTCGCGGCGGCGGTGGCGGCCTCTTCATGAAAGGCCTTCAGTTGCGCCGGCGTCGGCGCCGCCTTGGCGGTGACGGCATGGCGCCGGATGCGGGCCAGCAGCGCCACCGCCACGGCCGGCGGCAGGGCGATGCCCAGTTCGGCATAGGCGTGGACGACCGCCGTCAGACCGGAATGCTTGCCCAGCACGATGCGGTGCTCGCGGCCCAGCACGGCCGGGTCGAGCGCCTGATAGTTGCGCCGGTCGCGCAGCAGACCGTGCACGTGGATACCCGATTCGTGGGTGAACACGGCCTCGCCGACGACGCTCTTGCCGAGCGGCACGGGCCGCCCCGAGGCCTGCCCGACCAGGGCCGAGACCTCCGGCAGGCGGCGCGGCTCGATCCCGGTGTCGCGGCCATGAATCTGGGCGAGCGCCACGACGATCTCCTCCAGCGGCGCGTTCCCGGCCCGCTCGCCCAGCCCGTTGACCGTGGTGCTGACGTGGCCGGCGCCGCCCAGCACCGCCGCCAGCGAGACGGCGGTGGCCAGGCCCAGGTCGTCGTGGGCGTGGATTTCCAGCTCGATGTCCGTGCCGGCGCGCAGGCGGGTGAAAATATCGCGCGTCGCGAACGGCTCCAGAATCCCCAGGGTATCGGCGAAGCGGTAGCGGCGCGCGCCGGCCGCCGCGGCGGCGGTCACCACCTCGGCAACGAAGTCGGGGCTGGCGCGCGACGAATCCTCGCCACCCACCGCCACGGCCAGGCCGCGGTCGCGAGCATGGCCGACCACGTCGGCGATCCGGGCCAGCAACCAGGCGCGGTCGCGGCCCAGCTTGCCGGCAATGTGCTGGTCGGACACCGGCGCCGACACGTTGACCATCGGCACCCCGCAGGCGACGGCAGCGTCCACGTCGTCGCGGCGCAGCCGGCACCAGGCGATCGGCGTCGCCCGCAGGCCCAGGGCCAGGATTGCGCGGATGTCATCGCGCTCGTCCTCGCCCATGGCCGGCACGCCGACCTCCATTTCGGGCACGCCGGCGACGTCCAGCGCAGCGGCGATCGCCAGCCTCTCCGCCCGACTGAAGGCGACGCCGGCGGTCTGCTCGCCGTCACGCAAGGTGGTGTCGTTGATCACGATCGGCTCGGCCATCCTTTACTCCGCCGCCGCCGCGGTCTCGAACGACTTGCCGCAGCTGCAGGCGCCGCGGGCGTTCGGGTTGTCGAACACGAAGCCCGGCCCGTCCGAACCGTCAACGAAATCAATGCTGGCGCCGCGCAGCATGGGTTGACTGTCCTCGTCGACATACACCTTTACGACACCGAACGAGAAAACGGCATCGCCATGCATGGCCTCGCATTCCAGGCCCATCAAGTACTGCATGCCGGCACAGCCGCCCATGGCGACCATGATGCGCAGGCCGTCGGCCGGCTCCTGCGCCGTCTCCACCACGCGCTGGACGGCGCCGACCGCCGATTCACTGAGTGCCACCATTGCGAGATGCCTCCTGGCGGGTCCAGATCCTTGTCGACTTTCGCCAAGCAACCGGCGTGCCAGGGGTTAACGCCTTGGCAACACAACGGCCGGCGCTGCGGTGCGCCGGCGGCGGGTGTCGCACACGGTCCGGGATTGTCGGGTTTCGCACATCGCCGGTACGAACCCGCACGACCCGGGCGCAGGATCGTCGGAATTGTCCGGTACGCGGCGGAGTGGGATTTTCATTGGTGTGGATCAGCGTTGTGGATCAGCCAACAGGATCTAAAATTGCATAAAATACGAATTTTTATGCTGAAACTGGCGGCATCAGGTCAGACGAAAGTTGTTCTATCCAAGAACCACGCGGACATTTCTTCAGTCATGAACGAGTTTCAGAATATTTTGTCCTGGAACTGACACGTGAAACTGCTGATAATGGCTGCTGCTTACAGTCAATACAGCGGACTCCGGTGAGCGCCGGCCGCATCGGGCATGGCGGGGGTCATCTGGCGCCCCGATTGCCGGACAGGGTCGCCAGCGCCCTGGGTCCGGCGCCGATCCCGCGTGGTCGGCGCCGGCCAGACGAGGTCAACCGAACATGATCGTCGACTATTTTGGGTTTGATGAAGAGCCGTTCAAGATTTCCGTCGATGCGAGGTATGTCTTCCGGTACAGGGACTACCGGCAGGTCTTCGAGTCCGTACTGACGGCAATCGACGACGGCCATGCCTTGAACCTTGCCGTCGGTGATCCGGGGACCGGCAAGTCCATGCTGTTTCAGGACCTGGCTGGCCATCTGGCCGATCACGGCCACCGGGTCTTCGCCTATGCCTATCCCACCTCGTCGGCTGCCGAACTGTGGAGCGCCTGCTGCCACGATGCCGGGATTGCGGCCAGCCCGGTCGATGCCCGGACCGCCCTGGAGGCCGCGCTCGAGGCGTCCGCCGAGGCGGGCCTGGGCACGGTCCTGCTCCTCGACGAGGCGCAGGGCCTGCCCGCCGACCTGCTGGCCGATTTGGCCCGGCTGACGGCTCCGGCGGCCGCGGAATGGCCGCGCCTGCAGGTCGTCCTGCTGGGCCTGCCGGCGATCGCGCAGACGCTGGACGAGCCCGACCTGCGCCCGGTGCGCAGCGCCGTCCGGCCGCGGCTGCGCCTGGGCCGCATCGGCGACGACGAGGTCGGCAGCTATATCGGCCATCGCCTTGGCGTCGCCGGATACGACGGCCCGCCCCTGTTCTCGCGCCGTGCCCTCGCGCAGATATCCGACTACAGCAGCGGTGTCCCGCAGATCGTCAACCGCCTGTGCACCGTGGCGCTGGTGCGCGCCTGCCTGGACGGACTCGACATCGTCACCGGCGACACCGTGGATGACGTCGCCGACGAGATCCTGCCGGACCGGGTGGCGACGCGCGACACCGTCCGCACGACGGTGACGGCCGCCTGGTCGGACTGGTCGCGACCCGCCGCCCACCTGCCCCTGGACCCGGCGCTGCCGGCGATCCGCAGGCCCGTGGCGAGGCGTCCGCGCCTGGCCGACGAACGACCCCTGGCCGACGAACGACCCCTGGCGAACGACGAGCCGCTGGCGGACGACGGGCAGGAAGCGGATGCGTTCCCGGGTTTCGACTTCGTCCTGCCGACCGCGCCGGACACGCACCCGGCGCGGCGCCGACGCCTCGTCGTGCCGGCGGCACGGCTGGCGGCACTGACGCTGGTTGCCCTGGGCGCATCAGGAACAACCTATTATGTCGTGTCGCAGGATGGCGGTGAGACCGCGCATCGCCCGGCATCGCAGTCTCTGGCTGGCATCGGGCTGAACGGCAGCGGCCCAGCCATTGGAGCCGACGCCGGAGCCGACGCCGGAGCCGACGCCGGAGCCGCTCCGCCAGGAGAAGCACCTGGACAGACACACCACGGCGCCGCGCTGGCCGGCACGTCGATGGTCTCGGTGGTCCCCGGCCGGCAACCTTCGGACGGTCCGGCCGGCGATCGAACGGCCGATTCGGCGGATGCGGTCGCCGCCGCACCCGAGCCCGCACCCGAGCCCGCACCCGAGCCCGCACCCGAGCCCTCGGCACCGCCAGCCGAGCCACTGGCCGGACCGCAACTTACGGTGGGCGCGTCGAGCGGCGACGAGGGCGAGGCCATTCCCCTGCGCATTGCGGCCGATGCGCCCGGTGCCGGGCAGATCGACGTGACCATCGCCGACCTGCCGCCGGGATCGCGGCTTTCGGCCGGTGAGGCCCTGGACGGCGAGCGCTGGCTCCTCGCCGCCGAGGACCTGGCCGGCCTCACCATCACGGTCCCGCCCGGTACCGCCGGCACCCATGCGCTTGCCGTGGCGGCGACCGTCAGGGCGGAGGACGGCCGCACCGCAACCGCCGAAGACATCCTCCAGCTCAATGTTCGCGGCGTCGCCGACGCACCGCGGCTGACCCTGGGCAACGCGGTCGGGCGCGAGGACCAGCCGATACCGCTCGACATCGACGCGACCCTGATGGACGATGACGGGTCGGAGACGCTGACGGTGGCCGTCGCCGGACTGCCCGCAGGCGCCCGCCTGTCGGCCGGGACCGAGGACGGCGGTCGCTGGACCCTGGCGGCGGACGAGCTCGACGGACTGGCCGTGGTGCTGCCGTCGGACTGGGCGGGCGAGTTCACGCTGGCCGTGCAGGCCAAGGCGCGGGAGGCTGACGGCGACGCCGCCACCACCGCCGGGCTGCTGCCGGTTTCGGTTGCCGCCGTCGCCGACGAGCCGCGGCTGACGGTAGAGGTCGGCGCGGGTGGCCCGGCCACACCGATCCCGATCACGATCGACGCCGCCCCCCGTGACGACGACGGCTCGGAACGCCTGGCCGTGCGGGTCTCTGGCCTGCCCGAGGGGGCCTTGCTGTCGGCCGGGCGCCGCACCACCGACAACGACACCTGGGTGCTGAACCCCGGCGCCCCCGGCGCCCCCGGCGCCCTCGACGGCCTGACGGTGACGGTACCGCCCGCCGCCGCCGGCGACCATGTGCTGACCGTCGAGGCCGTGACCCGCGAGCCGGACGGCGATTCCGCCGCGGTCACGGCCACGGTCACGCTGTCCGTCGCCGCGCCGGCGGCCGAACCGGAGCCGGAGCCGGAGCCGGAACCGACGGCATCACAGGCGGTGACCCCACCGGGCGATCCGGCCGCCGCCGACCTGTATCTGGACCGGGGCGAGGCGCTGTTCGCGATCGGCGACCTGGTCTCGGCGCGACGCTTCTACGAGCTGGCCATGGCCGAGGGCGATGCCCGGGCCGCGACGGCGCTGGGCCGCACCTACGACCCGCTGGTCTTCCGCGAGATGGACGTGCGCGGCATTCGCCCCGACCCGGAGCAGGCCCTGGCCTGGTATGCCCGCGGCCGCGAGGCCGGCAACGCCGAAGCGGCGCGGCGACACGATGCCCTGTCGCGCTGGCTCGAGCGGTAGCGCCCGGCCGACCCGGACACGCCGGAGCCTTGCCGACCGGTTGCGGCGACCCGGTGCCGCGTCCGGCCGGTCCCCGAATCGGGAACTGCCGGCCACGCGCGCCGCACGGGTGGAGAGTCAGTCCCCTGCCGTCGGCATGTCCCGGCTTTCCAGGAACCCGCGCAGGGCGGCCAGGGCGCGGTCGGCCGTCTGCTCGGCGGGGCCATCGTCGCTGTCGACGATGATGTCGGCCTGGGCATAGACCGGATAGCGCTCGTCCACCAGCCGGCCCAGGATCTCCTGCGGATCGCCGCGCTTGAGCAGGGGGCGGTTGCCACGGCGCGAGCAGCGGGCCACGAGCAGGTCCAGCCCGGCGCGCAGCCACAGCGAGATGCCGCGCTCGGCGATCAGCCCCCTGGTCTCAGGGTTCATGAAGGCGCCGCCGCCGGTGGCCAGGACGTGCACCGGCTCGTGCAGGCAGCGCTTGATGACGCGGCGTTCCACGTCGCGGAAGGCAGCCTCGCCATAGGTCTCGAAGATGTCCTCGATGGAGCAGCCGGCGGCCACCTCGATCTCGTGATCGGCGTCGACGAAGGCCAGGCCGAGCCGCGCGGCCAGACGGCGGCCGATGGCCGACTTGCCGGCCCCCATCAGGCCGACCAGGACCACCGTGCGCGGCAGCGGCCGCGGCAGCGGCCCGGTCACGGACACCGACCCGGCCGGCCCGGCCGGCCCGGCCAGCCCGGCCGCAGCGGCAAATTGCGATGGCGCGGCGTTCGCCCTAAAGTCCCCATGCCCGAGCCATAGCACAGCCGCCGCCGGACCGTGTAGCCCGGCGGACATCGCCCGCGACAAACCGGGCTCAGGAGAAACGGGGGAAAGGGTGGCCAGACGTCGGTACCGGTCGGTCTTCGCGCAGCAGTCGTCGAGCGGCGTTGGCTCGGCACTGCTCCGCGGACTGCTCCTGCTCATCGTGCTCGTCGTGCTCGGCGGCATGGTCGTCCTCGGCCTGTGGGATGTCGAGCCAACCACGAGAATGGTGGAGAAGCCCATCCCGACCGAGCGCTTCCTGCCGTGAGCCGACCCGGCCGGCCCTGCGGCGCCGTTCAGGACTGCGGACGGTAGCTCTCCCGCAGGGGAAGCCGCGGCACCAGCCCGGGCGCCATGGCCGGGGCCTGGGCGAGCGATCCGCACAGCAGCATGTTGGGCAACCCTGCCGCGCCGGCCAGCGGCAGGACCAGGCGTTCATACTTCCTGAGCGCGCCGTTGCGGCTGCGGCGGGCGCCGCGCACGGTGCGGGGCACCGCATCGGTGGCCACCTCGGCATAGGCATCGAACAGAGGCTCTGCCTCGTCGATGGGCAGGTCACGCACGCGGCGGCCGGTCAGCTCCATGCCGTCGGCGCTGACCACCTCCGTGCCGACCAGCCGGTAGACCAGATCGAGCGGCTCGCGCCGCACGTCGATCAGGATCAGATGCGGCAGCAGCCGCGGAATCTCCGTGGGATCAATATCGACGCGCGCCGGCGACGGCCGTCCGGCGCGCTTGATGATCCAGTATCCGTACAGTTCACGCAGAAGCGGATGATCCAGGTCGTCGCCGCCCACGACGACACTGCAATCCAGGAATTCACGCTCGCGCCATGGCAGGTCCTGACAGCCCAGCCCGGTGCTCATGGCCTCTCACTCCCCAACTCGTCGATTGAAGCGGCGACGAGTGTGCGGCCAAGGCATTAAAGTTGTCTTGAATTGCATGGACTTTAGACATCTAACCGATGATCTTCACGGTAATGTAAACAAGCAATCCGAGATTGGTCATGGCGGTCGCGGTCATGCCCGGCGCCCGCGCCAGCGGATGGATCAGATAGCCGGCCCAGAACAGCAGGCGCGCGGCGACGAACAGGGCCGTCGCCAGGATCAGGGCGCCGATCGTGTCCGGTGGCGCCAGCGTCGCCGCCGCCAGCAGGGCGGGCACGAAGATCACCGTCTGCTCCACCGTGTTGGCCAGGACACGCTGGTTGACCCGGTAGAGCCGCGGCTCGGGGTCGTCGAGCGGGTTGAAGGCGTTGCCGACGACGCGGCTGAGCGCCACCGCCGCGACCATCAGCCACAGCAGCGCCGCCGGCGCCGCCGCCAGCCTCATGGCCAGCACCACGCGGTCGACCGGCGCGACGACGGCTTCCGGCACCGGCACCAGCGGCAGCAGCAGCGCGAACAGCGCCAATGTGGCCACGGCTGCCGCGCCATTGACCAGCGCCGCCCACAGCCGCAGGGTCCATGGCGACGATCCGGCCACGGCGTCAGCCGAGCCCCTTGCCGCCCATGGCCAGCATCTTTTCCCGCCGCTGGCGGCGCAGCGCCTCGCCGTCGCGGCCGCGCAGGTCGTCCAGGACCCGCGCCACCGCTTCGCCGACGGCAGTGATGGTCTCTTGCGGACAGCGGTGGGCGCCGCCGACCGGCTCCGGCACGACCTCGTCCACGGCGCCGAGCTGCTTGAGGTCGGCGGCGGTCAGGCGCAGCGCCTGGGCCGCCTCCGCCGCCTGCTGGGCCGACCGCCACAGGATCGAGGCGCAGCCCTCCGGCGAGATCACCGAATAGATGGCGTGCTCCAGCATCAGCACGCGGTCGGCGGCAGCGATGGCGATGGCGCCGCCCGACCCGCCCTCGCCGATGACCACGGAAACGATCGGCACGCGCAGGTCCAGGCACACCTCGATCGACCGGGCGATGGCCTGGGCCTGGCCGCGCTCCTCGGCGCCGATGCCGGGATAGGCGCCGGCGGTATCGACCAGGGTCAGCACCGGCAGCCGGAACCGCGCGGCCAGGGCCATCAGCCGCTGCGCCTTGCGGTAGCCTTCGGGCCGGGCCATGCCGAAGCTGTGGCGCATGCGCGAGTCGGTGTCGTGCCCCTTCTCGTGGCCGATGACCATGACCGAATGGCCGCGGAACCGGCCCAGACCGGCCAGGATGGCGCGGTCCTCGGCGAAGCAGCGGTCGCCGGCCAGGGGCGTGAACGCCTCGACCAGCGCGGCGATGTAGTCGGAGGTGTGGGGTCGGTCGACGTGGCGTGCCACCAGCACCTTCTGCGCCGGGGTCAGGCGCTCATAGGTGTTGTGCAGCAGCTTGTCCACCTTGGCCTGCAGGCGCGCCACCTCGTCGGCAATGTTGAGGTCGCCGGCATCGGAGAGGTGGCGCAGCTCCTCGATCTTGCCTTCGAGCTCGGCGATCGGCTTCTCGAAGTCCAGGAAGGTGCGCATGGCGGCAGCGAGACCCCTTCGGCTTGCAGCGATGGTGCCTTCCTAGCACAGGCGGCGGCGGGGCCGGGACCGGAAATGTCGCGCCGCGTCCTCCGTCCCTGCTACCCCGCCCGGCCGGCGCGGGCCAGCGGATGGTGCTCGGCGACCAGGCGGCGCAGGCGTTCGTCCAGGACGTGGGTGTAGATCTGCGTGGTCGAGATGTCGGCATGGCCCAGCATCTGCTGCACGGCGCGCAGGTCGGCGCCGTGGTGCAGCAGGTGGGTGGCGAAGGCGTGGCGCAGCACATGCGGGCTGACCCGGTGCGGCTCGATCCCCGCCGCCACCGCCAGGTCCTTGAGCAGCTGCCCGAAGCGCTGGCGGGTCAGGCAGCCGCCGGCCGCAGTGCGCGACGGGAACACGTACGGGCTGTCCGCCGCCGCCCGGCTCTCCGCCCGCCCCGCGGCCCGCCCCGCGGCCCGCCCCTCCGCCCTGGCCCCCGTCCGGACCCCCGTCCGGACCCCCGTCAGGCC
>CAZGMC010000062.1:0-24852 GCA_964526565.1 uncultured Mycobacteriaceae bacterium
TGTCGTTCTTCTGGGCGATCGGCATGAACTTCTTCATGGAGATCGCCAAGATGCGCGCGGCCCGGCTGCTGTGGGCCAAGCTGATCAAGCAGTTCGACCCGCAGAATTCGAAATCGATGAGCCTGCGCACCCACAGCCAGACCTCGGGCTGGAGCCTGACGGCGCAGGACGTCTACAACAACGTCATCCGCACCTGCGTGGAGGCGATGGCATCGACCCAGGGCCACACCCAGTCGCTGCACACCAATTCGTACGACGAGGCACTGGCCCTGCCGACCGACTTCTCGGCGCGCATCTCGCGCAACACCCAGCTGTTCCTGCAGCAGGAGTCGGGCACGACCAAGGTCATCGACCCGTGGGGCGGCAGCTACTACGTGGAGCGTCTGACCCGCAAGCTGGCCGAGCGGGCCTGGGAGCACATCCAGGAGGTCGAAGGCCTGGGCGGCATGGCCACGGCGATCGAGGCGGGCATCCCCAAGATGCGCATCGAGGAGGCTGCGGCCCGCACCCAGGCGCGCATCGACAGCGGCCGCCAGACCGTCGTCGGCGTCAACAAATACCGCCTGGACGAGAAGGAGAACATCGAGGTCCTCAAGGTCGACAACAGTGCCGTGCGCGCCCAGCAGATCCGCCAGCTTGAGGAGCTGCGCGCCAGCCGCGATCCGCAGGTCGTGGAACAGAAGCTCGACGCGCTGACGAAATCGGCCGAGACCGGCGAAGGTAACCTGTTGGAGCTGGCCATCGACGCTGCCCGACACAAGGCCTCCGTCGGCGAGATCAGCTTTGCGCTGGAAAAGGTCTGGGGCCGCCACAAGGCAGAGATCAGGGCGATCTCGGGCGTCTACGGCAGCGAGGTCGGCAAGGCATCGGATACCATGGACAAGGTCCACAAGCTGATCGACGAGTTCGAGCGGCGCGAGGGGCGCCGGCCGCGCATCCTCATTGCCAAGATGGGCCAGGACGGCCACGACCGCGGCCAGAAGGTGATCGCCAGCGCGTTCGCCGACCTGGGCTTCGACGTGGACATCGGCCCGCTGTTCCAGACGCCGGAGGAGACCGCCCTGCAGGCGGTGGAGAACGACGTGCACGTCATCGGCGTCAGCTCGCTGGCGGCCGGCCACCTGACCCTGGTGCCGGCCCTGCGCGGGGAACTGGCCAAGCTCGGCCGCGAGGACATCCTGGTGGTCGTCGGCGGCGTCATCCCGCCACAGGACTATGACGCCCTGTACGAGGCCGGCGCGGCGGCGATTTTCGGCCCCGGCACGGTCATCGGCGACGCCGCCGTCGACCTGCTGGCCAAGCTGACCGATGCCCTGGGGCATCCTCCGCTCGCAGCCGAGTAAGGTGACGGTGACACCCACACCCGATTTCACGGCCGGCCTCGACCACATCACCGTCGAGCAGGCTCCATCCGGGAACGGCGCGGCGGGCGGTCAGGCCCGCCGCCGCCAGTGGTCGGTCGACGACTATGTCGACGGCGTGCTGGCCGGCGACCGCGCCGCAATCGGCCGCGCCATCACCCTCGTCGAAAGCCGCAACGCGGACCACCAGAAGGTGGCCCAGCAGGTGCTGGTCCGGCTGCTGCCGCACAGCGGCCGCGCCCACCGCGTCGGCATCACCGGCGTGCCCGGTGTCGGCAAGAGCACCTTCATCGAGGGCCTGGGCCAGTACCTGACCGGCAAGGGCCACAGCGTCGCGGTGCTGGCGGTCGACCCGACCTCCAGTCGCACCGGCGGCAGCATCCTCGGCGACAAGACGCGGATGGCCAGCCTGGCCGCCGACCCGAAGGCCTTCATCCGGCCGTCGCCGTCGTCGGGCACGCTGGGCGGCGTGACCCGGTCGACCCGCGAGACCATGATCGTCTGCGAGGCGGCCGGCTACGACGTGGTCCTGGTCGAGACGGTCGGCGCCGGCCAGTCGGAGATCATGGTCTCCGACATGGTCGACTTCTTCCTGGTGCTGATGCTGCCGGGCGCCGGCGACGAGCTGCAGGGCATCAAGAAGGGCGTGCTGGAGATCGCCGACATGATCGCGGTCAACAAGTCCGACGGCGAGAACCTGAACAAGGCCAAGGTTGCCGCCCGCGAGTACGAGAACGCCCTGCACATTCTCACGCCGGGCAGCCCCAACTGGCGGCCGCCGGTGGTGCTGTGCAGCGGGCTCAAGGGCATGGGCCTGGAGGATCTGTGGAGCAAGGTGTTCGAGCACCGCGAGGTGCTGGCCGCCACCGGCGAGCTGCAGGAGAAGCGGCGCCGCCAGCAGCTCAACTGGATGTGGGCGATGGTCGAGGACCGCCTGCTCACGGCACTCAAGACCCACCCCGAGGTGGTCAGGCTGTTGCCCGACATGAAGGAGCAGGTCGTCGAGGGCGAACTGACCGCCACTCTCGCCGCCGAACGCATCCTGCAGACCTTCGGCGTTTAGACGCCACGGCGGCGCCTGCCCCCAGTTCCAGTTCCGCAGTTCCGGGGACACAATACCGAATTCCAGGTTTTACGCGGTTCTGGAGTGACCTCTCGGCCGAGGCACTCCAGCCGCCAGGGAATCGGTCGAGTTGAGTATTGTGTCCCCGAAACTGCCCCGGAACTGCCGGAACCGGTTATTGCGCCATGTCGGCGCGTCGGAAATGCACTGGCGCCTCGCTGGCCGGCGCCACGGCGATGGCGTAGGGCGCCGTCACCACCTGGGCGGCCGCGGCGTCCGGCGGCGGGGCGGTTTCGTCGTAGACGACGACGACCTCGTGCGGCCAGTACAGCATGTCGACCACCTCCACGCCGTACCCGGCCGTCGGCCGCATGCCCAGGAACACGCCCGCGCCCATGGCGCCATCGGGCAGCGGGCCGGGCGGATTGTTGCCGGCCAGCTGCCACAGCAGTTCCCAGCCGCGCTGATCGCGGGCCATCACGAACATGTCCGTGAACGCGGCGCTCTGGCTGCCGGTCCACTGCCGCTGGCCGGCGATCACCGGCAGCGGCTCGGTGCGCTGCGGCACCGACCCCGGCGCGGCGTCGCCCGCGGCGTCGGGCACCGCGCCGCCGCGGCCGGCACTGCCCGAGGGCGCGCAGGCGGCCAGCGCCGCCGCCAGGACCATCACTGGCACCAGGGTCGACGTGCGCAGGCTCATGGCATCGCTCCGTTCAGCCGCGACTCGGCCAGGGTCGCCAGCAGGCTGGCGCCGATGGGCAGGATCGCGTCGTTGAAGTCGTAGCGCGGGTTGTGTACCGAGCAGGCCGACGGGCCGCCGCCCTGGCCCACCCAGATATAGGCGCCGGGACAGGCCTCCAGCATGTAGGCGAAGTCCTCCGCCCCCATCACCGGCGGCATGTCGGTCAGTACGTTGGCCTCGCCGACGATGCGGGCGGCGATGCGGGCGGCGGCCGCTGTCTGCTCGGCATGGTTCACGGTCGGCGGATAGCCATAGTGGTACATGATTTCGGCGTCCACCCCGAAGGCATCGGCGACGCCGCGGGCGACACGGCGCACCCCGGCCTCAAGCTGCTCGCGCATGGCCTGATGGAAGGCCCGCGCCGTGCCGCACAGCCAGGCCTCCTCCGGCACCACGTTGGTGGCCGTGCCGGCGCCCACACGGGTGATGCTGACCACCGCCGAGTCGACCGGGTCGGTGCGGCGACTGACCAGGTGCTGAAAGGCGGTGATCATGTGCGCCGCCGCCACCACCGGGTCGATGCACTTGTGCGGCATGGCGGCGTGACCACCGCGGCCGCGCACGGTGACCTGGATCTGGTCGGACGCCGCCATCATCACGCCGGGCCGCAGGCCGATCGTGCCGGCCGGCAGGTCCGGCCAGTTGTGCAGGGCATAGACCTCGTCGCACGGGAACCGCTCGAACAGGCCGTCGTCGATCATGCGCCGCGCCCCGGCCCGCCCCTCCTCGGCCGGCTGGAAAATGAAATGCACCGTACCGTCAAAGGCCCGGGTCTCGGCCAGATAGCGGGCCGCGCCAAGCAGCATGGTGGTGTGCCCGTCGTGGCCGCAGCCATGGAACCGCCCCGGACTGACCGAGCGGTAGGGCAGGTCGTTTTCCTCGGTCATGGGCAGCGCATCCATGTCGGCGCGCAAGCCGATGGTGCGGCCGCCACCGCCGCCGCCACCTTGACCGCCACCTTGGCCGCCACCGCCGTCGCGACCGCGCAGCACGCCGACCACGCCGGTCTCGCCCAGGCCGCGGTGCACCTCGATGCCCCAGGCAGCCAGCCGCTCGGCCACCAGGCCCGAGGTCCGCACCTCCTCGAACGCGATCTCCGGATGAGCGTGGAAGTCGCGCCGCCACGCCGCCATCTCGTCGTGGCGCGCAGCGATGGAATTGATCACCGGCATCTGGTCCCCTCGGGATCGCATGTCGAGCTTGAGACAATAGCCTCGCCAGGACGCGAGAAAACCCTTTCATTCTTTGTCAGCAGATCTCGCCGCCCCGGATCCTCAATCAGGAGGCAAGTATTCCGCAACCTTGAACCGTCAGTGCCGCCGCCCCTTTCCGGCAGCCGCGCCCGCCGCGGTCCACTGCGGCCGCGTCACGCGCGACAGGTTCTTCTCGATTGCCGCCGCCGTCGGCAGGCTCTGCTGCGCGCCCAGGCCCAGGCAGGTCAGCCCGGCACCGACGGCGGCGCGGTGCAGGGCGTCGGGCAGCGGCCGGTCTGCATCCAGGCATGCGGCCAGGATGCCGGTGAACGCATCGCCGGCGCCGGTCGTGTCGACGGGGCGCAGATCCATGCCCTGCACCGTCCACAGCTCGTCGCCGCGCGCCGCCACCGCACCTTCATGGCCCAGCGTCACAATGCAGGTCAGATGGCCGGCGCGGGCCAGGGCCAGCGCCAGGTCCGGTGGATCGGTGGCGCGCAGGCCCAGGGCGCGCGCCGTCGGCACTGCCTCGATCTGGTTGACGACCAGCACGTCGACCTGGGTCAGCAACGCCCGCGGCACCGTCTGGGCCGGTGCCACATTGAGGACGATGCGGGCGCCGTCCTCGTGGCCGTGGCGGATCAGCGCCCAGGTCTCCTCAAGCGGCACCTCCATCTGCAGCAGCACCGTCGCGGCGCCGAGACCCAGCATGGACTCAGGCACGGCCGTCGCACGGGCATCCAGGTTGGCGCCGGAGGCGACGACGATGCAGTTCTCGCCGTGGGTGTCGACGCAGATATAGGCCACCCCGGTCGGCCGGTCGGAGGTGCGCACGGCCGTCGTGCCGACGCCGTTGGCGCGCAGGTTATCCAGCAGGCGCCGGCCGAACTCGTCCTCACCGACGCAGCCGACCATCATCACCTCGGCCCCGGCCCGCGCCGCCGCGACGGCCTGGTTGTTGCCCTTGCCGCCGGGCACGGCGACATAGTCGTCGCACAGCACGGTCTCGCCGGGCCGCGGCAGCGCCGGGACCCGCAGGACCAGATCCATGTTGAGGGAACCGAAAACCAGGATCATGACCCACCGCGCACGCCACAACCGACCGGCCCCGGCACCGAAGCGCGCGGGTGTCCGCCGTGGTCGTGTCCTCCCCGTTTCGTTCCAGTGACCGACGCGTCACCGGTTTCTTGACTCATATTGTCGGGCGGGCGGGCCGCCGCCAAGCATCAATGGGACATCAGCACGGGGACGGTCATGTGCCTGAGCATGTGGCCGGTCACGGAACCCATGACCAGGTCGCGCAGCCGCCGCCGGCCATAGGCGCCCATGACGATCATGTCCACCGACAGGTCGGCTGCCCGGCTCAGCAGGGCGTCGGCGATGGCGAGGTCCTCGGACCGGATGTGCGCCGCCTCGGCCTCGACGTTGTGGCGGGCCAGGTGCAGCGTGATGTCGGCGCACGGCTCGTCGCCCAGTTCGGGACTGGGGTTGACCGCCAGCACGGTGACGTGGCCGGCCCGCTCCAGCAGCGGCATGGCGTCGGCAACGGCGCGCGCCGCCTCGCGGCTGCCGTCCCAGGCGACCAGCACGCGGTCGCGGGCATGGCCGACCCGAAAGGCATAGGGCACCAGCAGCACCGGCCGGCCGCAGCCCAGCACAAGGTCGCCCGGATTGACCGTGCCCAGGCGGTCGTCCTCGCCTGGATCCATCTGGCCGGCGATGATCAGGTCGCTGTAGCGCACCAGGATCTCCGCCGCCGCCTCGGCGTCGCCATGGGCGACCCGCCATTCGGCGCGGCCGGCGCGGCCGGCGCGGGTCATGCCCTCGTCGAACACGTGCCTGGCCTTGGCCGCCAGGTCGTCCAGCATCTGATGCTGCAACCGCCGCACCTCCGGCGGGAACGCCGCCTCGACATAGGCGGGGACCTGCGGCGGCGACTTGACGTAGAGGCCGGTCAAGTGGGCGTCGTGCCGGTCGGCCAGGGCGGCGGCGAAGTCAAGGCGCCGCGCCGTAGCTTTCGTGTTGTCGACGATGACGAGCAGGTCCTTGAGCGGCATGGCGTCCTCTCGCGCGTTGCGGTGCAGCCGCGGCGGCACGCGGCGGTAGATCAGTGTACGCCCGCCGTTCCGGCACCGCCAGTGTCCCGGTGTCGGCAGTGTCCCGGTGTCGGCAGTGTCCCGGTGTCGAAAGTGTCCCGGTGTCGGCATGCCGCCGGCTCGGGTCGGCTTCCAGGATCGGCGGCGGCTGGCGGCGGAGGCGGCCTCTGCCTACATGCCGCAGGTAATGCTGGTGGCGACCCTCAACGCCGGCGCATCGTTGCCGCCGAAGTCTCGCGCGGCCCGGGCTACCGGTGTCCGGACTGTGCGGCCATGGTCGTGCTCAAGAAGGGCCGCCTCCGCGTCCATCATTTCGCCCACAAGCCGCCGACCGACTGCCATCTCGCCACCGGCGAGACGCCCGCCCATCTGGCCGCCAAGGAGGCGTTCCGCCGCCACTTCGTCGCCCGTGGCTATGCCACCGACGTCGAGGTGCCGCTGACCGGCGGCGCCGCGCACCTGCGCGCCGACGTGCTCACCCGGCCGCGGCCGGGCCTGACGGCGGCGGTCGAGCTGCAGCACACGGTGATCGAGCCGGACGAGGTGGCGGCGCGCACCCGCGCCTACCTGGCGCTGGGCATCGCCGTCGCCTCGATCCCGCTGCTGCGGCCGGCCCGCCTGGATGCGCACCCGGCGGGGGACGGGCTGGTGGTCGAACGCTACGCGGCGCGGCCCTTCGCGCGCTGGCTGCACGGCCTGGGCCTTGGCGAGCTGTGGTACTTCGACCCCGCGGCCGCAGTGTTGTGGCAGGGCCGGCTGGATGCCGCCTTCATCGAGGTGAAGGAGAGCGAATGGCACGACCCGCAGCTCGGCACGGTCTACGGCGGCGCCTGCGCCCGCCATTCGCGGCGCTGGCGGCGGCTCAGCCTGACCGGGCCGTACCGGCTGGACGAGGTGACGTTCCGCCCGGTGCGGCGCCGGCCGGTCCGCCTCGGCCCGCGCGCCTGGCCCGGCGGCGTCATCATCCGCATCGAGCCGGCGCCAGGCACCGCCGCCGGCCCTACCAGTGCCACAGGGTGCCGTCCTGCAGCCGGTTGACCGGCAGGTAGGCCCGCTTGTACGGGAACCTTGCCGCCGCCGCCTCGTCCAGGTCGACGCCCAGGCCGGGCGCCTCCCCCGGGTGCAGGTACCCGTCGGCGAAGCGGAAGCCGCCGGGAAACACCGCCGCGGTCTCGTCGGTGTGGCGCATCCATTCCTGGATGCCGAAATTGGGTACCCACAGGTCGAAGTGCAGCGCCGCGGCGAGGCCGACCGGCGAGATGTCGGTCGGGCCGTGACAGCCGGTGCGCACATGGTACAGCGCCGCCAGGTCGGCCATGCGGCGCAAATGGGTGATGCCGCCGGCGTGGACCACGGTGGCGCGGATATAGTCGATGAGCTGCGCCTCGATCAGCCGCCGGCAGTCCCAGATCGTGTTGAACACCTCGCCCACGGCCAGCGGCGTCACGGTATGCTGCCGGATCAGGCGGAAGGCATCCTGGTTCTCGGCCGGCACCGCGTCCTCCAGCCAGAACAGGCGGAACGGCTCCAGGCTGCGGCCCAGGCGCGCCGCCTCGATCGGCGTCAGCCGGTGGTGCACGTCGTGCAACAGGTGCGGCCCGAACCCGAACCGGTCGCGCAGGTGCTCGAACAGTTTGGGGATGTGGTCCAGATAGGGCTCGGTCTGCCAGGCGGTTTCGCGCGGCAGCGCGGCATCGGCGGGCTCGTAGTACATCTTGTCGCCGGATACGCCGTAGGTATCGCCGAGGCCGGGAATGCCGGTCTGGGCGCGCACGGCGCGGTAGCCCAGCTCGAGATAACGGGCCACCTCGTCGGCGGTCTCCTCGATGTCGCGGCCGTTGGCGTGGCCATAGACGAGGGCGCCGTCGCGGCTGGCCCCGCCCAGCAGCTGGTACAGCGGCAGGCCGGCGGCCTTGGCTTTCAGGTCCCACAGGGCGGTGTCGACGGCACTGATCGCCGTCATCGTCACCGGGCCGCGCCGCCAGTAGGCGCCGCGGTAAAGATAGTGCCAGGTGTCCTCGATGCGGTGGGCATCGCGGCCGATCAGCGTCGGCACGACGTGGTCGCTGAGATAGGCGGCCACGGCCAGCTCGCGGCCGTTCAGGGTGGCGTCGCCGAGGCCGTACAGCCCGTCCTCGGTGACGATCTTCAGCGTCGTAAAGTTGCGGCCCGGACAGGTGACGACGACTCTGGCATCGACAATGCGCATGACGGCTCTCCATTCGGGAAGGACAGGCAGACGGCTTCGCGAGCGACACAAGGGGCACAAGGTGTGGGGACTGGCATCCTTCAAGCGGCTTCACCGCATCCGGCCTGCGACCTCCTCACGCACCGCCGGGAGGACCGCGGGCCAGGACGGCCGCGGATTCGCCTGCCGTTGCACCGCCGGACGCGGCTGCCGATCAACCCCGCCCGCTTTTAGGGAGTTCCAACGAAATTCCCATAACATGAACATGATGGCGGCTGCGTCGGATGAACCGAACGCGCCGTCGCCTGGCACAACGAGGCCACCCACAACGAGGCCACCCACACCAAGCCCGCTACAAAAAGGCCCGCGACAACAGGGATCCTGCCCGAGCCCGCCATGCCCGACAACAGCTGTCTCACCTTCGATACCGGCCGGCCCGCCGCGCCACCGGTCAATGATGCCCTGGCATCCTGCGTGGCGGGAGAGCCTGCTGCCCGATCCCTTCTGTCGTCGTCGGGAGGGGGCGAAGCCGCACGCTCCCTCAGGCGCACGATCTGGGCGACGGCCGTGCTTGTTGACGCTCGGTGTGGCGGGTATCGCCGGACTGGCGCTGTACGTGGAATACCGCGCCAGCATGGCCGCCGCGGCAGCCCATGTCGATGCGACGACGGCGGCCCTGGCCGAGCAGGTGCTGGTTGTCAACGGCCTCGACAGCACGCTCGCCCTGGCCCCGTTCCATCGCGCCTTCAGGCTGTGGCTGGTCATGATCGCCCTGGCTGCGGCATCATTGTCGATGCCAACCGGGCCGCCTGCGCCTTCTACGGCTATGACCGGATGGCGATGAGCGGGCGGCCATATCGACCACATCGAAACGATGCGGCGGCGCAAGGACGGAATGTCCATCGATGTGTCGCTGACCATCTCGCCGATCCGCGACCAGGACGGCGCCGTGGTTGGCATCTCGGCGATCGCCCGCGACATCACCCGCTATCGCCGTACCGAGGGCGGCACGGGACTGGGCCTGGCGCTGGTTGCCGGGCTGGTCGACCTCCACCACGGCAGCGTCACGATCGACAGCACCGAGGGCCGCGGCACCACGGTCACCGTGACGTTCCCCCCGGCGTCCGCCGAGGCCGTGGCTGCGAAGCGGCCGGTTGTGGCCGCGGCCTGAAGCGGCCGTCGCTCCGGCCCACTGCTTTCCTTGAATTCGCGGCGCACCCGCCTATCATCCCGATAGACTGTGGGAGCGTGCCGCGCCATGAAACTGTTCCAGCTGTTGTTCGAGCCGGACCGGGAGGAGGCCGAGCAGGGCCAGGACGAGATCGCCGAGGCGGCCAACCTGCTGCAGACCGGCGAGTTCCAGCTGCTGCAGTTGGCCTATTATGACGCGTTCGGCCGCGACCTGCCGGAGAGCGAGACGAGCCGGCTGTTCGCGCTGTACATGATCGAGCAGCGGGTGCCGGCGTGGGCGCGGGCGTACGCGCTGCGCATCCTGGAGCGGAACCAGCACGGCACGCTGGATGACGGCAACCCGGCCTATCACCGCTATGACCGCGACTACATCACCTCGGTGCCGAACGGTATACGGAGGTTCTGGCTGGCGACGATGTGGTGCGCCGCGGTCCTGGTCGGCGGCATCGCCGTGGCCACCTGGGTGGTGGACGAGCCGACTTCGCTGCTGCCGCCCTATTTCGAGCGGTCGGAGGTTTCGGGGCAGCGCTGACCGCCGGCGCTGCCGCTGCCCAGGCTCGCCATCACTCAAGGAGACGGCATGTTCGAGTTCGCGGGCGAGTGGGAGCTGCCCATAAACCTTCTTTTCCTTGTTGTCACTGCGACGATTGCCTGGCACGGCATTCGCTATCGTGATGCCGAGGGGAAAACCGACTTCGTCCGGCTGCTGTTCGGCTCGATCGCGGCGGTGTACTTCTTTCTGGTGCTGTTCCAGGACGTGCTGGGCGTCGTACAGTTTTATTGAAGGCGACTGCGCGATCCGGCAATGCGGCGCCGCGCTCGGGTGGGCCCTATGGTTTGTACATCCGTTGCCGCTCATCGACCTCCGGGACGCTGAGCAGCCGTTCCTCTTCCGGAAGTTGCAGCTGTTCTGAAATATAGTTGGCGCGATCACGGACCGTTGCCGGCCGGGGGTTGTACAGGACGCGGTGGAAGATGTCGGGACCGTCCACCGTTTCCTCGTCCACCTGCAGCGACAGGCTGTACTGCCGCAGCGCATCCTCATACCGGCCGAGGCGGTCGTAAAGGATGCCCAGGTTGGCGTACGCCGCCGCCAGCACGCCCCACCCGGTCAGGTCATCCTCCTCCAGGGTGCGGTTGAGGTAGTCGATCAGGTAACGGAACGCCGCTTCCGCCTCTTCATGCCGCCCCGTCTCCAGGAAGACGATGGCGCGGCCCATCAGGGCGCCGCGGTGGTCGGGCTGCGCCTGCAGGGCCCGGTCGAAGTCCTCCAGCGCCTCTTCGAACTCGCCGCCGCTCAGGTGGATGTCACCCTGGCGCACCTCGTAGTCGCCGGGCGGCGTGTCGAAGTACCCAGCCATAATGTAGATCGCCGGCACCGCCAGGATGACGACGATGCCGATCATGATGAAGCGGCGGAGGACGGCGGTGTTCATGGCGCCCTGTGGAACAGCCAATAGGTGTACAGCATGGCGAATACATAGCAGGCCAGGGCGGCGGTGACACCCGCGCGGCGGCGCAGGCGTGGCTTCTGCCGCTCCGCCTCTTCCAGGCCGCCCTTGCGCGCGGCGCGGTTGACCGCCATCACCCAGATCAGGTGGCGGACGGGCACGAACAGGGCCAGGGCCAGCAGCACACCCCAAAGAATCCAGTAGTCGGCCGAAAGGTACGCGCTCATCGGTCTCCTGATCGGGATGGACGGCCGCCGTCCAGGACCCGCACTAGAACCATGGAACAGGAAAAAGAGAAGGGGAAGGGGCGCATGGCCCCTTCCCCTCCAGTGTCGACGAGCCGCCTATTTGCCGGCGCGGCTCGGCTTCTGCAGGATGTCGCCAATGTCCTCGGTCAGCGCCTCGACCTCGCGGTGCGGGACCGTGGACATCTCCATCCTGTAGGCCAGGAACCACATCATGGCGCAACCGAGCAGCCAGAAGATGATCTGCCAGGCCCAGATCGACGGGATGCCGAACACCCAGCCGTCGGGATTACTCGGGGCGCCGAAGATGGTGTTGCCGATCACCGCGCCCGGCCCGATGGCGAAGAAGAACCAGCCGAGCGTGACAATCCACGCCAGCGGGATCAGCTTGCGCTTGTCCTCGGACAGGCTGGCGTGCTGGCGCAGGAAGTCATGGAACTTCATGCGGTGCTCGCGCGCCGACGCGTCCTGGGTCATGGCCGAGACCGCGACACACACGATGACGTTGAAGATCATGCCCCAGCCGGCGGAGTGGATGGTCCACGGCCAGCGGCCCCACAGGTCCAACCCGAAGACGGCCAGCAGCGACAGACCGAAGCTTTCCGTGAAGGACACGCCAAGCAGGCCGGCGGCCAGGCCCCAGGTCGCGCCCTGGCGGGTGATCCACGGGATCCAGCAGATGCCGGCCAGCACCGTCCACATCTGGAAGCCCCAGGCCACCGCCAGGCCGCCGAGCAGCACCAGCGCGTCGGTGGAGAAGGTCGCCACCAGCAGCGCCGACACGACGATGAACGCCACGCCGATGCGGCCGAACAGCTTCTGCGTGGTGTGGCTGGCCGTGGGGTTCAGGTACCGCTTGTACAGGTCGCGGGTCAGCATGGAGCCGGCCGTGGACATGTACGCCGCACCGGTGGACTGCATCGCCGCCAGTGCGCAGACGGCGAGGATGCCCACCAGCCACGGGGCGGCATCGGCGATCAGGTTGAAGTAGGTCGGGACCAGCCCGTTCTCGCCCTGACCGTAGGGCGGTCCGGCAATGCCTTCCGGCATCACCAGGTGATAGAACGACGCGGTTTCGAACAGCGCGGCATTGCTGTCGACGCCGCGGGCCTCGCGGACCTCGGCCAGCAGGGCCTGCTGCTCCTCGGTCAGCTCGACGCCAAGCAGGTCGTCGGCCAGGGCACGGCCGGCCTGGTGCCGAATCGGCAGCGGCGACTCCTCCCCGCCGGTCAGGGCGATCAGGCCGCGTCGCTCGAGCTGGTTGCGGACGTCGCCGCGCGCCAGCAATGCTTCCGGATTGTCCCGCCAGTCTGCCGGCAGATTGTAGCGCTCGGCGTTCTCGTCGGTGACCAGCACCGCCCCGCCGCGGTCGATCACGCCCTGCCAGAGCTCCGGGTTCATGTTGAGCAGCGGGTTGCCGCCGATCAGGTGGGCACCCATGCCCTGGAAGGCCGTAAAGAAGAACAGGATCAGGCCGATGCCGAAAGCGGAAGCCCACACCTGCTGCGGCGCGAACGGCTTCGGATTGGCATTGCCGAACGCCCACATGGAGAACGCGGGCGCCGACTGGATGCCCATCAGCGCCCACATGTACGTCAGCACCATGATGCCGGTCCACAGGCCGCCGACGGGCGTTTCCTTGCCCAGGCCGGCCGTGAACTGGATCACGCCGGGGATCGCGAAGTACGAGTTGTACTCGCCGCCCGTCCACCGGTTGACCCAGCCGCCGTCCGCCGTGGTGGCCGTGGCCATTCCGGCGAAGCCGTCGTTGAGCGCCCCCCAGCCGCCGATCACGCTGATGGCGATGATGCCGGTGATGATGATGCCGGCCATCAGCAGGATGCACTGCATGGTGTCGACATACGCCACGGCGCGCAGGCCGCCGGAGGCGACATAGATCAGCACCACGGCCGACAGCACCCACATGCCGACCTCGGTCGGGATCAGGCCGTCGGTGAGCACGTTGAACAGGAAGCCCGACGCCCCGAGCTGCACGCCCAGATAGGGAATCGAGAACAGCAGGGCCACGATCACCGTAAGGATGCGGATGCCGTCGCCCTGGTAGTAGTCCGACAGCATCTCGCCCGGTGTGACGTAGCCGAAGCGCTTGCCCAGCATCCACTGGCGCTTCAGGAACATGACCCCGGTGAACGGGATGGTGATGGTGTAGAACGACGCGTAGGCGTACTGGAACCCGTCGCGGTACACCAGACCCGGATGGCCCATGAAGGTCCAACCGGAAAACGAGGTCGCGGTCGCCGCCAGAATGAACACCCACATCGACAGCCGCCGGCCGGCGATGAAGTAGTCGCTGGCGGTCTTCGTCATCCTCATGCCCTTCAGGCCCATCGCGATGCAATAGGACCAGTACATCAGGACGAAGACGAACAGCCAAATTACCTTCGCTTCCAAGACGTTTTCCCTCCTTTTTTGCACGCCCCGGCCCGTTTCCGGTGCTCCGTCACCCGTACCGGGGGACCGGGGCTGCCGCTCTTCACGGTTTACGCACGGCCCGGATCGCGGCTGGGCGCGATCCGGCTCGACTCGCGTCGACAATGAGCGACCTTATTTTTGAGCCCGTGCACGTGCCCCGCCGGCAGCCGCCGATGGGGCAACGTCAGACCCATGCATTTTTCAACTATACCATAAGGGGACGTACGGGCAAGCGGCAGCCTGGGTAGCCAACGAAATTATCCTCTTGAACAGGAGGGTCGCTGGCAATGGCGTTCCGTGTAGGCAGACGCCACGGAACGCACATTGCGCCTGCGGTCCGGCGCGTGGCTTTCGGCGCATGTGCCGGACAAACCGCTACCTTTTGTGTTGCAGTCGTGCGACAACGGCTGCCGTACAAGGAGCGGCGCCGCGCTTGCGGGCGCCGGCGGGACGTACGCCGCCGCCCGGCCGGGCGCCGTGACACGGTGCCGCACAGCCGGCCCGACCGGTGAACGGAAAGGGAATTCAGGGTGGCCATCCAGACGCAGATCTTCCGGCTGCTGGCCGGCAACGTCATGCAGCAGGCACCGCTCGAGGTCCGCGCCGGCACGTCCTGCGGCGAGCTCGTCACGGCGATGACAGACCGCAATGCGTCGAGCGCCCTGGTCACCGACGGCGACGGAGTCGTCATCGGCATCGTCACGGAACGCGACGTGACCCAGCGCATCGCGCTCAAGGCCGCGCCGGACACGCCGGTGGAGCAGGTGATGACCTCGCCGGTGCAGACGGTCCGCCGCAGCGACTACCTGTACCGCGCGATCTCGCTGATGCGCCGCCAGGGTATCCGCCACATGCCGGTGGTCGACCGGCCCGGCCGGCTGGTCGGCATCCTCAACCTCGACGATGCCGTCGCCGTGGCCGTGCAGCGGCTGATGGACCAGATCGACCGGCTGACCGCCGAGGGCACGGTCGAAGGCCTGCGCAGCGTCAAGAAGGCGCAGGTCCAACTGGCCGAAGAATTGTCCAAGGAGGCCGTGCCGGCGGCCGAGATCCAGCAGCTGTTGACCGACATCAACCGCGACCTGTACCGCCGCATCGTCAAGATGGCGGTGGCCGCGATGGAGGAAGACGGCTGGGGCGCGCCGCCGGTGGCCTTCGAAGTCCTGATCATGGGCTCGGGCGGCCGCGGCGAGAGCTTCCTGCGCCCCGATCAGGACAACGGCCTGATTCTCGATGACTACCCCGACTCGGAGCACGACCGGATCGACGGCTATTTCATCGAGCTGGCCACGCGCATGACCCGCGACCTGGATGCCATCGGCTTCCCCTACTGCCGCGGCAACGTCATGGCCACCAACCCGCTGTGGCGCAAGTCCATCCAGCAGTGGCTCGACCAGACGGCCAACTGGGGCCGCAAGCGGAACTTCATCGTCGCCCGGCTGGTCGGCATCTTCTTCGACTTCCGGGCCGCCTTCGATCGCGGCGTCATGACCCAACGCCTGCGCGAGCACGTCACCCATGTGATGGGCGAATCGCAGGGCTTCCTGCGCGAGCTCTACCAGGACGAGGCCGACCACGGTACCGCGCTCGGCTGGTTCAGCCGGCTGCAGGTCGAGCGCGACAGCCGCGAGCACAAGGGCCAGATCAACCTGAAGGCGCACGGCACGCTGCCGCTGGTGGAGTTCATCCGCCTGCTGTCGTTGCGCGAAGGCATCCCCGAGACGCGGACCGTCCAGCGCATCGCGCTGCTCAAGGACGCCGGGGCGCTCAACCGCGACCAGCGCGAGTACCTGACCCTGGCGTTCAACGTCCTGACCACACTGCTGCTGCGCCAGCAGATTGCCGACTATCAGGCCGGCCGCAAGGTCAGTAACTATGTCAATCCCGAGACACTGTCGAAACTGGAGCGCGAGCAGCTGGTCGAATCGTTCCGCTCGATCGAGGACCTGCGCAGCAAGGTGCGCAGCGAATTCACCGGTGATGTATTCTGACCGGCCGTGGACCGCGACGGCCCCGGCCGGACCGCCGGGGCGGGGCGGGGCGGGGCGGGGCGGCGCTGCCCCGTCCCTGGCGGCACAGGCTCCGGCCACGGGGCGACGGCGGACAAGAAACGACGTGACGCCAGAAACGGCCTGACGGAGGAGGCCCCATGGACCATTTCTTGAACGGCTACCGGCTGACCCTGCGGCTGCTGCCGGCGGCCGCGCTGCTGTCGCTGCTCGTCGCGTTGGACGGGGGCTTGCGCTGGCTCGGGCTGCTCGGCCTCGTGCCGCTGGTGCTGGCGTTCGTGCCGGGCCTGCCGGGCTGTCTCGGCGGCACCTGCAGCACGGCCGGCCCCGGCGAGCGCCTGCCGCCGGGCCACTAGCCATGCCCCACCGTCGGCTCATGGCGCAGCGCCCGATGCCGCCCGTTGCCGTCACGAGGCGCGGGCCGACCGGCCGGAGCCGCGCGGTGCCGCCGCCGGCAGGCGCGTCCGGAAGTCCGCTGCCGTGAAGAGCCCGAAGCGGCGCACGCTGAACTGGTCACTGGCCCTGGTGACCGTCGCCGTCACCGGCCTGTTCGCGCTGCCCCTGTTGATCGCCATCGGCGTGGTCGATCTTGCGTTCAACAGCATCGGTCTGGGCGTGGTGCTGGTGCTGGTCTTCTTCACGATGGCCGGGACCGGACTGGCCATCCTCCACCAGGAAATGAACAGCCACTTCGACGACCTCGAGAAGCTGCGCGGCGATGTGGTCATGATCGGCGAGAGCGTGCCACAGCTGCCGCGCCAGTGGTCGGTCGACACCCGCAGCGACGACGAACTCAAGCGCCTCGCCGGCACCATCAACGACATGCTGGGCCGCCAGCAGGCGCAGCGGGGCGTGCCCGACGCCCGCCTGGAGGCGGTGGTCGGCACCATCGCCGACGGGCTGGTCGTGATCACCGACACCGGTCTGGTCAGCCTGATCAACAATGCGGCCGCGGGGTTGCTGGGCCACGGCCGCGCCCGCATCGGCACCAGCGTCTATGCCGCGCTCGAGCGCGAGGACGTGATCGCCGCCGTCGATCGTGCTCGCGCCGCCGGCCGGCCGATCGCCGCCATGCTGCGCTCGGTCGGCGGCGACTTCATGGCCACGCGCGTCGCCGACCTGGGCGGCCACGGCGGCGTTGCACTGTCGTTCCAGGCCTCGGCCCTGGAACACAAGACCGGCGTCATGCACGACTTCGGCCTGCACGACGTGCTGCCCGCCGCAGCGGTGATCAACGACGACATGCCGCTCAGCGAGCTGCCGGTGCTGGTGCTCGACACCGAGACGACCGGCCTCAACGTGCGCACCGACCGGATCGTGTCGATCGGCGCGGTGCGCGTCCACGGCAGCCGCGTCTTCCACAATGCCAACATGGACCGGCTGGTCAATCCGGGCCTGGCCATCCCGGCGCGGTCGACCGCCATTCACGGCATCACCAACTCCATGGTGGCCGGCGCCCCGCCCTTCGGCGGAGTGATCGGCGAACTGCAGGGCATGCTCAAGAACACGGTGATCGTCGGCCACAACATCCGCTTCGACCTGGCCATGCTGCGCCGCGAGGCCGAACGCGCCGGCGTCGCCTGGCAACCGCCGCCCAGCCTGGACACCGGCCTGCTGGTCATCGCGCTGGAGCCCAACACCGAGAGCCTGAACCTGGAGGCGGTCGCCAACCGCTTCGGCGTCGAGATCCAGGGCCGCCACACGGCGCTGGGCGACTGCCTGGTCACCGCCGAAGTGTTCGCGCGCATGATCCCGCGGCTGCACGACCTGGGCATCCGCACCTTCGCCCAGGCTCTCGCCTTCCAGCGACGCGCCAAGCACATGATCGGCATGCAGGATCAGGAGGGCTGGTAGCGCCCGCCGCTTTTCCCCTGACTGTCGTAACCACCGCCGGCCCTGGCTGCCTGCCTTGTTTCGGCTCCGGTCCATTCCAGGTCACTGTCGCGAAGACGCCGCAGCGTGCGCCGGCAGGAAGGTACTACGCCCATGGCCTACAAGCCCATAGAGAGCTACGGCATGATCGGCGACATGCACAGCGTCGCCCTGGTCGGCACCGACGGGTCGATCGACTGGCTGTGCCTGCCCCGGTTCGATTCGCCCAGCGTGTTCGGCGCTCTGCTCGACGACGCCAAGGGCGGCTCCTTCCGTATCGCGCCGACCGACGCCGACGTCACCGCCCGCCAGTTCTACTGGCCGGAGACCAACGTCCTGGTGACGCGCTTCATGGCCCCGCACGGCGCGGTCGAGCTGACGGACTTCATGCCGGTCGGCGACCGCACCGAGCCGCCCGCCCACCGCCACGAGCTGATCCGCCGCATCACCGCCGTGCGCGGCGCCATCCGCCTGCGCATGGACTGTCGCCCGGCGTTCGACTACGCCCGCGCCGGGCACGAGGTGGAGCTGCTGTCCGACGGCGTCGCCTTCATCGGGCCGGGCCTGACCCTGGGCCTGGCGACGCGCACGCCGCTCAGCCGCGACGGCGCCGGCGTCCATGCCGAGTTCACCCTGCGCGAGGGCGAGACCGCAGTGTTCGTGCTGCGCCAGCTTGGCGAGCGCGAGGGCTGCGGCCTGAGCCTGTCGGAGGACAAGGCCGAGGCAGCGTTCCGCGACACCGTCGCCTTCTGGCGCGGCTGGCTGGCCCGCTGCAAGTACCGCGGCCGCTGGCGGGAGATGGTCGAGCGCTCGGCGCTGGCGCTCAAGCTGCTGACCTACGAGCCGACCGGGGCGATTGTCGCGGCGCCCACGTGCAGCCTGCCCGAGGCGATCGGCGGCGGGCGCAACTGGGACTACCGGTACGCCTGGATCCGCGACGCCGCGTTCACCCTGTACGCCTTCCTGCGCCTCGGTTTCTCCAAGGAGGCCGAGCGGTTCATGCACTTCCTGAGCGGCATCTGCCTGCGCTGCGCCGGCCGGACCGGGGACGGCGGCGGCTTCGACGGCGCCCTGCAGATCATGTACGGCATCGACGGCCGGATGGACCTGGCCGAGGAGACCCTGGACCACCTGGACGGCTATTGCGGGTCGCGCCCCGTGCGCGTCGGCAACGCTGCGTACGGCCAGCTCCAGCTCGACATCTACGGCGCCCTGCTGGATGCCGCGTACCTGTTCAACAAGTACGGCGAGCCGATTTCGTACAGCCTGTGGTCGGCGCTGCGCCGCATGGTCGACTGGGTGTGCGACAACTGGCGCCGCCCCGACGACGGCGTCTGGGAGGTGCGCGACGGCCGCCGCCAGTTCGTGTACTCCAAGCTGATGTGCTGGGTGGCCATCGACCGCGGCCTGCGCCTGTCGGAGAAGCGTTCGCTGCCCGCCGACCGCGCCCGCTGGTACGCCGAGCGCGACGCCATCTACGAGGAGATCATGGACCAAGGCTGGAACGAGCGGCGCACTGCGTTCGTCCAGGCCTATGGCAGCGATGCGCTGGACGCGTCGGTGCTGATGATGCCGCTGGCCCTGTTCGTGTCGCCCACCGACCCGCGCATGCTGCAGACGCTCGATGCCATCCTGAAGCCGCCCGAACGCGGCGGGCTGGCCACCAACAGCCTGATCTACCGCTACAATGTCAGTGAGACCGCCGACGGCATCGGCGGCGGCGAAGGCACCTTCAACATCTGCACCTTCTGGCTGGTCGAGGCCCTGACCCGCGCCGGCCGCTTCAAGCACCACCGCCTGGACGACGCCCGCATCATGTTCGAGCGCATGCTGGGCTTCGCCAACCACGTCGGCCTGTTCGCCGAACAAACCGGCTTCCGCGGCGAGGCCCTGGGCAACTACCCGCAGGCCTTCACCCACCTGGCGCTGATCTCCGCTGCGTTCAACCTGGACCGCGCCCTGGGGGCGGAGGGGTGACCGGTTGCGGCTTGGCGGCCGGCGCAGGGCGGCGACATGGGGCGGCCGCCCCGGCGCGTTGGCGCAGGTCGGCGATGATGGCGGCGTAGTCGGGCTCGGCGAAGACGGCGGAGCCGGCGACCAGGACGTCGGCGCCGGCGGCGGCGACCAGGCCGGCGGTGTCGCGGTTGATGCCGCCGTCGACCTCCAGCTCGATCGGGCGGTCGCCGATCAGGGCGCGCAGGCGGCGGATCTTGTCGAGCACGGCCGGGATGAACGTCTGCCCGCCAAAGCCCGGGTTGACCGACATGACCAGGATCAGGTCGAGCCGGTCGAGCACGTATTCGATCACGCTCTCCGGCGTCGCCGGGTTGAGCGACACCCCGGCGCGGCGCCCCAGCGAGCGGATCAGCTGCAGCGAGCGGTCCAGGTGCGCGCCGGCCTCGGCGTGGACCGTGATGATGTCGCTGCCGGCCTCGGCATAGGCCGGGATGAACGGGTCGACCGGCGCGATCATCAGGTGGGTGTCGAACGGCCTGGCCGAGTGCGGGCGCAACGCCCGGATCACCGGCGGGCCGAAGGTCAGGTTGGGCACGAAATGCCCGTCCATGACGTCGATGTGGATGTAGTCCGCACCGGCCGCGTCGATGGCGCGCACCTCCTCGCCCAGCCGCGCGAAGTCGGCCGACAGGATCGACGGGGCGATCTTGACGGGCGGTGCCATCGTTGGGTCTCGCGCCATGCGGCTGTTCAGGCGCGCCGCCGGCTCACTCGGCCGCCTGTCGCGCCTTGATCAGACCGCGCGCCTTGGCGGCCACGTTCTGCGGGGTGAAGCCGAAGTGCTCGAACAGCACCGGTGCAGGGCCGGCGACGCCGAAGCCGCGCATGCCGATGACATGGTCCTCGGACTCGACGTAGCGCGTCCAGCCGAAGGCGGAGCCCGCCTCGACGGCAATGCGCGGGGCGGCACCCAGCACCTGCGCGCGATAGGGCGCCGGCTGCGCCTCGAACCGCTCCCAGCACGGCATCGACACGACGGCGGCGCGCACGCCCTCCGCGGCCAGCAGCTTCGCCGCCTCGACGGCGACGTGCACCTCGGACCCGGTGGCCAGGATGCTGACGTCGCGCTCGCCCACCGGTTCGACCAGCACATACGCGCCGCGGGCGCACAGGTTCTCGGCCGTGTGATCGGCCCGCACCACCGGCACGTTCTGGCGGGTCAGGGCCATGATCGCCGGCGTCGTCGGCGCCTGCAGCGCCAGCGCCCAGCACTCCGCTGTCTCGATCGCATCGGCAGGACGGAACACGTCCAGCCCGGCGATCGTCCGCAGCGACGCCAGGTGCTCGACCGGCTGGTGGGTCGGCCCGTCCTCGCCGATGCCGATCGAGTCGTGGGTCATCACGTAGATCACCCGCAGGCGCATCAGCGCCGACAGCCGGATCGACGGCCGGCAGTAGTCGGTGAACGTGAAGAACGACGAGCCGTAGGGGATGATCCCGCCGTGCAGCGCCATGCCGTTCATCATGCCGGCCATGGCGTGCTCGCGGACGCCGTAATAGAGGTAGCGGCCGGTGAAGTCGCCGGCGGTGATCTGCGCGGTCGACGGCGTCTTGCTGTAGGTCGACCCGGTCAGGTCGGCCGAGCCGCCGATCATGCCGGGCAGCACCCTGGTGAACAGCGCCAGCGCCTCGCCGCCGGCGCGGCGCGTCGCCCAGTTCGGTCGCTCCTCGATCAGCCGGCGCTTGAGCGCGTCCAGATGCTCGTCCAGGGCGGGCAGCGTGCTGCGGTCGTGATAGCGGTCCCAGGCGGCGCGGCGCTCCGCGTCCATCGTCTCGAAGCGGCCCTGCCACGCCTCGCGGTCACTGCGGCAGCGCTCCCCGGCGCGGCGCCAGACGCGCAGGATCGGCTCGGGGATCTCGAACGGCTCGTAGGGCCAGCCAAGATTGGCGCGGGTGGCGGCGACCTCCTCGGCACCCAGCGGTGCGCCGTGGGTGGCAACGGTGCCGCCCTTGTTCGGCGCGCCCTTGCCGATCACGGTGTGGCAGGCGATCAGCGTCGGCCGGTCGCTCTTGCGGGCCCGCTCCAGCGCCACGGCGATGGCGGTGGGGTCGTGGCCGTCGATGCGCGTGGCGTTCCAGCCGGCGGCGCGGAAGCGCATCAGGGTGTCGTCGGTCTCGGTCAGGCTGGTCGGGCCGTCGATGGACGATTCGTTGTCGTCGAACAGGACGATCAGCTTGCGCAGGCGCAGGTGCCCGGCCAGGCTGATCGCCTCATGGCTGATGCCCTCCATCAGGCAGCCGTCGCCGGCGACCACGTAGGTGTAGTGGTTGACGATGTCGTCGCCGAAGCGGGCCGCCAGCAGGCGTTCCGCCACCGCCATGCCGACGCCGTTGGCCAGGCCCTGGCCCAGGGGGCCGGTGGTGGTCTCGACGCCGGGCAGCAACCCGACCTCGGGGTGGCCCGGCGTGCGGCTGCCGAGCTGGCGGAACCGCTTCAGCTCGTCCAGCGTCGTGTCGGGATAGCCGGTCAGGTAGAGCAGGGCATAGAGCATGGCAGAGCCGTGCCCGGCCGACAGGACGAACCGGTCGCGGTCGGGCCACTCGCCATCCAGCGGGTCATATTTGAGGAACCGGGTGAACAGCACCGTGACGACGTCGGCGAAACCCATCGGCATGCCGGGGTGGCCCGACCTGGCCCGCTCCACCGCGTCGATCGACAGGAAGCGGATGGCATTGGCAAGGTCGTCGTGGCCGGGGGCCGCCTTCGGGCTGTCTACGGCGGCGGCGGTGCTGGTCAGCATTCCATCACTCCTGGAGGCGCGGCGGCACGGCGCAGCCCCGATGCGGCCGCCGGCCCGTTCAACAACAATCGCGCACCCGTCCGCCGCGGTTCGTGGAGCGGGGGGCGGTTGAGCACGCCGTGGGCGTCGTAGCCTGCAGCGGTTGTGGATGGCATCGGTGCAAGACGGATCAAGTGCGCGTAACGGGGATGCCACAAACAGGGCCGGGTCTTCAATAAGACAAAGGCGTTCACCTGAAGGCGGCAGCGAGTGCTCCCGAGAACCCTGTTCCCTGCCGGAACGGAAACGGCGACCGGTGGAGAACCGGCATGTGACGGTTCTCTCCCCTCGGACACCGCAGTGATAGTCGCCGCCCGGCGCCTTGGCAACCCAATTCGCAGCCGATCGATGCCTCCCGCGCTGCGATCACGGCCGGCCGTGCCCATTGCCGCCGGTCCGTGGCCGGGTGTCCGGCTGGTGGCCGGGCGTCCGGCTGCCAGCTAGGTGATGACCGTCGGTGCCTCGCGCCCGGTGCGCGCGCGGATCTCGGCCAGCTCGTCGGCCAGGGCGATCAGGTCGGCCAGCCCCTCCTGCGGGTCCTTGCCGTGCCGGGCCGGATCGGGCTCGTACTTCTCGATGTAGACGCGCAGCGTGGCGCCGGCCGTGCCGGTGCCCGACAGGCGGAACACCAGGCGCGAGCCGTCGGCAAACATGACGCGGATGCCCTGGCGCGTGGCGACGCTGCCGTCGACCGGATCGGTGTAGCTGAAGTCGTCGCAGGCCTCGACCTCGTAGGCGCCCAGGCGGCGGCCGGCCAGATTGCCGGCCATGCCGCGCAGGCGCTCCATCAGGCCGTCGGCGGCGTCGCTGTCGACACCCTCGTAGTCGTGGCGCGAGTAGTAGTTGCGGCCATAGGTGTGCCAGTGGTCGCGGACGATCTCGTCGACGCCCTGGCGCCGCGCGGCCAGGATGTTGAGCCACAGCAGCACGGCCCACAGCCCGTCCTTCTCACGGACGTGGTCGGAGCCGGTGCCGAAGCTCTCCTCGCCGCACAGCGTGGCGCGGCCGGCATCGAGCAGGTTGCCGAAGAACTTCCAGCCGGTCGGCGTCTCGTAGCAGTCGATGCCCAGCTTGTCGGCGACGCGGTCGGCGGCGCGGCTGGTCGGCATCGAGCGGGCGATGCCGACGATGCCCTTGGCGTAACCCGGCGCCAGGTGGGCGTTGGCGGCCAGCACCGCCAGGCTGTCGCTGGGGGTGACGAAGAAGCGCCGGCCCATGATCATGTTGCGGTCGCCGTCGCCGTCGGACGCCGCGCCCAGGTCGGGCGGCGTGTCGCCGTACATCGCCGCGACGAGCTCGTGGGCATGGACCAGGTTCGGATCGGGATGGCCGTGGCCGAAGTCCGGCAGGGGCGTGCCGTTGATCACCGTGCCGGGCGGGGCGCCCAGCCGCTGCTCCAGGATGGTGTGGGCATAGGGCCCGGTGATGGCGTGCATGGCGTCGAAGCAGGCGGTCAGCGTGCCGGCGGTGAAGCGCGACCGGATCAGGTCGAAGTCGAACAGCCGCTCCATCAGCTCGGCATAGTCGGCGACCGGATCGATGATCTCGACCGTCAGGCCGTCGACCTGCTGCTCGCCCAGCCGGTCGAGGTCGATGTCCGGCGCCTCGGCGATGCGGTACTCGCCGATCGCCTTGCTGCGGGCGAAGATGGCCTCGGTGACCTTCTCTGGCGCCGGGCCGCCATTGCCGATGTTGTACTTGATGCCGAAGTCCTCGTCCGGGCCGCCGGGGTTGTGGCTGGCCGACAGGACGATGCCGCCATAGGCCTTGTGCTTGCGGATCACGCATGAGGCGGCCGGCGTCGACAGCAGGCCGCCGCGGCCGAGCAGGATACGGCCGATGCCGTTGGCGGCGGCCATCTTGACGATGGTCTGCGCCGCCTCGCGATTGTAGTAGCGGCCGTCGCCGCCCACCACCAGGGTCTGCCCGGCGACGCCGTCCAGCGAATCGAGGATTGACTGGACAAAGTTCTGCAGATAGTGCGGCTGCTCGAAAGCCTTGACCTTCTTGCGCAGGCCCGAGGTGCCGGGCTTCTGGTCCGTGAACGGGCTGGTGACGACGGTGCGTACGGTCATGGCGGTGGCCTTCCAGGTCGGTTGCCCCAGGTCGGTTGCCCCAGGTTGGTTGCCCCAGGTTGGTTGCCCCAGGTTGGTTGCCCCAGGTTGGTTGCCCCAGGGCGGTTGCCCCAGGGCGGTTGGCCGGGGGGCGGTTG
>CAZGMC010000063.1:0-24608 GCA_964526565.1 uncultured Mycobacteriaceae bacterium
CCGACGATGAAGGAGACCCCCAGTGAGGCGCAGATCGTCTCGCACCGGCTCATGCTGCGCGCCGGCATGATCCGGCAGGCCAGCGCCGGGATCTACTCCTGGCTGCCGCTGGGGCTGCGCGTGCTCAAGAACATCGAGCAGATCGTGCGCGAGGAGCAGGACGCCGCCGGCTGCCAGGAGATGATCCTGCCGACCATCCAGTCGGCCGACCTGTGGCGCGAGAGCGGCCGTTACGAGGACTACGGCAAGGAGATGCTGCGCATCCGCGACCGGCACGACCGCGAGATGCTGTACGGCCCCACCGCCGAGGAGGTGATCACCGACGTGTTCCGCGGCTCGCTGAGGAGCTACCGCGACCTGCCCAAGCTGCTCTACCAGATCCACTGGAAGTTCCGTGACGAGGTGCGGCCGCGCTTCGGCGTCATGCGCGGGCGCGAGTTTCAGATGAAGGACGCGTACAGCTTCGACGTCGACTACGAGGCCGCCCGCGTTTCCTACAGCAAGATGTTCGTTGCCTATTTGCGCACCTTCGCCCGCATGGGCCTGAAGGCCATCCCCATGGAGGCGGAGACCGGCCCGATCGGCGGCAATCTGAGCCACGAATTCATCATCCTGGCCGACACCGGCGAGAGTGCGGTGTACTGCCACGGCGACTATCTGGACTACGACGTGCTCGACGCCGGCATCGACTACGAGCGCGACCTGGCGCCGATCGTCGATTTCTGGACGAGCCGCTATGCTCGCACCGACGAGAAGCACGACGAGGCCGCGTTCGGCACCGAGGTGCCCGAGGCCAGGCAGGTCCGCCGCCGCGGCATCGAGGTCGGCCACATCTTCTATTTCGGCACCAAGTACTCGGCGCCGATGAACGCCACCGTGACGCTGCCCAACGACGAGCAGGTGCCGGTCCACATGGGCTCCTACGGCATCGGCGTGTCGCGGCTGGTCGGCGCCATCATCGAGGCATCCCACGACGACGCCGGCATCGTCTGGCCGGACAGCGTTGCACCGTTCAACGTCGGGCTGGTCAACCTGAAGGTCGGCGATGCCGAGTGCGACCGGGTCTGCGGCGAGATCTATCAGCGCCTCGAGGCCGCCAACTTCTCGGTGCTGTACGATGACCGCGAGGAGCGGGCCGGCGCCAAGTTCGCCGACATGGACCTGATCGGCCTGCCGTGGCAGCTCGTCGTCGGGCCGCGCGGGCTGAAAGAGGGGCAGATCGAGCTCAAGCGCCGCGCCACCGGCGAGCGCGCCGAGATGAGCTTCGACGTCGCCATGGGCCGGCTGCGCGCGCACCGCGGCTGACCGGCCGCCGGCTCGCCTTGGAGTTGCCACAAAGCGGCGCATGCTGACGCGCATCCGCGCGCAGGACACGGAGCCCGATGTTCAATCCTTTCGAACGCATGGTCGCCTTCCGCTACCTTCGGGCGCGGCGGCGGGAGGGCTTCATTTCGATCATTGCCGGGTTCTCCCTGCTCGGCATCGCGCTGGGCGTGGCCACACTGATCATCGTCATGGCGGTGATGAACGGCTTCCGCGAGGAGCTGGTCGACCGCGTGCTCGGCCTCAACGGCCATCTCAACGTCTATGCGCTGGGTGGCGGCGGGCTGACCCACTATGACGAGCGCGTCGGGCAGATCGAGCGGGTGCCGGGCGTCGTCCAGGTGACACCGGCGATCGAGGCGCAGGCGCTGGTCGTGCACCGCGACCAGGCCTCCGGTGCCGTCGTCCGCGGCGTGCCCCCGGACTACCTGACATCGCGGCCGGCGCTGGCCGCGGACCTGATCGGCGACCCTGAGGCGTTCCAGGGGACGGAGGTGATCGCCATCGGCCGGCGCATGGCCAACCGGCTGGGGGTGTGGACCGGCGACGACCTGACGCTGATCGCCCCGCAGGGCACGCCGACCGCGTTCGGCACCATGCCGCGCATGCGCGCCTACGAGATCGTCGCCATCTTCGAGGCCGGCATGTACGAGTACGACAATACCTTCATCTACATGCCGCTGGCGGCCGCGCAAATCTTCTACCGCATGCCCGACCAGGTGAATGCGCTGGAGGTGTTCGTCCAGGACCCCGATGCGGTGGACCGCATGCGCACCGCCATCGGCCCGGCGGTGGCCGGGTGGGGCCGGATGTGGGACTGGCAGCAGGCCAACTCCAGCTTTTTCACGGCGCTGCAGGTGGAACGCAACGTCATGTTCCTGATCCTGACGCTGATCATCCTGGTCGCCGCCTTCAACATCATTTCCGGCATGGTCATGCTGGTGAAGGACAAGGGCCGCGACATCGCCATCCTGCGCACCATGGGCGCGACGCGGGCCATGATCCTGCGCGTGTTCTTCCTGACCGGCGCCTCGATCGGTGTTGTCGGCACGCTGGCCGGGCTGGGCCTGGGCATCGCCTTCACCGAGAACATCCAGGCGATCCAGGGCTGGCTGGAACGGCTGACCGGCACCGACCTGTTCAATGCCGAGATCTATTTCCTGACCCAGCTGCCGGCGGTGATCGACTGGGGCGAGGTGGCGGCGGTGACCGGCATGGCGCTGGGCCTGTCGTTCCTGGCCACGATCTATCCGGCGTGGCGGGCCGCCCGGCTCGATCCGGTCGAGGCGCTGCGCTATGAATGAGGCGGCAGCCCCCCTGGCGACGCACGCGGCGACGGCGCGGCCGCTGCTCCACCTGGAGCGCGTGTTCCGCACCTTCAGCCAGGCCGGCCGCACCCTGGAGGTGCTGCGCGGCATCGACCTGTCGGTGGCGCCGGGCGAGATGGTCGCCCTGGTCGGCCCCAGTGGTGCCGGCAAGTCGACCCTGCTGCAGATCGCCGGCCTGCTGGAGCGGCCGACCAGCGGCGAGGTGGTGATCGACGGCCGGCCGTGCAGCCGGCTGAGCGACCTGCAGCGCACCGAGCTGCGCCGCACGGCGGTCGGCTTCGTCTACCAGTTCCACCACCTGCTGCCCGAGTTCAGCGCGGTCGAGAACGTCGCCATGCCGCGCATCATCGCCGGCTCACCGCGCCGCCGGGCCGTGCGCGACGCCAACGAGCTGCTGCGCCGCGTCGGCCTGGCGGCCCGCGCCGGCCACCGCCCGGCCCGCCTGTCCGGCGGCGAGCAGCAGCGCGTCGCCATCGCCCGCGCCCTGGCCAACGAGCCCCGCCTGCTGCTTGCCGACGAGCCCACGGGCAACCTGGACCACGCCACCGCCGACGAGGTGTTCGACCTGCTGACCCGCCTGGTCCACACCCAGGGCGTCGCCGCCCTGGTCGCCACCCACAATCTCGATCTGGCCGACCGCATGGACCGGATCCTGGAACTGCGCGACGGGGTGGTGGTGGCGGGGTAGGAGGCGTATCTTCTGGCCATGAGCGATGAGACGCTGACCAGGGCCATGCGCGCGCCATTCCCGATCCCTTGGTGCCGCTGACCAAGCGGGAGCTCCGCCGCGGCAAGCCACAGCGGGCGGGCTTTGCGGCCGTGCCGCGGCGGCCGGTGGTGCTGGTTCTCGACAGCCTGAAATGCGGCCACAACGTCGGCACGATCCTGCGGTTGGCCGACGCACTGCTCGTCCGCGAAGTGTACATCTGCGGCAACACGCTGGTGCCGCCGAACCGGAAAATCACTGCCGGTTCGCGAGGGGCGGAGCGATGGGTGCCGTGGCAGTATGCGCCCGACGCGGGGGCAGTCGTCGGGCGGCTCAAGGGCGAGGGCAGTTTCGTTGTGGCTGTCGAGATGACCGCCGCCAGCATACCGTTTCACGAGGTGGCCTACCGCTTTCCGCTCTGCCTCGTCGTCGGGCGCGAGTTTGATGGCGTCTTGCCGGAGGTCCTGGGGCTGGCCGACGCCACGGCGCATCTGCCGATCCATGGAATGGCCAATTCGATCAACGTCGCCGCGGCGACGGCAGTGATGCTGTACGAGATCGACCGTCGGCTCACGGCTGCCACGTGTCTTCCCAAGACGGTTTCAGATGAGGACTGCGCTTGCGAAGATCGGCGATCTCCTTCTGATACCAGCGGGCCAAACGGTTGACCCGTCTCCTGCTGCCCCTTGCGATCGGGCATGGCGCGCGCTGCTGCTGGCAACCGTTCGCCCAGTCAAACAGAAAGCGCTCGGTAGTGGTGCAGTCAACAAATACTTAGGACAGCAGCACGATCCTTGGCAAAATCCTGACTGTCATCGCGAGCGAAGCGTGGCGATCCAGACCTGGCACCGCCAATTCAGAAAGTCATTAATCGCGCGTGCGGCACCACTGGATCGCCACGCTTCGCTCGCGATGACGGCCGTTCTGGCGGATATATTTTGCAGGATACCAATAATGATTTCAAATACCGAAGCGGCCGACCTGTGCCATGCCTGCCCGCTTTGGCAGCAGCCATTGGCGTCGTCCCGTCACCAGCAAGGGCCGCTGGTATGACAGTTCCGAATCGTCTTGAGCGCGAACTCCTTCTGTCGGCTGGGCCGCGTCTTTGCGAAGCCCGCCGGATGCCGCGAATCCATCCCCGCAATCCACAGACGGCGCCTGTCTGTTTGCCATGACACCGCCGCCACGGGCTGCAAGACTCCCACAAGGAGTCGCCAGACATGCCCCATGCCGATTTCGTCCATCTGCGCGTCCATTCGGCCTATTCGCTCTCGGAAGGGGCGATCAAGGTCAAGGAGCTGGTCGGGTTGTGCAAGGCCAACCGGATGCCGGCGGTGGCCGTCACCGATACCGGCAACCTGTTCGGGGCGCTGGAGTTCGCGCTGGCGGCGGCGGAGGCCGGGGTGCAGCCGATCGCCGGCACCGTGCTGGCCCTCAGCCGCGATGCCTCCGGCAAGGGGGGCGGCACCATCGCCTCCGGCGCTGCGGGCGGGGCCAATGGCGCCGGCAACGGCCCGGCCGGCCGCAACGGCGGCCATCGTGCCGCGCCGGACCGCATCGTCCTGCTGGCCCAGAGCGAGGCCGGCTACCGCAACCTGATGGCCCTGTCCAGCAAGGCCTACCTGGAAAGCGATGCCGGCGACGAACCGCAGGTGCCGTGGTCGGCGCTGGAGGGGCGCACCGAGGGTCTGATCGCGCTCACCGGCGGTCCCGGCGGGCCGGTCGGCCGGGCGCTGGCCGACGGGCAGGCCGCTGCCGCAGAGGCGGCGCTGGAGGCGCTCGCCGCGCTGTTCCCCGGCCGGCTCTATGTCGAGCTGATGCGCCATGGCGACCCGGTCGAGGACCGCATCGAGCCGGCCCTGGTCGACCTCGCGTACGCCCACGACCTGCCGCTGGTCGCCACCAACGACTGCCACTTCGCCAATGAGGCGCTGTACGAGGCACACGACGCCCTGCTGTGCATCGCCGACGGCACCTATGTCGTCGAGAACGATCGCCGCCGCGTCACGCCGGAGCACCGCTTCAAGTCGGCGGAGGAGATGCGCGCCCTGTTCGCCGACCTGCCCGAGGCGGTCGACAACACCCTGGTCATCGCCCGCCGCTGCGCCTTCATGCCGGCCAGGCACAAGCCGATCCTGCCGGCCTTTCCCACCCATGGCGGCCGCAGCGAGGAGGATGAGCTGCGCGCCCAGGCCCGCGACGGCCTGGACCGCCGGCTGGAGGTCCACCTGCCGCCGGACCCGGCCGACCCGGACGCCCGCGCCGCCGCGGCGACGCCCTATTACGAGCGCCTCGATTTCGAGCTGTCGGTCATCATCAAGATGGGTTTCGCCGGCTACTTCCTGATCGTGTCGGATTTTATCAAGTGGGCCAAGGCGAAAGGCATTCCGGTGGGGCCGGGGCGCGGCTCCGGTGCCGCCTCGGTGGTCGCCTGGTCGCTGACCATCACCGACCTCGACCCGCTGCGCTTCAGCCTGCTGTTCGAGCGGTTTCTCAACCCCGAGCGCGTGTCGATGCCGGACTTCGACATCGACTTCTGCCAGGACCGCCGCGACGAGGTGATCGGCTACGTCGCCGACAGGTACGGCCACGACAAGGTCGCCCAGATCATCACCTTCGGCAAGCTGCAGGCGCGCGCCGCCCTGCGCGACGTGGGCCGCGTGCTGCAGGTGCCGTACCCGCAGGTCGACCGGCTGTGCAAGATGGTGCCGAACAACCCGGCCAAGCCGGTCACCCTGCAGCAGGCCGTGGACGGCGAACCGCAGCTGCAGGAGGCCCGGGCGAAGGACGAGCGCGTGGCGAAGATGATCGACATCGCGCTCAAGCTCGAGGGGTTGTACCGCCACGCCTCGACCCACGCCGCCGGCGTCGTCATCGGCGACCGGCCCCTGGCCGAGCTGGTGCCGCTCTACCGCGATCCCCGCGCGCCGATGCCGGTCACCCAGTTCAACATGAAGTTCGTCGAGCAGGCCGGCCTGGTGAAGTTCGACTTCCTGGGGCTGAAGACGCTGACCGTGCTGGCCCGTGCCATCGCCCTGATCGAGCAGGTCGAAGGCAAGCGGATCCCCCTGGACGCCCTGCCGCTCGAGGACGAGCGCACCTATGCCATGCTCAGCCGCGGCGAGACGACCGGGGTGTTCCAGCTGGAAAGCTCGGGCATGCGCGACGTGCTGCGCCGGCTCAAGCCCAACCGGTTCGAGGACATCATCGCCCTGGTCGCGCTCTACCGGCCGGGGCCGATGGACAACATCCCGACCTACATCGACGTCAAGAACGGCAAGAAGGAGCCCGACTACCTGGATCCGTCGCTGCAGCCGATCCTGGCCGAGACCCACGGCATCATGATCTACCAGGAGCAGGTCATGCAGGTCGCCCAGCAGCTCGCCGGCTATACGCTGGGCGGTGCCGACCTGCTGCGCCGCGCCATGGGCAAGAAGATCCAGGCGGAGATGGACGCCCAGAAGAAGACCTTCGTCGACGGGGCGGTCGGCCGCGGCGTCAGCAAGGCCAAGGCCGAGATGATCTTCGACCAGGTCGCCAAGTTCGCCGGCTACGGCTTCAACAAGGCCCATGCCGCCGGCTACGCCCTGGTCGCCTACCAGACCGGCTATTTGAAGGCCAACCACCCGGTGGCCTTCTTCGCCGCATCGATGACGCTCGACCTGGGCAATACCGACAAGCTCAACACCTTCCGCCAGGAACTCGACCGCCTCGGCATCAGGCTGCTCAGCCCCGACATCAACCGCTCCGGCGCCGAGTTCACCGTGGAGGCGCTGCCCGACGGCAGCCGCGCCATCCGCTATGCCCTGGGCGCGGTCAAGGGGGTCGGCGTCGAGGCGATGAAGGCGCTTGTCGCCGAGCGCGAGAGCAACGGTCCGTTCAAGGACGTCTTCGACGTGGTTCGCCGCGTCGATCCGCGCACGCTCAACAAGCGCCAGATGGAAAGCCTGGTCCGCGCCGGCGCCTTCGACGGGCTGGAGCCCAACCGCGGCCGGCTGGCCGCCGGGATCGACACGGTGCTGCGCCATGGCCACGCCGCGGCGGCCGAGCGCGACAGCGGCCAGACCAGCCTGTTCGGCGGTGGCGACGCCGCCGCCGGCGCTCAGCCGCCGCCGCTGCCCACGGCCGACGACTGGGACCCGATGGAGCGGCTGCGCCAGGAGTTCGATGCCATCGGCTTCTACCTCTCCGCCCACCCCATCGAGACCCGCAGCGTGCGGCGGGTCGGGGCCATGCCCTACCGCCAGCTCGAGACCGAGCGGCGCAGCGGCATGATCAAGCTGACCGGCATCGTCACCGCGCGGCGCGAGACGACGACCAAGGCCGGCAAGCGCATGGCCTTCGTCACGCTGTCGGACCCCAGCGGCCAGTACGAGGTGCTGATGTTCTCCGAGGTGCTGGCCGTGGCGCGGCCGCTGCTGGATGCCAACGCCGCACTGCTGCTGTCGGTCGAATCGCAGGTGCTTGAAGAGGGCCTGCGCCTGACCTGCCAGGGCGTGGAGGACCTGTACAAGGCCCTCGCCAAGACCGGCATCGGTCTGGAGATCATGATCGACGGCGAGCAGGCCGTGCGCCCATTGCATCAGGCACTGGAAGAGGGCGGCCGCGGGCGCGGCCGGGTCAGCCTGCTGGTCCGCCTGGGCAACGGCCGCGACGCCGAGATCGCGCTGCCCGGCCGCTATGCCGTCAGTGCGCAGGCTTTGGCCCGGATCCGCCGCATCGACGGCGTCCTCGACGCCCGCGAGGCCTGAGCAGCGGTCGGCAGAGAGGGCCAGAGAGGGCCGACGCCTGCAGGTTCCAGCCTACAGGCTCCAGTACTGCAGGTGCCCGGGCACGGAGGCGGGATCGAGGGCCGATTTCAGATCCATGATGACGCCGCCCGGCTGCACGCAGCCGAACAGCCGTTCCGGCGGCAGGGCCAGATAGTCGCGGTGCGGCACCGCCAGGATCAGCGCCTGCAGGTCGTGGAAGGTGTCGAACGGGGCGAGGCGGACGCCGTACTCGGCGAACGCCTCGTCGGCGTCGGCCATGGCGTCGTGAACCAGGGGCACCAGGCCGAACTGGCCCAGCTCGGCGATGATGTCGGGCACGCGGCTGTTGCGCAGGTCGGGCACGTTCTCCTTGAAGGTCAGGCCCAGGATGCCGATGCGGGCGTCCCGCACCGTTAGGCCGCGGCGGATCATGATCTTGACCAGGCGCTGGGCGATGAACGTGCCCATGCCGTCGTTGATGCGCCGGCCGGCGAGGATGACCTGGGGGTGGTAGCCGACCGATTCGGCCTTGGCGGTCAGGTAGTACGGGTCGACGCCGATGCAGTGGCCGCCGACCAGGCCGGGCGTGAAGCGCAGGAAGTTCCACTTGGTCCCGGCCGCCTCCAGCACGTCCTTGGTGCGGATGCCCAGAAGGTCGAAGATCAGCGCCAGTTCGTTCATCAGCGCGATGTTCAGGTCGCGCTGGGTGTTCTCGATCACCTTGGCGGCCTCGGCCACCTTGATCGTCGGGGCGCGATGGATGCCGGCGGTGATGATCGCGCCGTAGGCGGCGGCCACCCGCTCCAGCGTCTCGGCATCCTCGCCGGCGACGACCTTCACGATCCGCTCCAGCGTGTGTTCCCGGTCGCCGGGATTGATGCGCTCCGGCGAGTAGCCGAGCCTGAAATCGACGCCCTGGCGCAGGCCGGAGACGCGCGCCAGGATCGGCCCGCACACGTCCTCGGTGACACCGGGATAGACGGTGGACTCGAACACCACCACCGCACCCGGCGACAGCACGGTCCCGACCGTCTCGCACGCGCGCATCACCGGCCGCAGGTCGGGCTGGCGGTTGCCGTCGATGGGCGTGGGCACGGTGACGACGAAGAACGTTGCCCCGACCATGTCCTCGACGGCCGTGGTGAAGGTGATCGGCGCATCGCGCAGGTCGGTATCATCGACCTCGCCGGTGTGGTCGTGGCCGGCGCTAAGCTCGTCCACCCGCCGCTGGCTGATGTCGAAGCCGATGGTGCCGGGACAGGTGCGGGCGAAGGCCAGGGCGACGGGCAACCCGACATAGCCCAGGCCGATGACGGCGATGCGTTCGGTCATGGCGTTCTTTGGCGTGGATGGTGTTGAACTCGGCAGGGGACACGCGCGGGCGGCGTGGCGGTTCCGCCGGCGACGCTTCTCATACGCCCAACCGGCGACCGCAACAAAGGCGAGTCGTCATGGCCATCCGATCGTTGCCTGCAGCATGGTATGCAGTGACGGTCACGTACCGTCATGTTGGCATGCTTGAAATGCCGACAGTACCGGGCTATCTACCGCCCGCGCCAGCGACAATCCACACGCGGGTCATGCGCGCCGCCAGACCGACGGGCGGCGGGTCAATCCGGTGATCTTGCCTTCGGGTGGGGTCCAAGACCCGCGGCGGACGAACCGGAAAAGGACTTCCCATGCCAATGCCCATGTTCACCATGCGCCAGCTGCTTGAAGCCGGCGTGCATTTTGGCCACCACACCCGGCGATGGAACCCGAAGATGCAGCCGTACATATTCGGCGTGCGCAACGGAATCCATATCATCAATCTCGAGCAGACCGTGCCGTCGATGCACCGGGCCCTCGAAGGCCTGCGCGACGTGGTCGCGGGCGGCGGCCGCGTGCTGTTCGTCGGCACCAAGCGCCAGGCCCAGGACAAGATTGCCGAGGCGGCGAGGCGCTGTGGCCAGTACTATGTCAACCACCGCTGGCTCGGCGGCATGCTGACCAACTGGAAGACGATTTCGCAGTCGATCCGCCGCCTCAAGGATATGGACGAGCAGCTCACCAGGTCCGACCTCGGCCTGACCAAGAAGGAGGTGCTCCAGCTCCAGCGCGAGCGCGACAAGCTGGATCGGGCCCTGGGCGGCATTCGCGACATGGGCGGCCTGCCCGACGTCCTGTTCATCATCGACACCAACAAGGAGTCGATCGCCGTCAAGGAAGCCAACAAGCTTGGCATACCGGTCGCCGCCGTGCTGGACAGCAACTCCGATCCGGACGGCATCACCTTTCCGGTACCGGGCAACGACGACGCCCTGCGGGCGATCGACCTCTACTGTGAGCTGTTCAGCCAGGCCGTGCTGTCCGGCATCGAGGCGGAGATGATCGCCTCGGGCGGCGACATCGGCGAGATGGAGCAGCCGGTGGAGGAAACGGTGCCCGAGGAGCCCGCAGCCGCCGCCGCGGCGGAGCAGACGCCGGCGGCGCCGGAGGAGGGGCCCGCCCCGCCGGCTTGATGCCTGCTTCCGGACATCACAGTGCCGCGCGATTCGCGGCTAGGCACCATTCCAATCTTTTGAGAGCGAGTGAACGATGGCGGAAATCACGGCTGGACTGGTCAAGGAACTCCGTGAAAAAACGGGCGCCGGCATGATGGACTGCAAGCGGGCGCTCGGTGAGACCGGCGGCGACATCGAGGGCGCGGTCGACTGGCTGCGCAAGAAGGGCCTGGCCGCGGCGGCCAAGAAGGCCGGGCGGGTCGCCGCCGAAGGCCTGATCGGCGTTGCCGTCGCGGATGGCGAAGGGGCGATGGTCGAGGTCAACGCCGAGACCGACTTCGTCGCCCGCAACGACGTCTTCCAGGAGTTCGCCAGGGTGGTGACCGGCCTTGCCCTGGGCGGCGACGGCACGCTCGACGGGCTGAAGGCGATGCCGTACCCGCAGACCGGCCGCACCGTCGCGGAAGAACTGGTCCAGAAGGTGGCCACGATCGGCGAGAACATCGCGCTGCGCCGTGTCGCCAGGCTGGCCGTCGCGCCGGGCGTGGTCGCCAGCTACATCCACAATGCGGCGGCACCGGGTCTCGGCAAGATCGGCGTGCTGGTCGGACTCCAGTCGACGGCCGACCCCGCGCGGCTCGAAGCGCTCGGCCGCCAGCTTGCCATGCACATCGCCGCGGCGCGGCCGGAATCCGTCGACGTGGACAGCCTCGACCCGGCGCTCATCGAGCGCGAGCGCAGCATTCTGACGGAACAGGCGCGTGCTTCGGGCAAGCCGGACAGCATCATCGAGAAGATGGTCGAGGGCCGGCTGCGCAAGTTCTATGAGGAGGCCGTGCTGCTCGAGCAGGTCTGGGTCATCGACAACGAGAGCCGCGTCAAGCAGGTGATCGAGGCGGCGGGCAAGGAGGCCGGTGCGCCGATCACGGTCACGGACTTCGTACGTTTCACCCTGGGTGAGGGCATCGAGAAGCGGCAGTCCGATCTGGCCAGCGAAGTCGCCGCGACCCTGTCGAACTGACGGCCCCGGACGCGTCAAGGAGAGGCATCATGTTGCCGGAGGCGCCGCGGTTCCGCCGCGTGCTCCTGAAGGTGTCGGGCGAGGCGCTGCTCGGCAGCCAGGAGTATGGGATCGACCGCTCCGTCGTCGACCGCGTGGCGGGGGAACTCGTCGCGGTCTGCGCGGCCGGAATCCAGATCAGCGTCGTGATCGGCGGCGGCAACATCTTCCGCGGCCTGTCCGGCGCGGCGCGCGGCATGGACCGCGCCACCGCCGATTACATGGGCATGCTGGCCACGGTGATGAACTCCCTGGCGCTGCAGGATGCCGTGGAGAAGGCCGGGGTCGCGACGCGCGTCCTGTCGGCGATTCCGATGGCCAGCGTGTGCGAGCCCTATATCCGGCGGCGCGCCGTCCGCCACATGGAAAAGGGCAGGGTGGTGATCTTCGCCGCCGGCACGGGCAACCCCTTCTTCACGACGGACACGGCGGCGGCGTTGCGGGCCTCGGAAATGGGCTGCGACGCCCTGTTCAAGGCGACGCAGGTGGACGGGGTCTATGATGCCGACCCGCGCCGCGTGCCGGAGGCGCGGCGTTTCGAACGTCTTACCTACATGGACGTGTTGACCAGGGACCTCCGCGTGATGGACCACACGGCGATATCGCTGGCACGCGAGAGTGGCATACCCATCATCGTGTTTTCCATACATGGAAACGGTGCGCTTGCCGACGTGGTGCACGGGCGCGGCCGGTTCACGATGATTGCCGAGGAGGACTGAAGGATGGCCGATCCCGACGTTGACGACATCGAACGTCGCATGGACGGAGCAATCGAGGCACTGCGCAAGGAGTTTGCGGGGCTGCGCACCGGCCGCGCCTCACCCAGCCTGCTGGAGCCGATCACGGTCGATGCCTATGGCGCGTCCATGCCGCTGAACCAGGTGGGTACCATCGGCGTGCCCGAGCCGCGTCTGCTCAGCGTCCAGGTCTGGGACCGCAGTCTCGTCAAGCACGTCGAAAAGGCCATCCGCGATTCGGGCCTCGGCCTCAACCCGCAGACCGAAGGCCAGGTCATCCGCGTGCCCATTCCGGAGCTCAACGAGGAGCGGCGCCGCGAACTGACCAGGGTTGCCAGCAAGTATGCGGAGCAGGCGCGGGTTGCCGTGCGCAATGTCCGTCGCGACGGGATGGACACGTTGAAGAAGATGGAGAAGGACGGCGACATATCGCAGGATGAGCATCGGCAGTGGGCGGACGAGATTCAGACGCTGACCGACGCGCACATCAAGAAGATCGACGAAGCGTACACGCAGAAAGAAAAAGAGATCATGCAGGTGTGACAGGCCGGAGATGCACCGACTTTCCCCCCACGACGCGCCGCGGGCGCCAGGCCACGTCGCCATCATCATGGATGGCAACGGGCGTTGGGCGCGAGCCCGCGGCATGCCGCGCACGTTCGGCCATCGCAAGGGTGTCGAGGCGGTTCGCCGCACCGTCGAGGCCGCCGGCGATCTCGGCATCAGCCATCTGACGCTGTTCGGCTTCTCGACCGAAAACTGGAGTCGGCCAGCCCAGGAAGTGGCCGAACTGATGCACCTGCTGCGCCTCTACATGCGCAGCCATGTCGCGGAAATGCACGAGAACGGCGTGCGGCTGCGGGTCATCGGTGAACGCCGGCGGCTGGCCCGCGACATCATCGACCTGGTCGCACACGCCGAGCAGCTGACCGCCAGCAACGACCGGCTCAATCTGACCGTGGCGTTGAGCTACGGCAGCCGCCAGGAGATCGTCGCCGCGGCCCGCCAGCTGGCGCAGGAGGCCGTCAGCGGCAGCCTTGATCCGGCCGCGATCGACGAGGCGGCGGTGGCGCAGCGCCTGTTCACGCACGATCTGCCCGACCCGGACCTGATCATCCGCACCAGCGGCGAAAAGCGGATCAGCAACTTCCTGCTGTGGCAGGCCGCCTATGCGGAGCTTGTCTTCGTCGACACCCTGTGGCCCGATTTCTCGCGGGCCGACCTGGAGACGGCCCTGTCGGAGTTCCATCGGCGCGAGCGGCGGTATGGCGCGACCGTCGGCGGGGAGTAGGCTCGGCAACCTCGAGATCCGCATACTCTCGGCGGCCGTCCTGGGACCGGTCGTCCTTGCCGCCGTCTGGATGGGTGGGGCCGTCTTCACGATCCTGACGGCCGCCACGGCCGTCATCATCGTGCGTGAATGGGCCCGGCTGGTCTGTGGCGGCCGGCGCGTGCCGGCGGCGGAGATCCTCTCGTACGTTTTCGTGATCGCCAGTCTGGCGCTCTATCTGATCGCCGGCCCGCTGGCGGGCATCGCTGCCACGATGGGGCTGGGCATTGTCCTGCACGTCCTCCTGTGGGCCCGGCGTATCGCAAGCCGGGTACACATCGCCTTCGGCATCCCGTATATCGGGTTGGCCGCGATCGCCGTCGTCTGGCTGCGCGAACTGCCGGAGATCGGCATGGGCATCGTCTTCTGGCTGTGCCTTGCCGTCTGGTCCACCGATGTCGGCGCCTACGCGGCCGGTCGCAGCATCGGTGGCCCGAAGCTGGCGCCGGCGATCAGTCCAAAGAAGACCTGGGCCGGGCTGATTGGCGGCATGGCCAGTGCTGCCCTGGTTGGGGCGGTGGCGGCGGCGGCCTTCGACGCGGCGCAGCCCGGGCTGGCGGCGGCCGTCGGCGCGGCGCTGGCGCTGCTGGCGCAGGGCGGTGACCTTTTCGAATCGGCGGTGAAGAGGCATTTTGGGGTCAAGGACAGCGGGCACCTGATCCCCGGCCATGGCGGCATGCTCGACCGCATGGACGGGTTCCTGGCCGCCGCGCCGGCCCTGGCCCTGTTCCACGCCGGCCCTGGAGGAGCAATCGGATGGTGGTAGAGCTTGCGGCGGCCGCGGCGCCGCGTCGGGTGACGATTCTCGGTTCGACCGGGTCGGTCGGCAGCAACACGGTGGATCTGATCCGGCGCACCCCCGACCGCTATGTCATCGAGGCACTGACGGCGCACCGCAACGTTGCGGCCCTGGCCGCCCAGGCGCGACAGCTGCGGCCGCGGCTGGCGGTGGTCGCCGACCCGGCCTGCCATGGTGCCTTGAAGGAGGCGCTGGCCGGAACCGGCATCGAGGTGGCGGCCGGGCCGGAAGCCGTGATCGAGGCGGCGGAGCGGCCGGCCGACTGGGTGATGGCGGCCATTGTCGGCGCCCGTGGCCTGGCGCCGACCCTGGCGGCGGCGCGGCGCGGCGCCGTGGTCGCCTTCGCCAACAAGGAGTGCCTGGTCTGCGCCGGGCCGCTGATGATGAACCTGGTGCGGTCCTGCGGCGCGACGCTGCTGCCGGTCGATTCGGAGCACAACGCCATCTACCAGGTGCTCGATGTGAGTGGCCGCGACAGCGTCGACCGGCTCATTCTGACCGCATCCGGCGGCCCGTTCCGTACCTGGGACCGCGCCGCCATGGCCGCAGTGACGCCGGCCCAGGCGGTGGCGCACCCGACCTGGGACATGGGCGCCAAGATCTCTGTCGACAGCGCCACGATGATGAACAAGGGGCTGGAGATCATCGAGGCGTCATACCTGTTCCAGATGCCCCAGGACCGCATCGACGTGCTGGTCCACCCGCAGTCGGTCGTCCACAGCATGGTCGAATATGCCGACGGCTCGGTGCTGGCGCAGCTCGGCACGCCGGACATGCGCACGCCCATCGCCTACACCCTGGCATGGCCCAACCGCATGCCGACGCCGGCGCGGCGGCTTGACCTGGCCGCGGTGGGCCGGCTCGAGTTCGAGCCGCCCGATCCCGACCGCTTCCCCGCCCTGCGCCTGGCGCGGACCGCCCTGGAGCGGGGCGGCGCCGCACCGGCCGTGCTGAACGCCGCCAACGAGGTCGCGGTCGAGGCGTTCCTTGCCGGCCGCACAGGGTTTCTCGACATCGAGCGGATCGTCGCGGCCACTCTGGAACAGGTGCCGAACGTGGCGCTGGAAACGCTGGCCGATGTCCACAATATTGACCAGGAGGCACGGCGCTGCGCTGCCGCGCTCGTCTAGGCGGCGGCCGTCGCACGCCTTCATGCCATTGATCATGGGACCATCATGGACATCCTGACCGGATTCGCGAGCTACATTGTCCCCTTCCTCGTCGTGCTGACCGTGCTCGTGTTCGTGCACGAGCTTGGCCACTACCTGGTGGCCCGCCGCAACGGCGTCCGAGTCGATGTCTTTTCGATCGGCTTCGGGCCGGAGCTGTTCGGCCGCACCGACAGGGCGGGGACACGGTGGAAGTTCAGCGCCATTCCCCTGGGCGGCTACGTCAAGATGTTCGGCGACGCGGATGCGGCATCCTCGCCCGATTCGGATCGCGCGGCGACGATGAGCGAGGTCGAACGGGCGGTCGCCTTCCCGCACAAGCGGCTGGGTCAGCGAGCGGCAATCGTCGCGGCCGGTCCCGCTGCCAATTTCCTGTTCGCGGTGGTGGTTCTGTGGGGCCTGTTCGCCACTGTCGGCCACCCGTTCCCGACGGCCGAGGTGGGCGGCGTCGTGGCCGGGAGCCCGGCCGAGCGCGCCGGGTTCCAGGTCGGCGACGCGGTGCTGTCCGTAGACGGCGAGCCGGTGCAGCGGTTTGCCCAGCTCTCGGTGATGGTGCGCCGGTCGGGCGGCGAGCCCCTCATCGTCGAGGTGGCCCGCGATGGCCGGACCGTGGCACTGGAGGTCGCGCCGGTCCTGGTGGAGACCAGAACGGCCCCGGATGGTACCGAAGTGCCCATCTACCAGATCGGCATCGCCGCGCCGACGGGCTCGTACGGCGTGCTCCGGTCCGGCGCGATGGCCGTGGACGAGACGGTCAGCCTGACCTGGATGACGCTGTCGGCGGTCGGCGAGATGATCGTTGGCGACCGGGGCACCGAGGAACTGGGCGGCCCGATCCGCATCGCCCAGATGTCGGGTGACGTGGCGCAGCTCGGGGTGATCGCCCTGTTCTGGTTCATGGCCATCCTTTCCATAAACCTGGGATTGATAAACCTGTTCCCGATCCCTATGCTCGATGGCGGTCACCTTTTGTTCTATGCCATAGAGGCAACACTCGGGAAGCCGCTTGGCGAAAGGGCACAAGAATATGGTTTTCGCATCGGCCTCGCTTTGGTATTGACCTTAATGGTCTTTGCCACCTGGAACGACCTTGTTCAACTCAGGGTGGTTGACTTCATAAAGAATGTCATCTCCTGATGTCAGGTGGCTCCAACTGGGGGTTACCTTGCGCCTTGTTGCCCGGTTTCCGATGCCGGCGGGGGCATTCGCTGGCCTCGTCGCCGTCCTGATCCTGTTGACCATCCCGGCCGGTGCGCAGGCGCCGGCGGCGGGTGCCGTCATCGAGGACATCGCTGTCGAAGGCACGCAACGCATCGAGGCCTCGACGGTCGAAAGCTATCTGACGGTCAGGCGCGGCGATCCGTTCGATCCCGCCGAACTGGACCGGTCACTGACCAGTCTGTTCCGCACCGGCCTGTTCGCCGACGTGGTGCTGCGCCAGGAAGGCGCGACGCTCGTCATCACGGTGGTCGAGAACCCGATCATCAATCGCATCGCCTTCGAGGGAAACCGGCGCATCGAGGACGATGAGCTGCTGGACGAGGTGCAGTTGCGGCCGCGCGTCGTCTACACGCGGACCCGCGTCCAGAGTGACGTGGCCCGTATTCTTGAGCTGTACCGGCGCAGCGGCCGCTTTGCCGCCACCGTCGAGCCGCAGGTGATCCAGCTGCCGCAGAACCGCGTCGACCTCGTCTTTGAGATCGATGAGGGGCCATTGACCGGTGTGCGGCGCATCACCTTCGTCGGCAACGAGGCGTTCAGCGACAGTGCCCTGCGCGGCGAGATCCTGACAACGGAGTCACGGTGGTGGCGCTTTCTGGCGACCGCCGACACCTACGATCCGGACCGCCTGGCGGCCGATCGCGAGGCGTTGCGGCGGTTCTACCTGTCGGAGGGCTATGCCGACTTTCGGGTCATTTCGGCCGTGGCCGAGCTGACGCCTGACAACGAGCATTTCTTTGTCACCTTTACGATCGATGAGGGCGAGCGCTACGAGTTCGGCGACATCGACGTGATCTCCCGTTTGCCCGACCTGGACGTGGAGCAGCTGCGGCCGCTGGCCGTGTCCGAGACCGGCGACTGGTACTCGAGCGATGCCATAGAAGAGTCGATCGATGCCCTGACCGACGCGGTGGCTGACCAGCAATACGCCTTCGTCGACGTCCAGCCGCGGATCACCCGCAATCGCGAGGAACGGCTGATCAACGTCACCTATGAGATCGGCGAGGGCCCGCGCGTCTTCGTCGAGCGCATCGATATTTCCGGCAATGTCCGCACCGTGGACAGCGTCATTCGCCGCGAGATGGAGCTGGTCGAGGGCGACCCGTTCAACCAGTCGCGCCTGCGACGCTCGGAGCAGCGCATCCGCAACCTGGGATTTTTCGAGACGGTCGAGGTGACCGCGGTGCCCGGCTCGACGCCGGACCGGACGGTCATCCAGGTCGTGGTCGAGGAGCAGTCGACCGGCGAGCTGTCGATTGGTGGCGGTTTTTCGACCATTGACGGGCCGATCGGCAGTGTCACCCTGGTCGAGCGCAACCTGCTGGGCCGCGGCCAGCAGCTTCGCCTGCAGGCCCTGATCAGCGGTTCGACCCAGGAATTCGATCTCAGCTTCACCGAGCCCTACTTCCTGGGACGCAACATCGCTGCCGGTTTCGACGCCTTCCGGATCACCCGTGACAACCAGGACGAAAGCTCGTTCGACGAGGAATCGACCGGGTTCGGCCTGCGCCTCGGTTATCCGCTGGCCCGCCATTGGACGCAGACCCTCCAGTACCGGCTGGATTACCGCGACATCAGCGACGTCGACGATACGGCCTCGCGCTTCATCCGCGACCAGGAGGGCACGACGCTGCAGTCGTCGATCGGCCACCTGACCGTGTTCGACCGCCGCGACAGCCGAATCGAGCCAACCGACGGCTACATTATTCGCTTCGGCAACGAAGTGGCCGGGCTCGGCGGTGACGTCCACTATTTCCGTACCACCGTCAACGGCGCCGTCTATTTCCCGCTGTTCGAGGAGACCGTGCTCAGTCTGTCGGCCGAGGCGGGGCATGTCATCGGTCTGGGCGAGGACGTCCGCATCAACGACCGGTTCTTCGTCGGCGGCAACAACCTGCGCGGCTTCGAGCGCTCCGGCATCGGGCCGCGCGATGCGCTCACCGACGACGCGCTGGGCGGCAACGTCTTCGGCGTCGGCACGGTCGAGCTGATCTTCCCGCTCGGCCTGCCCGAGGAGCTTGGCATCCGCGGCCGCGTGTTCACGGATTTCGGTACCCTGACCGATGTGGACGACGACGGTGCCGAGGTGCTGGATGAGGGATCGTTGCGGCTGTCGGCCGGCGTCGGTATCTCGTGGCGGTCGCCGCTGGGCCCGATCCAGATCGACTTCGCCGAGCCGCTGGTGAAAGAAGATTTCGACCGGACCGAAAACATCCGCTTCAGCTTCGGGACGCGGTTCTGAGTCCATGCTGCGCTGCCTGTTTGCGCCGGCGCTTGTCCTGGTCGCGGTCCTGGCCGTGACGGCGTCTGGCCGGGCGCAGGACGCTGGCCGGGCGCAGGACGCTGGCCGGGCGCAGGACGAGGAGGCCCTTGCGCCGCCGGCCATTATCGTCGTTGACTTCCAGTCGGTGGTGCGCCGGTCGGCCGCCGTGCGCTCGATCCAGGACCAGATCAACGACCTGCGCCGCGGTTATCAGGAGGAGTTCGGACGCATCGAGGAGGATCTGCGCGCCACCGAGGCGGAGCTTACCGACCAGCGGTCGGGCATGGTGCCGGAGGCCTTCATGGAGCAGCGCCGAGCCTTCGAGGAACGGGTGATCGAGGCACAGCGCGAGGCCCAGGCGCGCCGCACCGCGCTGGACGAGGCGTTGAACGAGGCCATGGACGAGGTGCGCACGGCGCTGCTGGAGATCGTGGCGGACATTGCCGGCGAGCGGGGTGCGGACCTGGTCCTGGACCGCTCGCAGGTGGTCCTCGTCGACCAGGCCCTCGAGGTCAGCGAGGACGCGCTGGTCCGTCTGGATGAACGCCTGCCGACGGTGCAGGTCAGGACTCCTGCGCAGCCGCTGCCGGGTCTGCCTCCACCGGCCGCCGAAGAGTGAACGGCCGATGGCGGACCCGCGCTTCTTCAGCCAGTCCCGCACCTTCACGGTCGGCGAACTGGCCGCCATTGCCGGTGCGGCTCTCGCCGACGGCGGCGACCCGGCGCGGGTCATCGTCGACGTTGCCCCGATCGACGTCGCCGGTCCCGAACACATCTCGTTCCTGGACAATGCCAGGTACCTGCCCGCCTTCGAACGGGGTCGCGCCGGTGCCTGCCTCGTCGCCCCGGCCTTCGCGACGCGTGCCCCTCGGGGCATGGCGCTGCTGGTCATGAAGCAGCCTTACCGTGGCTATGCCCTGGTTGCCCAGGCGTTCCACCCAACGCCGCCGCCGCGCCCGGGCATGCATCCCGCGGCCGTCGTCGATCCCGGCGCTGTCGTGCATCCCACCGCGTCCGTGGCGGCCGGGGCCGTCGTGGCCGCAGGCGCGCAGATCGGCGCGTCCTGCCGCATCGACAGCAATGCCGTCGTCGGCGAAGGCGTGATCATGGGCGACCACACGGTGATCGGCGCCTGTGCCTCGCTGAGCCACTGCCTGATCGGTCGCCGCGTCGTGATCTATCCCGGCGCCCGCATCGGCCAGGACGGGTTCGGCTTCGCGCGCGGTCCGGACGGCCCGGTCAAGATCCCCCAGCTTGGTCGCGTCATCGTCGAGGACGATGTCGAGATCGGCGCCAACACGACGATCGACCGCGGATCCGGCCCCGACACCGTCATCGGCCGGGGGTGCATGATTGATAATCTGGTTCAGATCGGGCACAACGTGACCATTGGTTCCAATTCGGTGATCGTCGCTCAGGCTGGGATCGCCGGCAGCACCAGATTCGGCGAGGCCGCGACGTTGGGCGCCCAGGCCGGCATTGCCGGTCATCTGGCGATCGGCGCCGGCGCCCGCATTGCCGCCAAATCCGGTGTCATGCGCGACGTCAAGAGCGGAGAGGAGGTCTGCGGCGCGCCGGCCGTGCCGATCCGCCAGTTCTGGCGGCAGGTGGCGTGGCTGATGCGTCTTGCGGAGCGGAAAGGGAAGTAGGCCATGGACGCAACCGCGGCGGGAAACACCGTCGCCGAGATCGACATCGTGCGGGTCATGGACATGATCCCGCATCGTTATCCGATGTTGATGGTCGACCGCGTCATCGAGGTCGTCCCCAATGTCAGCGCGATCGGCATCAAGAACGTTTCGGCCAACGAGAACTATTTCCAGGGCCATTTCCCCCGGCGCCCCGTCATGCCCGGCGTCATGATCATCGAGTCGATGGCGCAGACGGCCGCCGTGCTGGTCGTGCAGACGCTGGGCGATGCCGCGGCCGGAAAGCTGGTCTACTTCATGTCCGTCGACCAGGTCCGCTTCCGGCGCCCGGTCACGCCGGGCGACCAGATGCGCATCCATGTAGAGAAGATTCACCACCGGCGCAATGTCTGGAAGTTCTTCGCGCAGGCCCGGGTCGGCGATCGTGCCTGCGCCGAGGCCGAGTTCGCCGCCATGATCCTGGACGACTGATGACAGTCTTCGTGCATCCCACCGCGGTTGTCGACCCGGCCGCCAGCGTGGGCGACGGCGTGTCGATCGGCCCGCTGTGCGTCGTCGGCGGCGAGGTCGTGCTGGAGGACGGAGTCGAGCTGCTCTCTCACGTGGTCGCCACCGGCCGCACCCGGATCGGCGCCGGCACGCGCATCCATCCTTTCGCCGTGCTCGGCACGGCGCCCCAGGACGTCGGCTACAGGGGCGAATCATCGGCAATCGTGATCGGCCGCGACTGCGTCATCCGCGAGCACGTGACGATCAATCCGGGCACGGCGCGCGGACGGCTGGAAACCAGGATCGGCGACCGGTGTTTCTTGATGGTCGGATCCCACGTCGCACACGACTGCATCCTGGGTGACCGCGTCATCATGGCCAACAACGCCACCCTGGCCGGCCACGTCACGGTCGGCCGTGACGTCATCCTGGGCGGGCTGACTGCCGTGCACCAGTTCGTGCGCATCGGCGACCATGCCTTCATCGGCGGCATGACCGGCGTGGAACGCGACGTGATCCCGTTCGGCATGGTGGTCAGCGAGCGCGGCCACCTCGCCGGCCTCAATCTGGTCGGCCTGCGCCGGCGCGGCTTCGATCACGCCGAGATCCACAAGCTGCGCGCGGCGTTCCGCACGCTGTTCCACGGTGACGGCGAATGGACCGGCCGCCTCGACCACGTTGCCGCCGCGTACGGCGACGTGGCTGCGGTGCGTCAGGTCCTGGAGTTCATCCGCGCCGACAGCCGGCGCAAGATCCTGCAGGCGCGGGGCGACGATGGCGACGGGTAGGCTGGGCATCATCGCCGGCGGCGGGCCGCTGCCGGGCCGCATCATCGAGACCTGCCGCCGCACCGGCCGTCCGGTGTTCGTCGTCGCCTTCAAGAGCCAGACGGACCACCCCATCCCCGACGACGTGCCGCAGGTCTGGACGCGGCTCGGCGCGGCAGGAAAGATGCTGGGCGCCCTGGAGTCGAACGGGGTCGAGGAGGTCTGCCTGGCCGGTACCTTCCGCCGACCATCCTGGCTGGAGATCATGCCGGACCGTCGGGCCGCCTCGTTCCTGCGCAAGGTGGACCTGTCGAACCTGGGCGACGACGCCCTGCTGCAGGCGTTGTCCGACGTGCTGGAGCACGAGGAGGGATTCCGCGTCGTGCCGGTCCAGGAGCTGTTGGAAGAGGGGCTTGCCAAGCCGGGTCTGCTGACCACGACCGCGCCGGACGAAGCGGCGCAGGCTGACATCGCCCGCGGCCTGGCGGTGGCGCGGGCGATCGGCGCGCTGGATGTGGGGCAGGGTGCGGTGGTCCAGCAGGGCATCGTGCTGGCCGTCGAGGCCGCGGAGGGCACCGATGCCATGCTGGCGCGGTGCGCCGGGCTGCGCCGGGACGGCCCCGGCGGCGTGCTGGTCAAGGCGAGGAAGCCGCAGCAGGACGGCCGCCTCGACCTGCCCACGATCGGCACCACGACGGTCGAGCGGGTGGCGGCGGCCGGCCTGGCCGGCATTGCCGTCGAGGCGGGCGCGGCGATCATCGTGGACCCCGACGCCGTCGCCGCCGCCGCCGACGAGCGCGGCCTGTTCGTGCTGTGCCTCGAAGCGGGGGGCTGAGGCCACAGGGGCCGCTGGTCTTCCTGGTGGCCGGGGAGCCGTCGGGCGACGCCCTTGGTGCACGGCTGATGGCGGCGTTGCGCGAGCGCACCGGCGGAACGGTCCGGTTCGCCGGGGTCGGCGGCGAGCGGATGGCCGCCGAGGGGCTCGACAGCCTGTTCCCGATGACCGACATCGCCCTGATGGGTTTGGCCGAGGTGCTGCCGCGGCTGCCGCGTGTGCTGCGCCGCATCCGCCAGACCGTGCGCGCCGCCCGCACGCTCGGCCCTGACGTGATGGTCACCATCGATGTGCCGAGCTTCGCCCGTCGTGTCGCCACCGGCCTGTGCGACCGACCGTTTCCCCTGGTCCATTACGTGGCGCCGACGGTCTGGGCGTGGCGGCCGGGCCGCGCCGCCAGGCTGGCCCGCGCCGTCGACCACCTGATGACGCTGCTGCCGTTCGAGCCGCTCCTGTTCGAGGCGGCGGGCCTGCCGGCCACCTTCGTCGGCCATCCGGTGGTGGAGAGCGGGGCCGGCCGCGGCGACGGCGCCCGCTTCCGCGCGCGGCACGGCGTTTCGTCGGGGGCGCCGCTGCTCTGCGTGCTGCCGGGCAGCCGGGCCGGCGAGGTGCGCCGCCTGCTGCCGATCTTTGGCGCGGCCCTGGGCCGGCTGGCGGCGGACCGGCCCGGCCTGCGCGTGGTCGTGCCGACGGTGAGCGGGGTGGCGGATGCGGTGCGGGCGGCGACGGCCGGCTGGCGCGGCAGGCCGGTGGTGATGCTGGGCGAGGCCGACAAATGGGACGCCTTTGCCGCCAGCGACGCGGCGCTGGCGGCGTCCGGCACGGTGTCGCTGGAGCTGGCCCTGGCCGGCGTGCCGGCGGTGATCGCCTACAAGGTCAGTCCGGCGACCGCATGGGTCGTCCGGCGCCTGGTGCGCGTGCGGTATGCCAGCCTCGTCAACATCCTGCACGACCGGACGGTGATCCCGGAACTGCTGCAGCAGGACTGTACGCCGGACCGGCTGGCGGCGGCGGTGGCGCACCTGCTCGCCGATCCGGCGGCCGGTGCGGCGCAGCGCGACGCCGCGGCCGACGTCGCCCGCGCGCTGGGCTGCGGCGGGCCGCCGCCGAGCCACCGGGCAGCCGCAGTCGTGCTGCAGGTCTTGGCAGAGGGGCGGCGGCGCCCAAGATCTGGGGCCGAGGCACCAACGGTCTGAGAACGAGGCACACGATGTCCAACACCGCACCCGAGGCCGGTACCGCTGCCGGCGCCGACAGCGGCTTCCGCATGCTGCACACCATGATCCGGGTCAGGGACCTGGACCGGTCGCTGGACTTCTACACGCGGCTGCTGGGCATGAAGCTGCTGCGCAAGAAAGACTACCCGAGCGGGGAGTTCACGCTGGCCTTCGTCGGCTACGGCGACGAGAAGGACAATTGCGTGATCGAGCTGACCCACAACTGGGGTCAGGAGGAGCCGTACGACCTGGGCAGCGGTTTCGGCCACATCGCCCTGGGCGTCCGCGGCATCTACGAGACCTGCGACCGGCTGGCGGCGGCCGGGGCCAGAATCCCGCGGCCGCCGGGGCCGATGAAGCATGGTGGCAGCACCATCGCCTTCATCGAGGACCCGGACGGCTACAAGATTGAGCTGATCGAGCTTGAAGGACGCTCGGATTAAGCCTGGCTGGCGGCCGCCAGGCACCCGTCAGGCACCCG
>CAZGMC010000064.1:0-24383 GCA_964526565.1 uncultured Mycobacteriaceae bacterium
AATCTATATCGGAGTCAGTATCGGTATCATTATTGATGACGCACCCGACAGCTCGGGAGCAGATGGCCGACTACCTGACCACCGGTGCCGTGGTCAATGCGCTCAACATGCCGTCGGTCAGCGCCGAGGATGCGCCGCGCCTGCGGCCCTATCTGGCCCTGGCCGAGCTGCTGGGCGGGTTCGCCGGCCAGATCACCGAGTCCGGCATCCGCACGGTGAACATCGAGTACGCCGGCGAGGCGGCCGGGCTGAACACGCGGCCGATCACCGCCATGCTGCTGATGGGCCTGCTGCGGCCGCTGCTCGACAGCGTGAACATGGTGTCGGCGCCGGTGCTGGCGCGCGAGCGCGGCATCGACGTCAGCGAGACCCGGCGCGACCGGGCGCCCGACTACCACACCACCGTCAAGCTGACGGTGACCAGCGAGACGCGCACCCGCTCCGCCGTCGGTTCCCTGTTCGGCGGGCTGAAGCCGCGCATCGTGGCGGTGGAGGACATCCCGCTGGAGGCCGAGCTGACCAGGCACATGCTGTTCGTCCGCAACCAGGACCAACCCGGCCTGATCGGCCGCCTGGGCACCGTGCTGGGCGAAGCCGGCATCAACATCGCCAGCTTCCACCTGGGCCGCAGCGCGCCCGGCGGCGACGCCGTCGCCCTGGTCGCCATCGACCAGCCGCCGCCGGCCGAGGTGCTGGCGCGGGTCGGCGGCCTGCCCAATGTCATCCGGGTGCGGGCGCTGCAGTTCTGACCGGTTCCGCGGCGGCGGCGGCAGCCGCGGCGAGGCCCAGGCGCTGGCCGTCATAGCGCCGCTCCAGGATGGGCTGCCACCAGTCGCGGTTGCCCAGGTACCAGTCGATGGTGGCGCGCAGGCCGTCGGCGAAGCCGTGGCGCGGTGCCCAGTCCAGCTCGCGTTCGATCCGCGCCGGGTCGATGGCGTAGCGGAAGTCGTGGCCGGGGCGGTCGGCAACGAAGGTGATCAGGGCGCGGCGCGGCCGGCCGTCGGGCAGGGGCGGCGCCACCGCGTCGAGCGTGTCGCAGATCGCCTCGACCACCTGCAGGTTGGTCCGTTCCGACCGGCCGCCGATCATGTACGTCTCGCCGGGCCGGCCGGCCGCGACGACGCGCACCAGCGCCTCGGCGTGGTCGGTGACGTACAGCCAGTCGCGGACGTTGTCGCCGCGGCCGTACACCGGCAGCGACTCGCCGGCCAGCGCCTTGAGGATCATCAGCGGCATGAGCTTCTCCGGGAACTGGTACGGCCCGTAATTGTTCGAGCAGTTCGTCACCAGGACCGGCAGCCCGTAGGTGTGGTGCCAGGCGCGCACCAGGTGGTCCGACGAGGCCTTGCTGGCGGAATAGGGCGAGCGCGGGTCGTACGGCGTGGTCTCGTCGAAGGCGCCGGCCGGTCCCAGCGAGCCGAACACCTCGTCGGTCGACACGTGCAGGAAGCGGAACCGGGCGCGGCCGGCCTCGTCCAGGCCGCGCCAGTACGCCGTGGCCACGTCGAGCAGCGCGGCGGTGCCGACCACGTTGGTCTGGATGAAGGCGGCCGGCGCGTCGATCGACCGGTCGACGTGGGTCTCCGCCGCCAGGTGCATCACCGTGTCGGGCCGGAACCCGGCGAAGGCGCGGGCCATGGCGGCGCCGTCGCAGATGTCGGCCTCAAGGAACGCATGGCGCGGGCTGTCCGCCACCGGCGCCAGCGACTCGAGGCTGGCGGCGTAGGTCAGCTTGTCGACGTTGAGCACGGCGTGCGGCGTACCGGCGAGCAGGTGGCGCACCACGGCCGAGCCGATGAAGCCGGCGCCGCCGGTGACCAGGATGCGGCTGACCAGGATGCGGCGCGGATCGGGATGCGGCTCAGCCGGCATGGCTCTCCCCATAGGTGAACGGGCTGTCGAGGTCCTTCAGGCGCGGGTACAGCCGGTCCTTGTCCGACACCACGGCGTCAGCCTCGGCGACCGGCCAGTTGATGCCCAGGTCCGGGTCGGCCCAGTACAGGCCGCCCTCCGTTTCCGGCGCGTACGGTGCATCGAGCTTGTACAGGGCCTCGGTGTCGGGCTCCAGTGTACAAAAGCCGTGGGCGAACCCGGCCGGCACGTACAGTTGGGCCCGGTTGTCCCGCGACAGCACGGCGGCGACATGGCGGCCGTATGTCGGCGAGCCCTTGCGGATGTCGACCACGACGTCGAGCACCGCACCGCGCACCACCCGCACCAGCTTGGCCTGGGCCGCCGGCGGCGCCTGGAAGTGCAGGCCGCGGATGGTGCCACGGGCGGCGGAATAGGACTGGTTCTCCTGGACCAGCGCGGCGTCGATCCCGGCCTCGGCCAGCCGCTGCCGGCTGTACGTCTCCGCCAGGAAGCCGCGCGGGTCGGCGAAGCGCCGCGGCACCAGCAGGCGGACCTCGGGGATCTCCAGTACGGTTACGTCCACGGGGGGGGCTCCTGATCGTTCGTGCCGGATCGCGGCGGCGACCAGGCTGGCTGGACGGCCGCGGCGGCAATGGACGGCGGGACGGCGGGACGGCGGGACGGCGGCAACCGGGCGGGGCAAGCTGCCTCAGGCGACGGCGCTGCGCCGCACGTGCCCAGCCTCGGCCAGCACGCGCAGAAGATAGTCGCCGTAGCCGCTCTTGGCGAAGCGGACGGCATGCGCCTCCAGGGCGTCGGCGGAGATGAAGCCGAGGCGGAAGGCGATTTCCTCCGGACAGGCGACCTTGAGTCCCTGGCGCGCCTCGATGGTCTGCACGAACTGGCCGGCCTGCAGCAGCGAATCGTGGGTGCCGGTGTCCAGCCAGGCATAGCCGCGACCCATCATCTCGACCGACAGGGCACCCAGCGCCAGATAGTGACGGTTGACGTCGGTGATCTCCAGCTCGCCGCGGGCCGAGGGCTTGAGTCCGGCGGCGATGTCCAGCACGCGGTTGTCATAGAAATAGAGCCCGGTGACCGCGTAGTTGGATTTGGGCCGGGCCGGCTTCTCCTCGACGGTGACGGCGCGGCCGTGGCCGTCGAACTCGACGACGCCGTAGCGTTCGGGATCGCTGACGTAGTAGCCGAACACCGTGGCGCCCGAGTCGCGGGCGGCGGCACGGCGCAGCAGCTCGGGCAGGCCGTGGCCGTAGAAGATGTTGTCGCCCAGCACCAGGGCGACGCGGTCGTCGCCGACGAACTCGCGGCCGATGATGAACGCCTGGGCCAGCCCCTCCGGCCGCGGCTGGGCGGCGTAGTCGAGTCGCAGCCCCCACTGGGCGCCGTCACCGAGCAGGCGGCGGAACTGCCCCTGGTCCTCCGGCGTGGTGATGACCAGGATGTCACGGATGCCGGCCAGCATCAGCGTCGTCAGCGGGTAGTAGATCATCGGCTTGTCGTAGACGGGCATGAGCTGCTTGCTGACCGCCATGGTGACCGGATAGAGCCGCGTGCCTGACCCGCCGGCGAGGATGATGCCCTTCATCTGGTGCTCCCGAAACCTCTTGTGCCCGCCTTCTGCCGGCGCGATCCTACGCGTCCGACCGGCCGCGCGAACATATCCATCCATATGAAAAGCCGCCCTGGCAACCGCAGCGGGGCGGCGGGGCACAACCGGATACGACTTTCGGCCGGTGCTACACCTGGACAAAGGGGTGGGCCGGACGCGGTCGTGGTACGACCATCACTCCCGACCCGGCACGGGCTGCCATCGGGCGTGCGCTCCAAGGGCTTTCAGGCGCGGTGATGATCGGTCCCGGCGTTACCTCCATCCTGCGCAACGGTCTCTACCTGCTCGGCTCCGGCTGGCTGGCCTACGGCCTGCGCGCCCTGTACGTGATCGCCCTGGCCCGCTTCCTGGGGCCGGAGGGCTATGGCCTGATAGCCTATGCCCAGGCGCTGTACTTCCTGGTCATCGGCTTCATCGGCTTCGGGTTGGAGATCATCCTGCCGCGCGAGGTCGGCCGCGACCGTGCGCGGGGCGGCGAGGTGTTGCGTCTGCTGGTGACCATCCGGTTCGGCACCACGCTGGCCGGCGCGGCTGCCTTCCTGGCGATCGGTCTGTGGGCGGAGCCGACGGCGACGGGGCGGGCGGTCATCCTTGTCCTGTCCCTGGCCCTGCTGGGGCGGAGTCTGGCGATCCTGGCGCAACAGGCCTTCGTCGGCTACGAGGAAAGCCGGTTCCAACTGCTCGTCTCCGCCGTGTTCCGGACGGCCGAGTTGATTGCAGGGAGCACGGCGCTGGTGCTGGGCGCCGATGTCCTGGTCATCGCCGCCATCCATTCCGCTTCGTGGATTGCCGAAGGACTGGCGGCACTGTTTCTTGTGGACCGGCGACTGGCCGGCCTGCGCGGCCGGCGGGACTGGACGGCACTGCCGGCGCTGCTGCGGGAAGGTGCGCTGATCGGTCTGGCCAGGGCCCTCGGCATCTGGCTGGGCACCGGACCATTGGTTCTGTACCGCTACACTGTCGACGATACTGCGGCGGTCGGCGTGTTGAGCCTGGCGCTGCAAGGTACCATGCTGTTGGCTGGCGCGATCAGCAGCTTCATGGCGGCGGCGATCCCGGTCCTCAGCCGCTCAATCGCCAGGGCCGATGGCCGCGATGCGGTGTATATGGATGCCGCCAACCGGCTCGGCCTGCTGTTGGGGGCGCTGGGCTGGCTGGTCGGAACCGCGTTCGGGCCGTGGCTGGTCAACACGCTGGTGGGGCCGGCTTTTGCCGAGACCGGCGCCTTGCTTGGACTGGCCCTGCTGTCGATCGCGCCCATCACCCTGACGGCGGCGGCCGGCCAGCTCTTCATGGTGCGCGGTCAGGTCGCCGTGCCGCTCTGGGCGAACGTGGCGGCAGCAGCGGTCCTGACGGCAGGCCTGCCGCTCGCCGTTGCTGAGTTCGGTGCCATCGGCGCGATCGCGGCGATCCTTGCGGCCTGGGGCGTCAAGCTGGCGGTTCTTTTTGCTTTTCTCCGCAAGAGTCTTGGCGCGCTGCTGTCACCATCGTGCATCCGGCTGATGGCGGCGGCGGCGGCGGTCATCGCGATCCATTCGGTGCTGCCGCCGGTCTCGATGACGGTGACAACCCTGTTCGTGTCCACCGCCTTCATCGTATTGCCCATGGTGGGGATATCAGCCCGGGAGCGCGACCATCTTGCCGAGCTGCTCGCCAGGCTGAGCAGCCGGGCGATGGCCAGCCGCAAACGGTCGTAAATCCTGACGGTATTGTCCGGGCATGATAGTCCTTTATCGCTACGCCTCGTGCCGGCCTGCGGGACAGTGAGGGACTTGCGCTGGCTGACGCAGTCGGCTAGCGAGTCGCCGAGGACGTTCGACCCATCCCGCTGGGATCGGTAGTCGAGGCGCGTCAGGCAGTGTGTCAGCCGGCTCAAGGATTGCGACGCTCAAACGGTGCTGCGGGATGCAGGCGGGCGGCCAGGCCGGGCTGACCAGCGAGGAACACGATTGGATGCGGCTGCTTTTTACGAATCACGACCTGGAGGACTTGCGCGGATCGGAAGTGAATTGTTTCCAGCTTGCGTCCCATTTTAGGATGCGCAGTGATTATGTGCAAGTCTTCTGCTTCAGAAAAGGCTCATACTGGGAGAAAATGTTCGCTGACGAGGACATAGATCTGGTTTCCTTGGGTGATATCGCGGTCCGGGCGTCGATCCGTAACTCGTCATTCGATGTCGTCTGGACACATCACTGGCCGACCCTTGCCTATGTGAAGCATGTACTGAACGTATCTGCGACGTACTGGGTTCATTCGTCCCTGTCGCCTTATGAGCCTTTGGAAGGTCCCACACATGATGTCTGCTGGTGCGATCTTGTTCTGGCGAACAGCACCGAGACGAGAGACAGGCTGATCATGGAGGGCATTGCGGAAAACAGCATACATATTTTTCCGAATTTCATCGACAGTCGGTACACATTTCTTGCAGGGTCCCGCGACAGTCATGAAAGACGTATCCTGGTCGTGTCCAATCACGTCCCGGAAGAGCTGTTGAACGCGGTTTTCATGCTGAGAAAGGCGGGCTATGCCGTCGACATTATCGGCGAAGGATACAAAAAAAAATTCGTCGATCAGGCCTTGGTCATTCAATACGACATGGTCGTTTCGATAGGGAAAACGGTTCCGTATGGGCTATTTTCCGGGATACCAGTGTATCTGTACGACCATTTCGGCGGCTGCGGCATACTGACCGAGCAGAATTTTGACAAGGCCTCCCTTTTCAATTTTTCCGGGAGAGGATTTGATACGAGAAAGAACGCGAAGGATATCCACAATGAAGTTGTCCATGTCTTTGAAGATTATTCATTCTACCAGCAGGAGACGCAAACATTGGCTCGAAAGGTCGCCGATACCCGTTCCCTGGACAGGAATATAGAACGTGTTTTTACGATGCTTGAACAAGAGAAAACGGATAATTATAACAATGCATGTGTTGATCAGAGGCGCATGATTGAATCGTATGTGCTGGAAGTCAGGAGATTGCAACGGCTCAAGTCGCTGGTCGGCAGGATGCGTGGCCTGCATTCGACCGTTTCCAGCACTGCCAAGCGCATTCGGGACAATCTTCCCGGCAGTCTGGCACGGCGGGCATGATCACATACGTTGGTATTCAAGGAATGCAGCATGTCCAATCGCATTGGCCTTGTATCAGAGCAGGCGGATAGTCTTGACATTATCATGTCAACGTACAGTGGAGCACGCTATCTTGAGCCACAGCTCCAGTCCCTGTTCGAGCAGACCGACCGGGCCTGGCGGCTGATCGTCAGGGACGACGGCTCGCAAGACGATACACCCGCCATATTGGCGGAGTACAGGGAGCGCCATCCGAAGGAAGTCGAAGTCCTTGTCGACAACCTTGGCGGCATCGGCGCCCAGCGAAGCTTTGCTGCAGTGATGGAAGTATCAACCGCGGATTTCATGCTGTTCTGTGACCAGGACGACGTGTGGCTGCCGCAGAAGGTCGAGGTTCTCAGGGCGCGGATGAATGACCTGGAGGCGCGGGTCGGCCGGCACACCCCCATCCTGGTGCACAGCGACCTGGTCGTCGTCGACGCCGACCTTCGGCCGTTGGCGCCGTCATTGCTGAAGCGGCTGACGGCGGGGCGGACGGACTGCCATGCGTTCCGGCGGCTGCTGATGGAGAATGTCGTGACCGGGTGTGCGACCATGGTCAACCGGGCGCTCGTGCAACGGGCGCTGCCGGTGCCCCCGGAAGCCTGGATGCACGACTGGTGGCTGGCGCTGGTGGCGGCGGCGTTCGGCGTCATCGACCATGTGGACGAACCGCTGGTCCTCTATCGCCAGCACGGCCGGAACACGCTCGGTGCCCGGCGCACCTTGGCCGGTCGCGTGCGCCGGGTGGTCGCCGATCCGGCGGCGCTGGTGCAGCGTTCGCGGCAGGGCCTGCGGCGGACGGCGGCGCAGGCCAGGGCCTTCGTCGCGCGCCATGGCGACCAGATGAAGCCGGAGGACCTGAAAATTGCGCAGGCCTATGGCGGGCTTCCGGACAAGAGCTATGGTGCCCGCCGGGCCGCCATCGTCCGCAACCGGTTCTTCCTGCGCGACCGGCTGGCCAATGCCGGGCTGTTGCTGTTCGCGTAGCGGCTGCTGTTTGCGTCGCGGCAGCGCCGCCCCGGTTCCGCGGCCGGCAGGGAAGCGAGACAACCATGATGCGTGCCGGTGTCGTCATCCTGAACTGGAACGGCTGGGGCGATACGGTCGAGTGCCTGGAGAGCGTGTTCCGACTGGATCCGGCACCGCGGCAGGTCGTGGTCTGCGACAACGGCTCGACGGACGGCTCGGTCGAGCGCATCCGGCAGTGGGCGGAGGGGCGCCTTGACGCCGCCCCGGCGTCGGGACCCTTGCGGCGATTCACCGTCCCGCCGGTCGCCAAGCCGGTCGGGTTGATCCTCCTGGATCGCGTGGCGGCCGAGACGGGCAGCGGGCCGGGCGGCGGGACGGATGCCGTGGGCGCGCTGGTGCTGATCCGCACGGGCGGCAATCTGGGTTTCGCCGGCGGCAACAATGTCGGCCTGCGCTACCTGTTGAAACAGGGCGACATCGACTGCGTCTGGCTGCTCAACAACGACACCGTTGTGCCGCCCGAGTCGCTGGGCCGCCTCATGGCCACGCTGCAGGCGCATCCCGATGTCGGCATGGTCGGGTCCACGCTGTTGTACTACGACAATCCGGACGTGGTGCAGGCGCTTGGCGGTTGCACCTACAACCGATGGCTCGGCATGCCGCGGCCGCGCGGCCTGGGGCAGCCGGCAGCGACGGTTGGTGACGCGCCGCGGCCGGACGGCGACCTGGCCTACGTATCGGCGGCGTCGCTGCTGGTGAGGCGCGCGCTCCTGGAGGACGTCGGGCTGATGGCGGAGCACTATTTCCTGTATTACGAGGAGCTCGACTGGGTGGCGCGCTGCCGCGGGCGATATGGGCTGGCCCATCAGCCGCACAGCATCGTCTACCACAAGGAGGGCGCCAGCATCGGCTCGGCCGAAAAGGTCGAAAAGCGGAGCCTGTTGTCGGACTACTATTCGAAACGGAACCGCGTGCGCTTCGCGTGCCGGCACCGGCCGGTGTTCGTGCCGACCGTGATCCTTGGCAACATCGCCGTTGCGGCGTGGTTCGCCACGCGGGGCGACTGGGCGCGGGCGCGGGTCGTGCTGCGGGCCACCCTGGGCCTGCCGCTGCCGCAGGGGCCGCAACAGTCGCCGCCGCGGACGCCGGCATGAAGGTCTGGCTGCCTCATGTCCGGGTCGGCGCCGGCGCCGACGTCTATACGCGGCGGCTCGCGGCCGGGCTGGCGGCCGCCGGCTGCACCGTCGAGGTGACGTGCTACCCCAATCGCTACCAGTATGTCCCGTGGGCGTTGCGGCCGTCACCGCCGGACCCGGACGTCGATATCGTCTGCGTCAACTGCGCCTGGGGGTTTCCCTTCAAGGGCACGGCCAGGCGGCTGGTCGCGGTCGAGCATCACTGCGTCAACGAGCCGGCCTACCGCCCGTACCGCGGCGCCGCCCAGGCACTGTTCCACCGGATGATCGTGGCGCCGGCGACGGCGGCCAGCCTGCGCCGCGCCGACGCGGTCGTCACCGTCAGCGCCTACACGGCCGACAGCCTGGCCCGCGTGCACGGCTTCCAAGGCGCACATGTCATCCACAATGGCATCGAGACGGATGTCTTCACGCCGCCGGCGGCGCCGCGCGAGCCGCTGTCCGGCCGGCCGGTGCGGCTGCTGTTCGTCGGCAACCTGACCCGGCGCAAGGGTGCCGACCTGCTGCTGCCGATCCTCGAAGCCCTGGGTGAGGGGTACGAGCTGGACTACACGCTGGGCCTGCGCACGGCCGACCCGTTCGCCGCCCACCCGCGCATGCGCGCCCTGGGCCGGCTGACCGACGAGCGGTTGCGGGATGCCTACCGGCGGGCCGACCTGCTGCTGTTCCCGACGCGGTTCGAGGGCTTCGGCTATACCGCCGCCGAGGCGATGGCGTGCGGCACTCCGGTGGTGACGACCCGGGCATCGGCCATGCCGGAGGTCGTCGAGGACGGCGTCACCGGCCGCCTCTGTCCGCCCGACGACGTCGGCGCGTTCGCCGGGGCCATCCGCGACCTCGTGTCGGACCCCACCCGGCTGGCGCGGATGCGCACCCGGTGCCGCGAGGAAACGAAGCGGCGGTTCTCCCTTGCCGCGTCGAGCGAGGCCTACCTTGCATTGTTCATGGGCCTGTTCTGACCCGTACGCGGCCGGCCAAGCCGGCGGCGACATCAGCCGGTGTGCTTGATGCGGCGGCGCCTCTACCGGAAGCCCTTGAAGCCGGCCCGGCGCATCGCGCGGCCACAGATCAGCCGGAACAGGACGGCCTCCCACAGGCCGAGCCTGTCCACGGTGCCGCGGATCGATTGTCCGACCACTCCTTTTACAAGTTCCTTGTCCGGATTGTCCATTTCCGCAACACAATGGGCCGTTTGCGATGTATCCAACCCGATGGATTCGAACAGTCGTTCGGCAGTCCGGTGTTTGGCGGCCATGAACTCGTCATAGCGAATCAGAACAGTGTTTGGTCGTGATTCTTCATCCAATGCAATATTGGTGGCCTTGCTCCAGAGCCGGCAGGACCGTATCAGGTCCGGGCCATCGGCCAGGAAGGTGTGACGTGCAGCTTTCAATGACTTGACGACATACAGGCCCGACCGCACAGTCAAAACAAGTCTTGCGTCAGGAAAAATCTTCCGGATCTTCGGAAGAACCATGATGTTTGATGGAGTCTTTTCCAGGACGAATTGGTGCTTTTCCAACAGGGGCGCGAAACGGGCGCGTATTTCATCTTCGTCTGCGATGCGCACGAAAATGCCACTTTCGTAGGTCTTCTTTTCATTAATGCGCGTTCCCAGATCATCCGGTCCGGCATGAAATACCTGATCGTGTTCCATCAGGAGGCGGGTGAGGGCAGTCGTGCCCGAGCGAGGGCTTCCTGCAACGATGATCAGGTTTGATGCCATGCCGTTCCAATCATCCTGACGGCGGCTGACGGCCCGATGGCGGATGGCGGATGGTGTGCTCCGCCATACCCGTATGAAAAAGCGGGGAACCGCCCTCATGAACCGCCGTGCTGTTCAAAGGGCTGTACACAGTTGTCGGTGCCGACGCGAGGTTCCTTGTTCGCCGGGTGCCGGCGGCGATAGCATTCTGTCCGGGCGCCGGCAAGACCAGGCGGCCGTCCAACCGCAACTCCTGCACCACGCGCCGGGATACAACTGCGCCGGGAGACTGTTATTTTGAGACTCCTGCTCGTCACCTCGAACTATCCGCGTTGGGCCGGTGACAGCACGACGCCGTTCGTGCTCAAGCTGGCGCAGGACCTGAACCGGCTGGGGTGCGCGGTGGACGTGCTGGCGCCGCATGCGCCGGGGGCGGCGCGGCGGGAGGTCCTGGAGGGCATCCCGGTCGAGCGGTTCCGCTATCTGTGGCCCGAATCGCTGCAGACCGTGTGCTATGGCGGTGGCGCCCTGGTCAATCTGCGCAAGGCCAGGAGCAATGTCGTCAAGCTGCCGGCGCTGGTCGCCGCGGAGTGGGCCGCCGTGTTCGGCCGCCTGCTGCGGCGCCGCTACGACCTGCTGCACTCCCACTGGGTCCTGCCGCAGGGCTTTGTCGGGGCGCTGGCGGCGCGGCCGCTCGGCGTGCCGCACGTCATCACGGTCCACGGCGGCGACGTCTTCGGGCTGCGCGGCCGCGGCATGCGGCGCCTGCAGCGGGTCGCCTTTGGCGCGGCCGGTGCGGTGACGGTCAACAGCTCGGCGACCGGCGCCGCCGTGACATCGATCGCGCCGCGGATCGCGCCGCCCCGCCGGATCCCCATGGGCGTGGACATCGCCCCGGCCGACGACCCGGCCCTGACGGCCGACATCCGGGCGCGCTGGCGGCGCGGCGCCGGGCCGCTGGTCGTTTTCGTCGGCCGGCTGGTCGAGGAGAAGGGGGTCGGCGACCTGCTGCAGGCCATGGCCCTGCTCTGTCGCGAGGTGCCCGACGCCACCGCCCTGGTGATTGGCGAGGGCCAGGACCGCGCGGCGTTCGAGGCCATGGCCGGGCGGCTCGGCCTGGGCGAGCGGGTCGCCTTCACCGGCTGGGTCGCGCCCGCGACGGTGGGCGCCTGGATGCAGGCGGCCGACGCGTTCGTCGGCCCGTCGAAGCGGGGGCCGGACGGCTGGGTCGAGGCGCAGGGGCTGACCTTCGCCGAGGCCCTGGTCAACGGCGTGCCCGTGGTGGCGACCCGTTCCGGCGGCATCCCCGACCTCGTGCGCCATGAAGAGACCGGCCTGCTGGTGCCCGAGGCCGACCCTGCGGCCATCGCCGCCGCCGTGCTGCGGCTGTGGCGGACGCCGGACCTGGCGGCGCGGCTGGCTGGCGCCGGCCAGGCCATGGTGCGCGAGGCGCTGAGCCGCGAGGCATCGGCCGCGGCGTTCCTCCAGGTGTTCACGGAGGTCGTGGAGGCGCGCCGCCGCGGCGGCCGGCGCGACCGGTCGCACGCCTCCGGGCGCCCCTCCGCGCCGGCGGACCGTGCGGCATAGGCTTGTGCCGATTGGTTGTCCCGGCCGCTGCCTAAGCCACCCGTATAGCCGAAGGTTGCCGCGCTTGCCCTGTTTTCACGCGCGCGCTAACCGTCATGCCTGCGATCGACCAGGACAGTATCGATGATGGACCAGCAGCGGGTTTTGGACGCGGGTTTGCCCCGACACGCGGGTGCCTGGACCGCCATGGACGACGAAGCCCAGGCGGGCATGTACCGCCTGTCCCTGGTCGCCGTTCTTCTGTTCGCGGCAGCGTTGCGGCTCCTGTATTTCGGCGGTCTGGTCGGCGCCGACGATGTGTCCGTCGCCCAGGCGGCGCTGCGCTGGCTGGAGGATGGCCCGCAACTGCCGACCGGCCACTACAGCGCCCGGATCGGGCTGGTCGTGCCGCAGGCCGTGGTGTTCGGCCTGTTCGGTGTCGGCGAGTGGCAGCTTGCCCTGCTGCCGCTGCTGTGGAGCCTGGGCGGCATCGCGCTGGCCTATGCCATCGGTGCGAGGCTGTTCGGCCGGCCCACCGGCCTGGTTGCGGCGCTGGTGCTGGCCGTGTTCCCCCTGGACATCGGCCAGGCGACGACCTTCTTCCCCGACATGCCGCTGGGGACGACGATGGCGCTGGCGGTGTGGCTGGCCATGCTGGGCACAGACCGGCGGCACCGCTGGGCCTGGGGGCTGCTCGCCGGGCTGGTGTGGGGGGTTGCCTATCTGATCAAGGTCGAGGCGTTCTTCCTTGGCTTTGCCTTCCTGGGGCTGGCGCTGCAGGACCGGCGCGCGTGGCCGGTCGTGATTCCGGCCGGCGTGGTGGCGCTCGCCGTCGTCGCGGCCGAGACCCTGGTGTATTATTCGGCCATGGACGTGTTGTTCTATCGCCTGCAGTTGATCGACAACGTGCGGATGGCTGTTCGTGGTGAATACAGTGGCACGCAGTTGTGGGTCTTCCCCAAGGCGTGGTTCGTTACCATCTATGAATTCGGCCTGCATTATTATGCGATGTTCGCCGGCCTGCTGGCGATCCTGTGGCGGCGGGAGCGCCGGGGCATCCTGCTGGCGGCCTGGATCGTGGCTTTTTTGCTGTGGCTGCAGTTCGGGTTCAATCCCTTCTCGGGGGGCATATCGTTCAAGTCGCACCTGCTGCGCTATTGTGCGATGATCAGTGTGCCCATGGCCGTGGTCATCGCCTGGTTCCTGTGGCAGGTGTTGCCGGGCCGGGTGCGCTGGGTCGGGCTCGGCCTCGTCGTGGCGGCCGGCCTGTTCTTTGCGAATTTCAACCAGCTGAACCTGGAACGCCAGGCGGCGACCAGGCAGGCGGTCAGCGCGGCGGTGGAGAATGGCTGGTTCCCGCTGTATCTCGACCGGACGAGCTACTTCATTGCCGCGTACATGCTGTACGACCGGCCCGAGCGGGTGCAGCTCCACATGCTGCAGCGGCACGACTTTGCCGAGGGCGAGACCGAGATCGTGCCCGTCGAGCAGATCGACGGCTATGTCCTGCTGAACCGCGGCTTCATGCTGTTTGCCAATCGGCGCTACTTCATGACCACACTCGAAGCCGGCGACTTCGAGCGCAATGCTGAAACGGTGCTCACCGTGGACAATCCCATGCCCGGCCTGGCCTATGCCCAGGCGCGGCTGCTGGCGGCGCTGGCCGCTCCGCTGCCGTTCATCGGCGACAAGGTCGGGGGTACGGTGTCCGAACTGCTGGAACCGAACGACGTCATCGTCCTGCACCACCGGCCGGCTGTCGCGGAGTAGCGGCGGGCGGCGCGGGCACGGGCGGGTCGGTGCGGGCGGGTCGGTTGCGGGCGGGTCGGTGCGGACCATCGCCGCGACAGGCCCGACGGGCGTGTGCTCTCTTGAAGGACCGGGGCCCCATGAAACTCATCGTCCAGATCCCGTGCTTCAACGAGGAGCACACGCTGCCGCAGACGGTGGCCGACATCCCGCGCCAGATCCCCGGCCTGGATGCCGTCGAGCTGCTCATCATCGATGACGGGTCGACCGACCGTACCGTCGAGGTGGCCCGCCAGCTCGGTGTCGACCACATCGTCCGGCACAAGGCCAACCGTGGCCTGGCCCGCACCTTCCGCACCGGCATGGATGCCTGCCTCAGGCTCGGCGCCGACATCATCGTCAACACCGACGGCGACAACCAGTATTGCGGCCAGGACATCCCGGCGCTGGTGCGGCCGATCGTGGAGGGCCGCGCCGACCTGGTCCTGGGCGACCGCCAGACCGACTCGATCGCCCACTTCTCGTCGATGAAGAAGCGGCTGCAGCGGGCCGGCTCGTTCACCGTGCGCCAATTGTCCGGCACCAATGTGCCCGATGCGGTGTCCGGCTTCCGCGCCTTCTCGCGCGACGCGGCGCTGCAGCTCAACATCGTGTCGTCGTTCAGCTACACGATCGAGACGGTCATCCAGGCCGGCAAGAAGCACATGGCGATGGCCTCGGTGCCGGTCCGCACCAATCCCAAGACCCGCGACTCGCGGCTGTTCAAGAGCGTCCCGAAGTTCATCGAGCGCTCGCTGACGACGATGATCCGCATGTACGCGATGTACCAGCCGCTGCGGTTCTTCGTGTACATGGGCTCGATCTTCATGCTGGTCGGCCTGGTCCCGGTGATCCGCTTCCTGATCGCCTACTTTGCAGAGGGCGGCGCCGGCCACATCCAGTCCCTGATCCTGGGCGGTGCGCTGATCGTGATCGGCGTGGTGACGTTCCTGATCGGGCTGGTCTCCGACCTGATCAACTTCAACCGCCAGCTCATCGAAATGACGCTGGAGAAGGTCCGGCGCATCGAGCTCAACCAGATCCGCGAGCACGACCGCAGCGAGGTGCCGTCGCCCGAGCCGGCGCACCGGCCCAACGCGGCCGAACGCGACGTGGCGGACTAGGGCGTAACAGGGCGGCAGGCGGCGGCCCGCCCTCGCGCCCTTATGCCGGATCCTGCATGGCCTCCAGCAGCGCCCGTTCCATGACGGTCGCATCCGGCTCGCGCCCGGTGTAGAGCTCGAACTGGCAGCGGGCCTGGTGGATCTGCATGCGCACGCCCGGGATGACGGCGCAGCCGGCGGCCTTGGCCTCACGCAGCAGGCGGGTCTCGATCGGCATCGGCACGGCATCGAAGACGACCGTGCCGGGGTGCAGGGCCTCGGCCGGCACCAGCATGTCGTCGGGCGCATGGAAGCCGACCGGCGTCACGTGGACCAGCAGGTCGTACGGCCCGTCGCCGGCCAGCGCCTCGGGCCGGCCGCCGTGGCGGCAGCCGAACCGGTCGGCCAGCGACAGCCCGGCGGCGCGGCTGCGATTGTAGACGGTGACGTCGCCGCCGGCGCGGACCAGGCCATGGACGATCGACCGAGCGCCGCCGCCGGCCCCGACCACCGCGGCGCGACGACCGGTCGGGTCGATCGCCTCGTGGAAGGCGCGCAGGGCGCCGATCCAGTCCACGTTGTGGCCGGTCAGCCGGCCGTCGTCGTTGACCACGGTGTTGACGGCGCCGATCTCGCGCGCCGTCTCGTCCAGCGTGTCGAGGTGCTTCATGATGCGCACCTTGTGCGGCGTGGTCACCCCCAGGCCGCGGATGCCCAGCGCCCGCATGGCGGCGACGGCCGCGGCGGTGTCCTCGGTGCCGAACGCGACATAGGTGTACGCCAGCCCCAGCGCCCGGTAGGCGGCATTGTGCATGGCGACGCCGAACCGGCCGGGGCGGCCGGCGATCGATCCGCACAGCACGGGATTGGAGCCGGGCATGGTTCGCCTCCGTCATGGGTCCGGCGTCCATTCCAGGACGGGCGGCAGCCCGCCGTCAACCCGTTGCGCTGAGTGCCGGGACTGCGCGGCCGGCTATTCGCCGGCCATGGCCCGTGGCACGGCGCCGGCGGCGGCCTGCTCGGCCAGGATCCGGTGCAGGGCGAGGTCCTCGCGCAGCGGCCTGACCGGCTGCAACTCGTGCGAGACCCATTTGTCGGAAGCGGTGCCGTCCACCGGCGGCGCGGCGAAGGTCGCCAGCGCCTCGTCCAGCGACGATGCCCGCACGCTGCCGACGCAGCTGACCCGGCTGCCGTCGTGCACGAAGGTGGACACGACATAGATCAGGCCGTCGATGCCGCGACCGATCAGCGGCGTCTCGCCGGCATTCCACCAGGAGATGGTTTCCGTCATGGCTTGTGCCTCACCGCCGTGCGCCGGCCGCGCCCGCTCGGGTACAGGGCCGGCAGGAAAATGGCCATATAACTCTTATAACTCCTATGGGTGCCGGGTGAAGGAACCGCACGCCGGTCTGCGGATTGGGAAGAACGAGGGAGCGGCCACGTGGTTCCGGCGTGCCGTTCCGCCCCATGAGCGCCCCCGGCTACTGGCCCCCGGCCACCGCCGCCCGGCTACTGGCCCCCGGCTAACGGCCCCCGGCTATTGGCAAGGAGATCGTCATGTCCAAGGAAACCTTCCGAAACACGCTCGAACACCGCCTCGCCCGGGTCGACGGGCAGATTGTGGAGGCCCGCCAGCGGCTCGCAAGCGGCACGCCTGCCGACCATGTCGCTGCCGCCGGCGAGTTGCGGGTGCTCGAGGACAAGCGCCGCGAGCTGCAGGACCGATTGCATCGGCTCGACCACGAGCCGGAAGGGGCCTGGGAAAGCTTCAAGACGGGCATCGAGGACCTGCTGGATGAGATCACCGTGTCCGTCGACCGCTGGTTCAGGACCCACTGACTCTGACTGCCCGGGTTCCGGTCGGCAAGAATGGACGGGACGACATGGTCGTCGCCCCGTCCAAGCGCCGAAGGCCCGCGGGGGAGGGTCAGGCCTCGACGAACAGCTCGTCATGATCCACGACCCGCCTCGCCATGGATGCACGCAGTTTCATCATGGCGCGGTGCTCGAGCTGGCGAACCCGTTCCTTGCTCACACCGAGCTGTGCGCCGAGCTCTTCGAGCGTCGCTCCTTCTTCGCGCAGGCGCCGCTGCCGGATGATGGTCTGCTCGCGCGGCGTCAGGGCACCCAGGGCCTCGGCCAGCCAGCGCGAGCGGGAGGCGCTGTCGCGCAGCCCGATTACCACCTCTTCCGGATTGGGCCGCTCGTCCGACAGGAAATCCTGCCAGTTGTCATCGCTCGAGTCCGAGATCGGCGCGTTGAGTGACTGGTCGTTGCCGGACATCCGCATCTCCATGGCCTCGACCTCGGCCACGTCGACGTTGAGTTCCTCGGCGATCTGCTGCCGGCCGGCATCGGACAACTGGCTGGCCGATGCCTCCTGGATGCGGGCGCGCAGGCGCCGCAGATTGAAGAACAGCGACTTCTGGGCCGCCGTCGTGCCGGTGCGCACGATCGACCAGTTGCGCAGGATGTAGTCCTGCATCGCCGACCGGATCCACCATGCGGCATATGTCGAGAAGCGGACATCGCGTTCGGGTTCGAAGCGTGCCGCCGCCTGCATCAGGCCGACATTGCCCTCCTGGACCAGGTCGCCCATGGGCAGGCCGTAATTGCGGAAGCGGGAGGCCGTGCTGACCACCAGACGGGCATAGGCGCGCACGAGATCGTGCAGCGCCGCCTCGTCGCCGTGCTGGCGCCAGCGCCGCGCCAGATCGAACTCGACCTCGCGCGTCAGCAGCGGTGCCCGCATCGACGCCTTGATGTAGTTCAGGTTGGCGCGCTGCGTCTCGGGATCGTCGATGTGCGCCATGGTGTCATCCTCTTCCTGGCAGCCTGCGACGTGCCGTTCGCGTCAGGACCGTCAATGGCGTTGCAAACCCTGGGCCGGTTGCACCATCGGGCGAACCGACATCACGCGATGATGCTTCAACGGCTTGACCGGAATACGGACCCTGGCTGCGACTGGATCACGGTCACACCGACGGCTTCGCGCGAAAAAGCGGTCCCATCGTGGCATTGTTCCGCAACAGCCTGCCGGGAACCGGACGGGCCGGGCGCCACGGCATGCCGGCCGGCGGGGTCGCGCGTCGCATTTCGCACTGCTTGTTGCGACGGATTGTCGGACCGTCAGGTGTCCAGCAGGTCGAGCAGGTCGCCGCTGCCCGAGAAAAGGGCAGCGGCCAGACCGCCGCCGCGGCCGCAGCCGCCGTCCAGGCTGGCCGTGTAGTCGGTGATCGCCACGCCGCCGTTGTTGGCGTCATAGCCGCGGACGATGCGCCGGAAGGTCTCATAGGGCGCGTCGATCCGGGCAAAGCTGCGGCCGCCCCACCAGAAGGCGTCGCCCTGGGCGGCCAGCGGCCGCGACACGTCGATTCCGGCGCTGACGCACAGCACACCGCCGTCCTCCGACTCGGAAAAGGCGGCCCGCTTGACGGCGGAATACAGGCTGCCGTGACCCGGCGCGGCGCGGATCGCCTCACGCAGCCGGTTGGTCCAGCGGGTCAGCTGCACCGCCCCGGCGCGGGCCGCGTGCAGGCCGTCTTCCGGCGATCCGCCATAGGCGCGCAGGGTGGAGTCCAGCCCCTGGCGCAGCATCCATGCCAGCACCTCGCCGGGATTGGGCGCGAACTGGAGCTGCAGCAGCTTCTGCCACATCTCCTCCTGGGCGCCGCGCAGATAGACGAGGTCGGTGACGATCATGCCGGGCAGGGCCAGCAGGGCCCTACGGAATGCCAGGATCTCGTCGACTGTCTCGCGAATCGCCGTGCCGTGTCCGACGAAATTGCCCAGATAGACCAGCCGGTCGCCAGCCGCGAAATCCTGCGCGATGCGGTCGTGGAGGTCGGCCAGCCGCTTGACGTCGCCGTGCGCGGCGCCGATGGCCCAGATGCGCCTTGGCCGGCCGAGACGGGCGAACTTGTCGGCGTCGGGCATCAACGGGTATCGGGTCCGCAAAAAAGTTAACGAGACGGCGAGAGTTCAACTGCAGCCTGTTCCAGGCAAAGGAGAACAGGTCAGGAAAATGATGTCACGAAAATGGCGGGCGGAGCGGATCCACCGGTCCGCGCCGCCCACGCCCGGTCATGCCACCTTCGTCAGGACCTGCTCCAGACGTTCCGTGGCCTTGTGCTCGTCGATCTTTTCCACCGCCGCCAGCTCGCGGGCCAGCCGCTCCAGCGCCGCCTGGTAGATCTGGCGCTCGCTGTAGGACTGCTCTGGTTGGTCGGAGGGGCGATACAGGTCGCGCACCACCTCGGCGATCGAGACGGGATCGCCGGAATTGATCTTCGCCTCGTACTCCTGGGCGCGGCGGCTCCACATGGTGCGGCGGACGCGGCTGCGGCCCTTCAGGGTTTCCAGCGCCGCCTTGATCCGGTCCTTCGAGCTCAGCTTGCGCAGCCCGGACCTCTTGGCCTTGGCGATCGGGACCTTGAGGGTCATACGCTCCTTCTCAAAGCTGATCGCATACAGCTCGACCTCCAGGCCGCCGACGCTGTGCGTCTCCAGCCCCTCGATGCGGCCGACCCCGTGCGCGGGGTAGACGACGTAGTCTCCGACACTGTACTCAAGCTGATAGGCCATGCTCGTCTTTCCATGTTGCGACCGGCGCGGTCCGCCCTGAACGCGGCGCCAGGACCGCGGCCCACCCCATCCCGTGACGGAATGGCCCCGACACACACATGCACCAACCCCCTTCCCGGGCGCCCTTGCGGGCAGGCCGGCCGGACCGTGGAGTCGGCGGGGCTCGTCACGACAACCGGCCCAATCCGTCTCGGCGGATCGGGGGACGGATCAGGCCGTTGGTGTCAATATACGATAAAACGCTCGCCGGATAAAGTGGCGCGTTGCGATGCAGCGTCGGTGCCGCGCGCGGCGTGCCCGTCAGGCATTGCCGGTCAAGAGCCCTCGCCGGGCTCGGGGCTGAAAAACTTCGCATGCTTGTCGGCAACGCCTTTCCAGTCGTCAGCGTCAGGCGGCGGCTCCTTCTTGCGCGAGATGTTGGGCCAGGTCGCCGAATACTCGCGGTTCAATTCAAGCCACTTTTCCAGGTCCTCGACCTCGGAGTCCGGCTTGATGGCCTCGACCGGGCACTCCGGCTCGCATACGCCGCAGTCGATGCATTCATCGGGATGGATGACGAGCATGTTGTCGCCCTCGTAGAAGCAGTCCACGGGGCAGACCTCGACGCAGTCCGTGTATTTGCACTTGATGCAGGCGTCGGTCACAAGATAGGTCACGTCGATAACCCTCCTCGGGGTAGATCAGGGCCATGCCCGGCCGCGTCAGTTCGGCTCGACTCCGTGCCGCCGCATTGCCCGCTGCCGGGCCGCGCCACTGTCGCGGTCGGAGACGTAGAGAAGTCCGGCGATGCGGCGCAGCAGGCTGGCCTCCAGATCGTGCAGCCGCCCGTCGGCATAGGCCACGTCCCACAGCATCTCCACCAGCCTGACCCGCTCTTCATCATTGAAGGCGTTGCGGATGGCGGCGGTGTACTGGTACCAATGGGCGGCGCCCTCGGTGGCCGCCTCGGCCTCGGCCACCAGGGTCGCCGCTTCCGCCTCGCTCAGATCGAAGCGCCAGCGGACCAGCTCGACAATGCGCGCGCGCTCTTCGGCGTCGATGCCGTTGTCCATGCGCGCCGCTTCCACCAGCAGCGCCGCCGCCGCCAGCGTCAATTCCTCCTCAGATGTCGATGCCGCGCGCGACTCGGCCTTGCCGTCGAGCCCGCTCAGGAATGCTGCAATGCGGTTGAGCATGGGATTGCCTACCACCGCGGCACCGGGCGCCGCAACCATGAGCCAGACATGGTCTCTCGTCCGCTCCCTCAGGAACAGCAACCGTTCCGGTGGCTATATGGGCCATGCCAGCCCACGGCAAAGGCCTGGCTGTCGCTGCACGGCCTCTGACCGCCTCTTAATCCCCCAGCAGCCGCCACACCGTGGTCTCCCGCGCCTCGCGGTCTTCCAGCTCGACCGGGGTGGAGATCGTGTAGGTCGCGATCGGCTCCAGGCCGTCCTTCGGCAGATAGGCGCGGCCGGGATCGCCGCACAGGACCGTCTTGCCGGCGCGCACCAGGCCGCGCAGCCAGGGGACGATCCGCCGCGCCGCCGGACCCTCGTACAGCACGTCGCCGGCCAGCACCACGTCGATCTCGCGCAAGGGATGGCCGATCAGGTCGTGATGGCTGGTCTCGATGGCCACGCGGTTGAGCCGGGCGTTGAGGTGCTGGGCGACTTCGGCGAACGCGTCCAGGTCGTTGGCGATGACCCGCCGCGCCCCGACCCGCGCCGCGGCGATGGCAACCAGCCCGCCGCCGGCGCCGAAGTCCAGCATGCGGCGGCCGCGCACCTGTGCCGGGTCGTCCAGCACCAGCCGTGCCAGGGCCTGGCCGCCGGCCCAGGGGAACGCCCAGAACGGCGGCGCCAGGCCGGTCTCCTCCAGCACCTGCTCCGTCGCCTGCCACAGCGGCGTGATCTGCGTCGCCTGGTACAGGCGCAGCTCCGGCGTCAGCGGCGGCGGCGCCACCGTGGTGTTGGCCATGATGAATTGGGCCATTGCCACCGGACTCATGCGGTGGCGGTGGCCGGCCGGCGGGTTCGGCGGGGCAGGATCCATTACGGGCGGGCTCAGGCCATCGCCCGGCCGGCGACCAGCGCGGCCAGGACAAGCGCCCCGAAGATCCGGTTGGACTTGAACCGGCCCAGGCAGACGGCCGGGTCGTCGGGGTTCCAGCCGCCGGCCTGCCAGGCGAGCTGCAGCGCCGCCGGCGCCAGCAGCGCCAGGACCAGCGGCGGCAGGCCGGCGGCCAGCGCCGCGGCGACGATGCCGCCCAGCGCCACGGCATGGAACCCGGTCACCCACACCCGGCTGGCGGCGCCGAACAGGCGGGCGGTGGACTTGACGCCGATGCGAGCGTCGTCCTCCTTGTCCTGGTGCGCGTAGATCGTGTCGTAGCCCAGCGTCCAGAACACGCCGGCGGCGTACAGCACCGCGGCCGGCCAGTCGAGCCCGCCCGTCACCGCCGTCCAGCCGACCAGCGCGCCCCAGTTGAAGGTCAGGCCCAGCCACGCCTGCGGCCACCAGGTGACCCGCTTCATCAGCGGATAGGGCACGACCAGCAGCAGCGACAGGACGCCGACCAGGATCGTCGTCGCGTTGAACTGGACCAGCACGGCCAGGCCGACGACGAGCTGTCCGGCCAGGAACACCAGCGCCTGCGGCACCGTGATCGCGCCGCTGGCCAGCGGCCGGGTGCGGGTGCGGGCCACCTGGGCGTCGATGTCGCGGTCCCACAGGTCGTTGATGGTGCAGCCGGCGCCGCGCATGACCACCGCACCGATCCCGAACAGCGCCGCCAGCCACAGGTCATGCCAAGCGAAACCGTCGGGCCGCGGCGCCAGCGCCAGACCCCACCAGCACGGGAACAGCAGCAGCCACGTGCCGATCGGCCGGTCCAGCCGCATCAGCTGCAGATAGGGTCGCGCCGCTGCCGGGACGGAGCGGTCGATCCACGAGTCGGCCGGGATGTCGATGCGGCTGTCGGGCGTGCCGGTCATGACCCTCCGTTCGGTTGCGGGGAGTAGGGGGACAGTTTACTTATGTCCTTCGATAAGGCAGCCCAGCGTTGCAATCAGGATAAGGGAAATAAGCAAACTGTCCCCGTACTCCCCGGTAATCTCCCGTAATCTACTGGCTCGCCCAGATGATGCGCGCCATCCACACCACCTCCTCGCGGCGCAGCGTACGGTCGGTGTGCTCCGGGTTGATCGATTTCAGTTCAATGCGGTTGGCGCTCATCCGTGCCAGCTCCTTGGCCATCACCTCGCCGCCCTGGGTCTTGACCACGACGCGGTCGCCGCGCCGCACGGTGGCGGACGGCGATACGACAATGGTGTCACCGTCGCGGTACACCGGCTCCATGCTGTCGCCGCTGACCTCCAGCGCATAGGCGTGCGGGTCGCCCAGGTCCGGGAAGACGACCTCGTCCCAGCCGCTGCCGACCGGGTAGCCGGCGTCGTCGAAGAAGCCTTCGACGCCGGCCTGGGCATAGCCGATGATCGGCACCCGCTGAAGCGGTGCCGGACCGGGGCGGTCGCCGATCAGGCCGACGAAGTCGCCGATGCTGGTGCCGGTGGCAGTGAGGATCTTCGCCAGGCTCTCGGTCGACGGCCAGCGCAGCTTGCCCTGCGCCGTCCGGCGTTTGCTGGGGTTGAACGTGGTCGGGTCCAGCCCCGCCTTCCGCGCCAGACCGGAGGGGGACAGGCTGTGCTGCGCCGCCAGCCGGTCGATCGCCTGCCAGATGTCGCCATGCTTCAACATGGGAACAAGTTCTCATAACCTGACGCGCCTGTCCGTAGGAACGAATTCATATTTTTCTTGACATAGGACCAGAAACCTATAAACCTCCGGCGCTGCGCCCGCATGACGGGATCTGGAGCCAACGCGTCAACCGGAGAGACAGAAACCGTGCCCCGAGATCGTTTCGTTCCCCGCCGTCACGATGACGATCCCGCGCCGACGCCGTTCGTCAGCGCCGAGGAGGCCTGGTTCTGGTTCATGCAGAACCACGCGGCCCGCTGCGCCGGCGCGCGGATTCGCGCCGGCGAGGGGCTGGTGGCGCGGCCGTGCGAGCCCGTCGACGTGCTGCGTGCCCTCGACCGCCTCTACCGGCAGCGCCGCCTGCTGCGCGACCACCTTGCGGTGCTGGCCCATTATGGCCGCCGCCTGATGGCGCCGGACCCGCGGCGCCGGCGCGAGCAGCGCGCCTGCAGCCTGTGGGACGAGGCGCTGGCGCGGCTGGAGCCGGTGCTGCGGCGCAAGGGCATCGTGCAATGAGCGCCGGACCTGCAACGGCCGCCGTCCCGGCCGCCGCGACGCCGCAGCACGGCCCGGCCGCAACGCCCGCGGCCGCGCCCGCCAACGCCCCGGCGACGGCCTACGTGGTGTTCTGCGGCCAGACCGACCTGGCCTGGCTGCGGGTGCTCAAGCCCGGCTTCCGCCACTGCTTCCTGGCCCTCAACGACGGCCGCCACTGGCTGACCATGGACCCGCTGGCGACCTGCACCGAGCTGGCCGTCCAGCCGGTGCCGCCGGCCTTCGACCTGGCCGCCTGGTACCGCCAGCAGGGGCACCGCGTGGTGCCGGCGGCGATCGTCCACAACCGCCGCCGCCCGGCGCCGTGGGCCGTGTTCAGCTGCGTCGAGGCGGTCAAGCGCGCCCTCGGCATCCACGATCGCTGGCTGCTCACGCCCTACCAGCTCTACCGACACCTGTGCCGCCGCACCGCCCCCGCGGGCGTCGTCCTTCCCGTCGCACCTTGAGGTCCGCCATGTCGATCCTGTTCAGCCCGCCCAAGCGTCCGGCACCCCCGCCGCCGCCGCCACCCCCGCCGCCGCCGCCGCCGCCACCACCACCACCACCACCACCACCGCCGCCGCGGCAACCGGCGCCGCCGC
>CAZGMC010000065.1:0-17055 GCA_964526565.1 uncultured Mycobacteriaceae bacterium
CCGCCCCACATGGTGGCGATCCAGCTGAAGATCTTGATGCCGGTGGGCACGGCGATGATCAGCGTCGCCGCGGTGAAGTAGGCCTTGGTGTCGACGTCCAGGCCGACCGTGTACATGTGGTGCGCCCAGACGATGAACCCGACGAAGCCGATCGCCACCATCGCATAGGCCATGCCCAGATAGCCGAAGATCGGCTTGCGCGAGAAGGTCGACACGATGTGGCTGATGATCCCGAAGGCGGGCAGGATCATGATGTAGACTTCTGGGTGGCCGAAGAACCAGAACAGGTGCTGGTACAGCAGCGGGTCGCCGCCGCCCTCGGGCCGGAAGAACGCCGTGCCGAAATTGCGGTCGGTCAGCAGCATGGTGATGGCGCCGCCCAGCACCGGCACCGCCAGCAGCAGCAGGAACGCCGTCACCAGCATCGCCCACACGAACAGTGGCATCTTGTGCAGGGTCATGCCCGGCGTGCGCATGTTGAAGATGGTGGTGATGAAGTTCGCCGCACCCAGGATCGACGATGCACCGGCCAGGTGCAGAGCGAAGATGGCCATGTCCACCGACGGCCCCGGTTGTCCGAGTGCCGACGACAGCGGCGGATAGACCGTCCAGCCGGTGCCGGCGCCCGAGCCGACGAAGGCCGAGCCGAGCAGCAGCAGGAAGGCCGGCACGATCAGCCAGAACGAGATGTTGTTCAGGCGCGGGAACGCCATGTCTGGCGCCCCGATCATGATCGGCACGAACCAGTTGCCGAACCCGCCGATCAGCGCCGGCATGACCACGAAGAACACCATGATCAGGCCGTGTGCGGTGATGAACACGTTCCACATCTGGCCGGGGTCGGAGCTCATCGCCGGCAGCATCTGCAGGCCGGGATCCTGCAGCTCGATGCGCATCAGCAGCGAGAACACGCCGCCGATCAGGCCGGCAATAATGGCGAAGATGATGTAGAGCGTGCCGATGTCCTTGTGGTTCGTCGAGAGCAGCCAGCGAGCGACGAACCCGGGCTTGTGGTCGTGGTGGTCGGCATGCGCCTCGGCATGAGAACTCATGTGTCCTGTCCCTCGGCTGGCGGTTACTGCTCTGCAGACGCCTGGGCGAGCTGCCGCTCGGCCAGTGCCGCTTCGTAGGTGGTGGTCAGGAGCACCGGCGGCTCCTCCAGGTCGGCGTCGGCGACCTGCTCCATCACCCACTGGTCAAAGGCCTCGCGGCTGACGACGCGCACCTCGATCGGCATGAAGCCGTGGCCGGTGCCGCACAGCTCCGAGCACTGGCCGTAGTAGATGCCTTCCTCCGGCACCCGCACCCAGGTCCGGTTCATGCGGCCGGGCACGGCATCCATCTTGATGCCGAACGACGGCACCGCCCAGCTGTGCAGCACGTCGCCGGCGGTGATCAGGATCTCCACGTCGGTGTCGGCCGGCAGCACGATCGGCTCGTCGACCGACAGCAGGCGCCGCTGGCCGGCCGCCTCGTCGATCTCGTCGTCCGGGATCATGATGCTGGTGTATTCGCCGATCTGCTGGTCCGGGTACTCATAGCCCCAGTACCACTGATAGCCGCGGGCGATCAGCGTCACCTCCGGATCGATGTCGCGGTTCATGTAGTACAGCGCCTGGAACGACGGCACGGCGATGACCAGCAGGATCAGCACCGGCACGACCGTCCAGATCACCTCGATCATGGTGTTGTGGGCAGCTTTGGACGGCGTCGGGTTGCGCTTTGCGCTGAACCGCCACATCACGTAGACGAGCAGCGCCAGCACGAACAGCGCCACGCCGAATATGATGAACAGCAGCAGGTTGTGGAAACTCGTCAGCTGCTCCATCACTGGCGAGGCGGGCGCCTGCAGGCCCAGGTCCCAGGGCTGTGGCTCGGCGGCCCCGGCGGCGCCGGCCATCCCGATCGTCGTCAAGGCCGCCAGTGCGGCTTTCGTCTTCAGTCGCATCATCACAGCTCTTTTCTCTAACGGCCCCCGTCGTGTCCGCCGATTCGGTCGACGCTGTCCTGTCGCCTGCCGCCACCCCGATCCGCGACGATGGCGCCGCGCGGCCGGGGAAACGGCCTTATACTCAAGGCCCTTCCGACCGGAAAGCCGTCATGCCCACCGGGCCGGACCTCATAACCCCATAACCCCGTGGGGTATGGCGCACATACACCATGCGATTGGCTCACAACAACTGTGCGCCTCGTGCAACGCGTCGCGCAAATCGTCGCATCCGGCGATCCGTTTGCAACGCCCGACCCGCGCTGAACGTCAATCTGGTTATGCCCTGTTCTCATTGCAGCCTTGCGCGAAACATTGCCGCAATGGCGGCAGGGGCGGGGCAGTCGCATCAGGGCTTCGGTGCGCCGGGTGGCCGCCGGTCGGGACCGGCACTTCTGGCCGGCACTTCTGGCCGGCACTTCTGACCGGGGAGCGTCACCGCGGTGCGCCGGCTGCGGGCTTGCCGGCATTAGCCGATTGCGCCCGCCGTGCCGTCACGTTAACTTTACCGCACAACAACAGGTTGGTTCCACGCGCCCACGGCACCCGGCCCATGCCCCACGACGACAGCGCGTATCGGCTCGGTCCCTCGCTCCACGTCTCCGGTCAGGTCGACTCCGTACCGCTCGGTACCGGCCCGCTGGTGGTGGGGCGCGGCCAGCACGTCGACCTTAGGTTCGCCGACGACCGCGGCTGCTCGCGCGAGCAGCTGCGCATCGGTCCGCAGGGCGGCGGCTGGGTGGTCGAACCACTGTCGCAGAACGTGCCGACCCTGGTCAACGGCGCGGTCATCCACGCCCCGACGCTGCTGGCCGACGGCGACGAGATCGCCTTCAGCGGCCAGCGGCTGCGGTTCCTCAACCCGCAGGCCGTGGCGGACCCGCCGCCGCTGCTGCAGCCGCTGCCGCCGCTGGGCGCAGCGCTCGACGACGCCGCCGGCGACGCACCGGAACTCGACGCGACGCGCATCCTGTCCCGCGCCGACCATGCCGAGCGTACCGACCCGCCGCCGCCGTCCGCCGCGGCCGCCGCGCCGACCATGCGGCCGGCGCCGCCGTCCCGGCCGGTGCGCCCGACGCCGCCCGCGGACACCGCCCCGGCGCGGCCGGAGCGTACGGTGTTCGTTGCGCCGGAGACGCTGGCCGAGAAGCTGGATCTGGCCGACGAGGTGCCGCTCACCGGTGACAGGCGCATCGGCCGCGACGCCGCGGCCGTGGACATCGTGCTCGACCACCCGGCGGTGTCGCGCGTGCATGCCGAGGTGCGGGTGCGCTCGGGGCAGGTCTGGCTGCGCGACCTGGGCAGCAGCAACGGCACCTTCGTCAACGGCGAGCGCATTTCCGGCCGGCACCAGCTCAAGGCCGGCGACAAGGTCGACATCGGGCCGTACTCTCTGGAGTTCACCGGCCACAGCTTCGCCCGCAGCTCGCGCGTCGGCAACATCCGCATCGTCGCCAAGAACCTGGTGCGCGAGGTGCCGACCCCCGGCGGCGGCAGGGCGCGCATCCTCGACGACGTGACGCTGGTCATCGAGCCCAACGAGTTCGTCTGCCTGCTGGGGCCGAGCGGCTCGGGCAAGACGACGCTGATGAACGCACTGAGCGCCCGCGCCCCGGCCAATGATGGCAACGTCTGGATCAACGACCTCAGCCTGTACGGCAACTTCGACGTCCTGAAGGAGGACATCGCCCTGGTGCCGCAGCACGACGTGCTGCACGAGGAACTGACCCTGAACGAGGCGCTGGGCTACACGGCGAAGCTGCGCCTGCCGGCCGGCACGCCGCCCGACAGCATCCGCGGCGACGTGCTGCGCGTGGTCAAGAGCGTCGAGCTGGAGCACCGCCTGGACACGCCGATCGCCCGCTTCAGCGGCGGCCAGAAGAAGCGCGCCAGCCTGGCCAACGAGACGGTGATCCGGCCCAGCCTGCTGTTCCTGGACGAGGTGACGAGCGGCCTGGACGAGGGCACCGACTGGGAGATGATGCGCCTGTTCCGGCAGATGGCCGACGGCGGCGTCACCGTGGTCTGCGTCACCCACACCCTGGCCAATGTCGAGGAATTCTGCCACAAGGTGGTGATCATGGCCAATCCCGGCGTGCTGGTGTTCTACGGCACGCCGGCCGAGGCCAAGGCGTTCTTCGGCGTCGACAAGCTGGCCGACGTCTACCGCAAGCTGCCGGAGAAGCCGGCCGGCGAATGGCAGCTTGAGTTCGAGGAGTCGGACTGCTACCGGCGCTACATCGTCGAGGCGCTGGCCCGCGGCGATCCGGAGCCCGACGCCGACACGCCGACCCTGGTGCCGACCCAGGTGCCGACGCCGGCAGAGGAACGCGCCAGCGGCTTGGCAGAGACGGTGCGCCAGTTCGGCATCCTGACCCGGCGCTACGCCAAGCTGCTGCTGGCCGACCGCAAGACGCTGGGCATGGCGCTGGCCCAGGCGGCCGTGGTCGGCGTGCTGCTGGCGCTGGTGTTCGGGCACTATGACAGCCCCGACCCGCGCGACGCCTCGCTGCTGTTCCTGCTCGGCATCAGCGCGTTCTGGTTCGGCTGCAACAACGCGTCGAAGGAGATCGTCAAGGAACGGCCGATCTACCGGCGCGAGCGCGATGTAAATCTTTCAGTACTGGGATATCTCGGCGCCAAGATGGTGGTGTTCGGGGCGTTTTCGATTGCCCTGGTGACGATCCTGTTCCTTGTCACGCTGTTGTTTTCCAAGGTGCCGGGCAGCCATTTGGGCCAGCTCGTCCAGATGGTCCTGGCCGGGCTGGTCGGCACAGCCCTGGGGCTGCTGATCTCCTCGGCCACCAACACCCGCGACCAGGCCAATACGATGGTGCCGCTGGCGCTGATCCCGCAGATCGTTCTGGCCGGCGTGATCGTGCCCGACCTGCCGGCGGTGCCGGAGTTCATCGCCCGCTCGGTGATCAGCGGCTTCTGGACCTACGAGGGCATGATCGCCGTGCTGGACGAGCAGACCGGCGACGCCCTGTTGGCGCTGACCATACTGGCCATCCACCTGGTCGCGTTCTTCGCCATCGCCTATGTCGTGCTGCTGGTCCGCGACCGGCGGGGGCGGTGAGGTCGTTTTTTTTGCCTTCGCATCGGCACAGGGCCGCTTTCAGTTTTTTCGGTTCCCGTCCTGCTGCAACAAGTTGCCTAGGGTTTCGCGCACAAAAGCATCCAAATCCGAAAGCTTTGAATTCAGGCGCGTCACTCTCGCCTTGACGTCACGCATGTCGTCTTCGAGACGCTCCACGCGGGTCTCCACGAGGTCGATGCGTGACTCGTTACCTCCACCGTTCGAGGGCGTTTTCAATAGGTCCTCCCGGGCCGGTGTGTCAGGATCGGCCGTGGATGCAGGCTCCGATATGCCGTCGCGCCGATGCGGGCGGGGACCGTGGCAGGCGCGGCCTCGCCGCCCTTCATTCCATCGCAGGTCATGCGGCGGCCCGCGGCCATGGTTGCATTTCCAGCATGACGCGCGCCCCGGAGCGCCGCCCAGACGGGAGCCCGCCCATGTTCGAAGGCTTTCGCCGCGAGTTCGTCACCACATCGGGGGCCGAGATTCATGCCGTGGTCGGCGGGGACGGGCCGCCGGTGCTGGTGCTGCACGGGTTTCCGCAGAGCCACGTCATGTGGCACCGCATCGCGCCGGCGCTGGCCGAGCGGTTCACCGTGGTCTGCGCCGACCTGCGCGGCTATGGCGACTCCGCCAGGCCGCCAGGAGACCCCGCCCACGAGACCTACTCGAAACGGGCAATGGCGCAGGACCAGGTCGAGCTGATGGCGGCGATCGGCTTCGATACGTTCGCCCTGGCCGGCCATGACCGCGGCGCCCGCGTCGCCCACCGGCTGGCGCTCGACCATCCCGACCGGGTCGAGCGGCTGGCCCTGCTCGACATCGTGCCGACCCTGACGCTGTTCGAGACGGTCGACCAGCAGGTCGCCACGCTCTACTATCACTGGTTCTTCCTGATCCAGCCGGACGGCCTGCCGGAGCACCTGATCGGCCTCGATCCGGAGGGCTACCTGCGCCACAAGCTGGCCGCCTGGAGCCGCACCCCGGACGCCTTCACCGACGAGGCCATGGCGCTCTACCTGCGCACCTTCCGGGACCCGGCGGCGATCCACGCCATGTGCGAGGACTACCGCGCCGCCGCCTCGATCGACCTGGAGCACGACCGCGCCGACCGCGCGGCGCGCATCGCCTGTCCGCTGCTGGTGCTGTGGGGCCGCTACGGCGCCATGGAGCGGTGCTACGACGTGCTCGCCACGTGGCGCGAGAAGGCGGACGACGTGCGCGGCCGCGCGCTCCACTGCGGCCACTTCCTGCCCGAGGAGGCGCCGGACGAGACGCTGGCCGGGCTGCTGCCGTTCCTGGAGGCCGGGGCCGCCTGACCGCGGAACCGAGGGGCGGCCCCGGCGGGCGAACTATTGCGCCCGGGCGGTGTCGCTGCCGACCAGCCGGTCGATCATGGCGTTGACCGCCTGCATCTGGGTGCCCTGCTGGCGGTAGTAGTAGACGCTGCCATAGCCCCACCAGTCCCAGCAGCCCTGGGGATTGATCGGCAGCAGCGAGCGGACCACCTGCGGATACAACACAATGATGTTGTTGGCCTCGGCCCACCCGTTGTAGCCGGCGCCCCAGTAGTAGGCGTCGCCGATGCGCGCGTCGGCCTGCAGGCAGCCGTGGAAGGCGACGTGCAGCCGGCAGTCGGTGTCGCCAGACCGGCAGGCCGCCGGCACGTAGACGTGCCCGGTCTCGGCCATGCTGTGGCTGGCCGGGTCGTTGACGAACTCGCCCTGGTCGAAGGTCAGCAGGTGGTCGCGCGACGCCTCGCCGCGCGGCGCAAGCTCGCCGTAGATGTGCGCCAGGATGGCGCCGGCCGTGTCGTACCCGCAGTTGTTGACGAAGGTGCACAGGCCGGTCGGCGCGCACGTGGTGGCATCGGGGCAGGTGTCGGCCGGCCGATCGCATGCCTGGTGGCACTGCTGCGAGGTCGGCAGGTCGGTGACGTGGGCGTGCGGCGCATCCACCGTGGCGACGAACTCGATGTTCTCCTCTGCCACGAAGGCCCGGTAGTACTGGTCGAGCGCCTGCATTACGGCCGGCACCACGGTCTGATCGCCGGTCCCGGAGAAGAGATAGACGCGGTCATCACGCATGTCGTCGACCGGGTCGATGTCGCCCGACTGGGCGACGACGCGCGTGACGCTGACCAGCGCGTCCACGGGCGGGCCGCCGAAGGTGCCGGCCATGCAGCGCGTCAGCGCGAACCCGACATTGCCCTCGGCGCACCAGTACGGCCCGCCGGCGATGATCCCGGCGCCCATCACGCGGCCGGAGAAGGCGACATGGAACTGCTGCGCCATGTAGCCGCCGGAGGAGATCCCGGAGACCGAGATCGCCTCCTCGTCGATGGTGTAGGTCCCGAGCGATTGTGCCGCGGTGCCACCGGCCGCGAGCAGCAGGGCGACCGCCACCAGACCCACCGCCAGCCCCCGTCCGCCGGCGCGGCCTTCCGTCATGTGCGTCATCATCCCACGAAAATCCCGTTGCAATTATTCGCAAAAACCGGCGGATTTCTACGGCTTTCGCGGGACGCAGAATACAGTATGCGTTCTATTGGTACACTATTGCAGATCCGGATCGCGGAATTTGCCGCAGGGCGGTCGTGGGCAGTCGTGGACAGTTGTGGGCAGTCGCAGGGCCTGTGGCGCCGTTGCCTGTGGCGCCGTTCCGGCCATGCGGCTTTCGCTCATGCAGCCGTCGTGCTGCCGATGCCGAGGAGACGGGGCACCTGGTGCCGAATCTCCGCCGCCACGGGCAGGTCCAGGGTGCGCAGCCAGTCGCGGGGGATGGCGGCGGCGCCGTAGGTGGCGCCGGCCAGCATGCCGGCCAGCGCACCCGTGGTGTCGGCGTCGCCGCCCTGGTTGACGCACTCGATCAGGCAGTCGGGGAACGTTTCGGTGCCGAAATACGAATGGAACACCGTCTGCACCGTGTCGACGATGTAGGGCGAGCTCTGCCCGCGGTAGACGCGGAAGTGGAACGGCCGGTGCTCTTCCACCAGCCGGTTGGCGATGCCGCGCGCCGCGGCGGCGTCGCCGTGCCCGGCCAGGGCGTGGACCATGCGGCCCAGCGCCACCGTGGCGGCGTCGGACAGCGGGTGGTTGTGGGTGATGTGGGCCTGCTCCAGCGACCAGCGGACCAGGGCGGCGTCGTCGCCCAGCGTGGCCAGCGCCACCGGCAGGTTGCGCATGCAGGCGCCATTGCCGGCGTCGCCCTCATTGGGCGGGGTCTGCAGGGTGCCCTGGGCCATGTAGCGGCGGATGCCGCGGCGGACCGTGTTGCCGACGTCGACCGGTCGGCTGCGCAGCCAGTCCGCGAACGCCTCGCATGCGGCCGGCAGGTCCCAGCCCTGGTGGGCGACCAGCACCCGGCCCAGCGCCAGTGCCATCCCGGTGTCGTCGGTGACCTGACCGGCGCGCAGGTCCAGCCAGCCGCCGCCGATCATGTGCCGGTGCACGCCGTAGCGTGCGGCGATTTCGCCGCGGGTCATGAACTCCACGGTGGCGCCCAGCGCATCGCCCACGGCCAGGCCCAGATAGGCGCCGAGGGCACGATCGTGCAGGTCGTCGGTCGGCGGCACGGCGGTCATGGCACTCAAAAATACGCCGCCTTGACCCGGTAATCCCCCCCGATCACCAGGTATTCGTCCTCACCCTGCAGGCCGTGACGGGGCAGCAGATCCTTGTGGAACAGGACTTTCACCAGGGGCACCTGCGCCTCCAGGATGGTGTCGCCGAAGCAGGAGGCGACATCGCGGCTGGCGGTGAACGAGACCAGGCTGTTGAGCCGCACCACCACCTGGCGCCGGTCCAGCCGCGCCACGATCGGGTGCTCGGAGAAGTCGTTGACGCCGCGGTACATGGTCGCGTGGGGCGTGCCGGCGCCGTAATGGGCCAGCGCCCACTGGCAGAACTCGTACAGCAGGTCGAGCTGGCTGAGGATGGCATTGTTGTGAAACCGGCTCGACATCTTCTGCTCGACATAGGCCAGCCACGGCTGCGACGGAAAGCGGCCGAGCGGACCGGTGTGGTAGGTCGGGAACAGGCCGAAGCGGCTCTCGACCCAGCCCTTCAGCACCGCCCCCTCCGGCCCGCTGCTGTCCCAGCCCCAGCCGCGCAGCAGCCGGAAATAGCTGGACCGGTAGCGGCGCCGGCCCTCGCGGTCGGTGCGGTACTGCTGCTCGGGGTCGAGGCCGAACACCGCCGCCATGTAGGTCTCGAAGGCCAGGGCGGCGTCATCCGGCCCGTCGGCCTCGGCCAGCATGTCGAACAGCGGCCGGTTCATCTCCCGCGCACCGGCCACGTGCAGCGGCTGCGGGTGGTCGTTGAACGCGGCACTGGCCAGCAGCCCGGTCGGCAGACCGACCAGATTGGTGCTGTGGCCGGGATGGGCCGGCGGCGGGCTGGCATCGTCCATGGCTGGCGTCCGCGACGAAGGTTCGGGGCAGGGCATCCGCCGCACGCAGTTTAGCAGAAACGTCATCAGGGAACGCTGCCGATGGGCCCCCGCAACGCTGCCGATGGGCCCCCGCCGCCGCCGCCGGCAGGACGCGCCGCGCCGGATGTCCGAAAAATGTTACGCGACGGCCTGGTGCGGGGCGTGGCAAAGAGCAGCCCCAGGATGCGCCGCGTGCCCGGCCTGCCCACGATAGTCGTAGCACAACGGTGCCGGCTGGCACGCAATTGGAGGATGAAATGCGCAAAATCATTCCGGCTTGCGCGGTGATCGCCGCCCTGGCGCTCGGTGGCTGCGCCGGGCTGAACAACACCGAACAGCGCGTGCTGAGCGGCGGCGCCATCGGCGCCGGTGTCGGCGCTGCCGGCACGGCCATCACCGGCGGCTGCGTGTGGTGCGGCGCGGCCCTCGGCGGCGCGGCCGGCAGCGCCGCCGGCTACATCTACGACCAGACCCGCGCCGACTGACCCGCGCCGACTGACCCGCGCCGACTGACCCGCGCCGACTGACCGGCCTGGCGTGGCCCGGCCGGCATGGCGCGCATCGTGCCGCCCGGCCCGGCAGGGTTCAGCCAGCCGGCTCGACGCGCCCTGCCGTCGGCCGCGTCAGTCGTTCACTGGCCACATCTCGATGCAGCGATAGGTGCGCACGTCGCCCTGCACGTCGTCAAGCACGATGTCCCCGCCTGGCTGGCCGCAGCGCTGGCGGGCAATGACCTCGGCCCGCTGGATGGATGTTCCTTCTCCCGTCCGAACGGTCACGTATTGGCCTGGAATGTTCAGCCCGGCGCTCTCGCCGGAAAAGGGAGCCGACCCACAGCCCGCCAAAGCGAGAGCAGCCAGCACCACTGCCGTCGTCTTCAACATCATGGTTTGACGCCTCCTGTCGTCACGCGATACCAATTCAAGACGTGGGGACGCCGGTGCACGGCGAAAAGCCGCCGTGGCCGGGTGGCGTCGAACGGGTCAGGCGGCTTGCCTCAAAAGACATGGCGCCGGTCGTGGGTGCGGACGCAGCGGTAGATGCGCAGGTCGTCGCGGGCCTCCTCCAGCACGATGAAGCCGACCCCGACGCCGCAGCGCTGCCGGGCGATCACCTGGGCGCGCTGGATCGACATGCCTTCCCCCATCCGCACGGTCACGTACTGGCCGGGGATGTTCAGGCCGTGCATCTCTCCCGACCCCAGCTGCGCGCCGCAGCCGGCCAGACCGATGGCGACGGTGACCGCCGCCGCAAACCGTTTCACCATCTCGCCATCTCCTGCGTGATCAGTCCTCGCCGGTCGCCTGGCTGGGGTCGCAGCGGAACGGATGGGCCGGATAGACACCCAGGATGCTCAGGTTCTTGGAGAAGAACGCCAGCTCCTCCAGCGCCAGCTTGAGCGGCCGCTCGTCGGGGTGGCCTTCGACGTCGGCGTAGAACTGGGCCTGGGCGAACCGCCCGCCGACCATGTAGCTTTCCAGCTTGGTCATGTTGATGCCGTTGGTGGCGAAGCCGCCCAGCGCCTTGTACAGCGCCGCCGGCACGCTGCGCACCTCGAACACGAAGCTGGTGACGACCGGGCCGTCGTCGACCGGCGGCCAGCGCGGCTGCGGCGCCATGATCAGGAACCGGGTGGTGTTGTGCGCGGCGTCCTCGATGTCCTCGCGCAGCGTGTCCAGTCCGTAGATCTCGGCGGCCAGCGACGAGGCGATCGCCGCCTCGGCCGGGTCGCCGCGCTCGGCGACCATCTTGGCGGCGCCGGCGGTATCGCCGTGCACGACCGGCTCCAGGCCGAGCTGGCGGATCAGCCGCTTGCACTGGCCCAGCGCGTGGACGTGGCTGTGCACCCGGCGGATCTGCGGCAGCCCGGTGCCCGGCACGGCGAGGAGATGGTGGTGCACCCGCTGGAAGTGCTCGGCGATGATGTGCAGTCCGGAGGCCGGCAGCAGGTTGTGGATGTCGGCGACGCGTCCGGCCACCGAGTTCTCGACTGGAATCAGCGCCAGATCGGCGCGGCCCTCGTGCACCGCCGCCAGGGTGTCCTCGAACGACGGGCAGGGCAGGGGGCGCAGGTCGGGCCTCGCCTGGCGACAGGCCAGGTCGGAATTGGCGCCGGGCCAGCCCTGGAACGAAATGGTCTTGCCGGTCATCGGTCCATCGCTGTTGCGGAGGCGGCGAGGCGGCGGCGCGCCTCGGCCAGGTCCTCGGGCGTGTCGACGCCGAGCGGCACCTCGTCGACCAGCGCCACGTCGATGCGCATGCCGGCGGCCAGGGCACGCAGCTGCTCCAGTCGCTCGCGCTGCTCGAGGATGGACGGCGGCAGCGTCACGAACCGGGCCAGCGCGGCGCGCCGGAAGGCATAAATGCCGATGTGGTGGAGCAGCGGCCCGTCGCCCCAGGGCACCGCGGTCCGGGAAAAGTAGAGGGCGCGGCCGCGGCGGCCGTCCGGGGCCGGCTCGATCACGACCTTGACCACGTTGGGGTCGTGGCGCTCCTGCGGCCGGGCGATGGGTGCGGCCAGGGTGGCGATGTCCACCGCCGCATCGGCCAGCGGCACGAGTGCGGCGCGCACGGCGGCCGGCGCGATCGTCGGCAGGTCGCCCTGCAGGTTGACGACCACGTCGTGGCGGCCGCCGGGGTCGACGCGCCGCACCGCCTCGTGGATGCGGTCGGAGCCCGAGGGATGGTCCGGATCGGTCAGCACGGCGTGGCCGCCGGCATCCGCCACTGCAGAGGCCACGTCGGCCTCCGCACAGGCGACCACAACCGGGCCGACCGCCGCCGACTCGGCACGGCGCAGCACGTGCACGATCATGGGCAGGCCGTGAATGTCGGCCAGCGGCTTGCCGGGCAGGCGGCGGGCCGCCAGCCGGGCCGGAATGACCACAATCGGATTCATGTTAACGCTTGTCACGGCCGGTTGGTTGCGCCATTCCCACCGCGGCGTCAAGCCGCGTTTCGGCCGGGGAGGCTTGCGTTCCCTTGCCGATTGGTCCAGAAACACCGAACCTCATTCAGGACAAAAGTCAATCATGCGCCGGATGACACGCATGCCGGGAAACGAGAGGTGATCCGCATGTCCAGCATGGAACTGAACAAGATCGTAGCAGCCGTCCTGCTGGCGGGCGTGATCGCGATGACGACCGGCTTCCTCGCCGAGTTGCTGGTGGCACCGGAAGACCTCGAAGAGAATGCCTACCTGGTAGAGATGGAAGGCGTCGAGGCGCCCGTCGCGGAGGAGGAAGAGCAGGTGCCGCTCGCCGTCCTGCTGGCCAGTGCCGATCCGGCCGAGGGCGAGTCCTTCGTTCGCGCCTGCGCCAGTTGCCACAGCTTTGAACAGGGCGGCGCCAACCGCGTCGGTCCGAACCTGTGGAACGTTGTCGGTCAGGACAAGGGGCGGGTGGACGGGTTCAACTACTCCAGCGCGATGCAGGCTGCCGAGGGCGACTGGACGTACGAGGCGCTGGACGGGTTCCTGCACCAGCCGCGCAGCTACCTGTCCGGCACCAGCATGAGCTACGCCGGCATCCGCGATGCGGAGGACCGCGCCAATGTCATTGCCTATCTGCGGACGCTGAGCGACGAGCCGCTGCCGCTGCCCGAGCCGCCGGCGGAGGAGCCGGCCGCGGAGGAAGGTGCCGCGGACACGGAGGGGGCGGCTGCCGGAGAGGGCGAGCAGCCTGCCGGCCAGACCGCCGCGGATGAGGCGGCCACCGCCGCGCCGCCGGCCGAGCCCGCCGGGGCCGGAGAGGCGGGGCCCGCCGCGGTGTCCGCCGCGGGGCCTGCCGTTGAGGCGGCCACGGCCGAAGAGGCTGCCGACGAGGCCGAAGCCGACGCCGCGACGGCCGCGACCGAGGGCGGCATGGCGGCGGAGGACGCCGCCGCCGACGCCGAGGCGGCCGCGGCGACTGCCGAACGGGAGGCGGAGTCCCTCGCCGAGACGGGCGGCGCCGCGGCGCAGGAGGCCGAGGATGCCGCAATCGATGCGGAGCAGGCCGCCGGCCAGGCCGAGCGCGCCGCCAGCGAAACGGCCGGCGAAACGGCCGGCGAGGGCGCACCGGCGCAGCAGGCGGGGGAGGTCGCCACCGGTACGGGCGAGGACCAGGCCGAGATTCGCGCCGGGCAGGAAGCGGCGGAGGGTACCCAGGACGGGGCCACGGCCGAGCTGCAACGGCTGGAGGAGGAGACAGGCGAGGCGCTGGCCGAAGGCGCGGCCGGGGCGGCCGGGGAGGCCGGGGAACTCGACCCGGCACACGGCGCCGCGACCGATGTCGATGTCGACTTTGTGCCGGTCCCCGAGGGCACCGAGACCGAGCAGGTGCTTGAGCCGGCCGTGCCGGGCAGCATGGGCGACGAGCCCGGCCCGGTCGGATCGACTCCGGCGGAGGAGCCCGAAGGGCCGCTGGAGCCGCCGGTGACGGTCCAGGAGGGGCTGGTCGAAGAGCAGGAGGTCGAGGTCCAGGTCGACCCCGACGACGTCATTGCCATCGAGCCGGGCGAGCCGGGCCAGGACATCACCGAAGAGGTCGTCCCGGCCGATCGCGGGCCGCCGGAATAGGCCGTCCGGAGCCGTCCGGAGCAGCCGTCCGTGCCCGTGGCCCGCGCCGTGGCCCGCGGCACCGGTACTGCCATGAGGCTGCCATGAACGGATCCTGCCCAGAGGCGCTGGTCGGGGAGGCGCTGGTAGGGGAGGCGCTGGTCGGGCTTGCCGGCCGCCTGGCCGACGCCAGCGGGGCGGCGATCCGGCCGCACTTCCGCCGGCCGATCCCGGTCGAGCTGAAGGCCGACCACAGCCCGGTGACCGCCGCCGACCGCGAGGCCGAGCAGGCCATTCGGGACCGGCTGGCCGCCGAACGCCCGGACGACGGCATCATCGGCGAGGAATACGGCATCGAGCGTGCCGACGCGGATTACGTCTGGGTGGTCGATCCGATCGACGGCACCCGCGCCTTCATCACCGGGCGGCCGCTGTTCGGCACCCTGATCGCCTGCCTGCGCCGTGGCACGCCGATTCTGGGTGTGATCGACCAGCCGATCACCGGCGACCGCTGGGTCGGCGCCGCCGGCCGGGCGACGCTGTTCAACGGTGCACCGGTGCGGGTGCGGGCCTGCGACACTTTGGCCAAGGCCACGCTCAGCGCCACCTCGCCGCACATGTTCGAGGCGGACGACTTCGCCGCTTTTGAACGGGTGCGCCGCGCCGGCGTCCGCGACACGACCTATGGCGGCGACTGCTATGCCTACGGCCTGCTCGCCGCCGGGTTCATCGATCTCGTCATCGAGGCCGGCCTGAAGCTGTTCGACTTCGCCGCGCTCATCCCGGTGATCGAAGGGGCAGGCGGCATGATCACCGATTGGGACGGGCGGCCGCTGGGCCCAGGTTCATCGGGCCGGGTGGTCGCGGCGGGCGACGCCGGCGTCCATGCACAGGCGCTGGCGCTGCTGGCCTGATCCGGCCATGGACGCGAACGGCGCCTTGCTGAGGTCATGATCCTGCAGTCTCTCGCCACCATGCTTGGACACTCGCCTTCCCGCAGGATCGGCAGCGCCCTGATGCGAGTGGCGGCGGTCTTCCTGCCGGCGTTGCCAGCGGCGCTGGCGGCGGCCCTGACGGCGGCGCTGGCGGCGGCCCTGACGGTGGCTCTGGCGGCGGCCCTGCCGGCCGCAGCGCAGCCGGATGGCGGCGATACCGGCCGCGGTTCCGGGCCCCGGGTGACCGTCAGCCATGCCCTGGCCCAGTTCGGCGAGCCGCGGCTGGGCCCGGACGTCCAGCATTTCGCCTATGCCGATCCCGAGGCACCCAAGGGCGGCAACGTCACCCTGGCCGCAGTGGGCAGCTTCGACAGTCTGAACACGATCCCGCTGCAAGGCGAGACGGCGCGCAGCATCGGCCTGATCTACGACAGCCTGATGGTCGAGCCGCAGGACGAGCTGGCGGTCTACTATCCGCTGATCGCCGAGAGCGTCGAGTATCCGGACGACGCCAGCTGGATCGTCTTCACCCTGCGGCCCGAGGCGCGGTTCCACGACGGCACGCCGATCACGGCGCACGACGTGGCCTGGACCTTCGAGAGGATCCGCGAGCACGGCCGGCCGTTCCTGCGCGCCTTCTACGAGGACGTGCTGGCCGTCGAGGTGCTGGGCGAGCGCCGCGTGCGCTTCGACTTCCGCACCCGCGACACCCGCCAGCCGCTGGTCCGCGTCGCCGGCCTGACCGTGCTGCCGCGCCACTGGTGGACCACCGAGGGGCGCGACATCGCCCGCTCGATGCTGGAGCCGCCGCTGGGCAGCGGCCCGTACCGGCTCGTTTCGGTGGACCAGGGGCGCAGCCTGACCTACGAGCGCGTCGCGGACTACTGGGCGGCCGACCTGCCGGTGCGCCGCGGCCAGTTCAACTTCGACCGCATCCGCTACGACTACTACCGCGACGCCGACATCATGTTCGAGGCGTTCAAGGCCGGCGCCTACGATTTCCGTCGCGAGTTCACCTCGCGCCTGTGGGCGACCGGCTACGACCTGGCGGCGGTGCGCAATGGCACCATGATCCGCGACGAGGTCGACGTGACCATGTTCCGCGGCATCCAGGGCTATTTCCTGAACACGCGCCGGCCGCCGTTCGACGACATCCGCGTCCGCGAGGCGCTGGGCTACCTGTACCCGTTCGACTGGGTCAACCGGAACGTGATGTACGGGCTGTACCGGCGCATCGAGAGCTATTTCCCCGGTGCGGAGGACTACAGTGCCGCCGGCACGCTGCCCGACGCGCGCGAGCTGGCCCTGCTGGAGCCCTATCGCGGCCAGGTGCCGGAGGAGGTGTTCACCACCGTCTGGCAGGCGCCCGAGACCGAGGGCGGCTTTGACCGCGCCAACCGGCGCACGGCGCTCGGCCTGCTGCGCGAGGCCGGCTGGGAGGTGCGCGGCGGCCGCCTGGTGAATGCCGGGACCGGTGAGCCGATGATGTTCGAGATCCTGCTGCAGTCGCCGGCGCTGGAGGCGCACACCCAGCCCTTCGTGCGCGAGCTGGAGCGGCTGGGCATCGCGGCATCGATCCGCTGGGTCGACAGTGCCCAGTACCAGCGGCGCTACCAGGACCGCGACTTCGACGTGATCTCGTTCGCCTACACCTTCTATCCGCCGCCGGGCACCGAACTGGTGTCCTATTTCGGCTCGTCCCAGGCGGACGTGCCGGGCTCGGCCAACATCATGGGCATCAGCGATCCGGTCGCCGACGCGATGATCGACGTTGCGATCAATGCGCAGGACCTGGAGACCAAGCAGGCGGCGACACGGGCGCTGGACCGCGTGCTGTTGTGGGGCTTCCATGCCATCCCGCACTGGTACAACACGGTCGCCTGGATCGCCTATTGGGACAGGTTCGGGATGCCCGAAGTCCATCCGCCCTACGACTTCGGCTTCGCCAACTCGATCGGGTTCCAGCCGACCTGGTGGTTCGACGCGGCGCGCGCCGACGCCCTGGGGCGGGCGCGCTGACGGGGCGCGCTGACGGGGCGCCGGCGGGCCGAGGGGCGGGCCGGGGCGGCGGGCCGAAACGGCGGGC
>CAZGMC010000065.1:17155-23787 GCA_964526565.1 uncultured Mycobacteriaceae bacterium
ACGGGGCGCCGGCGGGCCGAGGGGCGGGCCGGGGCGGCGGGCCGAAACGGCGGGCGGGACAGGAACAAGGATACGGGACCTCGTGATGCGACTTACTCTTGCCATCCTTCTGGGGCTTGCCGTGGCGCTGCCGGCCGCGGCGCAGGAGCCGCCCGCCGCACCGGAACCGCCGCCGGGCGGCGATCCCGGCGACACGCTGACCGTGCTGACCGGCTTCGCCGAGTTCGGCGACCCGCTCTACGCGCCCGGCTTCGCCCACTTCGACTATGTCAACCCGGATGCGCCCAGGGGCGGGGCGGTGACGCTGGCGGCGTTCGGCACCTTCGAGACGCTGAACACCCTGCCCCTGGCCGGCGACTGGGCGGCGGGCCTGGGCCTGGTCGGCGACAGCCTGATGACGGGGTCGCAGGACGAGCTGTCCAGCTACTATCCGCTGATCGCCGAGTCCGTGGCCATCCCAGAAGATGTCAGCTACGCCATCTTCACCATCAATCCGGAGGCCCGCTACCACGACGGCCACCCGATCACGGCGGCGGACTTCGTCTATGCCTTCGAGAAGCTGAACGAGGTCGGCCGGCCGTTCCTGCGCTCGTTCTTCGCCGACATCACCGGTGCCACGGCCATCGACGAGCGCCACGTCCGCTATGACTTCGCCACCACCGACACCTTCAAGACGCTGGGGCTGGCGGCCAGCCTGTGGCCCTATCCGCGCCACTACTGGGAGCAGCCGGGCCGCGACATCGGCGCGTCCTACCTGGAGCCGGCCCTGTACGACGGGGCATACACGATCGAGTCCGTCGATGCCGGCCGGTCGATCACCTATCGCCGCGTCGAGGACTACTGGGCCGCCGACCTGCCGGTCAATGTCGGCCGGCACAACTTCGACCGCATCCGCTATATCTATTTTCGCGACGACACGGTGATGTTCGAGGCGTTCAAGGCCGGCCAGTACGACTTCCGCCTTGAGAACCGCGCCCAGCGCTGGGCCACCGGCTACGATTTCCCGGCCGCCCTGGACGAGCGGGTGCGCCGCGACGCGGTGCCGGTGGAGACGCCGTTCGGCTATCGCGGCTTTGTGTTCAACACGCGTCGGCCGGTCTTCCAGGACGAGCGGGTGCGCGAGGCGCTGACGCACCTGTTCGACTTCGAGTGGACGCGCCAGAACATCTTCTACGGCAACTACACGCGCGCCAGCAGCTATTTTCCCAACTCCGACTATGGTGTCGGCGACTTCCCGGTTCCCGAGGGACGGGAGCTGGACCTGCTCGAGCCGTTCCGCGACCAGTTGCCGGCAGCACTGTTCGAGGAGCCGTTCACCTTGCCGGAGACGGACGGCTCGGGGCGCATCCGCGTCCAGCTCCGCGAGGCGTGGCGGCTGTTGGCCGAAGCCGGCTGGGAGGTGCAGAACGGCGTGCTGCGCAATGTAGAGACCGGGGCGCCGTTCGAGATCGAGATCCTGCTGGGCAGCGACACGCTGCTGCGCGTCGTCCAGCCGTTCGCGCAGAACCTGGAGCGGGCCGGCATCCGCGCCAATGTGCGCATCGTCGACACGGCCCAGTACGGCCGGCGCCTGGACGACTACGACTTCGACATGATCTACATCGCGTTGAACTTCTTCCCGCCGCCGGGGCCGGAGCAGCGCAACTTCTGGGGCTCCGCGGCGGCCGACGTGCCGGGCTCCGGCAACTTCGCCGGCATCCGCAACCCGGTCGTGGACGCGCTGGTCGAGGAGATCATCCAGGCCGAGACGCTGGAGGACCTGAAGGCGGCCAACCGGGCGCTGGACCGCGTGCTGCTGTGGCACGACTACGGCATTCCCAGCTACTACAACGCCGACGTCTGGATCGCCTACTGGGACATGTTCGGGTTCCCCGAGGAGCGGCCGCGCTACGGTGTCGGCTTCCCGGACACCTGGTGGGTCGATGCCGGGCGTGCCCGGCAGTTGCGGCGCTGAGGCCGGGGACCGCCGATGCTGGCCTACATCGTCCGCCGCCTGCTGCTGATCGTCCCGACCCTGTTCGGGATCATGGTGATCAACTTCATCGTCGTGCAGTTCGCGCCGGGCGGCCCGATCGAGCAGGTGCTGGCCGAGCTGCAGGGCTTTGCCACCGAGGCGACCAGCCGCATCGGCGGCTCCGCCGGCGGCGACTTCCAGCAGGCCGGCGAGCCGGCGGCGGCCGGCGAGGGCGGCGGGGCGGCCGGCCGCTACCGCGGCGCCCAGGGCCTGCCGCCCGAGTTCATCGAGGAGCTGGAGCGGCAGTTCGGCTTCGACAAGCCGCCGGTCGAGCGCTTCTTCCTGATGATGGGCAACTTCCTGCGCTTCGACTTTGGCGAGAGCTATTTTCGCGACGTGCGCGTGTTCGACCTGGTCATGGACAAGATGCCGGTGTCGATCTCGCTCGGCCTGTGGACGACGCTGATCACCTACCTGATATCGATCCCGCTGGGCATCCGCAAGGCGGTGCGCGACGGCTCGCGCTTCGACGTGTGGACCAGCGGTACCGTCGTGGTCGGCTATGCCATCCCCAATTTCCTGTTCGCGGTGCTGCTGATCGTGGTGTTCGCCGGCGGCCGCTATTTCGACCTGTTCCCGCTGCGCGGCCTGGTCTCCGACAACTGGGCGGAGCTGCCCTGGTACCAGCAGATCCTCGACTACCTGTGGCACATGGTGCTGCCGGTGACGGCGCTGGTGGTCAGCGCCTTTGCCACCCTGACCATGCTGACCAAGAACTCGTTCCTGGACGAGATCAACAAGATGTACGTGCTGACCGCGCGGGCCAAGGGCCTGACCGAGCAGCGCGTGCTGTACGGCCATGTGTTCCGCAACGCCATGCTGATTGTCGTTGCCGGGTTTCCGGGCGCCTTCATCAGCATCCTGTTCACCGGCTCGGTGTTCATCGAAGTGATCTTCTCGCTCGACGGGCTGGGCCTGCTCGGCTTCGAGGCGGCGATCAACCGCGACTATCCGGTGATGTTCGCGACCTTGTACTTCTTCACGCTGCTGGGCCTGGTGATCAAGCTGATCGAGGATCTGGTATATACCGTGATCGATCCCCGTATCGATTTCGAGGCGCGCCGTGTCTGACTCCGCTCCGCCCGTGCGGCGCCCCCGCTTCCTGGGCATCCCGATCACGCCGATCACGGCGCGGCGGCTGTACAATTTCCGCGCCAACCGCCGCGGCTACTGGTCGCTGTGGGTGTTCGGCGTGCTGTTCGTGCTGACCCTGGGGGCGGAGTTCATCGCCAACGACAAGCCGCTGCTGGTGTACTACGACGGCGGGTTCTATTTCCCGGTGTTCGTCGCGTACCCCGAAACGACCTTCGACGGCGAGTTCGCCACCGAGGCCGAGTACCGCGACCCGTTCGTCCAGGACCTGATCGACGAGAAGGGCTGGGCGATCTGGCCGCCGGTCCCGTTCTCCTACGACACCATCAATTACGACCTGCGCACGCCGGTGCCGTCGCCACCGTCGGCGGAGAACTGGCTGGGCACCGACGACCAGGGTCGCGACGTGCTGGCCCGGCTGATCTACGGCTGGCGCATCTCGATCCTGTTCGGGCTGATCCTGACCGTGCTGAGCTCGGTGATCGGCATCGCCGCGGGCGCGGTGCAGGGCTATTTCGGCGGCTGGACCGACCTGATCTTCCAGCGGGTCATCGAGATCTGGTCGGGCATGCCGACGCTGTACCTGTTGATCATCATGTCCAGCGTGATCACGCCGGGCTTCTGGACGCTGCTGATCCTGCTGCTGCTGTTCAGCTGGATGGGCCTGGTCGGGGTGGTCCGCGCCGAGTTCCTGCGCGCCCGCAATTTCGACTATGTGCGCGCGGCGCGGGCGCTGGGCGTGTCCAACCTGGTGATCATGGTCAAACACGTGCTGCCCAACGCCATGGTGGCGACCATCACCTTCCTGCCGTTCGTCCTGACCGGCTCGATCACGGCGCTGACCGGTCTGGATTTTCTCGGGTTCGGCCTGCCGCCGGGCTCGCCGTCGCTGGGCGAGCTGGTGCAGCAGGGCAAGTCCAACCTGCAGGCGCCGTGGCTGGGCCTGGCGGCGTTCTTCTCGCTGGCCGTCATGCTCAGCCTGCTGGTGTTCATCGGCGAGGCCCTGCGCGACGCCTTCGACCCGCGCAAGGCGGTCGGCCCGGTCGGCGGCAAGGCCACCGCCGCGGCCCCGGCGGCGGACGGGAAGAAGGCGCGGGCGGTGGCGGAGTGATTGTTGCAAAGCGATGCTGGAACTCTCGGCAATGCGGTTTTGCCTTGACCGGATGCGATGAAATGCAGACAGTGGCATGCGTGTCTTTTGGTCCACAGGCGGGACTCCGGCATCATCGTCTTTGCGATGCAGGCTGAGACCGCATCCTCGGCAGTAGACTATCGCACGGAGGTACGTATGCTCAGGCTTCGTATGACCACAGCCGGACGGGCCGGCACCGTGCCACTCCACGAAACGCCCAAGACGATGGTGCGCTCCGAGAACGAAGTCCGCACGCTCCTCCGCCGGGCAGGTTTGTCGTCCAGAGATCCGGCCAGAGGCGCCCCCGGCAATCTTGACCGCGGAGAGATCCGCGAAAGCAGCCGTGGGGGGTCGAATCGCGCCCGGCGCTTGATGTTTCATTTTCTCGATGGCTTCACCGGTTTCATCGACCTCTTGACGTTCCAGACCCCGCGTCCTTCCGAGTATCCGGTCATCTCGGCCTCGGAGGCGGCCGCGCGGGTGTATCGACGGCTGGGCTGGGATGCCATGGCGCGGGCTGTGGACGACGCGGCCCACGACCGGCACTGATGGGCTCCGGGGGTTCCTGCCATGCCCAGGTCCGCGCGAGGCCCCGGCCGCACCGGTTCGGAGGTCGCCGACAAGCTGAAAGCGACCAGCCTGCGGGATATGATTCCCGCGGGGGTGTTGCCGCCGCCCGATATCCTCAAGGAACTTGAAGCACTCCAACCGGGCGTGACCGACCGGCTGCTTACGCTGATGGAGCTGGAGATGCGCCTCGTCTGGCGGCGCCAGACGTTCATGTTTGTCGAGGTGATCGTCGCCAAGATCCTTGGTCTCGTCGGGCTGGGCCTGGTCATCCTTCCGGGCTATATGCTGGGCATGAACGACAAGACCGAGGCGGCGGTGGCGGTCTTCTGCGTGACGGCTGTTGCGGTGATCGCCGGTTACGTCGGCAAGCTCTCCATGCGCTGGGACCGCGCCGACGAAGGACAGACGCAACCGAATGACTGACCATCCGGCCCTGGCCGAGGCCGCTCCGCCCGCGGCGCCCGCCGCGGGGCCGCGGCTGCTGACCGTCGACAACCTGGCGGTCGATTTCCGCATGCCCGGCGGCACGGTGCGCGCCGTGCGCGGCGTGTCGTTCCACATCGACCAGGGTGAGACCCTGGCGCTGGTCGGCGAGAGCGGCTCCGGCAAGTCGGTCACCGCGCTGTCGATCCTGCAGCTCCTGAACTATCCGGTGGCGCAGCATCCGACCGGCTCGATCCGGTTCCAGGGCCGCGAACTGGTCGGGGCGCCCGAGCGCAGCCTGCGCGAGGTGCGCGGCGACCGCATCTCCATGGTGTTCCAGGAGCCGATGACCTCGCTCAACCCGCTGCACACGGTGGAGCGGCAGGTCAACGAGGTGCTGTTCGTGCACAAGGCCATGGACAAGGCGCAGGCGCGCGCCCGCACCCTGGAGCTGTTGCGCCTGGTCGGCCTGTCGGAGGCGGAGCGCCGCCTCGGCGCCTATCCGCACGAGCTGTCCGGCGGCCAGCGCCAGCGCGTGATGATCGCCATGGCCCTGGCCAACGAGCCCGACCTGCTGATCGCCGACGAGCCGACGACGGCGCTGGATGTCACCATCCAGGCGCAGATCCTGGCCCTGCTGAAGAGCCTGCAGCGCCGCTTCGCCATGGCGCTGCTGCTGATCACCCACGACCTGGGCATCGTGCGCAAGATGGCCGACCGGGTCTGTGTGATGACCGACGGCGAGATCGTCGAGCACGGCAGCACCGAGGACATCTTCACCCGGCCGCAGCATCCCTACACCCGCCGCCTGCTCGCCGCCGAGCCCAGGGGCGAGCCGGCCCAGCCGCCAGGCGACGCCGCCGACGTGATGCGCGGCCAGGACATTCGGGTCTGGTTCCCGATCCGCAAGGGCCTGATGCGGCGCACGGTGGACCACGTCAAGGCGGTCGACGGGATCAGCGTGGACATCCGCGAAGGCCACACCGTCGGCGTGGTCGGCGAGAGCGGCTCGGGCAAGACCACGCTGGGCCTGGCGCTGCTGCGCCTGATCGGCTCACAGGGCGCGATCCGCTTCGGCGCACAGGACATCCAGGGCCTGCAGTTCAAGCGCCTGCGGCCGCTGCGCCGCGAGATGCAGGTTGTCTTCCAGGACCCGTACGGCAGTCTGAGCCCGCGCCTGTCGGTGGCGGAGATCGTCGAGGAGGGGCTGAAGGTCCACCGCATCGGCCGCACGGCGCGCGAGCGCGACGCCCTGATCGTCGCGGCGCTGGAGGAGGTTGGCATCGACCCGGCCAGCCGCCACCGCTACCCGCACGAGTTCTCCGGCGGTCAGCGCCAGCGCATCGCCATCGCCCGCGCCATGGTGCTGAAGCCCCGCTTCGTCGTGCTGGACGAGCCGAC
>CAZGMC010000066.1:0-23414 GCA_964526565.1 uncultured Mycobacteriaceae bacterium
GTGCCGATGTTCATCTTCGCCGCCGACATCGTGACCAAGGGCCACGCCGCCGACCGCCTGCTCGACCTGGTCATGCGCTTCGTCGGCCACGTGCGCGGCGGCCTGGCCATCACCACGGCGGCGAGCTGCACGCTGTTCGGGGCGGTGTCGGGCTCGACCCAGGCGACGGTGGTGGCAATCGGCGGGCCGCTGCGCCCGCGCATGCTGCAGAACGGCTACAAGGACCCGTTCGTCATCGCCCTGACCATCAACGCCAGCGACGTGGCCCTGCTGATCCCGCCGTCGATCGGCATGATCATCTATGGCGTCGTCGCCGGCGCCTCGATCGGCGAGCTGTTCATCGCCGGCATCGGGCCGGGCCTGCTGATCCTGCTGCTGTTCTCGGTGTACTGCTACATCAAGGCGATCATCGAGGGCACGCCGACCCAGCCCAGGGCGACCTGGCCCGAGCGCGGGCTGGCCGTGCGCAAGGCGCTGCTGCCGCTGGGCTTTCCGGTGATCATCATCGGCGGCATCTACAGCGGCTATTTCAGCCCGACCGAGGCGGCGGCGATCTCGGTGCTCTACGCCCTGCTGCTCGAGGTGGTGATCTTCCGCTCGGTCAAGATCACCGAGATCCCGGACATCGCCATGTCGACCGGGCTGATCACCGCCGTCGTGTTCATCCTGGTGGCGGCCGGCGCGGCCTTTTCGTGGACGATCTCGTTCGCGCAGATCCCGCAGGCGATCCTGGGCGGCCTGGGCCTGGCCGACGCCAGCCCGACCATGCTGCTGGTGGCGATCGCCATCGCCTTCTTCATCGGCTGCATGTTCGTCGATCCGATCGTCGTGATCCTGGTGTTCACGCCGATCTTCGCACCGTTCGTCGACGCCGCCGGCATCGACCCGGTGCTGGTCGGCGTCATCGTCACCCTGCAGGCGGCGATCGGCTCGGCGACGCCGCCGTTCGGCTGCGACATCTTCACCGCGATCGCCGTGTTCAAGCGGCCCTATTTCGAGGTGATCCGCGGCACGCCGCCGTTCATCATCATGCTCATCGGCGTGTCGGCGCTGATCATCCTCTTCCCGCAGATCGCGCTGTTCCTGCGCGACCTAGCGTTCGGCCGCTGAGGCCGGCGCCGACGGCAGACGCAACGAACAAACGAATGGGGAGGAGGCATGCTGGAGCGGATCGTGGTCGGGGTGGACGGCTCCGACCATTCCTACAAGGCCATCGACTACGCGGTCGATCTGGCCCGGCTGGCGGGCTCGCGCCTGCTGCTGCTGACCGTCTACCGGCCGTTGCGCATGCCGGACAGCAGCCATTCCATGGTCCGGCCGCAGCTCCACCCAGAGCCGGCCAATACCGGCCTGCACGAGATGGCCACGGAGGTGGTGGAGGTGGCCGCCCGCTGGGCCCGCGACCGCGGCGCGGAGAAGGTGGAGACCCATGTCAGCCACGGGCCCATTGCCCGCACCATCGTCGCCTTCGCCAAGGAGCACGACGCCAACGCCATCGTGCTCGGCAATCGCGGCCTCGGCGACATCACGGCGTTCATGCTCGGCAGCGTGTCGCAGAAGGTGAGCCACATCGCCGACTGCACCTGCATCATCGTCAAATAGGCCGGCCCGATGCGCGCTCACGGCTCCCCTGCCGCCGATGCCGGCACCGCACCGCAGCGGACGGTGGCGCCGTGCACCCTGGACGACGGATCGAGGCCGGCGGCACGGCTGGGCCTGGTCCTGCTGTCCACCGACCAGGCGACGGAGCTGGCGTTCCGCGCCATGGCGCCGGACGACGTGGTCTGGTTCACCGCCCGGCTGGCCAACCGCAATCCCACGACCACGGCCAATCTGCGCCTGATGGCCGACGGCCTGACCGGGGCGGCGGCGCTGCTGCCGGAGGACACTGAGCTCGGCTGCATCGCCTATGGCTGCACCTCGGGGATCGTCGCGCTGGGCGAGGCGGCGGTGTTCGGCCGCATCCGCGCGGTGCGGCCGGGCGTGCCGTGCACGGCGCCGATCACCGGCGCGCTGGCCGCCTTCGACCGGCTCGGCGTGCGCCGCGTGGCCCTGCTGACCCCGTACATCGAGGAGGTCGACCGGGCCATGGCCGGCTACCTCAAGGCCCGCGCGATCACCGTCACCGCGATGGCCTCGTTCGACCTGGAGAGCGACAGCGACATGGCCCGCATACCGCCGGACGACGTGGTCCGCGCCGGGCTGGACCTGGGCCGGGCGGCGCCAGCCGACGCCCTGTTCGTGTCGTGCACCGCGCTGCGCGCCTGGCCGGCGATCGAGCCGCTGGAGCGGGCGCTGGGCCGGCCGGTGGTGACCAGCCACCAGGCGCTGCTGTGGCATGCCCTGCGCCTGGCCGGCTGCGACCGGCCGATCGACGGCTATGGCAGGCTGCTGCGGCTATGAGCGGGACCGTGACCCTGGGCGACGTCTACCGCGCCCGCAAGGCCATCGCCGGGCTGGTGCGGCGCACCCCGCTGGTGCCGTCGCCGGCCCTGTCGGCGGCAACCGGTGCGCATGTCTGGCTGAAGCTGGAGACGCTGCAGGACACCGGCGCCTTCAAGCTGCGCGGTGCCACCAACCGCGTCGCCGCCCTGACCGGGGCGGAGCGCGGCCGCGGGGTGGTCACCGTGTCGACCGGCAACCACGGCCGCGCCGTGGCGCTGGCCGCCAGCCGGCTGGGCGTGCGCGCCGTGGTGTGCATGTCGCACCTGGTGCCGGCCAACAAGGTCGAGGGAATCGGGGCGCTGGGCGCCGACATCCGCATCCACGGCGCCAGCCAGGACGAGGCCGAGGTCGAGGCGCGCCGGCTGGCCGACGAGGACGGCCTGGTGCTGATCTCGCCGTTCGACGACCCGCATGTGGTCGCCGGCCAGGGCACGATCGGCCTGGAGCTGCTGGAGGACCTGCCGGAGCTCGACACCGTGCTGGTGCCGGTCTCCGGCGGCGGGCTGGTCGCCGGCATCGCCCTGGCAGTCAAGGCGGCGCGGCCGGACGCGCGCGTCGTCGGCATCTCCATGGAGCGCGGCCCGGCCATGTACCACAGCCTGCGCGCCGGCCATCCGGTGGCGGTGGCCGAGGAGCAGAGCCTGGCCGACAGCCTGGGCGGCGGCATCGGCCTGGACAATGCTCACACCTTCGCCCTGGTCCGCGACCTGCTGGACGACCTGGTCCTGGTCGGCGAGGACGAGATCGCCGCCGCCATGCGCCACGCCTACTGGCAGGAGCGCCAGATCGTCGAGGGCGGCGGCGCCGTCGGCATCGCCGCGCTGCTGACCGGGCGGGCCGGGCCGCTCGGCCGCCACGTCGCCTGCCTGCTGAGCGGCGCCAACGTGGACATGACGCTGTTCACCGCGGTCGTGACCGGCACCTGGACGGGCTGGGGGGAGCATGCCGCATGACCACCATCCGCATCCTGACCGAGCGCGAGCTGCGCGACTGCGTGCGCCTGGACGGCGATGCGGTCGGCGTGGTGGAGCGCGCCTTCGCCGCCCTGGCCGGCGGCGGCGTGGTGATGCCGCCGATCCTCCGCCTCGACGTGGCCGGGCACAATGGCGAGGTCGACGTCAAGACGGCCTATGTGCCGGGCCTGGACAGCTTCGCCATCAAGATCAGCCCCGGCTTCTTCGACAACCCGAAGCTGGGCCTGCCCAGCGTCAACGGCCTGATGGTGCTGCTCAGCGCCCGCACCGGCCTGGCCGAGGCGCTGCTGCTCGACAACGGCTACCTGACCGACGTGCGCACCGCCGCCGCCGGCGCCGTTGCGGCGAAGCACCTGGCGCGGGCGGACGCGACGCTGGCCGGCGTGCTCGGCGCCGGCGTGCAGGCGCGGCTGCAGGTCGAGGCGCTGGCGCTGGTCCGGCCGATCCACCGCGTGCTGGTCTGGGCGCGCGACGCGACCCGTGCCCAGGCCTGCGCCGATGACCTGGCGGGACGGCTGGGCATCGCCGCTGCGGTCGCCGGCAGCGCCGAGACGGCGGTGCGCGACAGTGACGTGGTGGTCGCCACGACCCCGGCACGCGCGCCGCTGGTCCGCGCCGACTGGCTGCACCCCGGCCTGCACATCACCGCCATGGGCTCGGACTCGGAAGACAAGAACGAGCTGGAGCCGGCGGTGCTGACCCGCGCCGACCGCTATGTCTGCGACAGCCGCGCCCAGGCCGCCCGCCTCGGCGAGCTGCACCACGCGATCGCCGCCGGCACGGTGCCGGAGGATTTCCCGGTGACGGAGCTGGGCGCCATCTGCGCCGGCCAGGCACCGGGCCGGACCCGCGACGATGAGGTCACCGTCTGTGATCTCACCGGCACCGGCGTCCAGGACACGGCGATCGCCCGCCATGCCTTCGCGCTCGCCGCCGAGCGCGGCTTCGGCACCACCTTCGAGACCTGACCGGAACCGGGAAAGCACCTCCATGACGATGACACGGGACTGGGACCCGTCGCTGACCGGCGAGAAACCGCTGGGCTGGAGCTGGCACCGGCTGGCCGCCGACGGGCCGTTCCCGTATTTCGGCGAGGCCGAGTACGCCGCGCGCATCGTCGCCACCCGCCGGCGCATGGCCGAGCGCGGCATCGACGTGCTGCTGGTCACCGACGCGGCCAACATGAACTACCTGATCGGCTACGACGGCTGGTCGTTCTATGTGCCGCAGGTGGTGGCCCTGCCGCTCGACGACCCGGCACTGTGGATCGGCCGCGGCATCGACGCCAACGGCGCCAAGGTTACCACCTACCTGCATCCGGAGAACATCCACGGCTACGCCGACGACTGCCTGCACCGCGACGGCCGCCACCCCATGGAGGAGGTCGCCGAGGTGCTGCGCCGGCGCGGCTGGGGCAGTCGCACCTTCGGCGTGGAGATGGACAGCTACTACCTGTCGCCCCAGGGCCATGCCGCGCTGCAGGCCGGCCTGCCCGATGCCCGCTTCGTCGACGCCAACCTGCTGGTCAACTGGGTGCGCGCCGTCAAGTCGCCGGCCGAGATCGCCTTCATGGAGCGGGCGGCGCGCATCCTGGAGCAGGTCATGGCCGCCGCCGTCGAGGCGGTGGCGCCGGGGGTGCGCCAGTGCGATGCGGTCGCCGCCATCATGGCTGCCCAGGTGCGCGGCACCGCCGAGTTCGGCGGCGACTATCCCTCGATCGTGCCGATGCTGCCGACCGGGATCGCCACGTCAACGCCGCACCTGACCTGGAACGACAAGCCATTCGTGTCCGGCGAGGCGACCATCATGGAGCTGGCGGCGTGCTATCGCCGCTACCACTGCCCGATGGCGCGCACCGTGTTCCTGGGCCGGCCGCCGCAGAAGCTGGCCGACGCCGCCCAAGTCGTGGTCGAGGGCCTGAATGCCGCCATCGACGCTGCCCGCCCCGGCGCCACCTGCGAGGAGGTCGAGGCGGCGTGGCGGCGCACCATCGCCCGCGGCGGGCTGGTCAAGGAGTCGCGCATCGGCTACTCGACCGGGCTCAACTACCCGCCCGACTGGGGCGAACACACCATGAGCCTGCGCCCGACCGACCGCACGGTGCTCAGGCCGAACATGACCTTCCACATCATCCCCGGCATCTGGATGGACGACTGGGGCATCGAGATCAGCGAGTGCGTGCACATCACCGAGACCGGCGCCCGCCCCTTCGCCAACGTGCCGCGGCGGCTGATCGTGAAGGAGTGAGCGGGGCAGGCCTGCATCGTGGTCAAAAAGGCGAAAAACGCGTTCCCGCGTGCCGCTGTCATTCAACTCCCGTCTCCTGGCCGGCTGCCAGCTTGTAGCCATAGCCGCGCACGGTGGCAATCAGCGCGGGTGCGCCATCGCGGTCGATCTTGCGGCGCAGGCGGGCGATGTAGACGTCCACCACATTGGTCAGCGGGTCGGCGTCGCTGCCCCAGACATTGGCCAGAATCCGCGCCCGGCTGAACACCTTGCCGGGTGCGCTCATCAGCAGCTCCAGAATGGCCAGCTCCTTGGCGGTGAGCTCGATGCGGCGGCCTTCGCGGTGCACCTCCAGGCTGTCGCGGTCGAAGGTCAGGCCGCCTGCCTGCAGCCGCGTCGGCCGGCCGGCAAAGCCGCGGTTGCGGCGCGCCAGGGCCTCGATGCGGGCAAGCAGCTCGTCGAAGGCGAACGGCTTGGTCATGTAGTCGTCGGCGCCCAGGCGCAGGCCGTCCACCTTGTCTTCGACCGACCCCAGGGCGGTCAGCATCAGCACCGGCGTGGTCAGCCCGGCCAAACGCAGCTCCCGGCACACCTCGTGCCCGTGCATGCGCGGCAGCATCAGGTCCAGCACGATGACCTCGAACGCGCCGGTGCGGCCGTGCTCCAGACCCTCCGGCCCGGTGCGGGCCACGGTCACGCCATGGCCTTCCGCCTTCAGCCCGCGCGCCAGGAAGTCGGCGACGCGGGTGTCGTCCTCGATCAGCAGCAGCAGAGTCATGCGATGGCCCGCAGGTTGCGCACCGCTGGCAGCGTCACGCTGACCGTGGTGCCGGCGCCGGGGCGGCTGTCGAGAACAATCCTGCCCTCGTGGGCTGCGGCGATGGCCTTGGCCACCGGCAGGCCCAGGCCGGACCCGGCGCCGTGGTGGGCCGCGGCGTCGTCGCCGCGGTAGAAACGCTCGAACACGCGATCCAACTCGTCGGCATCGATGCCGATCCCCTCGTCGCGGATGCACACCACGACGCCGGCCGGACCGGCGCCGACATCCACCGTCACCGTACCGTGCGGATGGGAGTACCGGATCGCGTTGTCGAGCAGGATGACGAACAGCTGATGCAGCCGGTCGGGATCACCGGACACGACGGCGCCGTTGACCGCGCACCGGAGCTGCACCGATACCGCCTTGCCGTCGGCCAAGACCATGGCGTCGGCGCAGACCCGCTCGATCAGCCCGGCCAGCGCCACCGCCTGCCAGGTGATGCGTGGTTCCCCGGCGTCGGCGCGGGCAATGAACAGCAGATCGTCAACCAGCCGCGCCGTGTGGTCGCACTGCTCGACAATGCGGTGCAGCGCAGTCCGGTACTCCTCGACCGGCCGGTCGCCGCCGCGCAGCGCGATCTCGCTCTCGCCGCGGATCACCGTCAGCGGCGTGCGCAGCTCGTGGCTGATGTCGGCGAAGAAGCGCCGGCGGGCCGCGTCGGCGCGCTCCAGGGCCGCGTTGGCGGCGCGCAATTCGGCCGTGCGTTCGGCCACGGTCTGCTCCAGCCGGTCGCGCGCCTCGGTCAGGGCCCGCTGTTTTGCTTGAAGGTCTGCGGCCATGCGGTTGAACTGCAGAGCAACTTCGGAGAACTCATCGCGCCCGGCCACGGCGATGCGATGGTCCAGATCGCCGTCGGCCAGCGCCCGCGTGCCCGACAGCAGGCCACGGATCGGCCCCTGCAACCGGCGGCGCAGCAGAAAGAGCGCGGCGAGGGTCAGCACCACCGCCGCCGCCGCCTTGGCCTCGGCGAACCGGCTGAGGCTGCGCGTCAGGGCGTCCGCCGCGGCATTGGTCTCCTCGACCTCGGCGCTCTCGCTGGCGATGGCGGCATCGATCAGGTCGTTGAAGGCGGTGTCGATGCTGTGCTCCAGGATGCCGCTCAGCATCGCCCAGGCCTCTGCCGGCCGGCCGTCCGCGATCAGGGTGCGGACCGCCGCGAACCCGGCCAGCACCTGATCGATCTGTCGTTCGATCCGGGCGAGCCGGTCGAGTTCATCCTTTTCCGACTCGCGCTCGTCGTCTTCGACAAAGGCCACCTCTGTGGCGATCAGGTCGCGCAACCGCGAGATTTCGGCGCGCAGCCGCTCGCGGGCGGCGGCCTCGTCCACTCCGCCGACAGCGTCGCCGATCAGCATCATGTCGGCGAACTGCTTGAACAGCTTGTAGGTCTCCGACGACAACCGGAGGTGTCCCTCCAGGACCTCGTGTGCCAGACGGCTGCGTTCCAGGTGATAGCGGGACTGCTGCGCGCCCCAGAAAGATGCAGCGGCTCCGGCCAGGCTCAGCCCGAGTAGCGCAACGAAGGCAAGCAGCAATTTGGTGCGATACATGATGTTGTCCATCGCACGCGCCCGTTCCTTTCAAGAATAGGTTGGTGGTTCCTGGTATATGTGTGACCTTTTATGGGCAAATGATGATGACAATGTGGCTCTGAATTTCAATGAACCCCGTGGAGATTCCCATGCCGTGCTCCGTCCGGCCGATCAGCGGCGCAGCGGCAACGGGCACGACCGGACCCGCCCGAAGCGGGCCCGGCCAGCCGTTTGCACCGGCGGGACGGGAGCGAATGCGCCGTCCGGTCATGCCGCCAGTGCCGGGTCCCCGCACCGCGGCTCGGCCGGACGGCGTGTCGCGGCCTTGGCCGGCGCATGGCGCCCGATCAGGGCGGCCGCGGCCGCCGGGTCGGCCAGTTCGGCAGGGGACAGGATCGGCACGTCGAGCAGCAGCGCGGCCTCGGCGGTGGCCAGCGGCGAGGCGCAGATCAGGCCGCTGACCCCGGCCAGCGGCAGGCCGGCCTCACGCAGCATCCGCGACCCGGCGACCGCCCCGATCGCCTCGGCAACGGCGAAAAGGACGCCATCCACCAGGTGCCGGAACGCAGGCGCGTGCATCAGCGCCGCGGTTTCCGCCTGGAACACGCCGTCGGCGATCTCGATCACCACGGCCTCGGCGCCCTGTGCACCCAGGTGGCCGGTCAGGCGGGTGACGATGTCCTCCAGCGCCGGCGTATCCAGGCCGCAGGTGGTGGCATGGCCGGCGTCGGTGAAATCGACGACGAAGCGCGCGCCGGCATCCTCCAGGGCACAGAAGTCACCGGCGGCGCCGGTGCCGGTGACCTTGGCGGCGCCGACCGCCAGGCCGGCGCGGCTCAGGCCCTGGACCAGGGCGGTCGCGGTGGTCGTCTTGCCGGCGTTCATGGTGGTGCCCAGGACGGCGAACACCGGCAGGTCGCCGACCGCCGGCACCGGCGGCAGGGCAAAGGCGCCGACGTTGATGACATCCCCCTCGGCATCGGCCAGCAGGCCCAGCGGCGTCAGCCGCGTCGGCACGGCCATCCTGGCGTGGCTCGCCCGCACCGTGCCGGCGATGCCACCGGCGGCGACCAGGTCACAGCCATCCTCGGCGATCTTCGCGTCGGCATTGAACTGGTCGGGGGCATAGCGGGCGCCGGCACACACGACCACCAGGTCGCCGGCGTACAGCGCGGCCCGACGGCCGGTGCGCAGGTGCAGGCCCTTGTGCTGACCCAGCGCCGCGACGCGGCCCAGCAGCAGGTCGCCCGGCGCCGCGCCGTCCACGGCGGTGACCAGCCGGCACGGCAGGCCCGGCACGACTCGGCGTGTCGTGAACGCCCACTTGGCACGATTCAGGACGTCATCCGACAGGATGTCACTGGAAATGGCGCTTGCGTCCATGTCTGTCTCCCGATGCGGCGGTACCCGACCAGAGCGCCGGCGCCGCATGCCACTTGACGAGGATGTCGTGACCGGGAGATCGCCGCGGCGGCTGAGCGCGGCCTGACGCGCCGATGAAGACGCACTGACAGTATCATGAACAGCGCATGAAAACATGTGCAGAGCGATGCACCCGATTACCGTCGCGGGCCGCCCTTCGCGGCACGAGGCGAAGCACTGAAGATGAATGTCGCCTGAATTGCGGATGAACCGATGTCTGCACCGGCATGAACGCCTGCCGAAAGAACTATTAAAACTCCGGAACTTGCTTGGTGAGCTGCGGTCCTGACCTAGCTCCACTTGTGTCCGCGGCTGGCGGTCAGGGCGGTGCTGCCCCGGCCCTGCACCGGTGGCCGGCCATTCTGCGCCCAACCTTACAGGAGATTGCCATGAAACACTTCCGGCGCATCGCTTCGGGCATCGACCCGCACCCGTTCCTCGACGAGATCGCCGCCGTGGGCGACGCCTGGGACGCATCGACGGGCCGCCAGGACAAGATCGCGGTGCAACGCGAGGCGCTGGCCATCCCGCTGCGCGGCTTGCGCAAGTCGGCGATCGGCGAGCGCAGGCGGTGCGACGTGCACGAGAGCCGCTGGACGTCCGGAGCGGCGCGCCATCCGCGGGCCTGCGAGTTCCTGCAGACCGTCGCCCGCGACCAGGACGGCGCGCTGGGCCGGGCGAAGATCGTGTGCCTGCCGGCGGGCCGGCGCGTCTATCCGCACATCGATCGCGGCGAGTACTACCGGGTGCGCGACCGGTTTCACCTCGTGCTGCGCTCGTCGCTGGGCTCGTGGCTGAAGGCCGGCGACGAGGAGGTGCGCATGCACGAAGGCGAGCTGTGGTGGTTCGACAACAAGCAGGTCCACGAGGCCTTCAACGACGGCGACCAGGATCGCATTCACATGATCTTCGACGTGCTGCCCCGCGCCCGCGCCGCGGCGCTGGCTGGCGTGGCCGCCTGAGGATGACGGGGCCGATGCCCGATCCCGCCGTCCGCCACGGGGCGCCGCCACCGGCATCCCCCTTCACGCGGTTGTTCCGCGGCGCCAAGGGCCGCGGGGCGCCGGCCTGCTGGCTGGCGCTGCCGCCCCGACTCTCCCCTGAGGCACCGCCGCTGGTCGCGATCCACGGGATCCGTCGCGGTGCCCGCGATCAGGCGGTGCGGTATGCGGCGCGCGCCGCCGCGCTGGGCCGCGCCGTCATCGCGCCGCTGTTCGACGCGCACGACTGGCCGCGCTATCAGCAGGTCGTGCACAAGGGCCGCGCTGACCTGGCCCTGCTCGCCCTGATGGGCGAGTTGCGATCGAGGGGCATCTGGCGGACGCCGAGCTTCGACCTCGCCGGCTATTCGGGCGGGGCGCAGTTCGCGCACCGGTTCGCGATGCTCTATCCCGATCTGGTGCGGCGGCTGACCGTGGCCGCCGCCGGCTGGTACACCTTTCCCGACGACGCGGCCTTTCCGTATGGAGTGGGAACGCGGCCGGGATCGCGGCACGACTGGGGACCATGGTTCGCCGCTGGGCTCGACACGTTCCTGGGCCTGCCGATCCGGGTCTGTGTCGGTGCCGAGGATCGCCTTGCCGATCCGAACCTGCGCCGCGGCCCCGACATCGACCGCCGGCAGGGCACGGATCGGATCACGCGGGCACGGCGATGGGTGGCGGCGCTGGGCGAGGCGGCACACAGCCGCGGCATTGCCCCACGTGTCGGCCTGACGGTGCTGCCCGGCTGCGGTCACGACTTTCCCGACTGCGTGCAGCACGGCGGCCTGGACCGGCTGGTACTTGCCGAAGAGGGACCGGTCCAGTGACGGCCGCGAGCGGAGGGACGGCATGAGCTCCCTGCCACGGATCCGGGACGAAGGCCGCGGCCGCGTCATTGCCCTGATCGCCGCCCTGGCGCTGGGGCAGGCCGCCGCCGCCGGCATGGCAGCGTTCGCCACCCGTGACGTGTTCGCGGCGTTCGGCGCCCGGGCCGGCGTGCCGCCCGACATCCCGCCGGACCTGGCTGCCCTGCCCCTGGCCGCCCTGGGGCTGCTTGCGCTGGCCGGCCTTGCCATCGCCGGGCTGCGCGTGGCCGAGCGGGTGGCGGCCGAACGGGTCGGCCAGCACTATGCCGCATCGCTGCGCCTGAAGCTGTTCCTGCACCTGGGCCGGATGCCGGCGCGCGCCGTCGCCGACCGGCGCAGCGGCGGGCTGGCGATGCGGTTCGTCGGCGATCTGGCCGCGGTGCGCGGGTGGGTCAGCCTGGGGATCGCCCGCCTGGTGTCGGCCGGCATCGTGCTGCCGGTCGCCACCGGCGTCCTGTTCCTGCTCAACCCGGACCTGGGGCTGGCCGCCGCCGGGCCGATCGCCCTCGGCGTGGCGGTCATGGCCCTGGCCGGGCCACGGCTGGGACCGGCGCACCGCCGGCTGCGGGCGCGGCGGGCGCGGCTGGCCGCGGACATGACCGAGCGCATCCCGCACGCCCCCGAGCTGCGCCTGCTCGGCCGCACCCGCACGGAGAGGGCGCACTTGGCCCGTCGCACCGAGACGCTGGTCGCCTCGGCGCTGGACCGGGCGCGGGCCGCCGCGGTGCTGCGCGCGGTGCCGGACGCGGTGTCCGGGGTGGCGGCCGCGCTGGTGTTCCTGGTCGCGCTGCTGAGCGGCGCGCCGGCCGGCGAGGCGGCCGGCGCCCTGGCCGCCGTCGGCCTGATGATCCAGCCGATGCGCGACCTGGCCGGGGTGTGGGACCGGCACCGTGCCTGGGTGGCGGCGCGCGACAAGTGCCGTAGACTGCTGGCGGCGCCGACGCTGGGCCGCCCCCGTGCCGCCCCCGGCACGCCGCTGCCCGACGCCCCGCCCGCCCTGCGCTTTGCCGGGGTCGCGGCCGGCGTCCTCACCGACATCGACATCGAGGCGCCGGCCGGGCGGAAGATTGCCATCGTCGGCGGCAACGGCTCGGGCAAATCCACGCTGCTCGGTCTGGCGGCCGGGCTGGACCGGCCGGATCGCGGCGCGGTCACGCTCGGCGGCTGTCCGCCCGCCAGCCTCGGCGCGGCAGAGCGCCGCCGCACGATCGCCTTCGTCGGGGCCCGCTCGCCGATCCTGGCGGGCAGCCTGCGCCGCGCCCTGACCATGGGCGGTGCGTACAGGCCGGACGACGCGGCGATCCGCGCCGCGGCGGAAGCGTTCGGCCTGGCGGCGGTGGTGGCGCGTCTGGGCGGCCTGGACGGCCGGATCGGCGAGGCGGGCCGCACCCTGTCGTCGGGCGAGGCGCGCCGCGTACTGCTGACGCGGGCGGCGCTGTCCGGGGCGCGGCTGCTGCTGCTCGACGAGCCCGATGACGCCCTGGACGCCGACGGCCCCGCCCTGGTCGAGCGCCTGGTCCGCCGGACCGACGCGACCTGCCTGCTGGTGACGCACGACCTCGACCTGGCCCGCCGCATGGACCTGCTCTGGTACGTCCAGGACGGCCGCATCCTGGAAGCCGGCCCGCCCGCCGACCTGTTCACCGGCGATGGCCCCGCCGCCCGCTTCTTCGCCACCCGCTCGGCGGCATGAGGGCCGGGCGGGGCGACGTCATCGGCCATGCCGCCACCGCCTCTCGCACCGGATAGGCGCCGGCGAGCCGCGGCGGGGGGCGCGCGCCCCTCAGATGTCGATCGGCACCGGCTCGGTCCGCCGGGAGAGCAGGTCGCGCACCAGGCGCAGGCCCTGTTCCAGCTGGACGCGGGTGCGCGGGGTGCCGACGCTGAGGCGGACCGCGTGCGGCTCGAAGGCGCGGCCGACGATGAACGGCTCTGGAGCGATCAGCGCCACGCCGGCCAGCCGCGCGTGCTCGACGAAGGCCGAGGCCCGCCATGGCGGCGGCAGGCGCAGCCAGACGTTGATCCCGGTCGGGTGGGCGACGTGGTCCTGGTCGCCGAGCAGGCCGTGGACCAGCTGCTGGCGCCACGACAGCTCGCGCCGCTGCCAGGCGACCAGCTCGGCCAGGGTGCCGTCGTCGATCCAGCGCGCGGCGATCTCGGCCACCGCCGGCGTCGCCATCCACGACGTGGTCCGCACCCGCGCCACCAGGCGCATCACCATCGGCTCCGGTGCCACCAGATAGCCGGTGCGCAGCCCCGACAGCGCCGCCTTGGTAAAGCTGGTCACGTACAGCGTCAGCTCCGGCGCAAACGCGGCGATCGGCGGCGGCGGCTCGGCCAGCAGCGGCCGGAACACGTCGTCCTCGACGATGCAGACATGGTGGGCGCGGGCGATGCGGGCGATCTCGCGCCGCCGGTCCTCCGGCATCAGGGCGACCGTCGGGTTGTTCAGGATAGGCGTCGTCACCAGCACCTTGATGGTGCCGTCGCGGCAGGCGGCGGCGAAGGACTCGGGCACGATGCCGTGGTCGTCAATGGCCAGCGGCACCAGCCGGAAGTGCAGCACGCTGGCCAGCGAGATCAGGCCGTGGTCGGTCAGCGCCTCGGTGGCGACGCCGTCGCCCGGCTCGGTCAGCGTCGCCAGCGCCACGGTCAGGGCATGGGCGCAGCCATTGGTCAGCACCACCTGCTCCGGCCGCGCCGCCACGCCGAGGCGAGCCAGCCAGCGCACCGCCGCCTGGCGGTGCTTCTCCAGGCCGATCACCGGCCGGCAGGCCAGCATCCAGGCGAAGTCGTCGGCCTCGGCCAGGGCGGCCAGCACCGAGCGCAGCCGTTCCACGTGCAGCGGGTCGACGCACGGCCGGCACACCGACAGGTCGATCAGGTTGGCCGGCCGGCCCTCCGTGAACCAGCGCGGCTCGCCATTGGCCGACGGCGGCAGCACATAGGTGCCGCGGCCGACCTCGCCGGTGACCAGGCCGCGCCGTTCGGCCTCGACATAGGCGCTGGTCACCGTGCTGACGCTCAGGCCCAGCCGCTCGGCCAGGTCGCGGCGCGGCGGCAGGCGGTCGCCGGGCTTCAGCGTGCCGGCCGCGATCGCCTCGGCGATGGCGGCGGTCAGCGCCTGATAGCGCGGGCCGGACTGGCGGGTCAGGTCGGGCAGCCAGATTGGCATGTATCAATTGTCGGCTTGATACGGATCAAAAGGCAAACTAGCATTCTTTCAGCCGAGGCCATTGATAGGCCATTCGCTGCCGGCATGCCAGCCGCGATGCCCTTGAGGGGCAAAAAGGGGCGGGCCCGGCCACGACAACAACCGCAAACCGACCAGGGAAGGCCTCACCATGACCATTACAGTCCCTACCCCCCGCCTGGCCGCGCTTGCCGCGGCGGCGCTGGCCGTCGGCATGGCCCTGCCGGCCGCCGCCGAGCAATGGCGGTTCGCGCTGGAGGAGATCGAGGGCAGCGTGCAGGATGCCTACGCCCAGGAGTTCAAGCGCCTGATCGAGGAGCGCTCCGGCGGCGACGTCACCGTGACCGTCTATCCCTACGGCGCGCTGGGCACCTCGGACGAGCTGACCGAGCAGGCGATCGACGACATCGTCCAGCTGACCCACGCCTCGCCGGGTCACCTCGGCACGCTGGTGCCGGAGATCCAGGTGTTCTCGATCCCGTACCTGCTGTCGCAGAACAACGAGGTCAACCAGCGGCTGCTGACCGAGAGCCCGATCATCTACGGTCCGATCGCCGACGCCCTGCGCCAGAGCGGGCTGGAACTGCTGACCATGTACCCCGAGGGCGACATGGTCTGGACGACCAACCGCGAGATCCGCTCGCCGGACGACTTCGCCAACTTCCGCATGCGCACCATGGTGTCGCCGATGCTGGTCACGGCCTATGAGTCGTTCGGCGCCAGCCCGACGCCGCTGGCCTATGCAGAGGTCTACGGCGCGCTGCAGCTCAACATGATCGACGGCCAGGTGAACCCGATCTTCGCCATTGAGGAGATGGGCTTCTACGAGGTCACCGACTACATGATCTGGGCTGGCCAGCAGCAGTTCGTCACCACCGTGGTGGCCGGCGCCGACTGGTTCGAGGGCCTGTCGGACGAGCACCGCGAACTGCTTGATGGCGTCGTCGCGGACATGGCCGACTACATCTTCGAGACGCAGGAGCAGTACAATCAGGAGCGCCTCGAGATGATCCGCGAGGCCAAGCCGGAGATGGTCATGATCGAGCTGACGCCCGACGAGCGGGCGGCATTCGAGGAGCGGGCCCAGGCGGTGCGCGAGCAGTACGTCGAGATGGTCGGCGGCGACGCCCAGGAGATCCTGGACGGCCTGAACGCCGAGATCGAGGCGCTGGAGACCGACCTCGGCGCCGAGGGCGAGTCCATGACCGGCGGCGAGAGCTCTGGCGAAGGCGAAGAGAGCAGCGGCGGCTGACCCAGCTCACGCTGACGTTAAGCGACCAAGGCGCCGACCGGCCTTGCGGCTCGGCCGGCGCCGTCCATCATGACGGTGTGACCACAAAGGCAGGCGGAGGCGGGCCGTGGCCGGGCATGCGGTGGTGGAGCTGACGGCGACGCACAAGCCGTCGCGGGTGACGATCAACATCGACCTGGGCGCCAACGGCAAGCAGTACGGCTATCTGACGGTGCCTTACTCGCGCAACGAGTCGGCCTGGGGCTCGATCCAGGTGCCGGTCATCTGCATCAAGCACGGCATCGGGCCGACGGTGCTGTTCACCGGCGGTTCCCACGGCGACGAGTACGAGGGGCCGGCCGCCCTGATGAACCTGGCCCGCGAGCTGGACCCGGCGGCCGTGCAAGGCCGGGTCATCATCGTGCCGGCGCTGAACCTGCCGGCGGTGCGGGCGGCAACGCGGCTGTCGCCGATCGACGGCGGCAACATGAACCGGATCTTTCCCGGCCGCCGCGACGGCAGCGTCACCGAGATGATCGCCGACTACGTCTACAGCCAGCTGCTGCCGCTGACCGACGTCGTCGTCGACCTGCACTCCGGCGGGCGCAGCCTGGACTTCGTCCCGTCCGCAGTCATGCATTACCTGGAGGACTCCGCCCATTTCGACCGCACCCTGGCGGCGGTCAGGGCGTTCGGCGCGCCCCTGGGGCTGGTGCTGCGCGAGCTCGACAGCGAGGGCATGCTCGATACGGTGGTCGAGGAGCTGGGCAAGACCTTCATCTCCACCGAGCTCGGCGGGTCGAGCACGCTGACGGCGCGCAACGTGCAGATCGCCCATACCGGCGTGGACAACCTGCTGCGCCATTTCGCCGTGCTGGACGGTGCGCCGGTGCCGCCGGAAGCCTTCGGCCGGCCGCCGACGCGCATGATGCAGACGCCCGACGACACCTCCTACGTCATCGTCGAGCACGACGGCATCTTCGAGATCCTGGCCGACCTGGGCACCGAGGTGACCATCGGCCAGCCGATCGGCCGCGTCCACGACTTCAACGACCCGGCCCGCCCGCCGGCGCTGTACCATGCGCGGCGTTCGGGGCTGGTGTTCTCGCGCCACGCCATGGGCCTGATCAAGCGCGGCGACTGTCTGGCGGTGATCGCGGTCGACTGGGACGATTAGGCGGCGGACCGGCGGCGATGCCGGGGGCAGGGCCGAGATCAGGTGCGGTGAACGCGATGCGGCTCGATGCCCTCGACCTGAAGATCCTGGCGGCCCTGCAGCGCGAGGGCCGCATCACCAAGCTGCGCCTGTCGGAACTGGTCAACCTGTCGCCCAGCGCCTGCTTCGAGCGGGTCAAGCGCCTGGAGGCGGCCGGCTACATCCGCGGCTATCATGCCGAGCTGGACGTGGCACGCATCGTCCGCACCACGATCGTGCTGGTCGAGGTCGGCCTGAAGAGCCACGCCGCGGCCGACTTCGCGCGCTTCGAGCAGGCCATCCAGGAGGCCGAGGAGGTGCTGGACTGCTGGGCGGTCGGCGGCGGTGCCGACTATGTCCTGCGCGTCGTCGCCCGCGACATCGAACACTACCAGGCGGTGATCGACCGCCTGCTCGCCGCCGACATCGGCATCGCCAAGTACTACAGCTACATCGTCACCAAGCACGTCAAGCGCGGCGCCGGCTACCCGATCCACGCCCTGCTGCGGCACGGCGGGGAATGACGGCAACGGGTGACGCCGGATGGCAGGACGGCGCTCCGCCATTCCTGCTGCAACGCCTCTTCGATCCCGCTTATACCGCAATCATGCTACCATTTGATAGCAGGATTGGAGGAGCGGTATGGCTCAGCCTCTTTTCAGGAAGGTTCCCGGAGACATCGTTGCAGCCTTGCAGGAGCGTGCAGCCCCGGTATGACGAGGTCCAGGCAACTGCTCGAATACGCCCTCGGCATCGCGCTCATGGGCGTGGCGGGGCTGGCGCTGATCGCGCTGGTGCTGCTGGTGCTCAGCCTGCTGCCGGTGCTGGTCGTCGCCTTCCCGATGACACTGGGCGCCATCGCCGTGGCGGTCACCATTGCGCTGCTGCGCCGGCGTTTCCGGCGGCGGGGGTGACGGCCCACTCCCCGAACTGCATGACCCAGCATGCGGACAGTCGGGGCATGACGGCTCCAGTCCGTATGATCGCCCCCCCTTCGCCGTCCCTCTCGGGTCCGTCTTGCCGGGTCTCAGCCCGGCCCCAGCGCCGCCACACCCTCCTCGTACAACGCCAGAAACTCCTCCTCCAGCCCGGCGTCGACGCCGCGGCAGCCGTCGAAGACCTGCCTTGCCCACAGGACATATTCCAGCCGACGGGTCTCGGGCCAGTCCGGCGGGCTCGTCAGGATGGCGCGCAGGTTGCAGGTCTTGTCGGCGATCTTGATCATCTTCGCCCGCGGCGACTTGTGCGGCGCGTTGACCACCTGCAGCCGCTTGCGCTCGGCCCTGGGCAGGGTCCTGTCGTCGGTCACCTCCTGCACCAGGGCGGCGACGTCGGCGCCGAACGCCGCGGCCAGTTCCTCCGGCGTCGTGTCGGTGTCCTCCAGCGTGTCATGCAGCAGGCCGGCGATCACGAGATCCGGGTCGGTGCCGCCGGTGTGGCGGGCCAGCGTCCACGCCACCTCGGCGAGGTGGTTGAAATAGGGCTCGGCGCGGTCGCCCTTGCGCCGCTGGTCGGTGTGCTTGATGGCGGCAAAATGCAGCGCCGCCGTAAGCCTAAGCGTGTCTTGGCTCATCGATCAGACCAGCTCCCTCGGCACCGTGTAGCAGAACAGTGTGCCGGCGGCGCCGGCGATGTCCTTCCAGTGCAGCAGCGGCAGCTTGATGGCCGCAAACGCAGCGGTCGGAAACCTGGCCGCCAGCCCGGCCAGCAGTTCCTCGCTGCCGCGGCGGGCCAAAGCCACGACCAGATCGTGCAGATCGGGGTTGTGCCCTACCAAGAGCACGGCGCGCACCTCGTCCGGCACCTGCGCCAGCCGCTTCAGCAGCATGCGCTCGCCCGTCAGGTACAGGTCGCGGTCCGATTCGACCGGCGGCTCCGCCCCCCACTGGGTGGCGGCCAGCGCGCGCGTCTGCTGGGCCCGCACGGCCGTGGAGCACAGCACCAGGTCGGGCACGAACCGGCGCTGCGCCATGTAGCGGCCCATCACCAGGGCGGCGCGCTCGCCGCGCAGGTCCAGCGGCCGGTCGTGGTCGTGCAGCGTGGGATCGTCCCAGCCGGACTTGGCGTGGCGCAGTACGTAGAGCGTTCGCATGGCGCTATCAGGCAGCTCCGGAATTTCCGAGGCGTCATCGGGAGATCGGCGCTTGCGTGCCATGGCGATTTCCGGCCGGGGACGATATATAACGTTTACTCCTTGGCACCCGTGGGCCTGCCGATTTAGACGCACGCGAAGACGCACGTCGAGAGGCTATCCGTGAGCACCGCCGAACTGGTCGAGGATCCGACCATAAACGCAGAATCGCCGGACCGGTTCATCAACCGAGAGCTGTCGTGGCTGGCCTTCAACCAGCGGGTCCTGGACCAGGCCTACAACACGAGCCACCCCCTGCTGGAGCGGGTGCGCTTCCTGTCGATCTCGTCGAGCAATCTCGACGAGTTCTACATGGTGCGCGTGGCCGGTTTGAAGGCGCAAGTGGCACTCGGCGTCAAGACCCAAAGCCAGGAGGGGCTGACCCCGGCGCAGCAGCTGGCCGCCATTGCCGCCCGCACCACCGAGCTGATGAGCGCGCAGCAGGCCTGCTGGCGCGAGCTGCGCAATCTGATCCGCGCCGAGGGAATCAGCGTGCTGAACCGTGACGCGCTGACCGCCGACGACCGGCACTGGCTCGAATCCCGGTTCCTCGACGACATCTTTCCGGTGCTGACGCCGATTGCCATCGACCCGGCCCACCCCTTCCCGTTCATCGCCAATCTGGGCCTCAGCCTGGCGCTGCAGCTCGTCAACCGCGACGACGGCGACGAGCTGACCGCGCTGGTGCCGCTGCCGGGTCTGGTCGACCGGTTCATCCGCCTGCCCGGCGCGGAGGTGCGATACTGCTTGCTCGAGGACGTGGTGCTGCTGTTCCTCGACCGGCTGTTCCCCGGCTTCGAGCCCGTCGACCACGGTGTCTTCCGCGTCATCCGCGACAGCGAGATGGAGATCGACGAGGAGGCCGCCGACCTCGTCAAGACCTTCGAGACCGCCCTGAAGCGCCGCCGCCGCGGCAGCGTCATCCGCCTCACCGCCGACTGCCGCATGTCGGCCAAGCTGCGCGACTTCGTGCGCAAGGAGCTGAAGGTCTCGGCCGACGACGTGTTCTGCCTGGACGGCCTGATCGGCCTGGCCGACGTCAAGGAGATCATCGTCGACAGCCGCCCGGACCTGATCTTCACACCCTACAATCCGCGCTACCCGGAACGCATCAAGGACTTCGGCGGCGACTGCTTCGCCGCCATCCGCGCCAAGGACATGATCGTCCATCACCCGTACGAGAGTTTCGACGTGGTGGTGCATTTCGTGCAACAGGCCGCCCTCGATCCCAATGTGGTGGCGATCAAGCAGACGCTGTACCGCACCTCGAAGAACTCACCCATCGTCGCGGCGCTGATCGAGGCGGCCGAGGCCGGCAAGTCGGTCACCGCCATGGTCGAGCTCAAGGCGCGCTTCGACGAGGAGGCCAATATCCGCTGGGCGCGCGACCTGGAACGCGCCGGCGCCCAGGTCGTGTACGGGTTCCTGAACCTGAAGTGCCACGCCAAGGTGTCGCTGGTGGTGCGGCGCGAGGTCGGCGGGCTGCGCGCCTACGTGCACTACGGCACCGGCAACTACCACCCGATCACGGCGCGCATCTACACCGACCTCAGCTTCTTCACCTGCGACCCCGGCCTGTGCCGCGACGCCGCCAAGCTGTTCAACTACATGACCGGCTATGCGCGGCCGGCGCAGTTCGAGAAGCTGGCGATCGCGCCCCTGCAGCTGCGCGAGGCGCTGGTCGCGCACATCCAGCAGGAGATCGACAACGCCACGGCCGGCAAGCCGGCCCAGATCTGGGCCAAGATGAACTCGCTGGTCGACGGCGACATCATCGACTCGCTGTACAAGGCATCCCGCGCCGGCGTGCGCATCGACCTGGTCGTGCGCGGCATCTGCTGCCTGCGTCCCGGCGTGCCCGGCCTGTCGGAGAACATCCACGTCAGGAGCATCGTCGGCCGGTTCCTGGAGCACTCGCGCATCGTCTGCTTCGCCAACGGCGTCGATCTGCCGTCGCCCAGTGCCAGGGTGTTCATTTCGTCGGCCGACTGGATGCCGCGCAACCTGGACCAGCGCATCGAGTCGCTGGTGCCGGTGGAGAACCCGACCGTCCACCGGCAGGTCATGGAGCAGGTCATGGTGGCCAACATGCTGGACGAAGCCAACAGCTGGACCCTGGCTTCCGACGGCACCTACCACCGCGTCCCGGCCGGCCGCGACGCGTTCAGCGCCCACCACTATTTCATGACCAATCCCAGCCTGTCCGGCCGCGGCAGTGCGCTGGAGGACACCCACCGCACGCCCCGCCTGATCCCGAAGCTGAGCGCCTGAGCCGGCGCCGGGGGCCCCGCCCATGTACCGGACCCGCCCGATCGGGCCGGCCGGCGCCGCCGGTGAGGCGGGCCGTGTCGGCGTCGTCGACATCGGCTCCAACTCGATCCGGCTGGTCGTCTACGACCGTTTGTGCCGACTGCCCATGCCGGTGTTCAATGAAAAGGTGCTGTGCGGCCTGGGCCGCGACCTGGCCCGCACCGGCCGGCTGCATCCGGACGGGATGGTGCTGGCGCTGGGCAACCTGGCGCGGTTCACGCGGCTGCTGCAAGGCATGGGCGTCGACCGGGTCGATGTGCTGGCCACAGCGGCGGTGCGCGAGGCCGCGGACGGCGCGGCCTTCGCCGACGAGGTGCGGCGCCGCTGCCGCCTCGATCCGACCGTGATCAGCGGTGCGGAGGAGGCGCGGCTGTCGGCGCTCGGCGTCCTGTGCGGCCTGCCCGGAGCCGACGGCGTCATGGGCGACCTGGGCGGCGGCTCGCTGGAGCTGGTCGGCCTCGACAAGGGCACGCTCGGCCCGCAGGAGACCCTGCCGCTGGGGCCGTTCCGGCTGATGGACGCGGCTGGCGGGCGCAAGGCGGTGCGGGCCCTGATCGACCAGGAACTGGCCGGACGCAAATGGCTGGACGACTACCGCGGCCGCACCTTCTTCCCCGTCGGCGGCGCCTGGCGGAACCTGGCCAAGCTGCACATGGTTAACCGCAAGCACCCGCTGCGCGTCATCCAGCAGTACACCGTGCCGGGCCGGGAGATGGCCGAGCTGGCCGGGCTGGTCGCCGGCCAGGGCAAGTCGTCGCTGGAGCGCGTGGCGGCGGTGGCCAAGCGCCGCGCCGAGACCCTGCCCTACGCCGCCCTGGTGCTGCAGGCGCTGCTGGAGACGCTGAAGCCGGTCCAGGTGGTGTTCTCCGCCTATGGCCTGCGCGAAGGCCACCTGTTCGACCTGCTGACCCGCGAGCAGCAGGCCGAGGACCCGCTGCTGCACGCCTGCACCGAAATCGCCCGCCGGCTCGACCGCTTCGACCACGGCGAGATCATTGCCGACTGGACCGCCGGCCTGTTCGGCAAGGCGACGGGCGGGGCGACGGGCGGGGCGACCGGCGGGGCGACCGGTGGGGCGACGGGTGGGGCGACCGGTGGGGCAGACGACCGGCTGGCGGTGCTGCGCCGCGCCGCCTGCCTGCTCAGCGACATCTGCTGGGCCGAGCACCCCGACTACCGCGCCGAGCACGCCCGGCTGCGCGTGCTGCGCCTGCCGGTGGCCGGGCTGGACCACGGCGAGCGCGTGTTCCTGGCGGTGGCGTTGGCGGTGCGTTACGGCGGCGGCGCTGGCGACCCGGCCGAGGATCCGGCGCTGCACCTGCTCGACGCCGACGGGGTGGCCCAGGCCACGCTGCTGGGCCACGCGCTGCGCCTGGCCAACACCCTGACCGGCGGCGCCAGCGGCCTGCTGGAGCGCACCGAGCTGGTGGTCGAGGATGGCGAGGTGGTGCTGTCGCTGCCGGTCGACGAGGTCACCCTGGCCGGCGAGGCGGTACAGCGCCGCCTCGACGCCGTCGCCAAGGCACTCAACCGCACCGGCCGCATCGTCGTGGCGCGCAAGCCAGTACCGGCGGCCGGAGCTGGCTGATCCTGCGGTTTCGCCTGGCGCGCAGGCGCCGACCGAATCAACGTCCTGCCTTCGGCTTGTGATACCAACGGCCCAAGCAGTTGACCCATGTCCTGCGACTTGCCACGGGCCTCGCGGCCGCCGGTCGCGAATGGGGCGGTTCGGGCCGAGCGCGCCAGCTTGTGCCGGGACATCTCAGCAATACTATAACTTTGAGCGAGGCTGTGACATTGAAAACAACCGTCATTGCGAGCGGAGCGAAGCAATCCAGCGGCGCCGCAAGCGCGATCCATGATTTTCTCAATGGGCAGCGGCGGGACTGGATTGCTTCGCTCCGCTAGCAAGAAACAACGCGCCGACGGCCCGCATCCGCACGTTTTCATCCAGCGGACCCGGCCGTGCGCCGGGCTCTTGCGAAGAGACCGCGACGCAGCGTCGACACCGCACGGCCGTGGCCTGGTCGTCCACAGTCCGCACCATGCCGTCACCGCGAGCGCAGCGAAGCGGCCCAGTCCCGGC